>CAVUXJ010000013.1:0-109421 GCA_963745495.1 uncultured Acidobacteriota bacterium
GCAGACGTGGCATCTGTTGGAAAATCGGAACAAATCGCAGACCTGGTGCGGGAGGTATCGCGCGATAAACTTTGAGCCGGTCATGCTAGTTCCCACACGTGCGAGCGGTCACGATCTGACGAATCCGCCAGACCCATGGCCGGGGCCCCAGCCGGAACCGGTCCCGCCAGAGCCGCCATCAACGGATCCATTCCCTTCTGAGCCAGAGCCACCCGAACCGTCGCCTTCGACACCGGATCAACGGCGTTGATCGGGCGGCCGCGTTTGAAAAACGGAACCGCCCGCCCGGTGCTCATCAGCTACGTGCGGTAAGCCTGCCGGTGGTGGCCTTCGCCGCTTCGTAGGGGCCGCGATCGGCTTAGCCACAGTCGCGGCGCTGAACGATCCCCACCCGCCGCTATTGCCCGGCGCGAGACCAGCGCTCGAACTGTAACTTCATCTTCGCGGTCATGCGCCGTCATTCTCAGTGTCGTCGGTACACGAGCCCAGGTTCCAAGCAATATCCTCGTCGGGATCTCCGAGAAGATTGGGCAGGACTTCAAGCGCCACCTCGATGTCCGCCGTCGTCACCTGGGGATGATCGCGGATCCACTGCCGGAGCGTCGAACCCATTTCAAGCGCCGCTTGAACATCTTCGCGCCTCACATGGGGACGATCGGCGAGCCACGCTCGAAGCGCCAAGCCAATGGCGTTGATGAGCGCAAAATGCTCGCCTGTGATTGGTCGGTGTTCGTCCACGCGTACCTGTTTCTCCGCCGAGAACGGCTGATGCTCGTCAACCGCTCGCCGTTTCTTCGCGGGGAAGTGCCGGATGTTTGGTGGTGTCGGACTCATTCGGTAGCCGCCGTTTCCTGAAGCCCGGCCGATGTTCGACGGCGCGTCACGCTGCCATCCAGTAGCATGGCTATCGCTGAACCGTTCACGTGGGTCTGAGCGTCACGAGGACCGCGCCTTCGCTCGCAGTAGGTCAATTTCGGCCTGCATCGCCGCGATGCGGTTGAACTGAACGTCGAGCGTCTGCTGAATTGATTCAATTGCAGCTTCAGCGTGCCCCCCACACGTCGCGCAGCGCCACGCGACAAAGTCGAGGGCGATCTTCAGGGAGCAGTCACGGCATGAGCGACCCTGTCCGCATCCAACAACTGGCGGCCGAGTTCCAGACTATGCGCGCCGCTCGACAAACCGCCGACGCCGTGCGGCGACTCGAGGCGCTCGGGCGGCTCGAGTGCATGGTGTCGGTCGCGTGCGGGCCGTCAGGCGGGGGGCCGTTTGGATGGAGTGTTCTGGTTGCGATGCCGGATGGCCGCGCCTTCGAGGAACCCTATGCGGCGATCGACTTCGCGGACGCGGTCGCAATTGCCGAGCGGGAAGTCACGCGGCGCGGGTGGGTGCCGAGCCGTACGTGGCCAGACGGTCAAGGTGGCCTGTGCGCTGCGGACCCATTGGCTCCTCTCCTTCCGGTGCGGTGATGTCTGGAGCGTCTGGAAGCGTCGCGACTCGATGTCCGCTGGCTGACATCGGCTGGTCAGTCCGCGGCCGACGCTGACCACGGCTGCCCGACAGAAAGGCTGCCTTCAGCCAGGCTGACGATCTCCCGTTCACGAAGAGCGTCCAGAGCAACGAGACAAGCTTCCACGCGCGCGACTGCTCGTCCCGGAGAATCACGCGGCTGCTGCTGGCACGTCCGACAGTCTGAGCAGCGCTAGGGTAGTGGGGATGAGCAAGAGGTAGCAGATCCCTGCGAGCAGCATCGTGACGTTGATACCGAAAGCCATGCTCACCATCACCGCAATGACCGACGCGAGCACGCCGGTGGCCCCGTTGATGCCCCAGAACCAGGGTGTTGGTTCCGCGCACACACGGTTGACCAGTGTCATGCCCGATGGGAATGCGAAACCCATGAGAAAGCCGGCTGGCATGACGACCGCGAGGGAAATCGCAATGCGCACGGACAGAGCCTGTGAGGTGGTGGCCTCGAACAGATGGGTCAGGACGGCCTGAGTGGCGATCAAGTACGCACTAAGAAGCAGGCTCCAGGTGACGATACGAGTGCCGCTGTTCAACGGCCATCGCCCTGAGCTCAGGCTGCCGAGCCCGGTGGACAGGATCAGGCTGAACAGGCACACGCCCATCGCGTAGATCGGATGCCCAAGAAAGATGCTGAAGAACTGCAGCATCGAGATCTCCGCGAACATGAATCCCAGACCGATCAACGCAAAATAGGCGGTGCCGATGGTGATCAGCTGTCGCGGTGCCGACTTCGCGGCGCGGCGAAGGGGAAGCAGGATGGTGCAGACGACCGCGATAAGGGCGATCACCAGGATGAGCACAAGCGTGATCGACGCCGTGAGGTTCCCGCGCAGTACGCCGGTTTGGAGCGGCTGGCGAAGCGTCTGCGTCACCAGCCGAGGAATGTCGGCGAATCGAAGCTGATTGAAGAAGAACGGGCGGTTGTCGGTGGGGATCGTCAGGTCCAGCGACTCGGTCGCCGAGGCCTGATTAAGCGCGGTCATGTTCTTCGCCTGAACCATGCCGCGCAGCACTGCGGATTCGAGCTCCATGTCCGGGTCAACGAGCACCTCGAAGCCGAGACGCTTCGTGGCAGCGCGCAGCGTCTCGAGCTGCTGCACACTGAGCGGATCTTTCGCCAGCACCAGCGTGGCGATGCGAGACGCCCGTGCCACGAACACGTGCCGCCGTGGGTCGGCAGCGCTCGCATCGATCGCGGTCGCCAGCGCAAGCGTGACCATGCGGCCGGTCTCGTTCACGTCGCCCGGGTTGTACCAGCGACTGACCGTGAACACGCCTCCCGGACGGAGCCGGCCGGTAAATGCGCGCCAACCCTCCAGCGTGTACAAGCCATTCTCTGACAGCGAGAATCCTCCTGCACCAGTGGCGGCCCACGTATCGATCATGCTCATCTGCACCAGATCGAAGGATTCGCGCGTGGCAGCGAACCACGACCGGGCATCGTCGACGTGCAGCTTCACACCCGGTACAGACGTCAGGTTCGAGTAGGGCGCGAAGAACGGATGACGGGTGTGTAGGTCGACCAGGATGCCGTTCAACTCGACGCCGGTGATGTCCTTGACGCCGAACAGATGCGCCGACAGTAGATCCCGGCCGCCGCCGACGCCAATGACCGCCGACTTCTCGAGCCCTGGCAGGTGATACGCGAGGTTCACCAGGTCGTACTTCAGAAAGTCGATCGACCTGCGGGTCCCGTCATAATGATGCATGACCGTGCCGGCGCCGCCGTCGATGTTCAGGCTTGCCTGCTGGACTCGGATGTCCAGCGGCATCTTCGGGGAGAGGCCCCAGAGGAAGGGCAGTTCTTCGGTCGGTGGATACGCGATGATGCGCGAGTACGAATTCCAACGCTCCGTTCGTGTTCGCCAAGCTCCCTCAAATGTGTCCTTGACCATGATCGGCGTGAAGCCGCCGGGCACGGACATGTTCAGTGGAATCAGCAGCGCCAGCACGAGCATCGTGAATACCGGCCTGCGCCACGCGCTCTGCGCCGCGAATGCGGCGCGTTCAGGGGCGCTCGCCCCACCCGCGAACGCCCAGGCGGCGGCCCCAGCCATCAGCGCCGCGAACAGGCTCGCCGTCGGCCCGTCCAGGACGTTGAGGATCCCGACCACCGCCGCGCAGCCGAGTGCGGCGCCGAGCAGATCGACCCCATAGACGAGTGACACCGGGAAGGGGCTGCGGGTGAGGGCAAGGCTCACCGCGATCCCGGCAGACACGTACGGGACCGTCATCGCACCCATCAGCAACGCCCAAGAGAGGACTGAGGTCAGGGCCGGTAGGAGGGTCGTAATGAGACAGAACTGCACGAGCACAGACGCCGGCATCGCCACTGCTGTCAGCAGCGAGGTGTTCGAGAGCGTCGTCGAAAAGGTTTCCGGTGTGAAGCGCTGGCGCTTGACGTAGACCCATACGGCGCCTGCGGTCATGCCGAGCATCGCAACGCTGATCGCGAAGAACGCCAGGTAGTACCAGGCGATGACAGAGAGGATGCGCGTCTGCACGACCTGAAACACCAGAACCGCGAATGCGATCTGAAATACGCCGGCCATGAACAGGGTGCGGTTCGGCATGGTGTCGGCATGTGCACGATTGATCATCGCAGGCATTCTCCCTGACACTTGGAAAGTGGGGGACGCGGCAGGAGCGACGCCGTCAGCACGGAAGGTCCCGCCGCTCCCGTCACAGCGGCGCGGCCGGACACAAGGTTACGCAGGATGGTGCGGATACTTCAAGAGGATTGCTGGGTACGGTCCAGGGACCGTGAGGTGCGCATGCGACACGGCGTCGCCTGTGAGGAGTTGAACGCGCCAATCTCTTGACGAACCGTCCACACGGTCCTGGTGACCCGGATGCACGTTGGCCTTCTATGTCCCGTCGCTCAATGATCTCGCCAACGAACGGCCGGGGAAGCTGATGGAGGGGGACGCTCACGCCAAGTGAGCATGGCGGGCACGACCTCCGACCGCCGATTGGGGGCATCGAGGTGGCCTGGATGTAGTCCTCCGAGGCTGTCTCTCGTCGGGCCGGTGGCGGCACGGGTACCAAGCGTACTGCGGAAAACTCGGGCTTGTGGCGGGCCGGTGGGAAATGGGGGGAACCTTTAATGGTTCGATGAGAGACAGCCGCGAAGTGTTGTCAAGAAACCTAACAATCTAGAGAAAAACCTACGGGTGGTGCCGCTTGTCGCCGCGAGCGTGCGACTGGTGCAGGACCATACTGCCGACCACGCGCTTCCCAGTGCAGGACTTTCGTCCTCGTCAGCGTCGTATAACTGTCGAATGAGCCGTTCAGGTGCGCAGAGAACTGCTGCTGTCGGGTTTCTGAAGCTTCCGTTCTTCATCCGGCGATCACCCTGGCGATGCGAGTCCGGCACTGTTCACGCGGCCGACTCGGGCCAAATGGATGTCGCGGACCGTCAGCTGCTGAGGTATTGCAATCGAAAGGTTGTCTTCACGCATTAAGCTCAAACCCTTTAAGAAGGCTGGGTCCCCATGGCAGTCAGGTGTCGCTACCTTCACTGCTTGCGGCTGTTCGTCGCCGTCGCACCCTTGCTGTCGGCTCTGACTGTAGCGACCACGTGCTACATCAGTCTGCGCTTTCAGAGACAGGCCAAGTCTGTGGATGTGCTGAGCGACTGTCGCAACCGTTACGATGGCCTGATCTCGGAAGGCGCGAAGCTTGATTCTGCTTGCGCGGCATTCGTCAGACACAGATTGACCCGCGATCGGAGCTGTTGTCTGTCCTACAGAGCAGGAATGTAGGACTGCAACCTACGCACCCAGCGTGTGCTCCTCCGGAGGAGACGACGAAAGCTTCTTGCGGTCAGTGCTCGATTCCAATTGACGCGGGACGAACATGGGCAGGTGTTGGAAGAACGTTCGGCTTTCATGAAACAGCACCTCCACGCGCTCGCGATGTTGATTGCGCCCCCTGTCCGGCCCAGCTGCTTTGAAATCCGTGACCTCTGGCTCCAGCTGTCGTCGGCACTACGAGTCGCGACGCTCTCCAAGTTGAACAACCCGAAGAACCAAGTTGGACAAAGAGCGGCATCCGGTTTGCTTACGCATAGAGCTCGCAACCGTCTCGGTGGTGGCGTTCGACGAGTCAGACTGACGGCACTCGCTCGCTGACCAGAGTTTCTGGAACCTTACGGAAGCCGGCAAGCTTCTCTTTCGTCTTTTCCCTCTTCCCGCGCGACGGCGGGGAAGCTCAGCCGTGAAGACGCTGAGGCCGGCGGCAAGAGCGTTCCCCCGGGCTCGAGGCGGACCGTCAATTGCACGGGTCGACTCGAGAGCGGGGCGAATCCAGGCGTTCCAACGTGCGTACGAGCGATTTCTCTACGATGACGACGCAAACGCGGGGCCGCCAGTGAATTGGTCGAAATCGACGAGCGAGTAAGGGTTTCGTGGGGCGTTCGATTTCAAGACGCAACGGAACACTAGATGACTGACCTTCAGGAAAGCGCGTCGACGACGCGGCAGCCGCGCATCAACGGGAAGTTTCTCGACGTAGACGGCAAGCGACTGCTCGTCAAGGGCGTCGCGTATGGAACGTTTGCCCCCGACGACAAGGGCATGCAGATTCCGCCGGCAGAACGCGTTGCGAATGACTTCGCTCAGATGCGACAGGCCGGTATCAACACCGTCCGCCTGTACACGGTGCCTCCGATGTCGCTGCTCGACGAGGCGGCGCGCCATGGCCTACGGGTGATTATCGGCTTGCCGTGGCGACAGCACATCGCGTTTCTCGACGAGCGCCAGCTCACGCGTCAGATTCGCAGGGATGCAGCGGCTCAGGTGCGAGAGCTCGGCTCGCATCCGGCGACACTGCTCTTCTGTCTTGGCAACGAGATTCCGCCATCGGTGGTCCGCTGGCATGGACGCGCACGTGTCGAGCGTTTCCTGCGGGATCTGGACGACGAAGCCAAGGAGGCATCGCCGGGCAGTCTGCTCACCTATGTGAATTTTCCGCCGACGGAATATCTCGACGTCGACTGTTACGACCTGTGCGCCTTCAATGTCTATCTACACCGCGAACAGGAGCTGCGCGACTACCTGGCGCGCCTGCAGCAAATCGCCGGCGTGAAACCCCTGCTGCTCGCGGAGGCGGGTGCCGATAGCATCCGTGACGGTCTGGCCGGTCAGGCACAGATCACGGCGACGCACCTGCGAGTGGCGTTCGAAGAGGGATTGTGCGGCGCTGTTGCATTTTCGTGGACTGACGAGTGGTGGCGCGGAGGCGAGGACGTCGACGACTGGGCGTTCGGCCTGGTCGATTGCGCGCGTCGACCAAAGCCGGCACTTGCGGCGGTGTCGCGGGCCTTTGCAGATGCACCGTTCAGCGACTGCGCTCCCCGGCAGTGGCCCTCAGTGTCGGTGGTCGTCTGCGCCTACAACGCCGCCGAGACGCTCGACGACTGTCTTTCATCACTCCAAAAGCTCACGTATCCGAACTTCGAGGTCATTGTCGTCAACGACGGCTCCCGCGATGCCACAAGTACGATCGCACGTCGCTTCTCCGGCGTTCGCGTGATCGACATCCAGAACGGCGGCCTGAGTGCGGCCCGAAACGTCGGCCTCGAGCAGGCGTCGGGCGAGATCATCGCCTATACGGATGCTGACGTCAGAGTCGATCCGGACTGGCTTTCATATCTCGTGCAGCCGTTCGTGATGTCGGATGTCGTGGCTTCGGGAGGTCCCAATGTTGTGCCCCTCGATGACCCCTGGATCGCACAGTGCGTCGCCCGCTCGCCGGGTGGTCCCACACACGTCCTGCTCACCGACCGCATAGCCGAGCATGTACCGGGTTGCAACATGTCGTTCCGTCGCGACGCGCTGCTTGCCATCGGCGGGTTCAACCCAGTCTTTCTCAGGGCTGGTGATGACGTCGATGTGTGCTGGCGGCTGCAGGCGAAAGGCCAGAGGATCGGCTTCTCGCCCTGCGCAATCGTGTGGCATCACCATCGCTCGTCGATCGCGGCTTATTGGCGCCAACAGGTCGGATACGGCGAAGGCGAGACGTGGCTCGACGCGCATCATCCTGAAAAGTTCGTCCGCGGCAACATGGTCTGGCGCGGCCGCATTTACAGCCCACTTCCGTTTGTGCGCTCGCTCTCCGGCCGGCGGATCAACACCGGCGTCTGGGGGACGGCGGCCTTCCCGTCGGTGTATCGCACGGACGTCAGCGCCGCGCAGTTCCTCCCGCATGCACCGCTCTGGTTAGCCGTCTCGACGCTGGTGTCGATGGCGGGGACGGCCGCCCTGCTGTCGTCGTCTACGGGCACGGCCGCGCTGCTGCTGGCGGCCGGAATGCTCGGATGGGGCACCACCATCCTGCGATGCGTCCTCTTCGGGTTGCGCTCCGACATGTCGCAGCTTCGCACCAGGACCACCCGCTTGGGTCGCATGCGCTACCGCCTACTGATTGCGGCGCTCCATTTCATCCAGCCACTCGCGCGCTTCCATGGCCGCGTGCGAGGCATGCTGTCGCCGCCGCCGGTCGTCGAGCCTGAGCGCGTCTCCCGCGTCCCGTGGAAGGCTCCGGTGTTTGCCGTCCAGGATTCCGTTTCGGCGACGCGGCTGCTCGCCGGCGGCTGGACCGAAGAGACCTTTTGGGGCGAGACATGGACATCGCATCACTCGCTGCTGTCCGAGATTACGGGACTGCTCCAAGCCGTGCGCCCTGCCCGCCATGTTGAGGTCGATGACGGGTGGCATCTTGAGCGGGATGTGAGCGTCGCCCTGGGCAGGTGGGGCTGGCTCGACCTGCGAGCCTTCATCGAGGAGCACGATGGCCCCAAAGTGCTCCTGCGCGTCACGACCCGGCTTCGGCCTGCGCTCCGAGGGATCGTACCTGGCACTCGCCCTTACCACCCTGTCGGTTGCGGCGACCACCGCCATCGAGCTGCCGTGGCTATGGCTAAGTGTGGCGTGCGTGGCGACCTCCGCGTTCGCGCTGATGCGTGCGCTGTGGCAGGCGGCGACCGCGATCGCCATCATGCGGCAGGCGACGTTGCTGGCTACAAGTGGCGTCGGAATGATACCGCTGCTGGTGCATTCGAGTTTCGACTTGACGGGGCGATCTAGACCGCATCTCGCAACGCCCAGACAGGGATTGCAGGGCTTGGTCGTGGTCGCGCTCTTCGTGAGTGTAGCCACAACAGGCTCGTCGGTCGCCGTCGATCAGGGGGCAATCCCCACGGCACAGCCGACCATCGTCGCCGCGCGTGAGCCGTCGGAGCCAAGACTTCATTCCGCCGGTGCACTGGCTGTGGCGCCGAACGGCGACCTGTTCCACTCCGACGTCCGGACAGGCGTCATCCGCCGGTTCGACACGCGTGTCTTCGACCGCTGGCTTCGCACCGCTGACAGCTACGTCTACCTGAGTCGTGTGGATGCCCGAGACGATCTGGCATTCACTTCTGCTGCAGGCGCAGCGATCGCGGCCAACGGCGATCTGTACGTGGCCGACGCCGAGAACCATCGCATCTGCCGCATCGAGCGGGTCAGCGGCAAGATCATCACGGTCGCCGGCGATGGCAGCCCTGGGGGCTTCGACGGCGACGACGTGCAGGCCACGCAGACAGCGCTTAACCGGCCCAACGCGGTGGCGGTGGCCAGGAATGGCGACCTCTACGTCGCGGACACCTTGAACCACCGCGTCAGGCTCATCACTCAGGCCACGGGTTTGATTCGGACCATCGCGGGTGACGGCAATCCTGGCGAAGCAGACACGGTTGGAGACGGTGGTCCCTCGACGGCGGCACATCTGAATCGACCGACCGATGTGGCGCTCGCACCGAACGGCGATCTCTACATCGCCGACATGGGTCACAACCGCGTTCGTGTCGTCGATGCGAAAACGGGTGTGATCACGACCGTGGCAGGCGACGGGCGTTTCGGCCGCCGCGGGGACGGAGGACTGGCGGTCGCCGCAAGCCTCGGTGGACCGGCTGGCCTAGTCCTCGTGAATGAGGGACGCCAGGTGAGGCTCTTCATCGCGGAGTATTTCAACGGCAGGGTGCTAGTCGTCGACCCGCATGGCATCGTTTCGACGGTAGGTGAGCCCGGCCGATTCACGGCGCCCTCGCGCCTCGCGTATCGTGCCGGGGGCTGGCTCTACGTCGCCAGCGACGACGGATCGGTGACTGCCTTCAACGTGGCGAAGGTGCATCCGTATCAAAGGGGCACAATCGCCTGGCGAGGCCGGAACCACACGTGATGGATTTACCTTTCAGACTGGCGGGCCTGATCTCATGGACGTTTGCGTGCATGCGCCCGTACCGCTGGCGAATGGCGTTCCTTGCGGTCATCGCGCTTACGCAAATCGTGCTCGGACTGCTCAGTCCCTGGCCCCTCAAGATCGTCGTGGACAACGTCCTTGGTGGACAGCCGCTCCCATCGTATCTATCTGAGTCGATCCGCGCGGTGGCGGGAGACAGCCGCGTCGGGTTGTTGATAGTGATTGTCGCCGCCGGCTTGCTGCTGCAGCTCATCTCGCAGGTCGTCTCGATGGTGAACACGCAGGTGCAGGTCGACACCGGACAGCGCATGGTGTATTCGCTGCGCGCGAAGCTGCTCGGCCACCTGCAGGCGCTCTCGCTTCGTCATCACATCGCCGCACGAACCGGCGATTCGGTATACCGACTCGAGGCCGACGCGTACTGCGTGCACGACCTCGTGATGAGCGGCGCGCTGCCGCTGCTGACCGCCGTGCTGACGCTCGGTGCGATGTTCGGCGTTTTGCTGCACCTCAACGTGCGGCTGGCGCTGCTGTCACTGACCGTGGTGCCGTGCCTGTTCGTCAGCCTTCGGCACTATTCGCGCCGCATGATTGACCGCGCCGAGCGCGTGAAGCAACTGGAGTCGAAGCTGATCGGGCGGCTCTACGAGATTCTCTCGTCGATCAAGGTTGTCAAGAGCTTCGCGCGTGAGTCGCACGAGCTCGAACGGTTCTCGAGATCCGGCGCTGAGACGATGGCCGCCCGCCTTCGCTACACGTGGCAGGAGTCCCTGTTTACGTTGCTCGTTGCGGCGATTACAACCACCGGCACGGCGCTGGTGCTGGCGGTCGGCGGGTCGCTCGTCCTCAGCAATGAGCTCACGATTGGCGAGCTGCTGGTGGTGATGGCCTATCTGGCGTCGGTGTACGGACCGCTGTCCTCGATTGCCCACACAACCGGCCTGCTGCAGAACGCCATCGCAAGCGCCCGGCGCGTCCGCGAGATCTTCACCCTCGTTCCGGAGACGCACGACGCACACATGGCCGTCGAGGCGCCGGCGTGCGCCAGCGAAATCCGGTTCGAGCACGTCAGCTTCTCCTACGGCGAGGACCGTCCGATCCTCGACGACGTCAGCTTCGTCGCCCGCCCTGGTGAGATGGTCGCGGTCGTAGGCCTGACCGGCGCAGGGAAGTCGACGATGGTCAGTCTTATCCCCCGGTTCTTCGAGCCGACGCGCGGGCGCGTGCTGATCGACGGGATTGACGTGGGGAAGTATCGCCTGCGATCTCTCCGTGATCGCATCGCAATCGTTCTCCAGGATGCGGTGCTGTTCGGCACCACGATCGCCGACAACATTCGCTACGGACGTCTCGACGCCAGCGATGCGGAGGTCGAGCGGGCGGCCAGGGACGCCCACGCCCATGAGTTCGTGAAGCGGCTCCGACAGGGATATCAGACGCCGATTGCCGAAGCGGGCGCCAGTTTGTCAGGCGGGGAACGCCAGCGGCTCAGCATCGCGCGGGCTCTCCTCAAGAACGCACCTATTCTGATTCTTGACGAGCCGACCTCCTCGCTCGACGCGCTTTCGGAAGAATCCGTGTTCGCGGCGCTGCGCAGGCTGAAAAGCGGCCGTACGACGATTGTAATCGCCCATCGCCTGTCGACGACTCGTGACGCGGACCGCATCCTCGTGCTGCATGAGGGTCGCATCATTGCGCAAGGGCACCCACGGCGAGCTCCTGACGTCGAGCCAGCTGTATCGTCGAATGTGCGCCAGGCTAAGTGTGGGCCGCTCGCTCGACGAGCCCGAGACGGTCGAGGAGCTGATGCAGGCTGGCTGATCTGATTGCGTCACCGCTTCGAACGAGTTGTTAGAGGTGAGCGTGCCGAATGTTCTTACCCGAGATGTCCAATGGCCCAGGACAGGTCGCGGAAACCACACTGAAGAAGAAGGAGCGTCTGTCGACGCCGGTGAAGTTCGTAGCGCAGTGGCGCTCAAATCACGATTGATCATGAATTGCAGGTTTTGCACATGAACGCCCTGGATGTACTCATTGACTGCGAGGAAGGTAACGAGCGCCGGCGGATTCCGCGCATTCCTCCTGGCGAGCCGCCACCGGTCTGGCGTGTAACTAGGAGCGGCCGTGCTGCTCTCGGGCTGGCATCATTTCAAGAAGCCGTCGAGATTGCGCAGACATGGGTCGCGCACACCTCCGCCAGGATCTATCATCGCGGGCAGCCCTACGGCAGACCACGTCTATACGAACCCACCGAACAGGTCCGCCGGTCGTGATCTCGTCTGCGCTCTTTGAGAGCTCGATCCGTTGGCGCTGAGAGCGCGAGCGAATTGATCGTGTCTGCCGACGACATCGATGGCTGGACGCTCTCCCGCATCCAGGAGTCGACCGGCATCCGCCGCGAGACGATTAGCGGCTACCTGAAAGCCGCCGGCATTGCGGTGCGGAGCCGCGGCTGTCCCAGCGAAGTGAAACCCAAAAACCGGCAATTTCAGTGGAGATGTCCTCAATACCGAGTCGCAGCCACCACACCGCCAGTTTGCTGAGGCCGTAGACGGCGTGGGCCGACGCAAAGGGCACCCCGTTGTCGGTGCCCGTCGCACCGTGCCAGGGTAATCCGCGCGGCGTTAGCGCCCCCTTGGACCGGTCGCGCCGGCGCGCGGTACGGCATAGCAAAGCTCAGCGAACCCCGAACCCACCTGCCGGACCGAGACCAGTGCGAGCGGAGGCTGGGTCAGGCGCCGCGGAAACAGCGGCTTGCCCCGCTCCAGCGTGACCGAACAGACCTGGACCAAGATCTCGTCCAGCAGGCCGGCGTCATGAAACTGCCCGGCGAGATCACCTCCGCCGACGATCCACACGTTCCTGCTCTCTGCGGCCCGCACCATGTCCTCGTGGACCGGTCGCACATCCCCCCGCACAAAGTGGATGTGGGCGCCGGGCAGGCCCGGCAGCGACCGGTTGGAGAACACCCACGACGGTTGCGTGTACGGCCAGGGGGAACCGGTTTCCTTCGCGACGAGATCCGCGTGGCGCAGCATCCACTCGTAGGTACTCGAGCCCATCGCCAGAGCGCCGACCTCGGCGATGAACGTCGGGTAGCTGGTGTCGTAGACGCTCCCGAGCGGGAATAGCCAGTCCAGCGAATCATCCTCGGTCGCGATGAACCCGTCGAGACTGGTGGCGGTGAAATACTGCGTCTTCATGGCTGCGGTGCTCCTCATCACCGAGACAGCAGCGCGGGTCGTGTCGGGACCGAGGGCGTGTGCACGCGACCCGCGGCGCTTCCGGCGTCAAGGGCCTCATTCAACACTAATTGTCCCGCTTCCTGCAGTCGCAACTGCTTTTGGGATTGGCTCCTCACGCCCACCGGAAGTTCATTGAGTGTCAGATTCTTCGACCAGATGAATATCGACCGCGGGTATCAGCTGGTAGGGCAAGGTCGAATCCGGGACCGGCCACACGCAGAAGACGCTGCTCCACGGCCTCCGCTTTGAGACCCTCGAGCGGGCCCAAACATGTCTCGATCGCTGGGAGGCGCACCGAGCCAACACCCGGTTCCACGGGACGACCAAGCGGCAAGTCCGGGGGACCTGTCTTGTAAGGAAGCCTCACTCGTAGGTTTGGTCGCTCATCCTTCTGCCCCCGTCGCATTGCGCAGCGCGCCGCTGGCGATCCCCAGATGGAGATACAGCAGCTCTCGGGAGGTCCGATCAGCCCGAGCCTTATCGCGGTAGTAGTCAGAGAGCAGCGCCCCGAGCTGAGATGGGGTACCCACCGCCGCGAGGATCTCGCTCAGTCGAGCGTCATCGTCAGAGTTGAGGGCCGCAGTGGCCTGCCGCGTATCGTGCTTGTCTCGCTCTGGCGTCGTGGCAGGCACCGCACCGCCCTTACGCCTGGCACGGTTGATGAGGAGCAGAAACGCGCCGGCCAAACTACTCAGAGCCAGAAAGTGTCGGCCGGGCCCTCGCCTCGTCCGCTCGTCCCGCACTTGTCCTCCGTCCACGGGGCCCTGGAAACTCGCACGCGAATCCGCCGCCTCGCCACCAACTCGAGTTCGCACAGGATGTGCGACTCGCTTGACGCCGTGGAGTGATTTCCGCCAAATATTCATAGGAGTTACCTAACTGCTATTGTCGACACGGCGACGCTGCGGTCGACGCATAGGAGGGTTTGATCGCTCATCGTCTTTCACCCGCAAGCGACAGAGAGGGACTCAGCCCTGCCGCTTGAAGGGAAGTGGACGGCCCGTTCACGCCGTTCTGCGGCCGCCCGCGTCCCAAACGTCCCCAGATTTCGCCGCCTTCCGGTCGTCGGATCGGCTTTCCTCGAAGACACGCGATACTCGCCGGACTTGAGCTTGCGAATCACGTGACGCCTCCCGCTCGTGCTGAGACGCGCTCTTATCGCTGCCTCGCATGCAAGACTCACTCTGGAACGCAGGTGGAATCGAGAAATAGCTCGCCTATGGTTGGCACGTGCGTTGCGGATAGGGTCAACCATGTCTCGAGCAATCTGGAAAGGCTCATTGTCATTCGGACTCGTCAATATTCCGGTCGAGGTCCATGTCGCGGTCAGGGACCATCGACCCAGATTTCGGATGCTCCACGCTGCCGACAAGTCGCCGGTCAAGTTCACGCGCGTGTGTGCTCGCGAAGGCCGGCCTATTGCGTGGGAAGACCTCGTCAAAGGCTACGAATATGCCAAAGGTCATTTCGTCGTCGTGACGAAGGAGGATTTTCAGGTTGCGGCGGTTGAAAAGACGCGTCGCGTCGACATCATCGACTTTGTGAAGGCGGACGAGATCGACGATCGGTTCTTCGAGACCCCTTATTACCTGGTGCCGGCGAAGGGTGGCGAGCATGCCTACGCCTTGCTGCGCGAAGCGTTGCGCCAAGCAGACCGGATTGGCATCGCGAAGTTCATCCTTCGCGACACCTTACACCTCGCCGCCGTTGAGGTCATCGACGATGCGATCGTCTTGACGTTGATGCGGTTTGCAGACGAGCTCGTGGACGCAAAGGCCTTCGCGTTACCGGTAATCAAAGACATTCGCAAGGCCGAGCTGCAGATGGCCAAGGCGCTCGTGGAGGGCCTCGCAGCCGATTGGAATCCGTCGAAGTATAACGACGAGTACCGAGACAATCTGATGCGGATCATCCAGGGGAAAGTCAAAGGCAAGAAGGTCGATCTCGAGATCGGCGAGGAATCGCGACCGGCTCACGTGGTCGACTTGATGGAGCGACTGCGCCGCAGCCTCGAAGCGCGCGGCGTCAAGACGGGTGAGCCCGGAAGACGTCCGGTGCCGTCCAAGCCCGCCAGAAAGGTGTCAGCCAAGAAGCACGCGATTCGGAAACGCACCAAGCCAGCTGCCTGAGAAGGGGAGCGACTCGAACTCCGGCAAGTCCGAGGAGCTGAGTCAACACCCGGATCTTCATTGAGTCCGTTCCGAATTCATCGAGCTGCGAGTTTTCCGACGATGCGTCTGTATGTTCAGGGCACCTGAGAGTGAACTCGGCTCGAAGAGACAGTCGCGCTGCCTGTCACCGTGATGGCGACCCATTATGCGCTCCGTCGCGCGATGAACCTCGACCCGCCGCCGGAGGCATTGACGGGTCAGACCCTCTATCGGTGATCGTCGGCGCTGGCAGCGAGAGGTCCCGTTTCGACGGTCAAGGTCCTGGTCAGCAGACTCTCAATCCCAGTCGGCTGGCCTGATGGAGAGGGTAGGAGGTGACGCCGTGCCTGCCAAGACGAGCCCAGCACATCCACGTGCTCGGACACGTGACGGAGGCTCAGGCGATCAGGAAGATCCATGCCTAGCGTTAGCGAGGTTACAGGCGAGTTGTAACGCCTCCGCGACGGCTGCGATCCGAGAAACTCTTGAGTCTTGCCATCCGCCGTCATGCGGCCACTGGCATACTGGCCAGCCACAACGGTCGTTGACCCTGTCTGCGGTCTGGCTCCAACCGGATCTACCGGCCCACCTGCAACGGTCATTGGCGGGCATCGCGGATGGCGGAGGGTAGTGTCCACCGTTCTTGACGACGAGGGTGAATGAACCCGTAGTAGTAGACGACACCGACGATCGCGATTGCTATTGAGGCCGCAACACTTGAGGGCGTGTCCTTTGAGGACTGATACAGTAGGCCGAGAGCGACGAGAATCAGCGCGAGCGGCGGTAAGGGCCAAGCGGGCATTCGGTATTCGCTTTTCGCCGGATGCTCGAGTCTTCTGACCTGCACTGCAGAAACACCCGACAATGGCCATTTGCACAATTCCGACTCCGGCCGATTGCCGTGGCCAACGAGTCGAAGGGGAGGAATGACGCCGCCACGGCGGCCGTGCCAATCACAAGGGTGGCCGGAACTGGCGTTCCAAAACGGACGTGGACTGTGCCGAGCAATCGGTCGACGGCGTCTGGCCACGAACGGTCGCGTGCGGACGCGAAGACGATGCGGGCCCACACGTTGATCACGACGATCAGGGCATTGACGATTGCGAGGGCAATGCCGAGACTCATCGCAGTGCTCAGACCTCGCCCCCCGCGTTCCCGCACGAAGGCGCTAATTGGCGAAGATTCGGTCATGACGTCTTGAAGGGATCTTGCTCCAATGATTACCGCGGTCACGGGTACGAGTTGAATCGCGACGACGGCGGCTAGCGAGACAAGGATGGCGCGACCCATCTGTCGACCGGAACCGATGGTTTCTTCCGTGAAATACACCACGTTTTGGAAACCGCCGTACATCAGGAGCGCTATGGGCACTAGCGGCGTTAGACAAACGCCACTGCCCGGCACCGAGCACACCAGTACCGTCGACGACCTGCGGTGACACGAAAGCTCCAACGCCTCGACTGGGATGCATCAGGCCGAGGACCGTGAGTGCCGCCAACACCAGCAACTCGACCGCGAGAAAGCCGCCGGTAATCCACGAGTTGGTGCGGACGTTGAGTATCGCAATGGTGGTCGCGAACAGGATCGCCGCCACCCCTGAGCTGGTGCTCGACAATGCGGGCCAGACGACAGCGAAATATTCACCGGCCCCCGCGCCAAGTAGAGCGCCCACGGCCGGGCCCGCCGCAAGCGTGAGCAGAAAGAGGGTAAACCCGACTGGGCGGCCGAGTCACTCGAGCAGCCCACGTGTATTCGCCTCCAGCGATAGGGTAGGTGGCTGCCAATTCGGCATAACACATACCCACACATGCCGCTACGGCTGCGGCAATCATCATCGCCACAACCGAGGCGCCACCGAGCGATGCAATCAAGACCGGCGCGAGGATGAAGACGCTCCCCGCCGGAGATACTGACGACAAGGTAAGAAATACGGTCTCTGGGAGAGTCAGCGAGCGCGACAGTTCCTGACGGTAGGCACCACCCGCGCTCCCAGTCTCCCCCATGCCAATGTCCTCTCCGCTGTTCAGAAGCCTTACCGCCGCTCTACAACCTGTGCAATTTGGTACAGCGAAGAGCCGACGCCCCCACCTATCGTCCTCCCCTGATCCTGGTGGCGCCAGGGGAACTCTGTGCTTCGGGAGCGTCGACCGTGGCGGCTGGGCATTTTCGCCCAGCCGGGTCTAGTGAGGGGGTATTCATATGAGTAAGGATCGCGGCCCCATTGGCGGCGTGAGCCGTCTCGGCTAAAAGACCCTGTTGACGTCGCATTTGGTTGTGTTTTGACCAATTGTGTGTTTGATGAAGGAGGAGCCATGAGTCTGCCGTATTTGAAACGACGTCGGGGATTGGGGCTCGCCACATGGATGATGGTGCTTGTTGTCCGGCTGGCCTATGCGCAGGCCCTGGGCACCTTAAATGGCCGAGTCGTCGACCAGGGTGATGCGGTCTTGCCCGGAGTGACGATCACCGCCACGCACACGGGCACCGGGGTCATTCGCACGACCGTCACCAACGAGACCGGAGTTTATAGCCTTCCGGGGCTTGCCCCCGGTCCTTACGAGGTCAAAACGGAGCTGTCCGGGTTCGGGCCTGGGACCCGAAGGGGGACCTTGATTGTCGGTGCGACGCTCACGCTTGACTTCACGCTCGGAGTCGCCGGGCTGAGCGAGACGCTCACCGTATCGGGGGCCGCGCCAGTCATCGAAGTGACGCAATCGAGGGTCGGCGCCGTCATGCAGGCGACGGAAGTCGCGAATCTCCCGGTGCTCACGCGCAACTACGTCGGGCTCGTGGCATTGCTGCCGGGGGCCAAACCCGTCCTTACCGGTCTCCAGTATAAAGACAATGCGGAGATAGGCGGGGTGTCCTTTGGAGGATCGGGGGGGCGCAATATCTCGGCAACCCTCGACGGCGGGGACAACGCGGACCTGTTTGGCGGCGGGATCATGATGAACTACTCGCAGGAAAGCATCGAAGAATTCCGGCTCTCCACACATCAATTTACGGCGGTGGACGGGCGGACGAATGGCGCCGCCCTCGCGCTGGTGACCAAGTCGGGTGGGAATCAGTTTCACGGCTCGGCCCTTGGCCTGATGCGCAACAAGGCACTGATTGCGAAGGACTACTTCGCAGAGCGAGACAACCTGCCGAAGCCGGATTACAACCGCTGGAATTATGGCGGGTCGATTGGGGGCCCCCTCAAACAGAACCGGATCTTCTTCTTCGGAGCGGCGGAAGGCGTCAATGTCAAGACCAGCATCATCGTACCCGACGCGCTCTACAACGAGCAGCTGCTCCTCGTGCCGTACGGGGGGAAGCCGGTCCATGAGATCGCGCAGCCGTTTCACGACGCGAAGTACACGGTCAAGCTGAATGCCGAGTTGAGCGCAAATCACTCCCTCCTAGGGCGTTATTCGGGCCAGAGGAACCAGAACGACAACTCCCAGCTGAGGCAACGAGACGACCAATCGCAACCAGGTTTGAACCGCATACAGGCGTGGAGTGGCGTCGTCCAGCATCGTTGGACGCTGAGCCCCAGCGCGGTGAGTGAGCTGACGTTCCAGGCGAATTCGCTCAGCGTCCTGCAGGACCGTTACCTCCCTGACGGCGGGCCGCTCTACTCTTCGGGCTACCCCAATGTGCCGGAGGGGCCGCCCGCCCTCGAGTTTCCCTCGGTGACCATGGGCGGCAGCGGGGGTGCACGCATAGCCGGCCACAAGCTGCTTCCGGGATTCCGTGGCAACGTGTCCATGCAGCGGGGGACCCACGCGCTGACGTTCGGCGCCGGTTACAACCGGTTTGAAGAGATCGGCTTCGATCGGTGGGCAACAGATGCTTTTGGATTGCTCTCGTTCTTCGACGATCCGTCCGTGATCGTCAGCAACAGCAACGGGAGATATCCTCAGGGCTTCCAGACGCCGGGGATCGTCAGGCAATCTTTGAGAGGTCCGCTCGCTTTCGTAGGCGCGAAGGTGGACAGCCCGGCGCAATTCATGAGTTGGCTTCAAGACGATTGGCGGATGACGCCGCGGTTGACGCTCAACCTGGGCGTGCGCTACGACCTTGACATCAACCTCTACGATCAACGGCGCTTCGAGCAGAATCCGACCTACCAGATCCTCGCCGACATCGGGAATCCGTACGGCGCGTTTCCGAAAACGCCGACTCGAGACATCTCACCGCGGGCGGGGCTCGCCTACGACCTTCGCGGAGACGGGCGGCGGGTGCTGCGAGGCGGCTACGGCCTGTACTTCGGTTCTTTCTGCCAGTGTGGGACCGGTACCATCTTGCAGCAGATGCATCGCCCCCTTCTGGCGACGGTCCAGCAGACGAATACGGCGATTGGCGTCGGCCAACTCGCGGACTACCGTTTCGGCATCGATCCGCAGCCCCCGCGGCCGGACGCATCGGATACATTACCGAGCAACGCGATCGGTTACTGGTTTGATCCGGACCTGGGGGATGCCTATACCCATCAGGTGCATGTCGGCTATGCGCACGAGCTGGCGCCGAATACCACCCTCTCGGTCGATTACACGCACATCGCGGGGAGAAACGAGTTCCGCGATCGTGCCATCAATCCTCTTGTTAACGGCGCGCGGGTCCTGGCCCCCGAGTTTGCCCGGGTATACGGGGACCCCAACCGTTTGAGCGCGGTCCGTCTCTTTGGGTCGTGGAACCGGTCGCAGTTCGACGAGCTCATCATCCAGTTCCAGCGGCGCCTCCCGCGCGCGACGTTTCAGGCGCACTATACGCTCTCTGGATCCTATGCGTACGGCGGCCAGATCCTGGAAGATTCGAACAAGTCCCCCGAATCGCAGGATGCATTCGATGTCTTCGCGCCGGGCGAATGGGGGCCGACATCTGCTGACGAGCGGCACCGGGTCGTGGCGTTTGGCGTGTTCGAGCTCCCGTACGGTATCCAGCTCTCGCCTGTTTTCCAAACGGCGACCCCACGCCCCTACACCCTGTTGGCGGGGACCGATTTGAACCGGGACGGCACGAACAACGATCGCTACGTGGATCCAGCCACCCGGCAGCAGGTGGCGGTACACTCCGAACGGGGCGACCCCACGGCGGTCATGGACCTGCGCATGACGAAGACCCTAGCGTTTGGCACGGCCCGCCGGCTTGGCCTCTTTGCTGAGGTCTTCAACGTCTTCAACACGGCGAACTTTGGAGCCAGTTATCAAGAGAACTCCCGGAGTGCGCAGTTCAAACAGCCCATCGGGTTCCTTCCCAGCATCGGCATTCCGCGACAAGTCCAATTTGGCGCGCGGTTCCAATTTTAGGGCGCAGTCCAGCTGAGAACGATTTTCATTGAGGAGTTCGTCACAGGAAAAGTCAGAACTTCTCGCTTATCCAGACGACGGCGAAAGTTTCCTGGATGCGAGTCCGTTAAGCGGGGACTCATCGAGAAGGTTGTGATGGGCAACGTGGCTGCGACGAAGAACGGGACTCTGTTGCATCCGGAAGCACGGGCGGAAATCCTGCGACGGATTGAGGCACTCACGCCGCGGAGCGAACGCAGGTGGGACAGGATGACTCCGCATCAGATGGTGTGTCATCTGAGCGATGCGTGTCGCGCGGCCTTAGGCGTGGAGATCCCCAGGCTTGTTGTAGTCCTTCAGGCTCAGGACAGCGCCGCTCGCGGACGGCTGAGTGGACATGAAGCGGGTCAGGCTCGCGTGGAGGAAAACGGCCGGCGCCCCATCCCTCGGGAATGGAACGATGCCGGCCGTTGCCTCGCTGCCGGTGAAAAATCGCCGCATCGGCCTCGTGATCTGTTCGACAAATCTGCCGCGTCCGGCGACTGGGACCTGTGCGGTGTCCGCCAAATCACAGGGCGGCGATCTTGCAGCGGTGCAACGGCGTCAATCGAGGAGGCATCGTGGAGCTGGTCGCCGATCGCTTTGTCGTCATGCACGACGAGCGGACAGTCGATCTGTCGAGCGGCGAGGAGATCGTCTTGCTGGCCTCGACGGCCGGCGGTCCTCGCGAGCAGACGCGCTGGGCGCTTCGATGCGACCGCTGGTCGCGGCTGTACCATCACGCGATCGCGCGTCTCGTCGACTACGGCATCGTCGGCGAGATGCGGCGGTTCGAGGCGTGGCGCTGCGGTCCGCCATGGCAGGGACGTCGGACCGCCCGTGAGCAGGCCATCGGTCAGGCGGCGGCGTTTCTGCGCGCAAACGCACTCACGGAAGGGTAGCCTGTCGGCGCAGGCGGCCCGAAGCCGGGGCGGTCGCGCGATCGTGGTGCCGCCCGGCGATGCCGGGTACGACGCGGAGCCGGGATCGCCGCCTGGTGATCTGACGCTCGCCGCCTGCGGTCTCGCCCTCGCGAGTCGCCCGGCGGCGGACGCCGTCGCCGAGCTGTTCACCCATCCCGGCCCGGCGCGTCCGCGAGCGGTGGCGTTATGGGCCCGGCCGGGCAGCGGTCTCGGCACCGCGATCGACGCGCTGGCGCGGACGGCCCGGCTGCACGGGTACGTGCCGGTGTCGTCGAGGTTCGTCGCATCGAGCGTGCTCGAGTTGTTGGCGGGACGGTCGCTGCTCGTCATCGATCGCGTGGGCGCCTCGCGGGGGTGGCGCGGGCTCGTGGACATCACGCTTCGATTGCCTGGCCCACACGTCCTGTTGCTGGCGGGTTCCGAAGAGATCGCGCACGTGCACGGTCTGCCGTTGGCGCCTGTCGCGGCGTCCGCGCTGGTTGAGGCGATCAGGCCGCGGGACGTGCCTGCCGCCGTCCGCCGGCGCGTCGAGGCGGCAGCCAGGCGATCACGCGGTCTCCCGGGAACGTTTGTCAGCCTCCTGTGGGGGGAGGACGTTCGTCGCCAGTCTCCGGTCTCAGGTTTCACGTCTCGGGACGCACGGCCACATCGCGCGACGATCGTTCGAACCGGAGCGATCGGCAGGACAGGACGAGTGGCGGAACGATCGCCAGCGTATGGGGTCGACAGTCCTGTGGCGCCGGACGGCGCGTGGGCCGCTCCGCGGGAACTCGCGGGGCTCCGGCGGCGCCTGCAGGACGCCACCCGGCAGCTTGACGCGGGCCGGCACGCGCCCGGGGACCGCTTGCTGCGAGGCGTGATTGGAGGACTGGCCCGGCGGCACGATTGGCCGCATGCGCTCGGCGGCGCGATCGCACTGGCGGGATCCCTCTTGAAACGCGGGCGTCCGCAGGACGCGCGGGCGGTCCTCGCCGACGCCCACGGCTACGCGACACGAACGGGGCAGGATGCCGGGGTGATCGACGTGGCGATCCTTACCGGCGTCGCATGGACCGATCTCGCGCGACTCGACGAGGCCGAGGGCGTTCTGCAGGCGGCGCTGGCGGCGAGTCGATCCAGCGACATGCCGGCCCGGCTCGAGCGTGCCCGGTTGGCGCTCGCGCGCTGTCTGTTCTGGCGCGGCAGGTACGCGGAGGCCGCGGCGCTGCTCGCCTCGATGGACCGTGCCGCGGAGGTGACCGCGACGAGGGTCGCGGTTGACCGCGGCGTCATCCCGCATCGCGGTTGGCCAGCGCGACCTGGGCGCCGCGGTCGCGAGCGCGACCGAGGCGCTCGACATCGCCGAACGGATGGGCGACCCTGCGCTTCTGGCGCGGGCGGCGTGCACGGCGGCGTTCGCGCGCCTCGCGATTGGGGACCGTGTGGGCGTCGACCGTGACGTCGATCGAGGCATCCGCGCCGCCCGGGCGGCGCGCGATCCGGTGTCGGCGCTTCGGGCCCGGCTGCTGGCCGCCGAGAGCGCGCGACGGGCGGGACGCGACGCGATAGGGACCGCGTTGCTTGGCCGCATCGGGAAGGTCTCCACGTCGAGTCTGCCACCGATCGTGCGCGCGCGGTGTGCGCTCCTCGCGGATCTGCTGTCGGCGATCTCGTCAGCCGACGTCGTCAGGCGGCACGTCTCCGCGACGCGGCTGGAAGCGCTCGCGCTCTTCGCGCCGGAGGCGGCGGGCCCTGCCGCCGGCGACCTGCATGGCGCGGTTGAGGACGCGGTCGAGATCCTGCGGTCGTGCCAGACCGCGGATGAGGAGGGCGCCCTCCTGGCGGATGTCTGTGCGCGGCTGCGCCTTCGTTTGAACGCGGCGGTCGTCGGATTCTTCGGCCGCGAGCGCGGCGGGCTTGTGCTGCTGGCGTCGGAAGGGAGCGCACGTCTCGATCCACAGATCGGGGACCGTGTCGTGGCGGCCGGGCAGATGATTACCCCGCATATGCGCGAGGGGGTCATCGAGGGTGGCACGCCGGTGCGGTACGGTGGGGAGACCGTGGGCGCGCTCGTCGGGCGCTGGGCGCTTCGGTGCGCCTCCCGACATAGCTCGCGTCTCCGTGCTCTTCACGATGGCGGCGACCGCCGCCGGTCCCGCCCTCGCCGGAGCGATCGGCACGACGCACCGAAGCGGCCGGCCGGGACGCCGGCGAGCTGATTGGGGTCAGCGGCGCGATGATGGAGGTGCGTCAGGCGGTCGAGCGCGCAGCCGCGGCCCCTTTCGCCGTCCTGATTGAGGGAGAGAGCGGCAGCGGCAAGGAGCTCGTCGCACGCGCCCTTCATCGGCGGAGCCCACGCCGCGGCCGGCCGTTCTGCACGTTGAACTGCGCGGCGCTCCCTGACGATCTGGTCGAGGCCGAGCTGTTCGGCCACTCGCGCGGTGCCTTTACCGGGGCCGTGGCCGAGCGGGCCGGCGTGTTCGAAGAAGCTCATACGGGCACGCTCGTCCTCGATGAAATCGGCGAGTTGTCGCTCCGCGCGCAGGCCAAGGTACTGAGGACGATCCAGGAGGGCGAGCTCCGGCGGGTCGGCGAGAATCTCGCTCGGCGGATTGATGTGCGGATTGTGTCGGCGACCAATCGCGACCTGCGCGACGAGGTGGCGGCGGGGCGGTTCCGGCTCGATTTGCTGTACCGCCTGGACGTCATCCGCATCAGCCTTCCGCCGCTCCGCGCGCGACGCGAGGACATCGCCGCCCTCGTCGATCACTGCTGGCGCGAGGCGACGGCCCGCGTCGAGAGCCGGGCGGTGCTGAGCAGCGCGACCATCGCGGCGCTGGCGCGTTACGACTGGCCCGGCAACGTGCGCGAGCTGCAGAACGTCCTGGCGGCGCTCGTCGTCCGCAGTCCGAAGCGCGGCGTCGTGCCACCGACGGCGCTGCCACCGCCGTTCGCGACGTCAGCGGGCGGGCTCAGCTTTCGTCTCGACGAGGCGCGCCGGACGTTCGAGGAGCGTTTCGTGCGCGCGGCGCTGGTACGGAGCGGCGGTCACCGCGCCCGCGCCGCCCAGGAATTGGGCGTCACCAGACAAGGACTGACCAAGTTGATGGCACGTCTTCGCATCAGCGACTCGATTGAGGGACGATCGACACCTGAGGCTTCGAGCGGATGATCTCCGAACGCCCGAGTCGAAACCCGGAGGCCGGCTTGGAGTGGGGAGCGGCTGTCAACGGTCTGAACGCGCGATGTCTGCTGAAACGGCCGACGCTGCTGCTGCTGGACCGTTGCCGGCGGCCGCAGGCTCTTCCGACATCGTCGCCCACGCCTTGGCCTTGCAGCTCTCGCAGAGCAACTGAACATCGTTGCCTTGGCAGCACAGTCGCCCCTGGGCGGTCCGAAATTGGTACGTCAGCGATCCGGGTCGTGTCGAGACCGGCAGCATCCTCTTCCGAGGAGGCAATATCGATGCCCGAGCGGGAGTCGGCGATTGCTGGGATTATCGCTTCGAAATGAATCAACCCCGGGGCCGCGGAACGCGACGTGGGAGACAATTGTCCTCAGAATCCTGGAATAGGAGGAGTCAGCTCTGTCTTGATACCGGCGGAGCCTCACCCCTGGTACTGCAGGACGTTCAAGCCGGCATTCCAGTCGGTGACGTACAGCAGTCCATCGGTCGTGACGTAGATGTCGGCTGATTTCGCAGCCAGCGCGACGTTCGGCCGCGGATCGATCAACCGCTTCGGAAGCGGCGGCACCCAGTAGGCGATCTCCTTTGGCGCGAATGCGTCCTTGATATCGAACACCCGCACCCCGGCATTGTTGTAGGTGGCGAAGATGGTCTGCTCGCTTCGAAAGCTGCCCGGCCGGTTCTCGTGCAGGTTGTGCGGACCGAATGTGCCCAGCGCGCAAAAGTCCCTCTCCTTCGGGAGTGGGCAGCGTGGAGATCGGCACTGGATTCTGCGGCGCGCGCACATCCACGACGAAGGTGTGAAACGTTCCCTTGGCGCATTGTTCGGCGTTCGCTTCATCTGCCACCACGACCAGGCCGCGGCCTGGCAAGGGCAGTGCCGTGTGCGTGCCGCCCGGAAACGGCGGAGACCAGTTGATGTGCGAGAGCAGCGTGGGCTTCGCCGGGTCGCTGATGTCGTGGATCGTGAGCCCCCCGTCGCGCCAGGCGGCATAGCCACGATCGCCTGCGGTGATCATGTGGTGCAGGGCGACCCGCCGTCCCTGGGGCAGCATCGGACGTCTCGCCGGCCGCCCGATTCATGCCGGGCAGCCACCAGCGCGACACAATCTCGGGTTTCGTGATGTCCTTCAGGTCGACAATGCAGAGAATGTGATCCGTGAAGCCGTCGAAATGCGCCGCGACGAAGGCGTAGCGTCCCCCCGGCCACCACAGGCGGTTGATGCCGAACCCCTGCATTTCGAGAAAGGCAATCTCCTTCATCTCCGCGGGGCGGGAGATGTCGTGAATGCTCAAGCCCGAACGAAATTTCTTGCGGTTGGTGATGCTGTCGGCAAGCGCGTTCTCGAAATAGCCGCGCATGTTGTCGTAGGACTGCATCGCCACGATGTTCGCCCCGTTGGCGAGCAGGAGCAGATCGTCGGCAACCTGAAGATGATGCGTGCGAGTGAATTCTCCTCCCGTAAAAAAGCCCACGGGCTTCAACCGCCGCGGGTCCGCTGCATCGAGGATCGTCACGCCGTTGCTGAACATGTGGCCGACATACAGATGCCGGCGGTTGACCATGACCTGGACGCTGTCAGGTCGGCCGCCGATATCGCAATACGACAGATGGCGGATGCGCCGTCCAACGCCCTGCGCCGGAATCGGCGCGCTTGTCCGGACACGGCCTCGTGAGGAAGGCAGAAAGACGCCGTCACACCGAGCAGCCCTTGCAGATATTCGCGGCGGGTCAGAGCGGCCATGTCGCCTCCCGTTTCAATGCCGCCGGGATTGTTTCATCAGCGCCCGTTCAGCATTCCGATTGTGAATCTCACGCCCGGTTCCCGCTATTGTCTACAATTCCGCCCGGCCCGTTGTTTGACTGTTCGATCGAGCTGCTCAAGAATCGCATGAAAAGGAGAAGAAGATGCCCAGCAAGAATCTCGACGTTGTGGCCGCCTGTGCCGCTCTGGCGGCTGCGTTCCTGACGGTCTCGACGGTCACGGTCGCGCAAGGGCCGTCCGCTCCCGCTCCTGCCGCCGCGCCGGCGCCTCCTCCTCCTCGATGCCACCGTCCCTGCCGCCGAGCTACGTGGTCAATCTGATGACGCCGGAGGGCATCGCGGCGTTCAACACGCAGTGGAAGAACATGGACGCGAAGATCGTCGAGGTCCCGGCGATGCCGGGTGCCGGGGCCAAATGGAAAACGGCGTACGACATTCAGCCGCATGCGGGCGAAAGCGGCTTCGACGATTCGTCCTGGCCGACCATCGGCGCCAAAGCGCTGGACGAACGGCGCGGCGGCGGCAGGGTGTTCTTCACGTGGTACCGCGCGAACCTGACCATTCCGGCCACGATCGGCGGCTTCGACACGGCGGGCGCCAAGGCGGTCCTCACGGTGGCGGTCGACGATTACGCGGAAGTCTGGGTGAACGGGCAGATGCCTCGCCGCGGCGGCTACCCCAGCCCCGCGACGATCCAGGGCTTCAACATGCCGAATCGCGTGGTGCTCGCAGACGCCGTCAAGGGGGGCGACATGTTCCAGATCGCGATCTTCGGCATCAACGGGCCGATTTCGGTCGCGCCGTTGAATACGGTCTGGTTCCGTGAGGCGAAGATAGAGTTCTATCGCTAGCCGCGAGGCAACCGACACATCCTCGCTATCAACGAGGGTGGGATTCTGACTCGGGTTCGACAGCAGGTATCCGAGCCGCGTTCTGCCGCCGCAGCACCGCCAGCGCGAGCACGACGGCGAAGATACCGGCAAACGCCGAATAGGCAAAGAACACGACATAGCCCGTGCCCAGGGCGGCGGGGCTGACGCCCGATCGTTCGAGTGCGGCCGCGAAGCTCTCCGGCGGCAACCCGGCAAAGAGACCGTTCAGACGCGACAGCAGCACCGCCCGCATCTGCAGCCTGCGCGGCACCCTCGACGATGCGTCCCGACTGCGATGCGAGGATACGGCCGGGAATCGCGTAGAGGGAGGAAAAAAGCGCGTATTGGGTGGCGGTGAACCCGGCGGAGGTCAGGCTCGACATGTACGCGATGAGGCACGTGCCCGCGAAGCCGCCCGCGACGTTGTCGAGTCCGATGGCGGTGAAGAGCGCGAAGAGATCGTGGCCCTGCATGGCGAGCCAGATGAAGAGCAGATTGCTCAACGGCCCCGCGAACGCGCCGATGACCATCGCGCGCATGAGCCCGTAGCGCGCCACCGCCACCCCTCCGGCAAATACGCCGACCATCGACATGCCGACGCCGAAAATCTTCCGGACCTCGGCGATCTCGATCAGGCTGTAACCGAGGTCGAGATAGAACGGGTTCATGATGTTCAGCACGAAGTCCGGGATGCGGTAGAGGCAGATCAGCGCCAGGATGAGCCCCGCGGAGGAGCCGTAGCGCGCGAAGAAATCGCGCAGCGGATCGGCGAGCGCGGAGGAGAGATAGACGCCGGGCCGCGTGCGCCCGCCCGGGAAGCGGCAGCACGGCAAGAACGATCACGCCGAAGCCCGCGACCACGGCGGCCAGATGGACCCAGACGCGCGCGCCCGAGGCCCAGGCCGACAGAACGGCCTCGCGTGCGCCGGTCGCGCCCACGGCGTTCAGCACGCCCGCGAGCACGCCGGCATTGGCGGCGAGACCCGAGCCCAGAACAAGCGCGCCGGCCGCGAGGATTGCGAGGCGGACGACCCATTCCAGCGCCTCCCGTGCGGGGGCGGTCTGAATGCCTTCGGCATGGATCGGGCGGATGACATGGCGCTCCTCGCGCGGCGCCGCCAGCACCGCCAGGACGCCAACGGTCATCAGTGCCGCCATCACGGCGTAGGAAAAATTCCAGCCATAGGCTTCGGCGAGCAGCAGCGGCACTGCGCCCGCCACGATGATCGCCTACGCGGTAGCCCCATTGATAAGCGGCCGCCATGACGCCCTGCCTGGAGATGTCCGCCGCTTCGATGCGCCAGGCGTCGATGGCGATGTCCTGGGTGGCCGACGAAAAGCCGACGAGAACCGCAAAGACCGCGATGGTTCCGAGGCTGCGGGACGGATCGGTCCCCGCCAGCAGCCAGAGTCCGAGCATGATCACGCCCTGGCACACCAGCATCCACGAACGGCGATGCCCGAGCCAGCCGTTGAGAACGGGTACCCGCGCGCGGTCGATGAACGGCGCCCAGAGGAATTTGAAGGTCGAGACCAGCGTGACCAGGCTGAAGAAGCCGATCACTTCGAGCGAGAGGCCCGACGCGCGCAGCCAGGCCGACAGCGTGTCGAAGATCAGGAAGTAGGGGAGGGCGGCCGAAAACCCCAGCGCCAGCATGACCAGCGTGCGCCGTTCGACGAACACGGCGAGCGCCGACCCAGCCTTCTGGCTCGCAGGCACGAGTTCAGTTTCGGTGCTCATTCAACAGGATCCCGAACGCTATTGTCCTCCACGAAACGGGCACAGAAGCGAGAGGGTTGAGTCATGATCCCGAATCGACCGGGGCGGGCGATGTACACTTGCGACGCCTCACGCCCGAAGGCGTCAGGCGCAGGACACACGTGATTCGCTTTTTCTTCCGCCGCCTGCTGCTCACCATTCCGGTGCTCCTCGGAGTGGCGACGCTCGTCTTCTCTCTCATTCATCTCGTTCCCGGTGATCCGGTCCAGGCGATGCTTGGCGACAGCGCCTCTCCAGAGGATATGGCGGACATGCGGTCGCGTCTTGGCCTCGATCGGCCGCTTGTCGTGCAGTACGTCGCCTTTGTCAAAGGCGCGGCAACCGGCGATCTCGGCACGTCGTTGCGAACGAACCGGGCCGTGGTGACCGATATCACCGAGCGGCTGCCGGCCACCTTCGAGCTGGCCGGAGCGGCGATGACGGCGGCGATCCTCATCGCGCTGCCGCTCGGTATCGTCGCGGCGGTGTGGGCCGGAACGCGGGTGGATCATGCGGCGACGTCGCTCGCGCTCGTCGGCATCTCGATGCCGACATTCTGGCTGGGCCCTCTTCTCGCCATCGTGTTCTCGGTGTCCCTGGGGTGGTTTCCGGTGTCGGGGCGCGGGACTCTTGCGCACCTGGTCCTGCCGGCCATCACCCTCGGCGCACCGCTGGCAGCCGTGCTGGCGCGGATGACGCGCGCGAGCGTGCTGGAAGAGCATCGCGAGCTCTATGTGCTGGCCGCGCGGGCACGCGGCGTGTCCCGGACGCGCGCCGTGCTCAAGCACGCATTCCGCAACAGTCTCATTCCGATCGTCACGGTGCTCGGCCTGCAGTTCGGCGCCGTGCTCACAGGCGCGGTGATCACCGAGACCATCTTCGCGTGGCCGGGCGTCGGCCGGTTGCTCATTCAATCGATCAGCTTCCGCGACTATCCGGCGGTGCAGGGCTGCATCCTGCTGATCGCGGTGACGTACGTGTCGATGAATCTTCTGGTCGATCTGGTGTACGGATTCCTCGATCCGCGTATCCGCTATGAGTGATCGACGCACCGACTCCAGGCACGGGCTGCTGGGCTTCGGGCTTCTGGCCAGCAAGAATCGGGAGGTCCAGAGCCGAGTTCCAAATCGCACGGCCCGAGAAATCCATGCTGAAGATTGGCGCAGCCATCGTCATCGTCGCGGCGCTGGGCGCGCTTGTCGGGCCGGTGCTCACGCCGTTCGATCCGTCGGCGCAGGAACTATCGCTCAGGCTGGCTGGTCCGACCGGGTCCCACCCCTTCGGTCTGGACGAGCTCGGCCGCGACATTCTGGCCCGCGTGCTGGCGGGCGCACGCATCTCGTTTTATGTCGGGCTCGTGGTCGTCTCGATTTCGGCCGTCCTGGGAACCGTGCTCGGTTCGATCGCGGGGTACTTCGGCGGCGTGCTCGACGATGCGATTAGCCGGCTGATCGACATGCTGTTGGCGTTTCCCGGACTGCTGCTCGCCATTGCGATCGTGGCGGTCCTGGGGCCGAGTCTCGTGAATGTGCTGTTCGCGCTGACGATCATCGGGTGGGTGGGCTATGCGCGGCTGGTGCGGGGACAAGTACTGCGTGCACGGGAATTCGAATATGTCCAGGCGGCGCGAGCGCTCGGGGCGGGGGCTCCGCGAATCCTCTGGCAGCACGTGATCCCGACGGCTATCCCCGTGGTCGTGGTCCAGGCGACGCTCGGCATGGCGGGTGCGATCCTGGGAGAGGCCGCGCTCAGCTTCCTGGGCCTCGGGGTGCAGCCGCCCACACCGAGCTGGGGGACCATGTTGAATGGCGGCCGCGCGCACCTGCTGGATGCGCCACATCTGACGCTCTTTCCGGGCCTCGCCATTGCGCTGCTCGTGCTGGGATTCAATTTCGTCGGGGACGGCCTGAGGAACCTCACAGATCCGAAGCACGAACCCTGATCTGCGCATCGACGAGCGAGGTCACTGTCGGAGATCAGCGGGGCGCTGCGTCCGACGCGCGTTGAAACCAGACAGTGGCCGCCGCCGGCTCGTCCAGTCGCAGCGAGAGCTCGCCGATTCTCGTCGCTCGCGCGACAAACGCGCCGTCGATCCCCACCAGCGTGCCGTAGTCAATCAGCGCCGTCCTGGCGGCCGCCAGATGGTCCTGACGTTCGGCCACTTCTGCGTAGGCAAGAAAGGCTTCCGGATCGACCGGGTAGCGGTCGGTCGCCTGTTGCAGCACCCGCTCGGCCGCCTCCGGCTGGTCGGCCTTGAGCAGCGCCCGGCCGTACAACGTCATCACGTCGCTCGTGCCGGCGGCGGTCGACGCCACGCGTTCGAGCGCCTCGAGCGCCTTGCTCAGCGCATCGCTGCGGACAGGCGCCATCTCGAGCCACACCTTGCCGAGCGCCGCGTAAATCGGCGCCTGATTGGACGTCTTCTCCAAGGCATTGCCAAGCGTGAGGACAGCCAGCTCGCCGTGCCCGGTCCGGGCTTGCGCCAGCCCCAGCGGCGACCTGGCGCTCGGCGTTGGCTCGATCGAGGAGGGCGATGTATTGCAGCTGTTCCAGTTCGTCGGTGGAGCGTCCCAGGGAGCGATAGAGCTCGGCGAGCTCCTCTCGAGCCGGAACCATCGTCGGCGCCCGCGTGACCGCGGTTTCAAACGCTTTGACCGCCTCGGGAAGCCGCCGCTTGTCGCGCAGGCAGAGACCGAGCAGGTAGTAGGCGTCCGGCAGTCGATCGCTGAGGCGGAGGGCCTGCGCGAGCGCCGCGAGCGCGGCATCGACGTCGCCATCGCGGTAACGCGCGAGCGCGAGCCTGTACGCCACGTGCTCGGACCGGTCGTCGAGGTCGAGGCGGCTCTGGTACACGTCGGCGGCGCTCTTGAAACGTTGCCGGCGGTAGAGGACATCGCCGAGGGCTTCGAGCGGCCGCGTGGCTGACGGGTCGAGCGCCGCCGCCTTTCGGAAGTCGCGCGCCGCGGCATCCAGGTCGCCGCGCTGGCGGTACGTCTCGCCTCGCCGGAGGTGCGCCAGCATCGATTCCGGACGCAGCGCGATGGCGCCGCTGAACGCCTCGATCGCCCCAAAGGTCTGGCCGTCGCGCAGGGCGAGGTCGCCGCGGCTGAGCAGCACCCGGTATTGCTGTTCACGTGCCGCCGCCTGATACGCAATCGCACCGCCGACGCCAATCAGGGCGAGCACCAATATCAGCCCCAGGGCCCGTTTCATGCCGCTTATCCTATCAGCGACGGGAACCTCCGGCGCGAACCGGGGTCTAAACCAGCTATAGTGGGAAGCGCTACACACAACGAGTCAGCGTTTGGGGACTTCTCATTGAAGCAGGCGCGCGTCGCAACCTGGTCTGACATAGGCGGGCATGAGGCCACCCTGGTGCAACGCTGCGCCGCGGGCGAAGAGCCGGCGTGCTCCGAGCTCGTGGCCGAGCACCAGCGGATGGTCGTCCAGCTCGCGATCAACCTCCTGGGCGATCGCGACGAGGCGCTGGACCTTTCACAGGAAGTCTTCTTCCGCGTGTTCCGCACCATCCATCGATTTCGCGGGCACTCGAGCCTGCGCACCTGGATCTACCGCATCGCGGTGAACCAGGCGCGCAATCGTCACCGGTTCTGGCGGCGGCGTCACCGGGCAGACCAGGTGTCGCTCGATGCGCACGTCGCCGCTCATGGCGACTGTCTCTCGGGCAGCGAGGCGCTCCCCGATCGGGTCCTGGCCCAGAAGGAGCTGGCCGAGCGGCTCGAGCGTGCGCTCGATCATCTGCCGTTCGATCAGCGGTCGGCCATCGTGCTGCGCGAGGTCGACGGCCTGAGCTACGAGGAGATTGCGTATTCGCTCGGCGTTGCGGTTGGCACCGTGAAGTCGCGCTTGACTCGCGCGCGCCGCGCGCTGCGTCTGGAACTCGGCGAGGTGACGTCGCTATGAAAACCCTGACCTGTCCGGCCGTCAAGCGGCTCCTGCACGCGTTTCACGACGAGGAACTGCCGATCAGCGACCAGATTGCCGTCGGCGCACACCTCGAGTGGTGCGACGGGTGCGCGGCGGACTTTACCGCGCTCGGTCGCCTGCGTGGAGCGCTGCGCGCGGCTGACGCCGGGACGCGCGGCGCTGTCATGGGAGGAGGAAGCGAGCCTCCAGAGGAGCGTCGTGAGCCGCGTGAAAGCGGAGCGCGCCACGTCGTGGTCCGCGCAGGCGCGCGAGATGTTCGACGACATGCAGCTTTTCTATGCGGGCGCCGGCGCCACGATGGCCGCCGTCCTCTCCGTCGTGTTCATGACCGGCCTCATGCGCTTTGATCCGTCGCCAGGCTCAAATCAGAACCCGGTCCAGGTCGACGAGCACGTCCTGATGCCCCGTGCGCTGACCGAGCCGTTTGCAACCTCGCCCAGCGGGGGCGGCGACACGGCCTTCATGCTGGCCGCGGTTGTCACGCGCGAAGGGACGATCGAGAATCTCGAGCTCCTCAGCCCGCTCAGCGGACCGACCGCCGCACCCGGCACCGACGAGGCGCGGCTGGTGGAGCACCTGCTCGGCGCCGTCTCGCGCGCGCGCTTCGAACCGGCGAGAGTCGCCGGTCTGCCGGTCGCGGTGAACATGGTCTGGCTGGTCGCACACACGACGGTGCGCGCCTCCAGACCGGCGCGGCATCTGCCGGTGACGCCGGCGGCCAAGAAGCGCTCCGCCTACCTGATCCAGCCGCCGCAGCCTGTGCTTCGTCTAGGCGCTCTTGCAGTTCAGGCGGACGCGTCGCCAGGTCCCGCTATTCCGATCTTCAGCGTTGACGACCGCGATCCGGTGTGCGACCTCCGTGCGCGTTCGGAGCGCGATCTCGACGCTTCGGTCAGGGTCTTCGAGGCGGATCGATCTGCGTGGTGGCGACGTTGTTCATCGCGTCGGTGGCGCGGATGCTGAGGCCGAGCGGACCGAGCGGGCCGTCGAGGGTCAGCTCGTAGTGTTCGGTCTTGGAGTCGGCGATGCCGTCGGCGGGGAAGATCGGGCGCCACTGCAGGCCGTCCTGCGAGCATTCGACGCGTTGGACCGGCGAGTGGTCGTCCCTGACGTCGAACGAGACGAGCGAGCGGCCGCCCTCGAACCGCGTGCTCCGGACGGCAATCGACGGCGCCGTGTTGTCGATCTCGAACGCCACGCTGTCCAGCTCCCCGGTCGAGGGCGGTCCCCGCCGCGTTGGACGGCGAGTCCGAGGCGATCACCTTCGCGAAGTACGTGCCGTTCGGCACCGTCGTCGTATCCCAGACGAGAATTGAGTCCGTCAGATCGCGGCGAAGCACCTTCCAGGTCGCTTCGCCCTCCCGGCGATAGCGGATCTCGTACGCCAGGTCGTCCTCGTTCTCGTCCTCGGCCCTCCAGATGATCGTTTGCAGACCCTTCTGATACGTCCGGCGCCCCAGCGGCGGCGACCCTGAGCCGCTCTGCTGCGCGTTCATCGCCGCATTGGTGAGCGTACGATCCGGCGTCGTCTGGTTCTCGAAGCCGGCGAGATCGGGTTCGCCGTTGCTGAACGGCTTCTGAAACACGATGCCGGGCGGATGGACCGTCAACGAGCGGACCTGCGGCCGAAGGTTTCGCTGAAGGTATGCGGCGGTGACCGACGTCAGAACCGGGCTCTCGTTCTTGCCGGTCAGCACCACCCGCCACTGAAGAAAGCGGGCCTTGGGACTGGTCACGGGAGAGCCCTCGGCCACGGTGTACGCCGACGACCACGGGCTCCAGGTGTCGTCCGGCGTATCGGTGTTGCCCGACCGCGTGAAGACTTCGACTCGGCCGCCTGCGGGCACCGTGCCGCGCCAGCTGAGCGCTCCCCACGTCGCGACGGTCCGCGCGTCGCGCGGCTCGGACTCGTACGTCCCGCGCGCTGCGCGATCGGAATCGAGGCGGAAGAGCTTTCCGGGATTGGCCGTCGCGAAATACAGACGCCCTTTGGGATCCTTGTACAGCGCCGTCACCTGTTGCGCCCCGGCGCCGGCGAGCAGCGTGGGCTGCGGCGGGTCGCCTTCCAGCCGGTAGATCTTGCCCTTGTTGCCGGTGCCGACGATGAGCCGCCCTTGGACGTCGAAGACGAGATCGTAGGGCGAGTCGTCGCGCGACTCCCAGAGTTGATCCCACAGGCCGTCCGGCGTGATGCGATAGATGGCGCCTCTTGGCGCGCGGCGATCCTCGCGGCCCGACGCGGAGGTGCCGCCGCCGCTGGACACATCGACGATGGAGATCGAGGTGACTTCTGCTGTGACGGTCGCGATCGGCGCGCGCGGCTCGTTTCCGGCCGGGTCGCTGCTGCGGTCGTCGATCCTGGGCGCGGGCGGGGCGCCGCCGCCGTCGCGGCCGCTCACGGCTGCGGCGTACAAGACGCCCTTGTCGTCGAAGCGCAGCGACCGGATCTCCTGAAACGGCGAATCGAGCAGCACGAAGGCCTTGCCGTCGGGATCGATCCGGAGGACGCGGCCCGGCGATTCGGTGCCGACGAGGAGGTTTCCCGCCTTGTCGAAGGCCAGCGCCGTGGCGTGCATGGCCTTGGCCTGATAAAACCGTGTCCCTTTCCCGTCTGGCGAGATCTTGTAGATGACTCCCCGGTCGCCGGTGGCGGCGTACAGGTTGCCTTTGGGATCCAGCGTCAGCGCCCAGATGTATCTGTCATCGGGATCGAAAAACGGCTGAGCCGCGCCGTTGCGGTCGACCTTGTAGATCGTGCCGTCCGGGGAGCTGCCGACGAACAGACTGCCGTCGGGCGCGGCGGCGAGCGCGTGCGCCTCGAGCTCGGCCGCGTCGAAGAAGGGCGTGCCCTTGCCTTGCGCGTCGACCTTGAACACGCGTCCCTCGTTGCCGGTCCCGATGAACAGCGCACCGTCGGGTCCGGCCGCGAGCGACCAGAGAAACGGCGCGGCCGTCTCGTAGATCAGCTCGGTGGCGAGCCCGAGGGTCAGCTGGCCGCGGTTGTCGACCGAGAGATTCTGGATATCGCCCCGCAGGAACTCTGCCTGGGTCGCGGCCTGGAAGAACTTCGGCGACGAGGCCTGCAGCGACACGGCGGCGACGGCGAGGATCGCGACGATCACGGCGGGCCTGAGAGGCCGCCCGACACCTGTCAGCCGTGCCACCTGAACTGCCCAGGCGAAGCTGCGGCGCCTCGACGGTCAGGCCTGCCCGGAACGGACGTCTCCGATCATGTCCATAAATAACGGAGCGTGAAAGAAACGGGGCGCGTCAGTTCGGCGAGACGTTGACTGTCAGCGTCCGCACACCGCTCACGGCGTGATCCGTCGGGATCTCCCACTCGCCCAGCGTCGCGCTGTGCAGCGGGTTGAAGCTGCCGCCGCTCCGATCGGCCTCGAGCACCGCGAGGACCGACGGCGGCAGCGACGAGAGCAGCTCGCCGTTTACCACCGCGCCGGCGTCGGCGCCGAGCAGCTTGATGTACAGCGTGCTGTTCCGCCGCCCCTTGTTGAGCGTCCGAATCAACTGCGGCACGCGTGCGCGGCTCGGTCGGCCGCGTCTCGCGCAGCTCGACCTGCGACAGCCGCGATCCATCGGATACCAGGATCGACAGGTTGCCGCGCGCGTTGGCTGGAATCTCGATCGGCACCGTGCGCAGCACGTCCTCACCGCGATACGTGCGGAGCAGCACCTTCAGCGGCACCGTCCGGCCCGCGCGGGGACGCTGATCGTCGATCCAGACGCGCTGGAGCGTGGCCGTGCGCGGCTGTTCGGTCGAGTTGAAGGTGAGCTCGAGCCCTTCGATCTCGACGTCCGCGTAGTCGTTGCCCATCAACGCGGTCAACGGGGCGACGATGTACTGGGCGGCGCCAAGCGACGGCGAGTCGCCCGAAAACAGGTTGTCGAATGTGACCGCGTCGTATTGCTTCAGGAGGGCCTTGCCCTTCACGCCGTACGTGGCCGTTCCGAACTGCCGTTCGTACGAGACGAGCGTGTTGAGGAGCGCCGAGTAGGTCATCAGCGGCGTGAACAGCTGATCCTTGACCACGCCGAAGTGGAACGTCCGCTTCTGACCGCGCTCGGATTCCAGGTTCAGCGTGACCGGAATCAGCTTCGGGCCGGGACCGAGACGGCCGGCGATGGCCGTCGCGCGATCCTGCAGCAGCGTGCCGATGACCTCGCCGGTCGTCGAGAGCTTGCTCGACGAGAACAGGCTCGGCAACAGCGTGTACACATACGCGCGCGTCATCGGAAACGCGGTGGGTCCGAGGTTGTACATCGGATGGCCGAACGCGAACACCTGATCGCCGTCGATGTGCGTGACGGTGCCGGTGCCACCCATCACCAGATCCCCGCTGACGAACGTGACGCCAATCGCGTCGCCCGGCTTGAGCGATCCCTCGAACGGCATCTCGCCGGGCCGCGTGCCGGCGGCCCCGCCGCCCATCGGCAGGAAGCCCTGCTCGCGGAACGCGGCGCCGAACATCTCGGCCAGATCGGGCTCGAAGCCCGACATCACCAGCGGTGTCGCGATGGGTCGCAGCATCGTGCCGACCTCGCGTCCGCCGAGTCCGGGCACGCTGCTCACGCCGACGAGCTGCGCGTCCTCGGGACGATCGGCGAACGGCCGGTTCCAGTTCAACGCGCGGCGAAACGCGGCGAGCATCGTCTCGGGCGTCAGCGGCAACTCGACGCGGAGACGGGCGGCGGCCGGGCGCGCGCCTGCGCCGGGCGCGGCCTCGCGCGTCATCTCTTCGATCGGCGTGATGCCGGCGATCGGTTCCTTCGAGAAGCTGCCGAGGGCATACGACACGGCCCCGATCAGACGGCCGTCGATGTACACCGGGCTGCCGCTCATCCCCGCGATCACCCCCGTGTGCGCCAGCGGACCGCCTTCGAGCCGGGCCAGAATCAGGTTCCGCTGCGGGCCCATCACGTTCTCGATGACGCCCAGGACGTGGACCTTGAATTCCTCGACGCGCGTGCCGTCGAAGACCGTCCTGCCGATCCCGACCATCCCGGGCCGGATCTCCGAAACGGGCATCTGGGGCGTGGCGGCCCCCAGCGCTGTCGAGCGCGACCAGCGTCAGCGCCAGAGTGAAGGTGATGAATTGTCGCGACATGGACTGATTTCCATTATAGGGGCAAAGTCCTGTGCTGGCCTAGCAACGTCCTTGCGGGTCAGGGAGAAGCCGCCGATCGTTTGACACAGGCGCGCGGCCTTTGGTATCGTCCCGCACTCCTGTGGCTGCTCGAGCCTTCTTCAACTCGTTTACCTGTTCCGCCACCCGCGCCTCGGCGTCGGCGTGGTGGTATTGGAGCACGGCTGAAGAGGCATCCGCCTTGGCCTGACCTGCCACTGCGCGACGATATTGTGAGCCTCTTCAGCCGGCAACGGTTGAAGGGGCTTTTTTTTTGACGTGATGAGAACCTCTCCTCTGCGTCACCGTCACCGGCCGAGACGACGGCAGATCTGCGACGCAAGCGCGACAGCGTGCCCTGACGCCGACCTGGTCGAGCTGCGTCTCGACTCGGTCAGCGACCCGAACGTTGCCGGCGCGCTGGAGGGCCGGCGGCGGCCGGTGATCGTGACGTGCCGGCCCGTGTGGGAAGGCGGCGAGTTCAAAGGCTCGGAGGAGGAGCGCCGTCGCATCCTCGGCGAGGCGCTGGCGCTCGGCGCCGAGTATGTCGACGTCGAATGGCGTGCGGGCTTCGACGACGTGATTGCGCAGACCGGGGGCCGCCGGATCGTGCTCTCGATGCACGACTACGCTGGCGATGCCGGACGATCTCGGCGACAGCGCCCGGGCGATGCGTGCGACGGGGGCGGAGGTGATCAAGATCGCCGGGACGGCGAACAGCCTCAGCGACTGCATTCGACTCCTCGACATCGGCACGACTCACGGCAAGCAGGGCGGGATGGTGCTGATCGCGATGGGTGAACAGGGGCTGGCCTCGCGCGTGCTCGCCGGACGATTCGAATCCAGCTGGACGTATGCCGGGGCGATCTCGAGCGTCGGACAGCTTGGCGCCGCCACGATGCTCGAGGAGTACCGGTTCCGGTCCGTGACCGAGTCGACCGACGTCTACGGCGTGGTCGGTTCGCCGGTCGCGCACTCGGTCTCGCCGGCGATGCACAACGCGGCGTTTCGCGCCGCCCGCCTGGACGCCGTCTACCTCCCGCTGCACGCGGTGGATGTCGGCGACTTCGATGCGTTTGCGCGCGCCATCGGCCTGAAGGGCGCCAGCGTGACCATCCCGTTCAAGGTGGCGCTGTGCGAGCATGTGGACGAAGCGTACGCGGTCGCACGACGCATCGGCGCGATCAACACGATCCGGATCGTCGACGGCCGCTGGGTGGGTGGCAATACGGACGCGAGCGGATTTCTGCGTCCGCTGCAGGATCGGTACGTGGCGCTGCGCGGCATGCGCGCGGCGATTCTCGGCGCGGGTGGAGGGGCGCGGGCGGTCGCGATCGCGCTCGCGTCGAGCGGCGCCGATGTCCGCGTGCACGCGCGCGATCGCGCGCGCGCCGCTCAGGTCGCGATGATCGTGTCAGGGGAGGCGGGACCGTGGCCGCCTGAACCCGGCAGCTGGGACCTGCTCGTCAACTGCACGCCCGATCGGCATGTATCCCGAACCCGATCGCACGCCGGTCGAGGCCGACGCCCTGACCGGCCGCCTGGTCTACGACCTCGTGTACAACCCCAAGACGACCCGCCTGCTGCGCGAGGCGAAGGCCGCCGGCTGCCAGACCATTGGCGGCCTCGAGATGCTCGTCGCCCAGGCGCACGAGCAGTTCCAGTGGTGGACGGACGTCCGACCGCCGGCCGGCGTCATGCGGGCGGCCGCGGAGCGGCGTCTCGCGGAGTTTGCGACCGATGAACATGACGTCGCTTGAGGAGTTCAAGGACCTGGCGCAGCGCGGCACGTTCGTGCCGGTCTGCAAGGAGCTGGTGGCCGATCTGCTGACCCCCGTCTCGGCGTTCCTCAAGATCGCCGAGGACGCCGACTACGCCTTTCTCCTCGAAAGCGTGGAGGGCGGGGAGCATGTCGGCCGGTATTCGTTCCTCGGGAAGGATCCGTTTCTGATCCTGCGCGCCCGGGGCGGCCGCACGACGATCGAGCGCGGCGGCTCGGTGACCGAATCGGAGCGGCCGTTCCTCGAGACGCTCCGCGGCTTGATGGCCGATTTCCGATCGCCGTTCGTTCCGGATCTGCCGCGCTTCACGGGTGGGGCAGTGGGGTATCTGGGGTATGGCGCGGCGTCGTGGTTCGAGCCGGTGCTCGGCGACCTGGGGGCAGGTGCGGACGGCGCGGACCCGGCCGGGTTCATGCTGTTCGAGACGGTGTTGGCGTTCGATCACGTCCAGCATCGAATCCTCATCATCTCCAACGCACGGATCACGGGCGACGACGACCTCGAGTCGCTGTATCACTTCGCGTGCGCGAAGATTCAGTTTCTCGAGCGCGAGCTCGAGCGCAATCTCTCGGTTGCCCGGCGGGAGGCCTCGCCAGCGCTCGACGTGCGCTCGAACCACACCCGCGAGCGGTTCGAAGCGCAAGTACGCGCAGCGAAGGAGTACATCGCGGCCGGCGAGATCTATCAGGTGGTGCTCTCGCAGCGGTTCGAAGCCGAGGTCGCCGCCGATCCGTTCACCGTCTACCGCGCCCTCCGGCACGTCAATCCGTCGCCGTACATGTATTTCCTCCGGATGGGCGGCGTCTCCCTCGTGGGATCGTCGCCGGAAATGCTGGTCCGCGTCGAGGGGTCGCACGTCGAGACGCATCCGATCGCGGGGACCCGGCCGCGCGGGCGCAGCGCGGAGGAGGACCTTCGCCTGGCCGAGGAGCTCAAGCGCAACGAGAAGGAGCGCGCCGAGCACGTCATGCTCGTCGATCTGGGCCGGAACGACGTCGGTCGCGTCTGCGCTTACGGCTCGGTGCGCGTCCCGCAATTCATGGGCCTGGAGCGCTTCTCCCATGTCATGCACCTGACGTCGATCGTCGAGGGCCGGCTCGCCGACGGTCGCGATCGCCTCGACGCGCTGGTGTCGTGCTTTCCCGCGGGTACGGTGTCGGGGGCCCCGAAGGTGCGCGCGATGCAGATCATAAAGGAGCTCGAGCCGGCTGGACGCGGCGTGTACGCCGGAGCGGTCGGCTATCTCGATTTCGCCGGCAATCTCGATTTCTGCATTGCCATCCGCACGGTGATCATGACCGGCCACACCGCCTTCGTTCAGGCCGGCGCCGGCATCGTCATCGACTCGAACCCGTCGGCGGAGTACGAGGAGACACGCGACAAGGCGAGGGCGTTGCTGCACGCCCTGGATCTCGCACAGAAAGGCTTATGAGGTCAGATTTCGAGCACTCATATGGTTGTTGTCCTCGATAACTACGATTCGTTCACCTACAACCTCGTCCAGTATCTGGGCGAGCTCGGGGCGGAGGTTCGCGTGATGCGCAATGACGCGGCCACGGTCGAGACCATCAGGGCGGCGCGGCCCGATCACATCGTGATTTCGCCGGGCCCCGGCCGTCCCGAGAACGCGGGCGTTACGATGGACGTGATTCGTGAACTGGGCAGCGAGACGCCGATCCTTGGCGTATGCCTCGGACATCAGGCCATCGGGGCCGTGTTCGGGGGCGAGGTGGTCCGCGCGGCCGTGCCGATGCATGGAAAGACGTCGACGATCGAACACGACGGCCGCGGCATCTTCAGCGGGCTCCCCGAGCCGTTTGTCGCATCGCGGTATCACTCGCTCATCGTGGCGGACGAGGCGTTGCCGTCCGCGCTGCAAGTGACCGCCCGGGCGAAGGAAGACGGCACCATCATGGGGCTGCGGCACCGATCGTGGCCGGTGTACGGCGTGCAGTTTCATCCCGAGTCGATCTTGACCGGCGAAGGTCTCCGGCTGCTGCGCAACTTTCTCGAAGGTCTGGACGAGGCATGTTTCCCGCGTTGATCGACAAGCTGACCAGGCGCGAGGATCTCACGACCGCGGAAGCCGCGGCCGCCATGGATGAAATCATGGCCGGGCACGCCGCGGAGGCCCAGATCGCGGGATTTCTCATTGGCCTGGCGATGAAAGGCGAGCGCCCCAACGAAATCGAGGGACTTGCCCGCGCCATGCGCGCGCATGCGGTCCGCCTTTCACGGGACTACCAGGGTGTGTTCGACACGTGCGGGACGGGCGGCGACCGATCCGGCACCTTCAACATCTCATCGTTGGTGGCCGTGGTCGTCGCGGCTTGCGGCATCCGCGTCGCGAAGCACGGCAACCGGTCGGTCTCCAGCCGCTGCGGAAGCGCCGACGTCTTCGAAGCGCTCGGCGTCAACGTCTCGGCGTCACCCGCGGTGGTCGAGCGATGCCTCGACCAGGCGGGGGTCGGGTTCTTCTTCGCGCCGACCTTTCACCCCTCGATGCGGCACGCCGCGCCCACCCGGCGCGCCCTTGGCGTGCGGACAGCCTTCAACCTGCTCGGGCCGCTGACCAACCCGGCCGCTCCCACGCGGCAGCTCGTGGGCGTGTCCCGGCCCGAGTTCACCGAGTTGCTCGCGCGATCGCTCCTGCGGCTCGGCTCCGAGCGCGCCTGGGTCGTTCACGGCGCGGATGGCGTCGATGAGATCTCCACGACCGGCTACACGAAGATCTCCGAGTGTCGGGACGGAGCGGTGAACTCGTTCTACCTGCATCCCGCTGACGTCGGTCTGGCGAAGGCGAGCTCAGCGGCGCTCGCCGGCGGCGACGCGGTGGAGAACGCCCGCATCATGACCCGCGTGCTCGGCGGAGAACGCGGCGCCGCGCGGGATATCGTGTTGTTGAACGCGGGGGCGGCGCTGTTCATTGCCGGGAAGACGACGTCGATTGAAGAGGGGATTGGACGGGCGTCGCAGGCCATCGATCGTCAGGACGCGAAGCGGACGCTCGAGCAACTCGTGTCGATTTCGACGACCAAAGAACCGGCCGCGGGGGCCAGCGCATGATGGCCGACCATCCAGCCGGATCGGGGGACCTGCTCGAGACGATTCTGGCGGCCACGCGCCGCATCGTGGACGTTCGCTCAGACCGCGAGCCGCCGGCTGATCTGGCGCGCCGCGCGGACGCTCGACCGGCGCGCCCCGGCTGTTTTCGCGCCGCGCTCGCACGTCGCGACCGGGTCAACATCATCGCGGAGTGCAAGCGCCGATCGCCGTTGCGCGGGGTGCTGAGAACTGAGTACGACGCGGTGGCGATCGCCAGAAGCTATGCCCGCGGCGGCGCGGCGGCTATTTCCGTCCTGACGGAGCCCACCTTCTTCGACGGATCGATCGCCGATCTGTCTGGTGTCCGCGCTGCGGTGGAGGTGCCGGTCCTCAGGAAAGACTTCATCGTGACGGAGTACCAGCTGTTGGAGGCGAGAGCCGCTGGCGCGGATGCCGTGTTGCTCATTGTGGCCGCCCTGCCGGCGCAGGCGCTGCAGGCGCTGGCCGCGCGGGCCGCGTCGCTCGGGCTGGACGTGCTCGTGGAAGTGCACGACGCGCAGGAACTCACGGTCGCGATCGACGCGGGGGCGGAGGTGATCGGCGTCAACAACCGCAACCTGCGGACGCTCGCGGTGGACGTTTCTGCGTCGGACGACCTGATGGCAAGAATACCTCCAGGAGTAGTGGCGGTAAGCGAGAGCGGCCTCAAGGCCGCGGCCGATCTTCGGCACCTGCGCGCGATCGGATACAGCGCATTCCTGATTGGTGAGCGGCTGATGCTGGCGGACGATCCGGAAGCGGCGGTGCGGCAGTTGCTGGTTGACGAGGCGGATGCGCAATCGGCCGTGGGCATGTGATGTTCGTCAAGATCTGCGGCATCACTCGCCGGGAGGACGCCGAGGCTTCGGTCGCCGAGGGCGCGAGCGCGCTCGGATTCATCTTCTGGCCAGGCAGCCCGCGTTTCATCGAGCCGTCGCTCGCGAAAGAGATTGTGGCCGCACTGCCGACCTCGGTCGCGGCCGTGGGCGTGTTCGTGAATCAGTCCGTCAGCCATGTGAACAGCGTGGCGACTCTGGCGGGGTTGTCGCTCGTGCAACTCCACGGAGACGAGGACGAGGGCGCGGCGGCCCAGGTGACATTGCCGGTGATCAAGGCCGTGTCCGTCCGTGAGGACGGATTCCCCGACCGCCAGTGGCCGGATCGCGTCATGTTGCTGATCGACGCCGACGATCCGATCAGGCGGGGGGGACCGGCATGGCCGCCAACTGGCCCGCGGCCGCGGCGCTGGCCAGTCGACGGCGCGTGCTGCTGGCAGGGGGGCTGAGGCCCGACAACGTCGCCGACGCGATCCGACGCGTCCGGCCCTTCGGCATCGACGTATCCTCGGGGGTCGAGCAGTCGCCCGGTATCAAGGATCGCCGGCTCCTCGCGGCGCTGTTCGAGGCGATCCGGAACGGCGAGAAAGGCCTCGACGAAACCGCCACGAACACGCCAAGACACGAATCCGAGTCACGAGGACACGAAAACACGAAATGACGCTCATTTCAGAAACGCGGCGGCGCGATCCGGATGCGCGCGGCTATTTCGGCGAATTCGGCGGACGATTTGTGCCAGAGACGCTGGTCGAGCCGGTCGAAGAGCTCCAGCGCGCATACTTCGCCGCGCGCGAAGATGCCGGTTTTCACGCGGAGCTCGACCGGCTGCTGAAGCACTACGTCGGCCGCCCCACGCCCGTTCATGAAGCGATGCGGCTGTCGGCGGCCTCAGGCGGGGCGCGCATCTTCCTGAAGCGCGAAGACCTCACCCACACGGGGGCTCACAAGATCAACAACGCGCTCGGGCAGGCGCTGCTGGCGGTGCGCATGGGCAAGCGCCGGATCGTCGCCGAAACCGGAGCAGGACAGCACGGGGTCGCCACTGCCACCGCGTGCGCGCTGCTCGGGCTCGACTGCCACGTCTACATGGGTGTCGAGGACATGGAGCGGCAGGCGCTCAACGTGTTTCGGATGCGTCTGCTCGGCGCCGAGGTGTGCGGCGTCGACGCCGGCAGCCGCACGCTGAAGGACGCCATCAACGAGGCGATGCGCGACTGGGTGACCAACGTCGGCGACACGTACTACCTGCTCGGTTCCGTGCTGGGCCCGCATCCGTATCCGCTGATGGTGCGGGAGTTCCAGTCGGTGATCGGGCGCGAGGCGCGCGCGCAGATGCTCGAGCTCGCCGGGCGCCTCCCGGAGGCGATCGTCGCGTGTGTCGGCGGGGGCAGCAACGCGCTCGGCATTTTCGACGCGTTTATCGACGATCGCGACGTCCGCCTCATCGGGGTGGAGGCCGGAGGTGACGGTATCGAGCGCGGACGGCACGCCGCGCGATTTGCAGGCGGGGACGCCGGCGTGCTGCAGGGCACCCGGACCTTCGTGCTGCAGGACGAAGACGGCAACGTCGAGCTCACCCATTCGATTTCGGCGGGGCTCGATTATGCGGCCGTCGGCCCCGAGCACGCGTGGCTGCGCGCGACCGGCCGGACCGAGTACGTGCACGCCAGCGACGGGGAGGCGCTCGCGGCGTTTCAGTCGCTGGCGCGTCTGGAAGGCATCCTGCCGGCGCTCGAATCGGCCCACGCGATTGCCCACGCTGAGGATCTCGCGAGGACGCTCGGCCCCTCGGCCATCGTGCTCGTCAACCTCTCGGGGCGCGGCGACAAGGACGTGAACACCGTGGAACAGCGTCTGGCCGGCGAGAAAACGGCGCATCCGTGAGCACCAACAACGATGTCCCGGATCGCTGACACATTCGCGCGGCTGCGCCTGGAGGGCAGGCCGGGCCTGGTCACCTACACGACCGCCGGCGATCCCGATCTGCCTCGCTCCGGCGCGATTCTGAAGGCACTCGATCGCGCGGGCGCGGATCTTCTGGAAGTCGGCGTGCCCTTCTCGGATCCGCTGGCCGACGGTCCGGTCATCCAGCGTGCCGCCGAGCGCGCACTGGCGGCGGGCGGCAGCCTTCGGGCAGCGCTTTCGCTCATCGACGAGGTGCGCGCCGATGTGGCGGCGCCAATCGTGATTTTCAGCTATGCCAACCCGCTCCTGCGGATGGGCATCGAGCGGTTCGCGGCGCGCGCCGCGGCGGTCGGCGTCGACGGCGTGCTCGTATTGGACTTGCCGATCGAGGAAGCGGGAGAATTCAGGGAGATGCTGGCGTCGGCCGGTCTGGATACGATATTTCTGTTGAGTCCCACGACGACCGAGGCGAGGATTCGCCGGGCGGCCGAGCTCGGGCGGGGGTTTCTGTACGCCATTTCGCGTCACGGCGTCACCGGCGCCCGCGATCGGGTGGCATCGGGCGCAGAGGAGCTGGTTCGCCGCATTCGCGCCCAGACGACGCTGCCTGTGGCGCTGGGGTTTGGGATTTCGCGCCCGGAGCACGTGGCCGAAGTCGGCGCGTACGCCGACGCGGCGGTGGTCGGCAGCGCGCTGGTCTCGCTCATTGCCGGGGCGAGCGGCTCGCCGGGACTGGTCGACGAGGTCGAGGCCTACGCGCGATCATTGAAGGACGCCTGCGGGGCCACCCGCACATGAGGCCGTACGGATAGCCATGACAATCACGCTCGACGAACTCAGACGCGACATCGACCGGGTCGACGAAGTCCTCGTGCGGCTGCTGAACGAGCGCGCGCGGTGTGTGTGCGAAGTCGGCCGGCTCAAGAAGGCGTCGGGGGTCGATATCTATCAACCCGACCGCGAGAAGGAAGTGCTCAAGCACGTGCGGGAGGTCGCGCACGAAGGGCCGCTTGGGCCCGAGGCGATCGGCCGGCTGTTCGAGCGCATCATCGACGAGGCGCGGCGGCTCGAGCGGCGGGTGGTTCACGGTGAAATGGACGGGGATCTGAAACCTGAAAATCTGAAATGAAGCAAGGCGGAGGGCTGACGGCTGAAAGCTGAAAGCTGCGGGCTGGGAGAGCAGTCATGGTGGTGGTGATGGAAGAACGGGCCAGCGAGGAACAGATCGAGCTGGTCGTGGCGCGGTTGGTTGAAATGGGAATGGACGTACACCGCTCGACGGGAGTCACACGGACGGTCCTCGGGGCGGTCGGACAAGGCCATCCCGACCGGGGACTCATCCAGATGCTGGACGGCGTGCACGAGGTGCTGCGCATCTCCGAGCCCTACAAGCTTGCGAGCCGTACCTACAAGCCGGAAGGCACGGTCGTCACCGTCGGCGACATCCGCATCGGCGGGGACGAAGTGATTGTGATGGCGGGACCGTGTTCCGCCGAGACCGAGAAGCAGGTGCGGGCGGCCGCGGCCGCCGTCCGCCGGGCCGGCGCGAAGATCTTCCGCGGCGGGGCGTTCAAGCCCCGCAGCTCGCCGTACAGCTTCCAGGGCCTTGGCGAGGAAGGGCTTCGGCTCCTGCGCGAAGCCTCCACGGCCGAGAACCTGGCGCTCGTGTCCGAGGTGATGGACGTCAGCCAGATCGAAGTGGTCGAGAAGTACTGCGACATCTTCCAGGTGGGCGCGCGCAACATGCAGAACTACACGTTGCTGCGCGAGCTCGGCCACAGGCGCAAGCCGGTTCTGCTCAAGCGGGGCCTCTCCGCGACGATTGAAGAGTGGCTCCTGTCGGCCGAGTACGTCTTGAGCGGCGGGAACACGGACGTGATCCTCTGCGAGCGCGGCATCCGGACGTTCGAGACGGCGACGCGGAACACCTTCGATATCTCGGCCATTCCGGTCGTCAAGAAGCTGAGCCACCTGCCGGTCGTGGCCGATCCGAGCCACGGGGCGGGACGCCGCGACATGGTCGCTCCGATGGCCCGCGCGGCGGTCGCCGCCGGCGCCGACGGCTTGATCATCGAGGTGCACTGCGATCCCGACCACGCGCTGAGCGACGGCGCGCAGTCGATGTTCCCGGCGCAGTTCGATCGGTTGATGGCCGAGCTCCGCATCATCGCGCCGGCCATCGGGCGGAGCATCTGCCTCGAGCCGGTCGCACGGAGAGGGTGGGGATCGTAGATTCTCATGGAACTCCCTGTCATTCAACCATCGGCCGTCGCCGAGGGATCCCCGCCGATCTTCGCGAAGATCGGGATCGTGGGACTGGGGCTCATCGGCGGCTCGATCGCGCTGGCCGCCCGGCGCATCTGGCCGACCTCGCTCGTCATCGCCGTCGACCGCAAGGACGTGCTCGAAACGGCGATGCGGCTGCACGCGATCGACGTGGCGGCCGACGACTTGTTCGTCCTCGCCGAAGCCGACCTCGTCGTCCTGGCGGCGCCGGTGCGGCAGAACCTGCGGCTCCTCGACGCAGCTGGCCGAGTACGTGCTGTCAGCCGGCCGTCGTGACCGATACCGGCAGCACGAAGCGGGCGATAGTGGAAGCGGCGCGACGTCTGCCGTCGCGGTTCACGTTCATCGGCGGCCACCCGCTCGGCGGGGCCGCCTCGAGCGGGCTCGAACACGCGCGGCCCGAATCTGTTCGATGGCCGCCCGTGGCTGTTCACGCCGTCGAGCGACGCAGCCGGCGACGCGCTCGACAAGCTCCTGGCGTTCGCGCGGGCGCTCGGCGCGATACCCCGGGTGCTCGGCGCCGCGGCGCACGATCGGCTCCTCGCGTTCCTCAGCCACCTGCCCCAGCTCACGGCCAGCGCCCTGATGCAGGTGGTCGGCGACGCGGTTGGCGAGGACGGGCTCTCCCTCGCCGGGCGTGGCCTCGTCGATACCACGCGGCTTGCCTCGAGTCCGCCCGACATCTGGCAGGACATCACCGCGACGAACGGAGACGAAATCGCTATCGCGCTCGATACCTTCATCTCCCTGCTGCAAGAGCTGCGCGGCGACCTGGCCGAGGGCGATCGTCTCTCCGAGGTGTTCGTCGGGGCCGCTCGCTGGCGCGAGAAGCTCGCCACGGCCACGAATATGAAGGGGAAGGCTGAACCTGAAACCTGAAATCTGATCAGGCTTCAGATTTGAGACTTCAGATTTTCCAGCCCAACGAGGGACCGTGGGCTCCGCCTACTGTCGGCGGCGCGACCCGTTTCGTATAATCAACGCTGATGAACAAAGTGGTGACGAGCGCCGAAGCAGCGGTCGCGCTGATTCCCGACGGAGCGACGATCCTGGTGGGGGGCTTCGGCATGTGCGGGATTCCGGAGAACCTGATCCACGCGCTTCACGTGCGCGGCGCGAAGGACCTGACCGTCATCAGCAACAACGCCGGCATCGACGGCTATGGACTCGGCGTGCTGTTGAAGGCTCGACAGATTCGGAAGATGATCGCGACGTATGTGGGCGAGAACAAGGAGTTCGAGCGCCAGTTTCTCACCCGCGAGCTCGAAGTGGAGCTCGTGCCGCAGGGAACGTTTTCGGAGCGGATTCGCGCGGGCGGGGCCGGTATCGGCGGGTTCTTCACGCCGACCGCGTACGGGACGCTGGCGGCGGAAGGGAAGGAAACACGCGTGATCGACGGCAAGCCTCATGTGCTCGAGGCGCCCCTTCGCGCCGATTTCGCGTTCGTGCGGGCCTGGAAGGGCGACTGGGTCGGCAATTTGGTGTACCGGCGCACCGCGCGCAACTTCAACCCGGTGATGGCCACGGCCGCGCGCGTGACCATCGCGGAAGTCGAGCAACTGGTCGAGCCGGGCGCGATCGACCCCGATCACGTCATCACGCCGGGCATCTACGTGAAGCATGTCCTTCAGGGTGCCCACTACGACAGGCGGATCGAGAAGCGCACGGTGAGATCGGGGTAATGAGCAGTAACGATTAACAGTTAACAGTCGACAGTTGACGGTCAGTTGACAGTTCAAGTTGACAGCCCTGTTGACGGTCAACTGTAACTGTCAACTGTGAACTGTTGACTGACAGTGAACCACCATGGACATCCGAGAACGAATCGTCCGGCGCATCGCCCGGGAGCTGAAAGACGGCGACTACGTCAACCTGGGCATCGGCATGCCGACGCTGGTCGCCAACTACGTGCCTCCCGGCGTGGATATCACCCTTCACTCGGAAAACGGCATGCTCGGCGTCGGTCCGTACCCCCGGGAAGACGAAGTCGACGCCGATCTGATCAACGCCGGCAAGGAGACGGTCACCGAGACGCCAGGCTGCTCCTACTTCAGCAGCGCCGATTCGTTTGCGATGGTCAGGGGCGGCCATATCGATCTGACCGTCCTCGGAGCGCTCGAGGTCGATCAAGAGGGTAACCTGGCGAACTGGATGATCCCCGGCAAGATGGTGAAGGGCATGGGCGGCGCGATGGACTTGGTTGCCGGGGCCCGCCGGGTCATCGTGGCGATGGAGCACACGACCCGCGACGGAGGGCACAAGATTCTCAAGCAATGCCTGCTGCCCCTGACCGGACTGAAGGTCGTCGATCTGATCGTCACCGAGATGGCGGTGATCGAGGTGACGCCGGCCGGTCTCTTGCTGCGCGAAATGGCCGCCGACACGACCATCGACCAGGTCAAGGCGGCGACCGGCGCGGATCTGATCGTCCCGGACACGGTGGGAACCTTTGAATAGGAAGTGTGACGCGGTCATTCTGAGCGCCTGCCGCACGCCAATCGGCGCCTTCGGCGGCGCGTTCAAGGACCTCTCGGCCGTCGATCTGGCGGCCGTCGTCGTTCGCGAGGCGATCGCGCGCGCCCGCGTGTCGCCCGGCGACGTCGGCGATGTCATCCTCGGGTGCGTCCTCCAGGCCGGCGCCGGCATGAACGTCGCGCGCCAGGCGTCGCTCAAGGCCGGGCTGCCGATCGACGTCCCTGGCGGAGACGGTGAACCGCGTCTGCGGCTCGGGCCTGCAGGCGGTCGTGCACGCGGTGGAAGCCGTTCGTCTCGGGTACGTCGACACGATCGTGGCCGGCGGAACCGAGTCGATGTCGAACGCGCCGTATCTGCTGAAGAGCGTCCGCTGGGGCTAGCGGATGGGCCACGCTGAAGCGCTCGACTCGTTGCTGGCGGAGGGGCTGACCTGCGCGATCAACGCGTGCCACATGGGGATTACGGCGGAAGAGGTCGCCGGACGGTACAACATCTCGCGGGCGGATCAGGATCAATTCAGCGCCGAGAGTCAGCGCCGCGCGGGCGACGCGATTGCCGCCGGCCGCTTCAAGGCCGAGATCGTGCCGGTTTCCATTCCGCAGAAAAAAGGCGACCCGGTGCGTCGTGGACACGGACGAATACCCGCGCGCGGGCACGACGGTCGAGAAGCTCGCCGCCCTCAAGCCGGCATTCAAGACCGGATGGATCGGTCACGGCCGGCAATGCGTCAGGCATCAACGATGGCGCGGCCGCTGTCGTGGTGACGACGGCCGAGAAGGCCCGTGCGACAGGCGCCGCGCCGCTGGCCGAGATCGTGTCGTATGCGTCCACCGGAGTCGATCCGCGGATCATGGGAATCGGGCCGGTTCCCGCCGTGCGGAAGGCGCTCGATCGGGCGGGCCTGGCGATCGATGCCATCGATCTGTTCGAGCTGAACGAAGCCTTCGCCGCGCAGTCGCTGGCCGTCATCCGCGAGCTCGGCGTCGACCCGGCCAGAGTGAACGTGAACGGCGGCGCGATTGCCCTCGGTCATCCGATTGGCGCCAGCGGCGCGCGGGTGCTGACGACGCTGGTCTACGCGCTTCGCGCGAGGAAGCTGCGGTACGGGGTCGCGTCGCTGTGCATCGGCGGCGGGATGGGCATTGCGATGATCGTGGAAAATAATTCCTGATTCCGAATTTGTGAATTCTCAATCGTGTGGCGGCAAATTGCGCGTGGCGGTGCGTGCGCTCGACGAGATGATCGCGGCCGCCCGCGCGGCCGAGCCAGCCGAGTGCTGCGGCGTGTTGCTCGGCACGCCCGGCGCGATCGCGGAGGCGGCCCCCACCCGTAATCTGGCCGACGACCCGAACCGGTTCCTGATCGATCCCGAACAGCACATCGCCGCCCGGCGGGAAGGGCGCCGGCGCGGGCTCGACGTCGTGGGCTTCTATCATTCCCACCCGCATTCGGGCGCGGTTCCTTCAGCCACCGATCTGGCGGAGGCCGCTTATCCGGATCATCTCTATGCGATTGTGAGCTTGGTTGGCGAGCCGGCGCTCGTCCGGCTTTATCGGCTCGAGAGCGGGAGGTTTGTCGAGGTGCCGTTCGTGGCTATGTCGTGAATCGTATCGATCGTGAACGGTATCGTGTGATCGTCCGCCGCCTACTCGAACGGTGACGCGCCAGGCCGCACTGCGACCGTGACCCAAGCCGCGCCGACTTCCTTGTTGTGGCGTTTCAAGCGAAAGAAGACCTTCTGGCTTCCCTCCTCCCGGAAGACGTGCTCAACGGTGAAGCGGCGCTTGATCTCGCTCTTGCCCGCTTCGTACGGCTCGCAGTCCACGGTGGATTCCGACGTCGTGTCGTCGCCCCAGTCCCACGAGATCGTCGGACAGTAGTACTCTTCGAAATCGTTGGCGCCACCGACCAGCTCGGCCGTCAGCACGACGCGCGCAGGGGCGACCGCCGACGAGCGGTTGCGCGCGGAGGACGATGCGGGGCCGCGGATTCTCCTTCGGATCCTTCGGGGTGTTCTGTTGCGCGCGCGCCGACGCCCCGGCGCCGCGGTCAGCGCAAGACACGCCGCAGCGACCAGGAATCGGCATCGTCGGTGGGTCATCGGTTGGGCCTCGCAGACAGGGCCTGCACGCATTGTAATGGCCGGCGGTGGGCCGGGCAACCCTCATCAGCGATAATAGTCGAATGTCCCCAGCAACGACTTCACAATCGATCGTCGGCACGGACGCGCCGCTCTCGGCCGTCGATGCCGAGTCTTCTGATCGTGCCGTGGTTCGAGGGAGAGGGCCCCGGAGCGGTTCGCGGGCTCGACCAGGCCACGGGCGGCGAGATCGACCGCGCGCTCGCCTCCAAGGAGTTCGCCGCGCGTCCCTTCGACCAGTTCGTCACGCCGATCGTCGACCGGAACTGGAAGGCCGCACGCGTCGTCGCTGGTCGGCGCCGGCGGCATCGCGGCGTTCGGTCCGGATCTGGCCCGCAAGCTGGCGACCCTTGGCTCGCTGGCCGCGCGCCAGCGGCGAGTGGGAAGCCTTGCGTTTGCGCTTCGCCCGGGACTGGCCGATCCCGCCGGCGACGTCGACCTCGCCGGCTTCGCGCAGGCCATCGCCGAAGGGCTCACGCTCGCGCGAGTTCAACGCCGGGAGCTACAAGACCGCCGATCCGGCCCCGGGCCCGGCGCCGCGGTGCACGATCGTGCTGCCCGACGTGCCCGACACTTCGCCTGAAAGTCCGGCGCGAATCGAGTCCTCGATCACGCGCGGCCGCGTGCTTGGCGAGTGCAGCAATCTTGCGCGCGAGCTTGCGAACGAGCCCGGAAACACGCTGACGCCGCGCGAGTTCGCCGACGCGCGGCGCGGCGATCGCGAGCCAGGGCGGCGTCGCGGTCGAGATCCTCGATGAGCATCAGATCGAAGCGCTCGGGATGGGCCTGCTGCTCGGCGTCGCGCGCGGCAGCAGCGAGCCGCCGCGCGCTCATGGTCTTCCGGCACGACCCGCCCGGGCTGCCGTCCGGCCCGGTGCTCGGCCTGGTCGGCAAAGGCATCACCTTCGACACCGGCGGCATCTCGATCAAGCCGGCCGACGGCATGGAGCGCATGAAGGACGACATGGCGGGCGGCGCCGCCGTGGCGTGCGCGATGCGCGCGATCGCCCTGCTCGGCGCGCCGATCCGCGTCGTCGGCGTCGTGCCGGCGACGGAGAACATGCCGGGCGGCCGCGCGATCAAGCCGGGCGACATTCTCCGCAGCGCGGAGGGCAAGACCGTCGAGGTGATCAACACGGACGCAGAAGGCCGGCTCGTGCTCGGCGACGGTCTGTGGTACGCGCGGAAACTCGGCGCGACCCACCTGATCGACGTGGCGACGCTGACCGGCGCCATCGTCGTGGCGCTCGGCAAGACGACCAGCGGGCTCTTCGGCACGCCGGACGCCTGGGTCCAGCACGTCCGGCGCGTCGCCGATCGCGCCGGCGATCGCGTGTGGCCGCTGCCGCTCTTCGACGAGTACCGCGATCAGCTGAAGAGCGAGATCGCCGACTTCACGAACACGGGCGGCCGGCCGGCCGGGTCCATCACGGCGGCGATGTTCCTGAAGGAGTTCACCGGGGGCCTGCCGTGGGCCCACCTCGACATCGCCGGCACCGCGTGGGCCGAAGAGGCGCGCCCGTACCTGCCGAAGGGACCGAGCGGCGTCGCGGTGCGAACGCTGGCCGAGCTCGCGTTCACGCGGCGATCGACTGCCGCTGTGCTCCGAACGTTCGCACCAGCCGCAAGATCCGATCATCGTCAAGATCGTCGAGCCCTCAACGAACTCTCCGGGCTCGCGGACGTGCTGTCTGGGTGCGCTCGGGCTCACCGGCGCGCTCGCGGTGCTCGCGGTCGCAGCGGGGGTCGTGGTGGCAGGGCTGCTGTTCTGGTTCGGCCACGAGTCGGAATCAGGCGACGGCGACACAGATCGATTCAGAGCGCTGTCTCACGCTGAACTGCAGCGGACTACGGTCTTGCGGCGACCTTGCTGGCTCTTGAGCGACGTCTGATAGTTCCGGATCGCGTCGAACAAGCGCGTCGGCAATCCGCTGCCGATAGGCCGAGCCCTTCAGCAGCCTCACGTCCTGCGCATTGGTCAGGAACGAAATCTCCGCCAGCACGCTCGGCATCGCCGCGCCGATCAGCACGACGAACGGCGCCTGCTTGACGCCGAGATCCTTCGATGGTCTTGTTCTGGCCTTTGAGGCGCGCGACCATCGCGCGCTGCACGTACGTGGCGAAGTCGCGCGATTCATCGAGCTTGTTGTTGAGCGCGATCGCCTTCACGAGATCCGGCAGCGCGCCCATCGGCTGCCCGGAGGCCGCGTTCTCGCGCGCGGCGACCGCTGCGGCGCTCCGGTTGCTGGCGAAGTTGAGGAAGTAGGTTTCGACGCCGCGGGCCAGCGTGTTGGGGCTGGCGTTCGCGTGGATCGAGAGAAAGAGATCCGCGCCTTCGCGGTTCGCGATCGCGGTGCGCTCCTGAAGCGGCACGTAAGTCGTCGGTCCGCCGCGTCAGGACCACCTCGACGCCGGGCATCTTCGCGAGCAGTTTCTCGAGCCGAAGCGCGATGTCGAGCACGAGCTCCGCTTCGGTCGTCCCTCCGCCGGCGGCACCAGGGTCGTGGCCTCCGTGGCCGGGATCGATCACGATCCGCGAGACGCTCAGGCCGAGTTGACGCGCGATGGAGAATCCGCCGGCGAGATTCGTCGTCGGCGGCCGCGTCGTGAGCGGCGCCGAGGGCGTAATGTCGATCGAGTGGAGGACGCGCAGCCGAGTCGTGGCGCGCGTCACGCAGCGTTGAACCCGTTGCGGGGGCGAGCGTCGGGAGCGCCCGGGCCGAGTCGGGAGCCAGGCTCCTGCCGGGCAAGACCGATGGAGCGGCCGGGGCGCGGAACGACGCGGGGCGAGCCGCGGCGCGCGCCCTCCAGGGGCTCGGGCCTCTCGCGAATGCAATCGATGACGAGGCGGTACGGGCTGTAGAGCGGATACACGCTGTAGCTCGAGATGCCGGCCACGTCGAGGACGACGCGGGTCGTGCTGTTCGGATGACGCCCGACCCGAACCTGTCGCACCACGTCGCCATCGCCCTCGAAGCGAATCGTGCGATCGACGAAGCCCGCGGACGCGCGGGTCGACGGCAGATCGACGAATACACGCGCCGGATGTTCCGAGCCGCTCGTCGTGAAACGCGACTTCGCTGTCGAGCTCGATCGTCACGCGGACGGCATCGGGCAGCACGGTTCGGCGGATGTCCTTGATCGTGGCGAGCCTGGTCGGCCGTTTCCGACCGCGGGCGGCGGGACGCGTTCGGCTCGGGGGGAGCGACGGTCGACCTGGGCGAGCGGCCTGTCGGGCACCCGGCCGGCCGAGCTTGCTGGTCGGATACTCACGAAGCGAGGGTAGCGCAGCAGGCGTGCCTGCGGCGGCCTTCTCGTGCTCGTCGCCAAACTTCCTGAAGGTATCCAGCGGCCAGCTGTCCGGCGCGCCAGAGCGCATCGTCGCCGTAGCCGCTCGTCGGAAAGCGGCGCACGATCGCTTCGAAGTCGCCCACCACCGTGCGGGACGCCTTGAGTCGTCGTGCGGGATCGCGTCCTCGTCCGCCAGCGCCGCTCGCACGGCCCGCTCCTTGGCGAGCGCGTCCGCGTACAGGTCCTGCACGGTCGAGGATCCTGGGCGCCGAGCGGCCAGCAGCGACAGCACCACCGCGGTCAGCGCGCACGGGAAGAGCCAGGCTCGTTTCAGGGCGGTGGGACTGGTCATCTCAGTTGCGCGTCGACTTCCTCGAAGTAGGACTTGTCGACGAGCACCTCGCGCGGCTTCCCGCCGACGGCGGGCGACACGAGACCTTCCATTTCCATCATGTCCACGAGCCGCGCCGCGCGGCTGAAGCCGATACGCAGGCGGCGCTGCAGATAGGAGATCGACGCCTGGCTGCTCTGCACCACGATTCGGGCCGCCTCGTCGTAGAGGTCGTCCTTCTCCATGTCGATGCCGTCGATCGCGCTCTTCTCCTCGGCGGTGATGCTCTCGTCGTAGGTCGGCTTGCCCTGCTTGCGCAGAAAGCTGGCGAGCCGCGCGCTTTCCTGCTCCGAAATGTACGGGCCGTGGAGCCGGATGAAGCGGGAAGAGGCCGGCGGAACGAACAGCATGTCGCCGCGGCCCAGCAGCTGTTCCGCGCCGTTGCCGTCGAGAATCGTGCGTGAGTCGATCTTCGACGACACGCGGAACGAGATTCGCGCCGGCAGGTTGGCCTTGATGAGCCCGGTGATGACGTCAACCGAGGGCCGCTGCGTCGCGAGAATCAGATGAATGCCGACGGCGCGGGCCATTTGCGCGAGCCGCGCAATCGAGGTCTCGACCTCGCTGGTGGCCACCATCATCAGGTCGGCCAGTTCGTCGATCACGACGACGATGAAGGGCAGCAGTTTGGGCGTTTCGCCGTCGGGCGGCGTCCGCCGTTCCGCGATCGCCTGCCGGATGTTGCGGTTGTACTGTTCGATGTTCCGGACGCCCTCCGCCGCCAGCGTCTTGTAGCGATCTTCCATCTCCCGCACCGCCCAGCGCAGCGCGTTCGCGGCCTGCTTGGGATCGACGACAACCGGCGTGAGGAGGTGCGGGATATCGTCGTACATGCCGAGCTCCAGCCGTTTCGGATCGATCATGATCATCCGAACCTCGTCCGGGGTCGCGCGGTAGAGAATGCTCGTGAGCATGCCGTTGATGGCGACCGACTTGCCGGCGCCGGTCGATCCGGCAATCAGCAGATGCGGCATGGCCGCCAGATCGGCGACGTACGGCTCGCCGTGAATCGTCTTGCCGAGCGCGATGGTCAGCTTCGACGTCGACCGCACGGTAGACGTCCGACTCGAGCAGTTCGCGCAGGGAGATTTGTTCGCGCGTCCGGTTCGGGATCTGGATGCCGACGGTCGATTTCCCGGGAATGCGGTCGATGAGCACCGACTCGGCCTGCATGGCCAGACAGAGGTCGTCGGCCAGGCCGGTCATCTTCGAGTACTTCACGCCGGCGTCGGGCTTGAACTCGAATGTCGTGACGACCGGGCCCGGGTGGATCTGCACGACCGATCCGGCGACGGCGAACTCCCGGCATTTCTCCTCGAGCAGTCGCGCCTCGTCCATGAGTTCGCGCTCGTCGATCTTGCGTTCGGTCTTGGGCGCATCGAGCAGCGCGAGCGGCGGCAGCGCGTATTCGCCCTTGCGCCGCTCCGCCGGAGCCTTGGCCTGCGGCTTCGGATCGGAGAGCGGCAGGAAGGACGCCGGCATCGTCACCTGGGGCGGCGCCGGTGCGGACGTCCGCTCCCGAATGCCGGCGTGCGTAGCGGTGCTTCGGCGTCCTCGTTCGGCTCGCCGCTTTCGTGGCGGCCGCGACGCGTCAGGTAAGGGGGAAGCACCGGCGGCCGGTTGCTTGATCTCCGGCGCCGGCGAGCCCTTTTTCGTATGCTTGGCGATGACGTCGCGCCGCTGCTTTTCCCGGCGTCGCTCCTCGCGCCACTCGCGGAACGAGGCGAGCGCCTTCGTGCCGGCGTTGGCGGCCATCGCGACAATGCCGACGAACAGCCGGCCGAAGGAGAACTGCGTGGAGAGGATGATCGACAGCGCGATCAGCGTCAGGACGACGATGACCGAGCCGGTCCGGTTCAGATACTCGGAAAGCTGCGAATGCGAGCCATTCGCCGGCGTAGCCGCCGGGCGCGCCGCGTTGCCGGCGACCTCGGGGCTGTGGATCACGAGGCTGAGGAACGCGCTCAAGCAGGCAAGCAGCAACCCGGCCCCGATCGCTTTGGTTCCGGCGGCGTCGAGCCGGCGGCACCAGAAGTAGTGCCAGCCGATCAGTACCAGGAGCGCCGGAATCAAGTAGGCGGCGTAGCCGACGAGCTGAAACGAGAGCTCGGCGAGAAACGCTCCGATGCGGCCGGCGAAGTTGGAAGGCGCCGCACCCGGTCCGGTGCTGAAGAACCAGACCGGGTCGTTCGGGGCGTACGTGGCAAGCGCGATGATCCAGATCAGCGCGGCCGCGAACAACAGCGACGCCCAGGAATTCGCTGACACGACGCGAGACCGTCGATCCCTTCACGTAGTCAGATCTCCATGATGACCGGCAGCACGAAGGGGCGCCGGCCGGAACGTTTGCGGAAAAGGCGGCGCAGCTCCACGCGCACCTTTTCCTTGATGAGGCCCTGATCGGTGCGCTCCTCGACGCTCGCCTGTTCGATCGACCTCGCCAATCAGGCGCGCCCCGTCGGCGAGCAGCTCATCGCTGTTCTCCATCACGAACCCGCGCGTGATGATGTCGGGCACGCCTTCGATGCAGCCGGTCTGCTTGTTGATCGCGACAACCGGCACGACCAGGCCGTCCTCGGCCAGATGGCGCCGGTCGCGCAGAACCTCGTCGCCGATCTCGCCGGTCTTCGTGTCGTCGATGAGGACGCGTCCGACCGGCACCTTGCCCGCGATCCGGGCGCCCGTTTCGTCGAAGCGGAGGAGGTCGCCGTTCTCGGCCAGGAGAATATCGGGCTTCGGCGTCCGGCCGGCGAAGACGCGGCCGGCCACCCGCGCGTGCTGCGCCAGCTGGCGGTACTCCCCGTGCACCGGCACGAAGTACCGGGGGCGGACGAGCGACAGCATCAGCTTCAGTTCCTCTTCGCTGCCGTGCCCCGACACGTGCACGTGCTTGACGTCTTCCTGGATGACGCTGGAGCCGCGATGCGCGATGTGATTGGTGACCCGGCCGATCGCTTTTTCGTTGCCGGGGATCGACCTGCGCCGAGAACACCACCGTATCGTCGGGCCCCAGCTTCACGTGACGGTGGTCGTTGATCGCGATGCGTGACAGCGCCGAGAACGGCTCGCCCTGCGAACCCGTCGCCAGGCACATGACGTCCTGCGCGGGATAGCTGGCGACCTCGGAGTCGCGGATCTGGACCCCGGGCGGGATGCGCAGATATCCGAGCCGCTGGGCGATCTGCGAGTTCTCGATCATGCCCCGGCCGACGAAGGCGACCTTGCGATCGAATCGGCGCCGCCAGATTCACGAGGATCTGCATGCGGTAGATGCTGGACGAAAACGCCGCGACCACCAGGCGCCCGGTCGTGCTCGTGAAGATTTCCTCGAACGCCTCGATCACCTCTGTCTCAGACCCGGTGAAGCCGCGGCGGTCGATGTTGGTGCTGTCGGCAAAAAGGCCGAGCACGCCGGCCGAGCCGAGCTCCGCGAAACGGTGGACGTCGAAGTGCTCGCCGTCGATCGGCGTCTGGTCGATCTTGAAGTCGCCGGTGTGCACGATGACGCCGAGCGGCGTGTGAATCGCCAGCGCGACGCAGTCCGGCATGCTGTGGGTCACGCGGATGAACTCGACGGTCAGTGGGCCGACGTTCACCCGATCGCGGGGGCGCACGGCGTGCAGTTCGACCCGGTCGTGGCCGTGCTCGCGGAGTTTCGGTTCGACCATCGCGAGCGTCAGCGGCGTCGCGTAGATCGGGCCCTTGAGCAGGCGCACCACGTGCGGGACGCCGCCAATGTGATCCTCGTGTCCGTGCGTCAGGATGAGCGCGGACACGTGCCCCCGCTGCTCCAGGTAGGTCAAATCGGGAATGATCCGATCCACCCCCAGCAGCTCGGGGTCCGGGAACATCACGCCGGCATCGACGACGATCGTCGTCTCGCCCCAGCTGAATGCGAGCATGTTCATGCCGAACTCGCCGAGACCGCCGAGAGCTACAACTTCGAGCATGTTTCAGTTTGAGCTGACCTAACGTACAGAGATCACACCAACACGGCACAGTCCCTGGCGGGACGGTATCCACGTGAAGGGAGCCGCACTGCGGGCGGCTCAATCAGGCTGCTGGGCGCGCCTGAACCAGAAAGGCGGGATGTCGTGTCCATCTCTCCGGGGAAACCGCAACAGCCCTCAGCAGAGCCGGTAGGCGGACAACACTCGGCGGATGAACGAGATAGCAGGTAACTATAGCACAGCTCCACCGCCGGTACGAGTGGCGGACCAGGCAGGTGTCAGGGCGTTCGAACGGCTCCATCCCTGGCCGGCCGAGGGCGCAAGCCCTCATGAGCAAAACGCATCGGCCAGCCGCACCAGTTCGGCAATCTCGAGTGTTTCTGGCCGCCGCCGGCCGTCCAACCCGGCCCGTCGCAGGACCTCGGCCACTTGAACGCCGCTCGAGGGCGGATAGGCGAGCAGGGCATTTGTGAGGGTCTTGCGGCGTCTCGTGAAGATGGCCTGGGTGAGCTTCTCAAAAGCGAGTTCGTCTCTCGCGGGGGGCTCGTCGGGGTGAAATTGGAGCCGGACGAGGGCGGAGTGGACGTTCGGCGCCGGGCGGAATGCCCCCGGCGGAAGCGACAGCAGGCGCTTGACGCCGGCGCCGTGGCGCACGAGCACGCTGAGCACGCCGTACTCACGGGTGCCGGGTGAAGCCACGAGCCGGTCCGCGACCTCCCGCTGCAGCATGACCGTCGCGTCCAACAGCGGGAGGCCGTCCCGATACAGCCCGATCAGCTTGAACAGGATGGGAGACGCGACGTTGTAAGGCAGGTTCCCCGCGACACGCACGCGCGTCGGAGCGCCGCCTTCGTGCGCCAGCGCGTTCCGCACGCGGTCCGCGGTCAGATCCAGAAAGTCGCCTTCGACGATCGCGAGATTGGGTGGGGCGCTTCCTCGCAACTCGGACGCGAGGTCGCGGTCGATCTCGAACGCCGCCACGCGCGCCACCGCGGCCGCCAGCGGCCGCGTCAGGGCGCCGCGACCGGGACCGATCTCGATGAACGTCTCCGAGGCCTGCGGCTCGATCGCCCGGAGAATCTTGTCGACCCATGGCCGTTCGAGGAAATGCTGCCCGAATCTCTTCTTCGCGAACGGCGGGCGATCAGGTGGCATGCCGGCGCCAGTACTTCTCCTCAATCTCCTCGATCTGTTCCTCGCTCAGGCCAAAGTAGTGGCCGATTTCGTGAATGAGGGTTTCGCCAATCGACACGACGAGATCGTCCTCATCGTCGGCCTCGCGCTCGTGCGGTCCTTGAAACAGCAGGATGCGATCCGGCAGGGCATTGCCGTAGTCCCAGCGGCGCTCGGTAAGCGGGGTGCCCTGATAGAGCCCGAACAAGCGTGTCAGGCGGCTCAATCTCCATCTCGCGAAGCAACTCGCGCCCCGGTTCGTCTTCGACGACGATGACGAGGTTGGTCATGGCGTCGCGGAAGCGCTGCGGGATGCTGGCGAGCGCGTCGGCCACGAAGCGCTCGAACTGGGCGCGGTCCATTAGCGGCGGCGCGCCGTCCCTCCGCGGCCTTTTCTGCCCCTTGCCGGGACCGGCACGGGTGCCGATCGAGCCTTTTGTCCGGCGGCTCGTCTCTTGCCGGCCGCCGGTGCGTCCCGCTCCTGCTCGAGAGCGAGAAAGTAGTCGCAGGCGTCACAAACGGCGCACTGATCGCAGAGCGGCTTCGGCTTGCAGATTCGACGTCCATGAAGAATGAGGACGTCGGAGGTGCGGGTCCACCGGGTGTCCGGCATCGCCGCGCACAACTGGCGCTCGACAACCTCCGGATCCTCGGATTCGGCGATGCCGATGCGGTTCGCGACCCTGAGCACATGCCGATCGACCGGCAGTCCAGGCACGCCGAGCGCGTGGCCGAGCACGACATTCGCGGTCTTGCGGCCGACACCCGGGAGCTTCGTCAAGGCCGCCATATCGGCCGGGACTCCTCCTCCATGGTCCTCAACGAGCGCCCGCGCCATGCCGATGAGCGCTTTCGATTTCGCGCGGAAAAATCCGGTTGAATGAATGACCCGCTCCAGATCGCCGGGCGTCGCTCGCGCGAGCGCGCGGGCATCGGGATAGCGCTCGAAGAGTGACGGCGTCACCAGGTTCACACGCTGATCGGTGGACTGCGCAGAGAGGATGGTCGCCGCGAGGAGCTCGAACGGGTTGCGATAGTGGAGCTCCGTGTCGGCGTCGGGATGCTGCGTTTCCAGCGTGTCGAGGATGTGGCGCGTCTCGATAGGTGATTTCATTGGCAATTGGTGAATTGGAGAATTCGTGAATTGGTGGGTTCGATCCTGAGCCTCTTCAGCTCAGGCGTTCTGTCAATTCACCAACTCTCCAATTCACCAACTCTCCAACTTAGTGTATTGGACCCGCGCCTTTGTTCCAGCCGACGTTGTTGTACGACTCGGTGAACACGCGCCAGTGCTCCTGCAGCGCGGCGATCAGGTTCGGCACGAATTGCACCGGCACAACCACCTTGACCCGCACCGGCGCGTGCACCACGTGCTCGGATTCCGCTTCCTTGATCTCCTTGTCGGAGAGCGGCATCACCTCGCAGAAGGTGAGCGTGAAATCGAACGGCGTGTGGGCGATCGAGCAGAAGTTCGAGTAGATCCGCGGCGTCGGCTCACCGGCCGATTCATCCGCCGGCACGATGGTGAAATTGATTTGTCGAGGCTGATCGGGCATAGGGCGGGTTCCCAGAAGTTCACAGTTGACAGTCAACAGTTAACAGTTCGAATGGCAGCGAGTGCGAGTCCTTACTGTTAACCGTCAACTGTGAACTGTCAACTGCTCCCGAAACCACGCCTCGCTAATACTTCCGCATCACCCCGACCACGACGCCCTGAATCTGCACCTGATCCGGTTCGGCGAAGATCGGTTGCATCGCGGCATTCGCCGGCTGCAGCCGGATCCGGCCGCCCGGGTCGCGGTAGAACTTCTTCAGCGTCACGTCGGTGCCGCGCAACAGCGCGATCACCATCTCGCCGTTGTCGGCGGTCTTTCGATCCTCGACGACGACGAGGTCGCCGTCGCGGATCTGCTCGTCGATCATCGAATCGCCACGCACCCGCAGTACATAGGTGTCGCGCTTGCCGACCAGATCCTCGGGAACCGCGATCGTTTCATTGGACGCAACGGCCTCGATGGGAACGCCGGCCGCGACGAAGCCGAGCAGCGGCAACTCGACGGCGCGCCCGCCCATGCGCGCCGGGATCATCTCCACCGACCGGCTGCGATTCCAGGCGCGCTTGATGAAACCTTTGTCCTGCAGGTTCGTCAGATGTTTGTGCACCGTGGCGAGCGAAGATAGGCCGAAGCGGCGGCCGATCTCCTCGAGGCTCGGCGCGTAGCCGTGCTGCTGGATGAACTCGTTCAGGTAATCGAGGATTTCCCGCTGCCGTTTCGTGAGCGGAAGCATCGGCGCTCTCCTGGGCGGGAAAGGAGCAACGCTCCGATCCTGCCTCGACATTTGGTGGCAGCACTATACGCAAAAGAAAGGCGAAGGTCAATAACATAGAGTATGTATTGACGGCAAATACAAAGGTTCAGTCTCCCGGGGAAAGGTCATGCGTATTCCTTTTCAGGTGCCGCCCAGGGACGGGAAGCGCTGCGACGTCGCCGGTCTGGGCCTCAACAGCGTCGACCTGCTCGCGGTCGTCGCCGAGTACCCCGTCAGCAACACCAAGCAGCGGCTCCAGCGATTCGCCAGGTTGCCGGGCGGCCAGACCGCGACCGCGATGGCGGTGTGCGCGAAGCTGGGATGGACGGCACGCTATATCGGCACCTTCGGCGACGACGAGTTGGGGGCGTTCGCACGCGACTGCCTGGTTCGCGAAGGCGTGGACATCGGGGCGTCTCGCACCGTGCCCGGTGCGACCAACCAATTCGCCATCGTGTTGGTCGATGAGCGCTCGGGGGAGCGAACCGTGCTCTGGCACCGTCATCCCGGCCTTACGCTGGAGCGGTCGGCCGTGCCGGCGGATGCGGTGACCTCGGGCCGCCTGTTGGTCGTCGATTGCCATGAAACGGCCGCCGCCACGCAGGCGGCGCGTCTCGCGCGCGCGGCGGGCATTCCTACAATCATCGACGTCGAGCGCGTTCGTCCGGGCATCAACGACCTGCTCCAGCAGATCGACGCGATCATCGCGGCGCAGACGTTTCCGGCGGAGCTGACCGGCTACGACGAGCCTGGCCGCGCGCTCGAAGCAATGGCACGCGAGTTCGCCGCTCCGCTGGTGTGCGTCACGCTTGGAGCGGAGGGCAGTCTGGCACGCGCCGGCGGGCGCGAGGTACGGACGGCCGCATTTCAGGTGGACTGCGTCGACAGCACTGGCGCCGGGGACGCGTTCCGCGGCGGGTTCGCCGCCGGATGCCTGCGGACACCGAACGGGGATATCGAGGACGTGCTCCGCTATGCAAACGCCGTCGGCGCGCTCAACTGCCGTGCGCTCGGCGCGCGCAGCGCCATGCCCACGCTCGAAGAGGTTGAGACGCTTCTGGCGACTGGCGGCTGACACCCGACCTTTGTTGAGACCTCGGGCGATGCTAGATTCTAGGAACCCGGTGCCTGACCACCTACCCGAGGACCTCTTTGCGCGGCTCGAGCGCGAACGGCTCGACGCCGATCGGCGCTACAACGACGCGTTGACCGAGGTGGATCGCGCCATCCGGGTGGCGCCCCCTCTGCCAGAGGCGCCACGCCCCTTCGACGAGGCCCGTGTCGCCGACCTCAATGCGGCGTGGGACATCTTGGGGCAGGGCGTCCCGGTGGTGGATCGCTCGCTCAAGGGGCGGCTGCGGGGTTTCATCTGGCGGCTGATCGGACCGCCGCTCGAGGCCCAGCGGCGGTTCAACGGGGCGGTTGTGGACCATGTGAACCGCAATGCCGCTGTCGGGCGCGAATGGCCGCGCGCAGTCGCCGGCCTGCTCGACGTGGTTGGCCGGGAGTTCGGCGAGCTGGCGCGGTTCCACTCCGTGCTGGTGCAGTATCTGCAGACGATCACTGCCTACATCGACAGCAAAGATCGAAGCCTTGGTGGGCCGGAGCTCGCGCGACGGCTCGCGATGACGGAGCAGCGGATGCTGGCGTTGAAGCGCGAGCTCGACGGAATAGGCGGCGCCCGGCCCGCCGGTGGCGTGGACGCGCGCCCGGCGGAGCCCTTTACCGGAACAATCGACTCGTTGACGTACCTCGGCTTCGAGGATCAATTTCGGGGATCCCAGCCAACCGTGCGCGGCCGCGTCGCGGACTACGTGCCGATTTTTACCGGAGCATCCGACGTCGTTGACGTCGGCTGCGGCCGCGGCGAGCTGCTCGGCTTGCTGCGCGCCTGCGGCGCAACGGCCCGCGGCGTGGACGCCAGCCCGGCCATGGTCGAGCTGTGTCGTGGCGACGGCCTCGACGTCGAGCAGGGGGACGCCGTGGGGTATCTCGAGCGCCAACCTGACGGCAGCATCGGGGGGCTGGCCGCGATCCAGGTCGTCGAGCATTTCGCGCCGGCGTATCTGCTGCGGTTTCTCGAGACGGCCTACCACAAGATGCGCGGCGGCGCGCCCCTCGTGCTCGAAACCATCAATCCGGCCTGCTGGATGGCGTTCTTCGAAACGTACATCCGAGACCTGACCCATCAGCGGCCGCTGCACCCCGACACGCTGCGGTATCTCGTGCAGGCCAGCGGCTTTACCCATGTGGATGTCCAGTTCAGGCAGCCGGTCCGTGCAGAGGACCGGCTCGATCATGTGCCGGATCCACCGAGGTTGGCGGATCACCCCGAGGGACTGGCCCAGGTCGTGGCCGCGCTGAACGCTCAAGCGGACAAGCTGAACGCGCGGCTGTTTTCGTCGATGGACTATGTGGTGATCGCGCGCCGGTAGGGGGACAAGGCTTCTGCCGGCCAAGACCACCTCGTAACGTTTCCTCGGTAGACCGGGTCTAATGATCTGAAGCCAGGGTGCACGGTGGCCCGCTCCAGGAGGCGGCTTCAACCGTTCGGAACTTCCACCCCTTGGTGGCTCGAGGCGATCGGCATGGCCCAAGCGACTACGTGGATACGCCCGGACGCGCGGCAGCCGGAATGGGATCTTACCGTGGTGCGTCCAGACGCGGCCACTGCAGCTGACCCGTCGTTCGGCGATCTGAGCGAGGCCGACCTCGTGAGCGCATGCCTGCGCGATCAGAACGGCGCGTTCGACGTGATTGTCGAGCGTCACAGGCGCGCGGTGTACCAGCTCTGCTACCGCTTCGTCGGCAATCACGAGGACGCAAGCGATCTCGCGCAGGACGTCTTCCTGCGGGCGTTTCGCGGGCTGCGAAACTTCGGCGGGCGATCCTCATTGGCGACCTGGCTGTACCGGATTGCCGTGAACGTCTCCTTGAACCGGGTCGGCGCCAAGAAGCCCCAGAGCGAGCCCATCGACGCGCGGCAGCACGTCGATACTCGGACCGAGTCGCCCTCCGAGCGGCTGATCGGCGCCGAGCGGGACGCCCGCGTTCGCGCGGCGATCGCGCAGCTGCCACGTAAACAGCGCGTGGCGCTGATCCTGCGGATGTACCACGAGATGTCGCACCAGGAAATCGCGGATATGGTGGGCAGCTCGGTCGGAGCGGTGAAGGCGAATGTGTTTCATGCGCTTCAGAACCTGAAGAAGCGGCTCGCTGGAGAAGACGTGTAAGCGATGCGTCATTTCACCGAGGTTGAACTTCTCGATCTCGCCGAAGAGGCGCGGCCGGCACCGTCAGGGGGCCATCTGGCATCCTGCGAGGCGTGCCGGCGGCAGTTGATGGATCTGCGTTCCGCCATCACGGCGGCGGCGGCCGTGGACGTGCCGGAGCCGTCCCCGATCTTCTGGGAACATCTGTCGGTGCGCGTGCGGGACGCAATGAACGAGGAAAGCCGACGGCCCGCAGCGGCCGGGTGGCTGCTCCGCTGGGCTTCGTGGCGAGCGCTCGTTCCGATCGCCGCCGTGGTGATGTTCGCCCTCACGGGCACGATCATGTGGAGTCCCGCTGACGAACCATCGACCGCCACGAACGTCTCGGTCGAACCCGAGATCGCCGCTACCGCAGCTGCCGTCCGTGACCTCGCGTCTCCGATAGACGACCAGTCGCTGACGCTGCTCGCCGATCTGACCTCGGATCTCGACTGGGACGCCGCGAGCGAAGCGGGCCTCGCGCCGGTGACGGGCGCCGTCGACGATGTCGTCAGCTCGTTGAGTGGCGGAGAACGTCGCGAGCTGCACCGATTGCTGCAGGAGGCGCTCAAGCGTTCGGGGGCTTGAGCGACGAGCACGTCTCAAGTCACAGGGCTCGAGTCTCTAGACACGTGAGAGCGTTGAACGAGAGAACAATGACCAACCGGATCTTCAAGACGGGCTGGCTGCTGACGGCCATCGCGGCGGTGCTGGCCGCGACGATTGGGCCGCTGGCGGCCCCGGCCGCGGCGCAGGGGCCGCCAGGCCGCTCGCGCGGGCAGAATGGACCGCGGAATCCCGAGAGTCTGCCGGGAATCGCTCCGGCGGAGATTCAGCGCATGCTCGATGGGTACGAGTTGATGCAGGCGCAAGAGATGCTGCAGGTCGGCGACGAGCAGTTCCCGAGATTCCTGCCCAGGCTCAGAGCTCTTCAGGAGGCGCGACGGCGCGCGCAAACGCAACGTGTGCGTGTCATCCACGAGCTTCGCAGCCTCACGCAATCAGGTTCGGCGCCGGATGAAGCGCGCCTCAAGGACACCCTCAGGACCCTCGACGACCTCGATGTCCGGTCCGCACTGGAGATCCGGCAGGCGAGGGAAGGGCTGGATCAAGTGCTGGACGCATATCAGCAGGCCAGATTCCGCCTCTTCGAAGCGATGATGGAGCAGCGCAAGGTCGAACTGCTCATGCGCGCGCGGCAGGCCAACCGGCAGAACCGGCCGCAGAACCCCTCAATCCCGTAGGTACCAATTTCCACACCGCCGGACAGCCGTCTCAACCCACTGTCCTTGCTGGAGATGCACGTCTTCCGTCCGGGGCGGCTCTCGAATCGGTCGTAGACCCGGCCGCCGCACGAAGCGCCCTCGCGAGGCGCGATTCACCGGTGGTTCGGGGTGGCTTCGTTACCTGCCGTGGAGTTGTATGTCTTTGACACGGTTCCTCCCGTTGGTGGGGCTGCTCGCGGCCCTCACCCTGCCAGTGCGCGCGGTCGACCCGCCGGCGTCGCGCCGCGACGCCGATCTCCTGAAAAAAAAGATTGCGCTGATAGCTGAGCACGGCAGCGCCGCGCCCTCCGATCGGCGACTGCAGACGACGGTGACCGAGCAGGAGGTCAACGCGTATCTGGCATACGAAGCGCAGGATTCCCTCCCGGCGGGCGTGGTCAGCCCCGGCATCACGATGCTCGGTCCCGGGCGCGTGTCAGGTCGGGCGATCGTCGACCTCGATGCGATTCGCGAGGATCGCAAGCCGACGGGCCTCTTCGATCCGATGCGCTACCTGAGGGGCCGGCTGCCGATCACCGCAACCGGGGGTTTGACAACCAGCAATGGTGTTGCCACCTTCCAGTTCGAATCGGCCGAGATCAGCGGGCTGCCGATCCCGAAGCTGCTGCTTCAGCAGATCGTCGCCTACTATTCGCGGTCGCCCGCGCACCCCTCCGGCGTCAGCCTCGACGATCCCGTCGCGCTCCCCGCGCGCATTCGCGAGATTCAGCTTCAGCGCGGCCAGGCGATTGTCATCCAATAGCGATCGGTTGGGCGGCGTCCCCGCGCGGTCCGACGATGCGCTCGCCACGCCGCTGCAATATCTGAAGGGTGTGGGTCCGCGGCGCGCGGCCGATCTCTCCCATGCCGGTCTCCTCACGCTTGACGATCTGCTGCACCGGTTTCCGATCCGGTACGAAGACCGGAGCCGTCTGCAGCCTGTCGCGTCGCTCAAGCCGGGGCTGGCCGCATCGATTTCCGGACGGGTGCTGAGCTGCGGTCTGCGGTCCACTCGACGCCCGGGCTTCAAGATTTTCGAGGCGCTCATCGGCGATCAGAGCGGCGCGCTCCGGGCCGTCTGGCTGAATCAACCGTTTCTGCGCGACGTCTTCGCGCCGGGCCAGCAGGTGGTGCTGTTCGGCGCCGCGGAGATGCGCGGCGGCGGCGGGCTTCAGCTCACCAATCCCCAGTACGAGATTCTCGACGAGGAGGATCGCGCGACGATTCATACGGGTCGCATCGTGCCGGTCTACGAAAAGGCCGGCAGCGTGACGCCGAAGATCCAGCGCAGGTTGGTCTACGACGCGCTGCAGCGGCTGCCTTCGGATCTTCCCGACACCCTTCCGGATGCGCTGCGAATGCGCCTCGGGCTCCCGTCGCGCCTTGCCGCGTTCCATGCGGCGCATTTTCCGCCCGCCGACGTCCCGATGGAGGATCTCAATCGTTTCGCCACGCCGGCGCAGCGCCTCCTGATTTTCGAAGAGGCCTTCCTCTTCCACCTCGGCGTGCTCGCGCGGCGGCAGTCAGCTGCCGAGGAGCGCAAGCCGTTTCAGGTCCGCATCGACGATGGGATTCGCGAATCGGCGCGGCGGGTGCTGCCGTTCAAGCTGACCGCGGGGCAGAAGGCGTCGCTGAAAGAGATCGTCGAGGACCTTCAGCGGCCTCATCCGATGAACCGGCTGCTGCAGGGCGACGTGGGCGCCGGCAAGACCATCGTGGCGCTGCTGGCAGCGCTTGTGGCGATGGAGAACGGCCTGCAGGTGGCCTTCATGGCCCCCACCGAGATCCTCGCGGAGCAACACTTCCTGAACATCTCGCGACTGCTGCACGCCTCTCCTCACCAGGTCGCCCTGCTCACGGGCGCCATGGGCACGGCGGCGCGCCGGCGTGAGCTGGCGGAAGTGGCATCGGGCGCTGTGCATCTGGTGGTCGGCACCCACGCCCTCGTCCAGGGTGACGTGAGCTTCAAGCAGCTCGGCCTGGTGATCATCGACGAACAGCATCGCTTCGGTGTCCTGCAGCGCGCCCTGTTGCGAGCCAAGGGGCTTCATCCTGACGTCCTGGTGATGACCGCCACACCTATTCCACGCACGCTCGCCCTGACGCTGTACGGCGATCTCGACGTATCGGTCATCAGGGATCTGCCCCCGGGCCGGCTGCCGGTCAAGACGACCGCGAAGCCCGATTCACGGCGCGCGGAGGTGCACCGTTTCGTCACGGAACAGGTGGCGGCAGGGCGCCAGGCGTATGTCATCTACCCGCTGGTCGAGGAGTCGGACAAAGTCGATCTGAAGGCGGCGACGGAGATGGCCGACCATCTCGCGCAGGAGGTCTTCCCGGAATTCCGCGTCGGCCTGCTGCACGGGCGAATGAAGCCCGACGGCAAGGATCGCGTGATGCGGGCGTTCGCGGCCGGCGAATTGGACATCCTCGTGTCGACGACGGTCATCGAAGTCGGTGTCGACGTGCCGAACGCCAGCGTCATGATCGTCGAGCACGCCGAGCGGTTCGGGCTCTCGCAGTTGCACCAGTTACGCGGGCGCGTCGGGCGCGACCGGTGTCAATCGTACTGCTGCCTGCTGTACCAGGCGCCGCTTTCCGATGAGGCGCGCGAGCGGCTCCGGGCGATCACCGAGACCACCGATGGCTTCGAGATCGCCGAGCGCGATCTGCTGCTGCGGGGACCGGGGGACTTCTTCGGCACGCGTCAGGCCGGCATCCCGACGTTCCGTTCGATCGACCTGCTGCGCGATCGCGACCTGTTGGATCTCGCCCGCCGCGAGGCGGCCGCGTGGCTTGACGCCGCGCGCCCGGCGGCCTCCGCTATCACCCAGATGCTTCAGTCGTGGGAAAAAAGGTTCAGACTCATAGAAATTGGGTAATTGGGTAATTGGGTGGTCGGGTAATTGGGGAATCGGGTGCAACCCCCGTCGCTCCAACGCCCAGTCATCCAATCACACCCAACTACCTGATCACCAGATCACCCAATTACCCGATTCCGATGCGTGTGATTGCCGGTTCGCTGAAAGGCCGTCGTTTGAAAGCCCCGACCTGGGACGGGCTGCGGCCGACCTCCGATACGCTGCGCGAGACGCTGTTCAACGTGCTCGCGCCGCGGGTCGGCGCGTCGCGCGTGCTGGACGGCTTCGCTGGAACCGGAGGGCTCGGAATCGAGGCGCTCAGCCGCGGTGCGGCGCACGTGACGTTTCTCGAACGCGACCGCCGGGCGCAAGCGCTGATCGCAGAGAACCTTGCGCTCTGCGGGATCGCGGAGGGCTATGCTATCATCCGCGCCAGCCTCGACCGCGGGGTCGACATGCTGCGATCGGGGTCAGAATTCGCACCGTTCGACATCGTCCTGCTCGATCCGCCATACGACCAGGCCGCCGACGCAGCGCTGGAGGCATTGACCGGCGCCGACAGCGTGCTCGCAGCAGACGGCCTCGTCGTCCTCGAGCACTCACGCCGGCAGCCCGCCCCGGATCGTGCCGGGCGCCTCGTGATCACGCGCCGGCTCGTGTCCGGCGACAGCGCACTGGCGTTTTATCAGAGACGGGCTGACGTTCGAAAGTCTGAAGTCTGAAGTCTGAAGTCTGAAGCGACTGACGAGACAGTCAGACCGCTAGCCTGTTCATATTTCTGACTTCAGATGCAGTCTCAAGATTGCAGGTTTCAGACTTCAGGTTTCAGACTTTCTGACTTCTCTTATGCCTACCGTCGCTATCTATCCGGGCACGTTCGATCCGTTGACGAACGGTCACGTCGATATCATTACCAGGGGCGCGCGGCTGTTCGATCGGATCATCGTCGCCGTTCTCGTCAATGCGGAGAAGTCCCCGCTGTTCACGATGCCGGAGCGCCTGGAGATTACCCGCGCGGTCTTCAAGTTGCTGCCGAATGTCGAGGTCGATACCTTCGACGGCCTGCTCGTGGATTACGTGGAGCGGCGTGGCGCGCAGGTCATTGTCCGCGGGCTTCGCGCCGTGTCGGACTTCGAGTTCGAGTTCCAGATGGCGCTCATGAACCGGCGCCTGAATGATAAAATCGAAACCGTTTTCATGATGCCGGCCGAGCAGTACAGTTACATCAGCTCGCGGCTCATCAAAGAGGTCTTCTCCCTCGGCGGCCGTGTCCACGGGCTCGTTCCCGACACGGTGGAGCAGCGGCTGCGAGACAAGGTCGCCCGGGCAGCGCAGACCCGATCCTGAGCAGCGGCCCAGCCGCATTCCCGCGATGATCGAGGAGAGTGAAGGGACCATGACGCGCCTCGCCGACCGCACTGCGCGCATTTCCAGTTCGCCGACGATGAAGGTGACCGCGACGGTCGACCGGCTGCGGCAGCAGGGCGTTGAAATCATCGACTTCGGAGCGGGTGAGCCCGATTTCGCCACCCCGGCCCATATCAGCGCGGCCGCACACGCCGCCCTCGATCGGGGTTTCACCAAATACACCCCCGTGGCGGGCATCACCGAGCTGCGGCGCGCGATCTGCGATCGGTACCGGGTCGATTACGGCGTGGAGTACAAGGAATCGGAGGTCATCGTCAGCGCCGGCGGCAAGCAGGCGCTGTTCAACACTGCGCTGACGCTCTTCAATCCAGGCGACGAGGTCATCACCCACGCGCCATACTGGCCGACCCTCAGCGAGCAGATCAAGCTGGCCGAAGCGACGCCGGTGCTCGTACGAACGTCGCTGGAGGACGGCTTCGCGATTCGGGCGCAGGCGATTCTGAATGCGGTGACCGCCCGGACGAAGGGCATCATCATCAATTCCCCGTGCAACCCGACGGGCGTGCTCATTTCCGAGGACGATCTCGCGATCGTCGCGCAGGAGGCTGCGCGCCGCGGCATCTGGGTCGTCGTCGATTTGTGTTACGAGAAGCTCATCTACGATCGGACGCCGCACAACGTGCCGGCCGTGCTCCAGAAGTACTGCCGCGATCGCGCCGTCCTCTGTGGATCGGCTTCGAAGGCGTATGCGATGACGGGCTGGCGCTGCGGGTGGACGATTGCGCCGGCGCACGTCGTCGCCGCTCAAGGCGCGGTGCAGAGTCACTCGACCTCCAACGTCTCCTCGATTACGCAGAAAGCGGCCGTGGCGGCGCTGACGGGACCGCAGGAGCCGGTCGCTGCCATGCTCGCGGAGTACCGAGTGCGACGCGACAACCTGCACGAGTGGCTGGCGGAGGATCCGCGCCTGATCTGCTCCAAGCCGGCGGGGGCCTTTTACCTGCTGGTCGACGTCGGCGGGGTGCTCTCGGTGGACGGCTTGCGCACGTCGGCCGACTTCGCCGAGGCGCTGCTGAACGAGGCTCGCGTCGCGGTGACGCCCGGCGAGGCCTTCGATGCGCCCGGGTGCATCCGGATTTCGTACGCGACGTCGATGGAGACGCTGCGAGAGGGCAGCCGGCGCCTTCTCGAGTTCATCCAGCACCAACCGGCCGCCGCTCGCGTCGCAGTCAGTTGAGCGCGACGGCGCCGAATCTGTTGATTGGGTAATCTAATAATCTGGCAACGCAAATACCCAATCACCCAATCACCCAATTACCCAATCACTATATGCCCTCGAAAGTCGTTGCCGTGATCGGCGCGTCGCGCAATCGCCAGAAATTCGGCAATCGCGCCGTTCGGGCGTTCGCGCGCGAGGGGTACACGGTCATTCCGATTCATCCTCACGAGCGCGAGGTCGAGGGGCTGAAAGCCTACCGAACGGTACTCGACGTGCCTGGCCCGATCGACATGGCCTCGTTCTACGTGCCGCCGGCCATCGGCGAGCAGGTGATTGAAGAAGTCGCGCGGAAGCAGATCCCGGAAGTGTGGCTGAATCCCGGGGCCGAAAGCGAGGCGCTCGTCGCGCGCGCGCGCGCGCTGTCCATTCGCCCCATCGTGGCCTGCAGCATCATCGCCATCGGGCAAGACCCGTACGACTTGTAGTGCTAGGTTCGAGAGGTCCAAAGGTTCGCAGAAGCCTAGAACCTTCGAACCTCGAACCTCTCGAACCCTTCGAACCTCTAGAGCCATGCAACTTCCTGGCGGCGATGGAGAGAATGTCGTAGGCTGTGCACGATACTCGATGCCGGGGACCGCGGAGCGCGTCGCAGGGCGCGCCGGGATCCGGGCGCTGTGCGGCAAACGCGATCGGACGGAGGATGTATGGCGACGATCAAGGTGAGGCAGAACGGACCGTATCTGGTCGAAGGTGACGATGTCACGGTCGTCGACTGGAACGGGAACATGTATCAGATTGCAAGGCGGCCGTTCGCGTTGTGCCGCTGCGGCGCTTCGACCACCAAGCCGTTCTGCGACGGGACCCACTCCCGCATCGGCTTCGCCGCCGCTGAAGCGGCGGTGGCAGGGAGCGGAGAGAAGACCGCCACATAGCCTGGCGTTCGTTACACAGGAGACATCACGTGACGGTTTCCGGAGCGGTCGTCGAGTCGAAGGCGCCGGCCGCCTTCAGCTTTCTCAAGCTGGCTGGTCCCGGCCTGATCGTGGCCGCGTCGGGAATCGGCTCCGGCGACGTCGTCTCGGCGACGGTTGGCGGAGCGAACTACGGCGTGGTCCTTCTCTGGGCGGTCGCCGTGGGCGCGTTCTTCAAGTTCGTGTTGAACGAAGGCATCGCGCGGTTTCAGCTCGCCACGGGACTGACCGCGCTCGAAGGCTGGGCCGAGTACCTGCCGGCGTGGGTGAAGGCGTATTTCGGGGTGTATCTGATTGTCTGGACCGTGGCCGTCAGCGCGGCGTTGACCAACGCGACCGGGCTCGGCATCGCCAACCTGACCGGCGGCGTCATCTCGCAGCCCTGGGGCGCCGTCCTCCACAGCCTGATCGGCTTCGTGTTCGTGCTGCTCGGCGGATACACCGGCTTCGAGAAGCTGATGAAGGGTCTCGTCGCGGTCATGGGGATCACGATCCTCGTGTGCGCGATCTTGACGTTTCAGAATCCCGCCGTGACCCTGCGAGGACTGGTGGTGCCGACCATCCCGGCGGCGAGCGGCACCTACGTGCTCTCGATCATCGGCGGCATCGGCGGTTCGATCACGATGCTTTCCTATAACTACTGGATGCGCGAAGAGAAAATCAGCGACGCGCGGTTCCTCGGGCTACGTGCGCGGGGACATTGCGGTCGCCTACCTGTTCACGGCCCTCTTCGGTATCTCGATCATGTTGATCGCCAATCAGGCCTTCTATCTGGCGAATGTCAGGATTTCCGACGCGCAGGCGGTACCGAAGATGGCCGAGATGCTGGGCGCGATCCTCGGACCGTTCGGTTCCTACGCGTATTCGATCGGGTTCTGGGCGGCGGTGTTCGCGTCGCTGTTGGGCGTCTGGCAGAGCGTCCCGTACATCTACGCCGACTTCTACAGCATCCTGAAGAAGGATCCGGAGCATGTCCGCCAGGAGTCGATCAAGGTCACCAGCCTCCGCTATCGGCTGGCGCTGCTCTTCATCACCCTCGCGCCGATGCCGTTCGCGTTCGTTCGGCGGCCCCTCTTCATCATCGTGACGTACACGATCGTCGGCAGCCTCTTCATCCCCTTCCTGGCCGCCACGCTGCTGTATCTCAACAACCGCGTCAGATGGACCGCGCCCGTTCCGCACAATCGATGGACGACGAACGCGCTGCTGTTCCTGATCCTTGCGCTGTTCGTGGGCGTGGGCGTGCAGGAGATCATCAACGCGCTGTAACGCCGGCCCTTCTCTGGCCGCGTCATCACAGCAAGAAGGCCCACCCATTTGCGAGAGCAGGCCTTTCAGGAGAAGCCGACCGAACGATGTGAAACCGGCTTGTCGACACCGGTCTGTCCCTGTCAGAAGTTGAAGTTGACGCCGATCTGCAGAATCCGCGGGAACAAGATAGTGGCGGGACGCAGGTAGTTCGCACCGGACCGCAGGGTCTGAGTCCTGACCGTCCCCTTGTTCAGCGCATTGTAGATGTCAAAACGCAGCTCCACCGAGCGTGCGCCGCCGAGATTCACCCGCTTCGCCACACGGACGTCCAACAGATGGAGTGTTGGGGAGGAAAAAGGTGCCCAGCGGCTCGACGTTCAACACGATCGACTGAATCGCTCGTCCTCCTGTAAACAGCACTTGTCGAGCCTGCGGCAACCCGCTGCTGATGCCGTAGTTCGCCGACGCCAGAATCTCCCACGGCAAGTTGTACGCGCCCGAAAGCTTGGCCTCCCACTCCCGCGTCAGATTGGCCGAGTTGAACACCACGTTGGGATTGCTCATGCATCGCACGACGGGGATGCCGGCCCCTGTGGTGCCGTACCCTGTGGAGCTACTGACCACTGAGCCCGAGCTGTCGCACGTCACCGGGGCGTCGAGCCAGGTGGTCGTGTACGCCGCGCCGAGCTGCCAGTTATTGGAGGGCCGCTTGGCGACCGCGATTTCGAAGGTCTTGTAGTTCGAATCCGGGGCGCCGTTGACGAACATCGTTTCCGAGAACTGGGCGCCGGTCAGGCTCGTGGGGTAATCGTAGTAAGTGACCGTCTGGCCCGTGTCGTCGCCCGTGCCGAGTCTGCCGTCGGGCCCGGGATCGAGGTTCCGGACCGGAATCGTGTATTGACCGTCGCGACTGACCTCGGACAGTACGGTACTGGTTGAAGTTTCGCACATACACCCCGGTCACCCGCACGGCCGTGTTCGCGGCCAGCTCGCGCTCGAAGGTCAGCGAGAGCTCGTCGGTCTTGGGCTGTTTCTCGTTCGGGCTGAACACACCCAGGGTCGTGCCCACGCCTACGGTCCCTCGGAAGTCCGGTCCGTTCGGATCGAGGTTGATCTCGCCGTCCTCGTAGAGCTTGTTGCCGTTGTTGTCGTGCCAGTTCCACGTCGTCGTCGCGATCGTGTTTCGACTGACGCTGGTGAGGTCCGGGATCAGCTCGCGCAGCTGATTGAAGCGCCCATATCCCCCCTTGAGCACGGTCTTGCCGTCACCCATGAGGTCGTACGCGAGGTGCGCGCGCGGCGCGACCGAGTTGAAGGTCACCAGCTGAATCTCTTCCCAGCACTGAGCCGCGGCAAAGGGTCCGGCCTCACGACATTGCGCGGGCGAATACCCGGTATCGTGCTCGAAGCGCATCCCCAGGTTGATCGTCAGCCGGCGCCCGAGCGTCCACGAGTCCTGTGCATACACGCCAAGATAGCGGCCGTGGTTCTGCCCTGCGACCGGCGCGTTATGCGTGGCGATCTGGAAGGGCACCCCGTTGTTGAACTGCAGCTGGTAGGCCGATCCCGGTTCTGCGACGGCCAACCCGCTGTCAGCCTTGGTCCACAGGTGGTCGACCCCCGCCTTGAATTCGTGATTGCCGCCGATCAGATCCGGCTTGTACCAGCTGACGACCCCCTTGGTGTGACGCCGGCCTTCGTCCGTGAACCGCTTATTGGGGAAGGTAGTCAAGGTGAAATAGTTGCCGGTTTGATACAGGGTCGCAATGTCGGTCGTCGCCTGCTTCCCCGGCGAGAGACCGCGATAATCGCCGTTGAAGTCCCATGCCCCGACCTGCACCGAGGCGACCAGCGCATTGCCGCGCACGGTCTGCCACTCGGCCTTCGTCATCCAGACCGGGTTCTCCTTGTCGACCATCGATTCTCGCGGGATGAACTTGCTCGCACCCCGCAGCTCGATATCAACGTTCTCGTGGTAAAAGCCGGTGAGGCGATTCCCGGTCGACACCTGATACGAGATTTTTTCAAAGTGATACGTGCCCTCCTTGACATTCGCGATCGGCGTGCCGTCGGGATCATACGCGTCCAGGATGTCGCGCGTGACGTTCTGATACCGGGCGCCGCCGAAAAACCAGAGCTTGTTCCGGATGATCCGGCCGCCCAGGGTGCCGGCGAAGTCCTGCACCTTGTGCAGGCTCGCCAGCCTGATGCCCGCCTTCTCGAGAGTGTCGTCGATGTTGTCGCCCTCGAGTGCCCCGTTCGACCCGTACGCGACGGCCGTGCCGTGAAAGTCGTTGCCGCCGGATTTCATCACGGCATCGACCAGCAGGCCACGCCGCGGCATCTCCGCGTTGTTGCCGACCGTCGCCACGCGCGTTCCGTCAAGCGCGTTGAAGTCGATGTGGCTGGCTCCGTTGCCGCCGACGGTGGGGGCGGACGACAGCACCCCTTCGAGCATTTGCCACGGGGAGCCGTCCTGGCCGTAGATCCTGAACAGCAGCCCGTCGCCCAGACCGGACGAGCCGACGTCCAGGTTCGTGCGCACGCCGGGCACCTGGGCCAGGAAGGCGTGGAACCCGTCCCGAGAGGTGGCGAGCACCTCCACCTGCTCGCGCGTGAGCTCGGTGGTGGTCGCGGTCGACGTCGTATCCACCAATGGCGAGGCCCCGGAGACCGTAATCGTCTCGGCCACGCCGCCGACGTTCATTTCCGAGTCGATTCTCGCGGTGAACCCGACCGTCAATCGCACCCCCTCGCGCCGGACGCTCTGAAAGCCGGGCAGCTCGAAGAGGACGGTATAGAGACCAATCGGCAACGGCGACAGGCGGTACTCGCCCCGCTCGTCCGAGACGCTGGTGACTGAAGGCACCTGCAACGCCGGACTGGTCGCCGTGACCGTTACGCCGGGCAGAACGGCCCCGGTATTGTCCGTGACCGACGCCGCATGATGCTGGCGGGATTTCCAGCTCCCTGACCGGCCATCGCGGGCACGGCCAGCGGAAACAGGCTCAAGAAACTGAGCAAGACGATATTCAACGCGGGGAATTGCCGGCGAGCGTGCCTGCACATCAACATCTGTCCCTCCTGATTTGTCCTGACCACGTGCGATGCTACCTGACGATACGCGTGAGAAGATAAGGACGGGCGACCTGCCTATCGACAGGTACGAAGCGGTAGGAGGAGATACGCGTGAAATATAGAGATATAAGGACGGGCGACCTGCCTATCGGCAGGTGCGAAGCGGTATGGAGGACACCCTAAACCTGGAAGAAATCGCTGTCAACAATAATCCAACGCAATAGTCCAACGCACTGGGACGCGTCGCGGTCGATTGATCCAGGTGTTCTGGATCTTGTCCTTCCCGTTTGCGAGCAGGCAGGGGGGCTGCTAATCAGTGGCCGGTAGCGGTGCCGCTTCAGCCGAGGGTGTGGCCTGAATGCCGAGCAAGCTTCTGAGCTCGTCGCCCTCCATCACTTCGACTTCGAGCAGGCGGTGCGTGACGCTCTCCAGCTTGTCACGATTTTCCTCGAGGACGCGGCGCGCGGTGTCGTGCGCGTCGGTGAGGATGCGCTTGATTTCGGCGTCGATCGTCTGCGCCGTCTCCTCGCCGTACATCCCGCGCTCCTGCTGCATCGGCAGATCGAGGAACCGCGCCCGCTTGTTTCCGTCGTAGTTGATGGCGCCCAGCGTGTCGCTCATGCCGAACTCGGTCACCATGGCGCGCGCGATATCGGTCGCGCGCTGGAGGTCGTTCTGCGCGCCGGTCGAGATCTCGCCGAGCGCGATCTCCTCGGCCGTCCGTCCGCCGAGAAGGACCGCGAGCTGGCTGAGGAGATCGGTGCGGGTCATCAGGTAGCGGTCCTCGAGCGGCAGCTGCATGGTGTAGCCGAGCGCACCGAATCCGCGCTGCACGATCGAGATCTTGTGCACCGGATCCAGCCCCGGCAGCTCGGTCGCGACGATCGCGTGTCCCGACTCGTGATACGCGACGATCTGGCGCTCTTTCGAGCTCATCACGCGCTTCTTCTCGAGGCCGGCGACGAGCCGATCGATCGCCGATTCGAAGTCCTTTGCGCCCACTGCGGTCTTGTCGGCGCGCGCGGCGAGCAACGCCGCCTCGTTGACCAGATTGGCCAGGTCCGCGCCCGCAAAGCCCGCCGTACGCGCCGCGACGGTCCTCAGATCCACGTCGGGCGCGATCTTCACCCCCTTGGCGTGAATCCGCAGGATCTGCTCCCGGCCGTTGACGTCGGGCTTGTCCACGAGGACCTGGCGATCGAAGCGGCCCGGACGCAGGAGCGCCGGATCGAGCACTTCGGGCCGATTCGTGGCGCCCATGATGATCACGCCCTTGCGCGAGTCGAACCCGTCCATTTCGGCCAGCAGCTGGTTCAGCGTCTGCTCGCGCTCCTCGTGGCTGCCGAACGGACTCTGCACGCGGACCTTGCCGAGCGCGTCGAGCTCGTCGATGAACACGATGCAGGGCGCTTTCGCTTCCGCCTGCTGGAAGAGATCGCGAATGCGCGCGGCGCCGACGCCGACGAACATCTCGACGAATTCAGACCCGCTCAGGCTGAAGAACGGGACATGGGCCTCGCCGGCCACCGCCCGCGCCAGCAGCGTCTTGCCGGTGCCCGGCGGCCCCACGAGCAGCACCCCCTTCGGAATCCTTCCGCCCAGGTTCGTGTACTTCTTGGGCGTCTTGAGGAACTCCACGATTTCTTTCAGCTCGTCCTCGGCTTCGTCGACGCCGGCGACATCCGAGAAGCGGACCTTGACCTCATCGTCGGCGTAAATCTTGGCGCGGCTGCGCGCGAAGGACATGACGCCGCCTTCGGCGCCGCTCATGCGCCGGAAGAAGAAGCCCCAAATCCCGATGAAGACAATCAGCGGGATGATCCAGCCCAGCAGCTCCGGCAGCCAGCGATTGGTGATCTCTCCGGTGTATTTCACCTGCCTCGCTTCGAGCTCCTCGGTCAGCTTCGGATCGTCCACGCGGGTGGTGGTGAACTGCTGTGACTGCCCGGCCGGCGCCTCCTTCAAGGTCCCCCGGATCAGCTGCTCGCCCACGGCGACTTCCGCGATCTGGCCGTTCTTCAGGAGTGTCTTGAACTCGCTGTAAGGGATTGGTGCCGCGGTCGGGGTGAGCCAGTACATCTGGGCCAGGCCCAGCAACAGGATGAGCGCGAGTCCGTACCACAGGGACGCACCCGGGCGGGACGTCATCGGCCGCTTGCCCTGCCGATCGCCGCCGCGGGGAGTGAATCGTGGAGTTGGTTTAGGCGTCATGAGCAAAACAAGGCTGGAAGGGCTGGAAGGGCAGGAGAGGCAGGAAGGGCAGGAGAGGCAGGAAGGGCAGGAGAGGCAGGAGGGGAAGGAAAGCTACGCGCCCATCCAGCCATTTCTGCTCTCTACCCATCCAGCCCCTCCAGCCTATCCCGCCATCGCATCTATCGTACTCTACGCTGGCATCGTCTGGCGCCTTTCGAATGACAGCCCGGCAGGGCTGGCGTCGACCAGCACGGTGTCGCCTTCGGTAAAGTTGCCCTCGAGGACCTGCAACGCCAGCGGGTCGAGAACCCGCCGCTGGATCGTGCGTTTGAGGGGCCGCGCCCCGTAGGTCGGATCGTACCCTTCGCGCACGAGGTGATCCTTCGCCGCTTCCGTCAGCTCGACGTGAATCTTCCGCTCCTCGAGCCGCTTCACCAGATTGCGCAGCTGGATGTCGATGATCCGCTTCATGTGTTCGCGGTCGAGCGGGTGGAAGAAGATGATCTCGTCGACACGATTCAGGAACTCCGGTCGGAAGTGCTCGCGCAAGGCCTCCATGACGCGGCGGTGCGTGCCTTCGTCTATCTTGCCGCCAGCCTCTTCGGCTCGGTCGGCGATGTACTGGCTGCCCAGATTGGACGTCATGATCACGACCGTGTTCTTGAAATCGACTGTCCGTCCCTTGCCGTCGGTCAGCCGGCCGTCGTCGAGCAGCTGCAGCAGGACGTTCAACGCATCCGAGTGTGCTTTCTCGATCTCGTCGAGGAGGACAACGGAGTACGGCCGCCGGCGGACGGCTTCGGTGAGCTGGCCGGCTTCCTCGTAGCCCACATAGCCGGGTGGCGCACCGATCATCCGCGACACCGTGTGTTTTTCCTGGTACTCGGACATGTCGATGCGCACCAGCGCCTGCTCGTCGTCGAAGAGAAATTCAGCGAGGGCGCGGGCCAGCTCCGTCTTGCCGACGCCGGTCGGCCCCAGGAACAGGAAGCTGCCGAGCGGGCGGTTGGGATCCTGCAGCCCGGCGCGCGCGCGCCGGATCGCGTTCGCGACGGCGTTGATGGCCTCGTCCTGGCCGATCACACGCTCGTGGAGCCGCTCTTCCATGTGAATCAGCTTCTGGACCTCGCCCTCCATCAAGCGGCTGATCGGAATGTGCGTCCATTTGCTGACGACCTCGGCGATGTCCTCCTCGTCGACCTCTTCCTTCAACATCCGCTGGCCTTTTTGAAGCTCGGCGAGCCGCGCCTCCGCCTGGCGGATTCCCTCCTCGAGCTTCGGGATCATCCCGTATTGGAGCTCTGAGGCCTTCGCGTAGTCGCCGGAGCGTTGCGCCTGCTCGATCTGAATCTTCACGGCTTCGAGCTCCTCCCGGAGCTTCCGCGCCTGCTGAATCGCTTCCTTCTCCTGCTGCCAGTGCGCCGCGAGGCGGGCGCGCTCCTCCTTGAGATCGGCGAGCTCCTTTTCGAGCTTGCCGAGCCGCTCCGCCGAGGCCTTGTCCCTTTCCTTGCGCAGCGCTTCGCGCTCGATCTCGAGCTGCATGATGCGGCGTTCGATCTCGTCGAGCTCGGCCGGCATCGAGTCGATTTCCATCCGAAGCTTCGAAGCGGCCTCGTCAATCAGGTCGATCGCCTTGTCGGGGAGGAACCGATCGGCGATGTAGCGGTTGGACAGGACGGCTGCCGCCACCAGTGCCGAATCCTTGAACTTCACGCCGTGATGCGTTTCATAGCGCTCGCGAAGCCCGCGCAGGATGCTGATCGTGTCCTCGACGGTCGGCTCGCTGACGAGCACCGTCTGGAAGCGGCGCTCGAGGGCGGCGTCCTTCTCGATGTGCTTCCGGTATTCGTCGAGCGTCGTCGCGCCCACGGTGTGCAGCTCGCCGCGCGCGAGCATCGGCTTCAACATGTTGGACGCATCCATCGACCCTTCGGCGGCGCCGGCGCCCACCACGGTGTGGAGCTCGTCGATGAACAGGATGACCTGGCCTTGCGCGTCGGCGATTTCCTTCAGAACCGCCTTCAGCCGCTCTTCGAACTCGCCACGGTACTTCGCCCCGGCGACGAGCGATCCCATGTCGAGGGCCACGATGCGCTTGCTCTTCAATCCTTCCGGGACGTCGCCGCGCACGATGCGGCCGGCGAGGCCTTCGACAATCGCCGTCTTGCCGACACCGGGCTCGCCGATGAGCACCGGATTGTTCTTCGTGCGGCGCGACAGCACCTGAATCACGCGTCGTATTTCCTCGTCGCGGCCGATCACCGGATCGAGCTTGCCTCGCCGCGCCAGCTCGGTGAGGTCGCGGCCGTATCTCTCGAGCGCCTGATACGTGCCCTCCGGGTTCTGGCTGGTCACGCGCTGCGATCCACGCACGCTGGTGAGCGCCGCGAGGATCTTGTCGCGGGTGATGCCACGTTCGGTCAACAGCCGCGCGGCGGGGGCTCGGCCCGTCTCGGACGCGATCGCCAGCAGAAGATGCTCGGTGCTGACGTACTCGTCCTTCAGGCGCTCCGCCTCTGCCTCCGCGAGGTCGGTGACGGCCTTGAACCGGGGCGACAGGCCAGGTTGCGAGCCGCCGTACGCCTGAGGAATCTTCGCGAGAAGCTCACGCACGGCCCGGGCGATCTGGGCCGGGTCGGCCGACATCTTGCGCAAGACTTCGGGGACGATGCCCTCGGGCTGCTCGATGAGCGCGGCGAGCAGGTGCTCGGGCTCCAGTTGGGCGTGGCTCATCTGCTCGGCCAGCCGCTGCGCGGCCATGACCGCTTCCTGGGCCTTCTCAGTGTACTTGTTGATATTCATGGCGTTCTTCGTTCGGCGTTCTTCGCTCTCGGCGTTCCTCATTCGGCGTTCGGCGTTCACGGAACGGAGAACGCAGAACCGAGAACGCAGAACGACCTCACGCCGCGGAGTTTCTCGTCCCCGTTTCCAGTCGTTTCAAGGCTTCAAAAAGCGCGCGCTGTTCCGGTGTCAGGTCGCGCGGAAGCTCCACGTTGATCGTCACGTACAAGTCGCCGGTTTCGTCCGGCTTGCCGACCGCCAGCATCCCGTGCCCCTTGAGCCGGAGCACCTGGCCATTCTGGGTCCCCGGCGGAATTTTCAGACGCAGCGGTTTCCCGCTGAGCGTGGGCACCTCGGCTTCGCCGCCAAGGACCGCGGTCGTCAACGGGACGGAGACGCGGGTGTACAAATCGCGGCCTTTCCGCTCGAACTTCGGATGCGGCGCGAGCCGGATCCGCAGATACAAGTCGCCCGACTTCGCCCCGCCGGCCCCATGCTCCCCCTCGCCGGGAATACGCACACGCGAGCCGTCGCCGACGCCGGGAGGAATCCGCACGTCGACCGTTCGTGCTTCTCCCCCGTGCGTAATTGCCAGACGCCTGGTCGTGCCGTGATACGCATCTTCGAGGCCGAGTTCGATCTCCTGTTCAACGTTGCGCCCCTGACGCGCCGCTCGCGTGCGGGCGCCGCGAGCACGGCCCTGGCGATCCTCCTGGCCCATCGATCCACCGAAGAAGGTGTGGAAAAAGTCGGAGAAAGGGTCCCCGTCGCCGAACATCTCCCGCATTTCCTCTTCGGTCATCGTGCGGAAGCCGCCTCCCGGGGCGGCGCCGGCGCCGAAGGGCACGTTCCATGCCCCGGCGGCAGATCCCGCGCCGGGACCGCCCGCCGCGCCCGCCTGCTCGTACATCCGCCAGTTCGCGCCCAGTTCGTCATATTTCTTCCGCTTGGCCGGATCTCCGAGCACTTCGTACGCTTCGTTCAGCTCCTTGAACCTCCCTTCGGCGCCCTTGTCCCCCGGATTGACGTCGGGGTGATGCTTGCGCGCAAGCTTCCGGAACGCCTGCTTGATCTCTTTGGCGGTGGCGGTCTTTGCTACACCGAGCGTCGCGTAGTAGTCCTTGAAATCCATGTGTCAGGATTCGTCCGTGATTACGGGTGTCGTGCTGAGCATCGAAGCGCCCGTCTGGAAAGGCGCGACCCTTCGATTCCGCTCAACGTGGCCCCGACCGCCTCGAAGGGGGAGGAGCGCGCGTACCCGGTGCGTGCAGCCGAGAGCAAGGCAGCGTCCAGAGCGGGGCAGCTATTCACCGGGCGAGTCCTAGTCGATGCCGAGGATCCGCGTCAGCTCGTCGAGCTCCTGCGACAACCGCCGGGCATCCCGCGTCGACATCGCGTCCTCCCGCATCAGCGGACGAATTCGCTGCACGATTTCCGCAATCGAGAGCAGCCGCTGCACGCCCGCGAGGTTGATGCCGCCATCGTCGACGAGCCGCTTGATTGCCTTGAGACGCTCGAGCTCCTCGCGGGAGTAGAGGCGCATGCTCCCAATCGTCCGGCTGGGTTGAACCAGACCCAACCGCTCGTATTTTCGGAGGGTCTGGGGATGCATGCCCAGCATCCGGGCCGCCATGCTGATGAAGTAGAGATCCTCTTCCAAGGCCATGCTGCCGGCTACCTGCTTACAACACGTGCGCCAACTCGAATGTAAGGCTTGATACGGACCGTGTCAAGTATGGAAGTCATACCGACTGGCCGCACGGCGCCTCTGCGGCCATCGACGGTGATTCCATTGTTCGAGTCCGGCGACTTACCGACCATCGGCTTGCTCGTTGCCCTCGAAGGGCTGCTCAGTGCCGACAACGCGCTCGTCATCTCGTTGATGGTGCTCAGGCTGCCGAAGAGGCAGCACCAGGCGGCGCTGAAGTACGGCCTCGTCGCCGAAGCTGTGGGTTGTTCTGTCGGGCGGGCTCCTCGGCGTCGTCACGATACAGCGGGCAGGACTAAATCCTGACGCTGGCTGTCATCATCTTGTCCAGTTCTCGTAGCCAGAGCACGGAACTTGCGACGAGTGTGCAGCGGAGCCAGTCGCCGACGCTCAGCGGTACAGTGGTAAACGCCTCTTGGAGAAAGGGTACATACAAGACTGCCAGCTGTAAGACCACCGACAAACCTATGGCCGCCCACAACCAGCGATTCCGGAGCGAGCCAATGAAGGCGCTCCGAAAATCCGAGCGCGCGTTGAATACGTTGAACATCTGAAAGAGTACCAATGTGGTGAACGTCATCGTCTGCGCATATCGCAGATCCCCCGCGCCCTCGACGAGACCGCCAGGCAGGGATGCATCAAAGACGAGCAGCGTTCCAGCTGCCATGACCACGCCGACGAACAGGATGCCGCGCCACATGCTTCGCGTGACCACTGGTTCGCCGGCCGGGCGAGGCGCTAGACTCATCACGTCGGCGTCTGGTGGGTCCAAGCCAAGGGCCAGCGCCGGGGGTCCATCGGTCACCAGGTTAATCCACAGAATCTGAGTCGCGAGCAATGGCAGCACGACCGCGCCTTCCTCGGCCTTCATCCCGAGGACGCCTCCGAGCAACACTCCGCCGAACATCGTGAGCACCTCTCCGATGTTGGACGAGAGCAAGTAGCGCAGGAACTTCCGGATATTCAAGAAGATGGCGCGCCCCTCTTCGACCGCAGCGACGATGGATGCGAAATTGTCGTCGGTGAGCACCATGTCGGCCGCTTCTCTGGACACATCGGTGCCGGCGATGCCCATCGCCACGCCGATGTCGGCGGCCTTGAGCGCCGGCGCATCGTTCACGCCATCACCGGTCATGGCGACGACGGCGCCGCCGCTCTGGAGCGCCTTGACGATGCGCACTTTGTCCGCGGGATTCACGCGCGCGTAGACCGACACGGTGTGGGCCTCGCGGGCAAGCGTCTCGTCGGTGGCCGTATCGAGCTCGGATCCTGTCATGACGCGGCCGTGCTCGAGGATCCCAAGCTCCTCCGCAATGACCGCCGCGGTTATTGCGTGGTCGCCGGTAATCATCACGGGACGGATGCCCGCACCCTTCGTACGTGCCACGGCCTCCCTGGCTTCCTTCCGCGGCGGGTCGATCATGCCGATGAGACCCAGGAACACCAGATCGTGCTCGACACGGTCATCGAGAAGGTCACCGTCCAGCGCAGTCGCTGGCAAGGAGCGAAAAGCCACGCCCAGCGCCCTCAGTGCTCCGCCGGCCAGTTTGTCGTTCGTCCGCAGAATATCGCGTCGCCGTGCCTCGGTGAGCTGACCGGGCTGTTGGCCGACGAGCTCGTGCGAGCAGCGCGCGAGCACCACCTCCGGGGCACCTTTTGTGAAGACGATCAGCTCTTCTTCCTGGCCGGCCTCGCGGTGAACGGTGCTCATCAGCTTCCGTTCCGAAGAAAACGGCACTTCCGCGACGCGTGGGAAACGTGCCCGAAGACCGTCCACACCGCATTTCTTCGCGGCGACCAGCAGGGCGCCTTCGGTCGGGTCACCGTGCACGATCCACCGACCGTCGCGCTCCTGCAGCACCGCGTTGTTCGCGCGGTCCGCGGCCTGAAGCGCCCGCTCGACCTCCTGACGGAGCGCCCCTTCAGGCGCCTCCCCGCGGTCACATACGACGTCCCCTTCAGGCGAGTAGCCGGCGCCACTGACTCGAACGCGCCCGCTCGCCGTGACCATCTCGCGGACGGTCATTTCGTTTTTGGTCAAAGTTCCGGTCTTGTCCGAGGCGATCACACTCGCGGAACCGAGCGTCTCGACTGAGGCAAGACGACGCACGATCGCGTGGCGGTGCGCCATGCGTCGCACTCCGACGGCAAGGACCGCTGTCACCACCGCTGGCAGCCCTTCTGGCACGGCGGCCACGGCAAGCGCCACGCCGAGAATGAGCACATCGACCACGGCGGAGAAGTCCGTGATGTTTTCGACGAGGAGAATCGTGGCGATCATCACGACCGCCATGATGACCACGAGCAGACCAAGGCGTTTGCCGGTCTTGTCGAGTTCCCGTTGAAGCGGCGTCGGCTCGTCGACGGTCTTCCTCAGCATGCCGGCGATGTTTCCAAGCTCGGTCTGCATCCCCGTTGCCACGACGACGGCCATGCCCCGTCCGTAGGTCGCCGCCGTGCCGCTGAAAATCATGTTGTGACGGTCGCCAAGCCCGACGTCGTCGTTAATGGGTTGTGTGTCCTTCGACACGGGCACGCTCTCGCCCGTCAACGCCGCTTCCGCCGTCTGGAGAGCCACGGCTTGAAGCACGCGCGCATCAGCCGGGATCGTGTCGCCCTCCTCTATCAGGATGATGTCGCCAAGCACGATCTCGGTCGCCGGGAGGGCATGGCGTTCGCCGTCGCGAATCACGCGCGCTTCGGCGGCCGACATCGCCCGGAGCGCCGCGACTGTCCGCTCGGCTCGTGCCTCTTGGACATAACCCATGATCGCGTTGAGCCACACGATTGCGAAGATCACAAGCGCTTCGTACGGCAGCGTCGAGTCGCGCTCATACCACCACACCCCAGCCGAGATGGCTGTCGCGACGAGCAGCAGGATGACGAGGACGTTTTCAAACTGCGACAGGAACTTGCGCCAAGCCGGCACGGGAGGCTCGGAGACCAGCTCGTTCTTTCCCCAGCGTTCAAGACGCGCGCGTGCCTCCGGCTCGTTCAAGCCGCGTACCGAATCGGTGTCGAGTGCCGCCAGCACGGCCTCTCCGCTTAGCCGATACGCGTCAGCCAGTCCCCGTTCGCTCGTGATCATGCTCATGCGCATTGTCATTTCAGTACGACATTCCGGCGGCCTCTGGCGTCTCTGAACACGTCAGAGCCATTCAAGAAATTCGATAAGATTGGCTTTCTGTGCCCGCGGTAAGATCCAGCGCAAAAAAACCGGTTATAGATTGAGCACCGCCGTAATCTCCCACAAGTGGGCCGAGCCCGTAATGTCCCGCAACCCGATCGGGCTCTCGGAAGTACCCATCTAGCCCCAGTCCAAGCGCGTTTGCGGCTCGACGAGTAAACGAAACACTCGAAATGGCCGTACCTCACAGCAGAGTTTCCTGGTGAGCAAACCGCAGCGCTGAGACGGGGAGGACATTTCGAGTGAAGACAAGTAGACACCAACACGTGGCGCAGCGCAATCGACGGATTGAGCGGCGACTGCGGCCAAGGACCTGGAAGGCCCAACTGAGGCCGAAGTGCCGAGCGGGTCGTGTGGACTACGAACACGGTCGTCGCGTGCGCGGAGTGGCGGCATCGGGACGATGCATCAATTGGCCCAGCACCGGGCTTGGTGGCGGCGATCGATCCATGTTCTACCCGAGTCGTGGAGGCATGTTCGAGACGGCCGCCGGCTCCCTGGCGACTCTTGGCTGCCGGCTCCCGGGGCTCCTCTTTTTCTAACGAGGCCCTGCCTCAGACCGATGCCTCATCGCAGCACAACACGCTCGACGGTCTGAGACAGGGCCCTCGTTATACTTGGAGCCGTTGCGAGATTGGCCTGACCGTAGGGCAGGCCTTCAGCCCCGTTCCTTTAGCTTTCGGAGCGCCCGCCTGTCGCGTTTGTCAGGCGCGCGGGGCGGCGTCGCCGCCGCGCGATACATTCGCTCGAGGCGCCGCGTCTCGATTTCTTCAGGGGAGGGCGGCGGGGTCAGATCCTCGTAGAGTTGCCGGGCCTCCGGCTTTGCGACGTGACGCTCGGCCACCGCGCGCACGAGGATCCGCTGCTTGCGGCCGAACGGCCGGCTGATCTTCAGTTCGTCGCCGGGTCTGACCAGCCGGTTCGGCTTCGCCGTCTGCCCGTTGACGTCCACCTTGCCGCCCTTGCAGGCCGTCTGCGCTTCCGATCGCGTCCTGAACAGGCAGGCGATGTCGAGCCAGACATCCAGACGGACCCCGTGCCGCTCGTCGCCCGAAGTCACCGCGCCTCGGCGGGCGAAACCAACCGGGAACCGGCGGCGGCGATGAAACCCGGGCAGCCGGAAAGCGCCCTCGCCCGCTCTATTTCCGGGGCGGCCAACGACATGAGCCTGCGGATTATAGCGTGCGAATTGGTCTCGAGACGCCTTGCGGCGGGTTGGCCGGTGCGGGGAATGTGGTAGAGTCTCGACCCATTCGACTTCCAGTAACGCATTACTCTGATCTGAGGGCGCTATGTGGCAGCAGAACTATGAGCCGCTGAGCGGGAGCCTGGGTTTGTCCGCGATCGTCGCCGCGATTCCCATTCTCGTTCTCTTCTACATGCTCGGTGTGATTCGGAAGCCCGCGTGGATGGCGGCAGTCTCGGCGCTCGCCGCAGCTTTTGTTCTGGCCTTGCTCGTGTACGGCATGCCGGTGCAGCTGGCCGTGATGTCAACGCTGAACGGGGCGGCGTTCGGGCTGTTCCCGATCGCGTGGATCGTCTTTTCCTCCATCATGCTTTACCGGTTAGCGGTCGACACCGGCAAGTTCGAAGTCATCAAGGATTCGGTCGGCGGTCTGACCAACGACCGTCGGCTGCAGGCCTTGCTCATCGCCTTTTCGTTTGGCGCGTTCATCGAAGGCGCGGCCGGGTTCGGCGCGCCGGTTGCCGTGGCGGGCGCGATGCTTGCCGGCCTCGGGTTCTCGCCCTTTTACGCGGCCGGGATCTGCCTGCTCGCGAACACGGCGCCGGTGGCGTTCGGGTCGATCGGCATTCCGGTGACGACCCTGGCCGGCATCACCGGGTTGCCGGTTCTGTCGCTCAGCGCGATGGTCGGACGCCTCTGCGCGATGATCTCGGTCATCATCCCAATGTACATGCTCGTGGTGATGGTCGGATTCGCCAGAACGATCGAGGTCCTGCCCGCGGTGATCGTGTGCGGGCTGTCGTTCGCAGGGGTGCAGTTCTATGTCTCGAACTACATCGGGCCGGAGCTCACCGACATCCTGAGCTCTCTCGCCTGCATCGGCGCGATGGTGCTGGTGATCAAGGTCTGGAAGCCGAAAAGTATCTTCCGTCTGGAGGGAGAGAAACCTGCAACGGTCGCCCCGAAGCGGCACACCCCGGGCGAGCTTTTTCAGGCGTGGCTGCCGTATATGTTGCTGGTGGCTTTCGTGCTTGTCTGGGGCGAGGCCGACGTGAAGGCCGCACTCGACAGATTCACGAATGGTCTGCTTCCGTCGTTTCTGCCGAGGAACCCAAATGTGTTGAACGGGCTGAATGTGCCCGGACTGCATAATCTCATCACCCGCATTCCGCCCGTGACAGCCGCTCCCGCGCCTTATGCGGCAGTTTTTGCGCTGAACTGGCTGACTGCATCCGGTACTGCCTGCTTCCTGGCCACCATCGCAGCTGCGATTTTCCTGCGCGTGAAGCCCGGGCAGTTCGTGGACATCTACAAAGCCACCTTCCACCAGCTCGCGAAGCCCATGATCACCATTGCGAGCATGCTGGCACTCGCGTACTTGATGAACTATTCCGGGATGACATCAACCTTGGGCCTGGCCTTGGCGACGACCGGCGGAGCGTTTCCGTTCTTCAGCGCAATACTTGGATGGCTGGGCGTGTTCCTGACGGGCAGCGACACGTCATCGAATGCGCTCTTTGGCAACCTGCAGGTTATCACTGCCAACGCGCTCGGTCTGAATCCGATCCTGACGGCCTCGGTGAACTCGGCGGCCGGCGTGATGGGGAAGATGATTTCGCTCCAGAGCATCGCCGTCGCGGTCGCCGCCACCGGGCTGACCACCGCCGACGAAGCCAAGCTGTTCCGCTTCACCATCAAGCACAGCGTGTTCCTCGCTTGCGTGGTCGGCGTGATGGCGATGGTGTTCGCTTACGTGGTTCCCGGGTTCGTGCCGGTGGTTCCCCCGAAATGACGTCGAAGGGAGGCGGCTCAGGGGAACGATAACGGGGACGTTCAGTGTTTGGCGTCGGCTGGCGCCCGCTTCAACGATTCCACGAGCTGATGGACATACATCAGCCGCTCGATCCGCTCGGCGCCGAGGACGTAGATCTCGTAGACGATCGCTTTGACCGTCACGATCAGCGCCTTCAGGGATTCAGCGCTCAGTGGGTCGGTGCCCTGACCGAGCATGCCGAGGATCTGGAACAACGCCGGCGCCACCGCGGGGTGTTTCTCGCTGAGGGTGAGCAGGCTGGCCGCGTAGTCGTCGGCGGCTGCGTGCTCGGTATCGAGGATCAGATCCACCGCCTTCCGCGCACAGGCTGTCCCGCCCATCCCGAATGCCATGTTGAGGCAGCCGTCCGCTTCGTCGAGCATCTGCCGGATCTCATGCGGCACACGCGAGTCGACCACGAGAAACCGTGGCGACGCGCCATCGTCGTGCGCGAAGGGTTCAGATGACGCGGTCACTTACGGGAACGACGAAACGGGGAACGCCCTGCGCCGCGACGCTCGGAAATGAACGCGCGGAGACGAAAGCGTAACCGGGAATCAGACCAGACGGAGCCATTCGATGAGGGCTGGAACGGGCGACCTAACGTTCGAGACGTCGGACGGATCCGCGATCGCGTTTACGCGCCATCGCGCGCCGGGGGCAGGCGCGCCGCGCCTGGCGCTGATTCATTCGCTGGCGCTCGACCGCAGCGTCTGGGATGGCGTCGTGAACAGACTGAGCGAGGAAGCCGAGCTTCTCACGTACGACTGCCGCGGACACGGACGGTCAGAACGCCGTGCAACCGCCTTCACGGCCGAGCTCTTCGCGCGCGATCTCGCGGAACTGCTCGATCATGTCGGCTGGCCGAGCGCCGCGATCGGCGGCTGCTCGATGGGCGGATGCGTCGCGATGGCCCTGGCCGGCCTGTACCCGGCTCGAGTCCGGGGCCTTGGGCTGATCGACACGACCGCCTGGTACGGCGAGCAGGGTGCCGCGCAGTGGCGCGCACGTGCGGCTGACGCGCGCGCGAAGGGGTTGCCTGCCCTCGTCGGACTTCCAGGGCCAGCGCTGGTTCGGCGACGGCTTTCGCCGCGACCACCCGGCACTGGTGGCGCGCGCGGCGGACGTCTTTGTCGCCAACGATCTCGACTGTTACGCGGCGAGCTGCGCCCTTCTGGGCGACCGCCGACCTGCGGCCTTACCTTCACGCCCTTCGGGTGCCCGTCTCGATCGTCGTTGGCGACGAGGACTACGCCACCCCGATTGAAATGTCGCGCCTCCTGCACCAGGCCATTCCAGACTCGACGTTGACGATCCTCCCTGGCGCCCGCCACTTGACGCCCGTGGAGTGTCCCGATCAGGTCGGCGCCCAGCTTCGGACCGTGCTTCAGCGCGAATGACGGAGGAGGGTCGGATCGCGCAGACCGCCGGCGCGGACGCGCTCATTGCCCGCCTCCAGAGCATGCCCTTTTTCGCGCCGGCATCTCCGGCCGCGCGTCGTGGTCTATAATTCGTTCGTCAATTCTTTCGTTCTTCGGACGTGCCCGCTACCAATCGCTCGCTCTTGAGCGGAGCCTCATCATGCTACTCGGACTCGCCCTTTCACTGTCGCTCGTCCAGACGAGCGGAACGGGCATCGTCAAGGATCAGACCGGCGGCGCCGTGCCAGGCGCCTCGATCAGCGTGCGCAGCGGATCAGGAATCGAGGAGGTCACGGTATCGGGCCCCGACGGTCGTTTTGTCCTCGAGAAGGCGCCAGACGGTCAAGCCACTCTGGTCGTGCGCGCCCTCGGGTTTGCCGTCAAAGAGCAGCCGTTCTCCGGCGAAGGCGATATCGAGGTCGTCCTGGAGCCGGCGACCATTCTCGAAACCGTCACGGTTACCGCCGTGCGCACGGAGGAGCGGCTGGGGAGCATCCCCGCAAGCATCAGCGTTCTCGACCGCGCGGACATCCGGCAATCGCCCGCCGTCGTCGCCGACGACGTCCTGCGGCAGTTGCCCACGTTCAGCCTCTTCCGCCGCACCAGCAGCCTGTCGTCGCATCCCACTGCGCAAGGCGTCTCGTTGCGCGGCATCGGGCCGAGCGGCGTCAGCCGTACGCTGGTGCTGATCGACAACGTTCCGTTCAACGATCCGTTCGGCGGCTGGGTGTACTGGACACGCGTGCCGCTGGACAGCGTCGATCGCATCGAGGTCGTCGACGGCGCGACCTCGAGCTTGTACGGCAATTACGCGATGGGCGGCGTGATCAACATCATCAGCGGCCGTCCGGCTCGGCGCACGGCGGAGTTCAGCACGCAGTACGGCAACCTCGACTCTCCGAAGCTCGACTTCCGCGGCAGCGACGTCTGGGGCAAGGTCGGCGCCGCCATCGACGGCGGCTGGTTCGACACCGACGGGTTTCCCGTCGTTGCTGCCGGCGAGCGGGGCCCGGTGGACACGAAGGCGACCGTTGAGTTTCGAAACCTGAACGTGAAAGTCGATTACAACCCGACCGCGCGCTTCAGCGCGTTCGTCCGGGGCGGTTACTTCCGCGAGGAGCGGGACAACGCCAAGATGAGCACGTTCGACGGCACGCCGGAGGGCAACGATACGACATGGACGTCCGCCAGCGGCGGCGTGCGCATCCTGCTTCCCGATCAGAGCGACCTCCAGGGCCGTGTGTTCGCCGACGTGGCGACGTTCCGCAGCAATTTTCTCGCGGTGCCCAACCCAGTGACTCGCGCCATCGGACGGATGACGCTCGATCAGCGCGTGCCGACCAAGGGCTTCGGCGGGATGGTCCAGTGGTCGCGCGCCGCGGCGGAACGCGGCATCTCTTCACGGCGGGAACCGACTGGCGCTGGGTCGACGGCGACAGCAACGAGGACGGCCGCGACGCGACGACCGGTCTGACCCTACACCCTGCACCGGATTTCCGGCGGCACGCAGCGAAGCATCGGCGTGTTCGTCCAGGACGTGTTGACCCCCGTCGATCGCCTGACGGTGACGCTCAGCGCGCGCGTCGATCGCTGGCGGAACTACGACGCGCACAATCTCGAGACCTCGCTGCCCTCCGGCGTCCCGACGGCGAACAACAATCCGAACCTGCCGGAGAAGAGCGACACCGTCGCCAGCCCGCGCGCCGCGGCGATGTACAGGCTCACCCAGAAGGTGAACGTGTGGAGCAGCATCGGCTGCGGGCTTCCGCGCGCCAACGCTCAACGAGCTGTATCGTCAGTTCAGGGTCGGCCAGACCCTGACGCTGGCGAACGCGGAGCTCGGCCCGGAGCGTCTTGTGGGCGGCGAGGTGGGCGTGACCGTCGAGCCGGTGACGAATCTGACCGTGCGGGGGACCTGGTTCGACAACCGGATCGAGAATCCGGTGTCGAACGTCACCATTGCTCGTGGTTGGCGCGACCATTACGCAGCAGCGGCAGAACCTGGGCCGCACGCGGGTCCGCGGCGTGCAGACCGACGTCGAGTACCGCCTGGGTTCCGACTGGCGTCTGGGCGCCGGGTATCTTTACAATGACGCAAAGGTCACGGAGGACACCAGGGCGGCGCTCGTCGGGCAAGTTCCTCGCCCAGGTGCCGCAGCATCGCGGCTCGGCGCGCGTGGCGTACACGAATCCGCGTATCGCGTCGCTTGCCCTCGCCGTGCAGATGTTCGGCCGCCAGTTCGACGACGATCTTGAACGTGCGGACGGTAGGAGGGAGCACCGAACCCGGGCTGCCGGGGTATGCCGCTGTCGACTTCACCGCCTCGCGGGCGATGGGGCGCAATTTCGACGTATTCTTCGGTGTGCAGAACCTGCTGGACGAGGAGTACTTCGTCGGCACGAATCCGACGACGATCGGCTCGCCGCGGCTGGTGCACGGCGGCGTGCGCGTGCGTTTCTCGGGACGGTAGGCCCGGCGACGGGTCTGATGCCCCGGGTCGATCAAGCCGGTATCACTGGTGAAGAGGAGGAGGCCCTCATGTATCCGACCGTCGTATGGCTGGCGTTGACGCTCGCCGGGGCAGGGGTGCAGCAACCCGCGTCATCGTCCGCCGCAAAGGCGTCGCTCGATTACGAGTTTTTCAAGACGAGAGTGCAGCCCATCTTCTCGAACAAGCGTCCCGGACACGCGCGATGCATCGCGTGCCATGGGCAGGGCACGCCGTTGCGCTTGCAGCCGCTCGCACCCGGGAGTACGACCTGGACTGAAGAGGACTCCCGCAAGAACTTCGAAACGCTCAAACGCGTCGCACAGCCCGGTAACTTGAAGAGCCGGCTTCTTGTCCACCCGCTCGAGGAAAAAGCCGGCGGCGACTTTTATCACAGTGGGGGGAAGCACTTCGCCTCGCAGAACGACCCGGAGTGGCTGACGTTGAAAGCCTGGGTATCTGGCGAGACCGGAAAGTAGCACGGCGGATCGGCATATTGCTCGAGCTGCATAGGAGTTGAGATGAAGAACAGACTGATGCTTCGTCGTTGTCTCACGGTTTGCGCCGCGATGGTTCTGTGCACAGTTGCCTTGAGCGCGCAGCACAAGGTGCGCATCATCCAGACCAACGCCGCCGGGGACAACGTGCACGTCATCGATCCGGTCACGAACAAGGTGGTCGGCGTGATTGAGGGGATCGAGGTGAACCACGGGGCTGGAGTAGCGCCGGACGGCAGCCGGATCTACGTCAGCAACGAAGCCGACAGCACGCTCGACGTCGCCGACGCGAAGACCTTCAAGGTCATCAAGAAAATTCCGTTGAGCGGTCACCCCAACAACATGGCCGTCGGCAAAGACGGGAAGCGCGTGTATGTCGGGATCGCCCAGGACCCCGGCGGCGTCGACGTGATTGACACCGTCGCTCTTCAGCGGGTCAAGACGATGCCGACAAAGGGCCCGATCCACAACGCGTACGTGACCCCGGACGGCAAGTATGTGGTGGCCGGCTCAATTCGGGGAAAGAGCGTGAACGTGATGGACACCAAGACCGAGGAGACCGCGTGGACGCTCGACATGGACCTGGGCGTCCGCCCGATGACGTTCAGCTGGAACGCTGACGGTTCGACCAAGTGGATATTCGTGCAGGTCAGCGATCTGAATGGGTTTGCGGTCGTCGATTTCGCGACCCGGAAGGAAATCAAGCGGATCAAGAACCCGGACTTGCCGCCTGGAAAGTCGACCGTCCCGGAAGGCTCCGATCCCTCTCACGGCATGGCCGTCACCTCCGATGGCAAGACGTTGGTGGTCTGCAGCCGCCTGAACAACCACCTCTACGCGTACTCGCTTCCGGAACTGAACGTGATCGGCGCCGCCGAGCTTGGCGGGAAGGGTGCCGCGTGGGTGACCCTCACGCCAGACGGCAAGACGGCCTACGTGGCCAACCCGGTCACCAACGACGTGTCGGTCGTCGATATCAAGACGATGAAGGAGACCACGCGCATCGCGGTCGGGCACGTGCCGAAGCGCAATGCGACGGGGATGCTCCAGTAGAACCGAACAGCGCGTGAATGAACACGCGGGTCACGGCGAGTTGAAGGTCTGCACCCTGACAGCTGTGGTGCAGACCTTTCGCCTCCGTCGACCCGCTTCCGGTTTGCTCGGTGGCGGTGACGGTCGGGCCGACGGCAGATCCACGATTCAGGGAGCATGACCATGATGCGGACATTCTCACGTACCGCGATCGCCGCGGCGGCGGTGCTCGCTGTGATGGCGGGCGCGACGTTGGCCGTTCGCGGACAGTCTGGCGCCAAGAACGGCGAATGGCCCACCTACGGCGGCGATCTGGGCAGCACGCGCTATTCGCCGCTCGATCAGATCACGCGCGACAATTTCAAGGACCTGCAGATCGCGTGGCGGTTCAAGACCGACAGCCTGGGTCCGCGCCTCGAATACAACCTCGAGTCGACGCCGCTCATGGCCAAGGGTGTCCTGTACGCGACGGCCGGCACCAGGCGCGCCGTCGTGGCGCTGAATCCGGTACCGGCGAGCTGCTCTGGATGCACTCCGAAGACGAGGGCCCGCGCGGCGCCGCAGCCCCCCGGCGACTTTCGGGACGCGGGCTCGCATATTGGAGCGATGGCAAGCAGGAGCGGATTCTGTACGTGACACCGGGCTACCGGCTCAAGGCGCTGGATGCGAAAACCGGCACGCCGGTGCCGGCGTTCGGGAAGGGTGGCGTCGTCGATCTGAAGCTCGAAAACGACCAGCAGATGGATCTCATCACCGGCGAGATCGGGCTCCACGCGGCGCCCGTTGTCGCAGGGGACGTCATCGTCATCGGCGCGGCACACTTGTCCGGCGCCGCGCCCAAGAGCAGGAGAAACGAGAAAGGGTACGTGCGCGGCTTCGACGTGCGCACCGGGAAGCGTCTCTGGATCTTCCACACGATCCCGAGGCCGGGAGAATTCGGGAACGACACGTGGGAGGGCGATTCCTGGTCCTACACCGGCAACACCGGATCGTGGGGCCAGTCGACCGTGGACGAAGAGCTGGGCATCGTCTACATGCCGATTGAAGATTCGACGGGCGACTATTACGGTGGCCATCGACCCGGAGCCAACCTGTTCAGCTCGGGTCTCATCGCACTGGACCTCAAGACCGGCCAGCGGAAGTGGCACTATCAGTTCATTCACCACGACATCTGGGACTGGGACGTGCCGTGCGCGCCGATCCTCGTCGACATCACGGTGAACGGGCGGGCCATCAAGGCCATCGCGCAGCCGACCAAGCAGGGGTGGCTCTACGTCTTCGATCGGATCACCGGTCAGCCGGTCTGGCCGATCGAAGAGCGGCCGGTGGAGCAGTCCACGGTGCCCATGGAGAAGACGAGTCCGACGCAGCCATTTGTGACCAAGCCGCCGGCCTTCGATCGTCAGGGCGTCTCGCTGGACGATTTGATCGACTTCACGCCAGAGCTCAAGGCCGAGGGGGCGAAGCTGGCCTCGCAGTACAAGCTCGGGCCAATCTTCACGCCACCCGTGGTCAGCAAATGGGGCGGGCCGCTCGGCACGCTGATGCTGCCCGCGGCCGGCGGAGGCATCAACTGGTTCGGGGGAGCCGTCGATCCCGAAACCAAGATCGTCTATACGTTTTCGGCCACGACGATCACGCCGCTCGGGTTGGTCCCGCCCGGTGACAAGTCCGACATGAACTTCATCCGCGGCACGGCGCCCAATCCGGCCGCGCCGCCCAAACCGGCCGCGCCACCATCGGCAGGCGGCCCTGCACCCGCTGTCGCCGGTGACGAGGGCGGTGGAGTCCTCTCCGTCCAGGGTTTGCCACTGGTCAAACCGCCATGGGGGCGCATCACCGCCACGGATCTCAATAAAGGGGAGCAGGTGTGGCAGATCCCGCATGGCGAAACACCGGACAACGTCCGCAATCATCCGGCACTCAAAGGGCTGAAGATTCCGCGCACCGGCCGGCCGGGTCGCATCGGCGTGCTGGTCACCAAGACGCTGTTGATCGCCGGCGAGGGCGGCTTCTTCACGACGCCCGACGGACGGCGCGGCGCGATGCTGCGCGCGTACGACAAGGCGACCGGCAACGAACTCGGCGCGGTGTACATGCCGGCGCCGCAATCGGGATCGCCAATCACCTACATGCTGAACGGCAAGCAGTACGTCGTCGTGCCGGTCAGCGGCGCCAACTACTCCGGTGAATTCCTCGCATTCACGGTGTCGAACTAATCTCTCTCACGTTCTACGTCTCGTTCAGGTTCTGCGGTCTCAGGTTCTGCAGCCGGCGAACGGAGAACGTCGATGTCTAGGCCAGGCCGGGAGCAGACGATGGTGCGGATAGTCTTGCGTGCCGCGACAGGAGCGGCTGCCGTTCTCGCAGTGCTGGCGGGGGCGTCCCTGGCAGTTCGCGGCCAGTCTGGCGCCAGGAACGGCGAATGGCCCACCTACGGCGGCGAGCTGGCCAATACGCGCTATTCGCCACTCGACCAGATCACACGCGACAACTTCAAGAACCTCGAGGTCGCGTGGCGGTTCAAGACCGACAACCTCGGCCCGCGGCTGGAAACGAACCTCCAGTCCACGCCGCTGATGGTCAAGGGCGTGCTCTACTCGACAGCCGGCACGCGGCGGGCCGTGGTCGCGCTCAATGCGGCCAGCGGCGAGCTGCTGTGGATGCATTCCGAGGACGAGGGGCAGCGCGGCGCATCGGCCCCTCGGCAGCTGTCGGGACGCGGGCTGGCGTATTGGACCGACGGCAAGCAGGAGCGGATTCTGTACGTGACACCCGGCTACAGGCTCGTCGCGCTCGATGCGAAAACCGGCGTTCCGGTGTCGGGCTTCGGGAAGAGCGGGATCGTCGATCTGAAGCTCGAAAACGATCAGCAGACGGACTTGATTACCGGCGAAGTGGGACTCCACGCCGCCCCGGTGGTGACCAAAGACATCGTGATTGTCGGCGCCGCGCACCTGCCGGGCGGCACACCCAAGAGCCGGAAAAACGAGAAAGGCTTCGTCCGCGCCTACGACGCGAGGACGGGGAAGCGTCTGTGGATCTTCCACACGATTCCGAGCCCGGGGGAATACGGCAACGAGACCTGGGAGAACGATTCGTGGTCGTACACCGGCAACACCGGCGTGTGGGGACAGATTACCGTCGACGAAGAGCTGGGCATGGTCTACCTCCCGGTGGAGATGCCGACAGGCGACTACTTCGGGGGCCATCGGCCGGGCGACAATCTCTTTGGCTCGACGCTCGTCGCGCTGGACCTCAAGACGGGCCAGCGGAAATGGCACTACCAGCTGATTCACCACGACATCTGGGACTGGGACATTCCGTGTGCGCCGATCCTCGTCGACATCACGGTCAACGGCCGGGCGATCAAGGCGGTGGCGCAGGCGAGCAAACAGGGGTGGGTGTACGTCTTCGATCGCGCCACCGGGCAGCCGGTCTGGCCGATCGAGGAGCGGCCCGTGGAGCAGTCCACGGTGCCGATGGAGAAATCGAGCCGGACCCAGCGGTTCGTGACGAAACCGCCGCCCTTCGATCGTCAGGGCGTCTCGCTGGATGATTTGATCGACTTCACGCCGGAGCTCAAGGCCGAGGGCGCGAAGCTGGCCTCGCGGTACAAGCTCGGGCCGATCTTCACTCCACCGGTGGTCAGCAGGTGGGAAGGCCCGATGGCGACGCTCATGTTGCCGGCGGCGACCGGTGGCGCGAACTGGCAGGGCGGTGCGTTCGATCCCGAGACGAAGATCTACTACATCTATTCGGTGTCACAGATCACGCCGCTCGGGTTGATTCCGACCGACGGCAAGCGTTCGGACATGGCCTATATCCGGGGCGACGCCCCCAATCCCAACGCTCCGCCGCCACCGGCCGGCGCTCCACCGGCAGCCGGCGAGGGTGGCGGCACCTTGACCGTTCAAGGACTGCCCTTGGTGAAACCGCCATACGGCCGCATCACCGCGCTCGATCTCAACAAGGGTGAGCTCGTGTGGCAGATCGCGCACGGGGAGACGCCCGACAACATCCGCAATCATCCGATGCTCAAAGGCCTGAACATCCCGCGCACCGGCCGGCCGGGCCGGATCGGAGTGCTGGTGACCAAGAACCTCGTCATCGCCGGCGAGGCGGGCTTCTTCACGCTGCCAGATGGGCGCCGCGGCGCCATGTTGCGTGCGTACGACAAGGCGACCGGAAACGAAGTCGGCGCAGTCTACATGCCGGCTCCGCAGACCGGATCGCCGATGACGTACTTGCTGAACGGCAAGCAGCATCTCGTGGTGCCGATCAGCGGGGCCGGCTACTCCGGCGAGTTCCTCGCGTTGAAGCTGCCGGACTAGAAGGCCTGCGGGTCGGATGCTCTCGCTATCAGCTATCAGCTATCAGCTTCATCAGCTGAGAACAGCTGACGGCTGATAGCTGATAGCTACGCGGTCAAGTTCGTCTACTTCGCGAGCGGATCAGGCCGCAGCTGGAAGTGTGCAGCCAGTGGCTTCGTTCCCTTGCCCCCTTCGATCAGCCAGGGCACGCGGTCGCCGTTCGCGGCCCACAAGCCACGACCCTTCCACCCGGCCTTCGGATCGTCGATGCGCCCGTCGAAGCCCTTGGCGTAGAAGCCGATCGGGTACGGCACGCGCAGCACGATCATCTTGCCGTCCTTATACGCGATAAGGCCGTCGTTGAGGTTGCCGGTCGACATCGGCACGTCCTCGCCCAGCCCGAACGTGTTGTGCTGATCGACCCACGAGTAGTAGCTCGACTCGGCGCTGTTGTTCCCGAGGCCCTCGAACCCGGGACCAGGGTACTGATGGAACGCCCAGCCCTCGGGGCAGTGGTTTCCCGTCGCCTTCGGCCCGTTCAGCGGTCCCTTGCACTTCCGGCGATCGAAGCTGCCCATGTGGCCGCTGGCGAGCGAGACCCACACGACGCCCTGCTTGTCGATATCGCCGCCGCGCACGCCGAAGCCCGGCATCGGCACGTAGTAGACCTCTGTGAGCGTCGTCTGCGGCGGATTCGAGCCGGGGACGAGCCTGACGACCGCGCCAGGATTGCCTCGACTGGCGCCCCAGATCGAGCCGTCAACGGGGCTCGGCATCACGGCGTAGAATCCCGCCTCGACGCGCTTGTCCTTGGCGGGATCCACCGGTTCCTTCGGCTCGACGTAGTCGTCGCGTTTGCCATTGCCGTTGGTGTCGAGAATCATCGCCGACCAGCCCTGCGACTTCGCGGCATCGCCTGTCTTGTCGAACATCTTGGTGTTCAGCCAGCCAACGACCGGGCCGCCGCCGCTCGTCCAGAGCGTGTCGTTGCTGTCGAAGCCGAACTGCGGGTGATGGTTCCCGAAGCAGGTATCGATGAACGTGTACTTCGTGGTCTTGGGGTCGTACATCGCCAGGTGCCGGTTCGAACGCTCGAGCGGGAACAGCTTGGCGGACGGATGATCCGAACCCTGCTTGCAGAAGGCCGGGTTGTTCTCGGCGCGTATCGATGCGGTCAGCCAGAGTCTGGCGGTCCGATCGAGCATGGAGTTGTGGTTGTTGACTCTCGTGTCCCAGATCTGCTCTTCGCCCCAATAGGCGGACGGCTGCAGCGGTTTGAGCGCGGCGGCGTGCCCTGGACCGAGACTGAGCGGCATATCGACATCCCGCACCGGAGCTTTGAACGTCCTCGTCGTGTTCTTCACCGGATCGAGAATCGGGATGAGATCCGAGCTGTACTCGGGCGAACCATAGAGCGGGCCGTACGCATTCACGGTCGGATTCCGCTTGTCGCTGGAGATCAGATCGTGGAGATAGTGCTTGTCGTCCATCCAGTCGCGCAGCGTGATGACGATATTGCGTTCCACGCCTTGCGGCCTCGTGGGCTTCGAGCGCGGCAGCTCGCCCTTGGCGATGCGATCGGTCCAGTTCCCGAAGTGCTTGAGCGGGGCGTTGCCCAGAGGCGCGAGCAGGGCCATCATCTGCGGCCCGGCCTGCCCCGACTGCACGCGGCGGAGCCACGCACGTTCCGACGGCTCGATGGAGGCGAAGGCCACAGGGAGGGTACGCGTGGACTCCTGTCCGAGCTGGTGACACCCGACACAGCCGTTGTTCTTGACGGTGTTCAGCCACTCGGTCTGCGTGACGTTCTCCGGGATGTCGCTGCCCTTCTTACCGAACTGATCCGCGCCCGGAATGTTCATCATCGAGTACCAGTAGATCGCTGGATAGTAGTGCGCGGCGGCGGCGGCGTCCGGCGCCGGCTTGGCCGTGATGTTCACGAGCTTGCCAGGCTCCGACGTGACCTTCGCGCTGTCAACGAGCCCATACCCGCGCGCCCACACGCTGTACTTCGCTTTGGGCAGATCCGGCACGACATACCGCCCGCGATCGTCGGTGACGACGCTCTTGATGTATCTCACCTCGAGATCGCGCGTTTCTGCGATGACCCAGACGCCCGCCTCGGGGCCATTCGGCCCGGTTACGACGCCCCCGATGTCATCGCTGTCGATGGCAACGGCCTGCGGTTGCTGCGCGTGTGAAACGGCGAAGACCCAGGGCAGGAGAACGGCCAGGCAGGCCGCTGCTCCGAGAAATCGAAGAGTTCCGCTCCGGCTCATGGCGAGTGCCCTCCATTGAGCCCTCGGCGGCCAGCCATCAGTCCGGCGTCAGGCGCCTGAACGTTGGGAGCTGACCACTCGAGGGTATTTATTCCAGTACGCTGAGATCCTAACACGACGCCGAGGGACTCTGGCTGCCGGCTTTTCGGCGCAGCTCCTGTATAGTCTTGTCCCTACTTTCCGAAGAGGCCCGGCCATGAAGGACATGAAGGACATGAAGATCGTCGTGCTGGACGGCTACACCCTCAACCCAGGTGACCTGACGTGGAAAGGGCTCGAAGCGTTAGGCACGCTGGCAGTTCACGATCGCACAGACGCACCGCTCGTCGTGCAGCGCGCCCAGGGCGCCGATGTGCTCCTCACCAACAAGACCCCGTTGCCGGCCCAGGTCCTCGAGCAGCTGAAGGGGCTTCGTTACATCGGCGTTCTGGCTACCGGATACAACGTCGTCGATGTGAAGGCGGCGCGAGCTCTGGGTATTCCCGTCTCGAACATTCCGACGTACGGCACGGCATCGGTCGCGCAGTTCGCGGTGGCGCTGCTGCTGGAGCTGTGTCACCACGTCGGGCTGCACAGCGACGCTGTGCGCGCCGGAGACTGGAGCCGCAGCAAGGACTGGTGTTTCTGGAGCACACCGCTCGTCGAGCTTGCCGGCAAGACCATGGGCATCGTCGGCTTCGGACGGATCGGCCGCGAGGTGGGCAGGATCGCTGATGCCCTGGGAATGCGCGTGATCGCATTTGATGCCGTGCAGGCCAATCCACCGGCCTACGCGGGCTTCCGATGGGCCGGACTGGAAGAGCTGCTCAGCGAATCCGACGTGGTCAGCCTGCATTGTCCGCTGTTCCCGGATACTGAAGGGCTGATCAACACGCACCGGCTGGGCCTGATGAAGCCGACAGCGTTCCTGATCAACAACTCGCGAGGTCCGCTGATTGTGGACCAGGATCTTGCCGATGCGCTCAATGCCGGCAGGCTTGCCGGTGCGGCCGTGGATGTGCTGTCCGTGGAGCCGCCGGCAAGCAGCAATCCGCTCCTGACGGCAAAGAACTGTCTCGTGACCCCCCACATGTCCTGGGCGACGAAGGAGGCGCGCTCGCGCTTGATGGAGCTGGCTGTCGACAACGTCAAGACGTTCCTCGGCGGCAAGCCTCAGAACGTGGTGAACCCCTGAGCGAATCGACACCGCTCACAAACTCTTAGTGGCCAATTCCCAGTTCTGTCACTTGCGGCTGAACGAGAACCCGAACTGCGACTCGGTGATGTTCGCTCGCGTGTCGAACACCTGCTCGAGATTGACGTACCAGTTCATCCCGAGGGAATTGATATAGCCCCCTCGGTAATGAATGGAAACCAGGCTGACCACGATCGTGGATTGTGTTTTCGCCACCGCCTGCTTCCGCTGTGGATCGTATTCCCGTGCTCGGCCGAATCCAACCGCTGGAGAGGGAACGCCGAAATTCCAGCGGCCCAACTCGGCGATCGTCAGATACAGACCAATGCTGCCGTGCAGGATGCCGCTGTCATAGCCGGCCCCCAGGCCGACGTGGCGCTTGATCCCGAACAGCGTGCGAGGCTGCTCTTCGGACCGTACCACCGGTTCGGACAATTCGGCGCGAGCGTCGAGCAAGTCGAAATTCACCAGGTTGTTTGCGGGGATGACAAACGGCTCAAGAGGTAGAGTCCGATGGGGCAGTGGCTCCATGTCGGGGGTCGACTGAAGCGTACCGGTCACGGCGAGCGCCGCGAGTAGAGCAACCATGGGATCCTCCCGGGTTCGGTATGGTACGCGCCGAAGTTTACACCTCACTGACGAGCTGGTCGGGAACTTTTCGGTGCAGCCGGGGCCACCATCCTGGAACGGCGGTGTGGGTCCAACCGCCGTAGAGGAAACGCGGCGTATGGTGGTGTCCTTCAGGAAGAAGGGCTAAATCGGGGCCATGCTTCAATCCCTTTGTGGGGCCGGCCCCATACTCGAGCATGCGTGCCACGAGGGCAATCGTTCGATGACCAATGCTCTCACCGCCGCCCGCATGGCAGAGAAGAAATCAGCAGAGGCGCGAAAAAGGGATCGAATTAGAACGAGAACTTGGCCCCGAGCTGAAGCGAGCGCCGCCCCCAGTTCAAGCCGTTCTGCCCGAAGCTCGGGCTGCTCATGTTGTTGAACGTGGGCGCGGCCGAGATGGTGGTGCCCCGCGCACCGCCGTAGTCGTCCTGATTGAACGCGTTGAATGCGTCGACTCGGAAGCTGATCTGCTTGCTGCCGAACGACACGCGCTTCAGCAGGCTCAGATCGGTGAGCCAGACTGCGGCGTACCTCTCGCTATTTCGCGGCGCGTTGCCGTTGCCAAGGCTGTTGGCCAGCGGCAGACCGTTGGTGCCGAGCGGCACGACATAGTAGCCGTTGTTGGTGAAGGTCCTGTGTGCCTCGTCCCACACGAAGCTGCCCGACGGGTTGATGTTCGGGCGATCCGAGCCGGTGTTCGCGTCGCCGCTCGAGTCGACACCGGTGAAGATCGTGAATGGCCGCCCCGACTGTCTTGAAGTCATCCCTGAAATCTGCCAGCCGTCGAGCACGGCGCTCAGGAAACCGGACTTCGGACCCGGAATCTCCCAAAGATAGGTCGCGGTGAACCGGTGCGGTCGATCGTAGTTGGATCGGGCCCACTCCGCCTCATAGTCGAACATGCTCTGCGGACGCTGATGCGACCCGTCCGTTCCACCGTCGCTGAAGGCCGTGTCGTTGTTGCTCATCAAGCGGCTGAAGGTGTACGACGTCTGGAACTGCAGACCCTGGGTGAACCGGCGTCCTGCAGAGAAGAACACGGCGTCATACGCGGATCTGGCGTCGACGTCGTTGTTGCCAGGGCCCACGTAAGCGGGGACGAGGGTCCGGGTGCCGAACTGCGGAAAGAGGCGGCGCGCCTGAACGGGAGGAATCGCGTTCGCGTTCTTGGTGGATGCCACCAGCGCTGCCTGCTCCGGCGTCAGAATCGCCGGGTTGGCCTGGATCTGGTTGATGCCGTGGTAGCTCCGGCTGCCCGTGTATCCCACCTCCAACAAGTACCTCGCGGCAAGCTCGCGCTGCCAGGAGAGGCTGTAGAACCGGCTCGTGGGGTTTTGGAGCGCTTCGGGCGAATTGGTGTACGGGGCCAGAGGGTCGAATTCGGGACTGGCCGTTGCCGTCAGAAGGTTCGGGTACTGATTTTCGACGTTGTTCACATCAACCGAGACGACGCGTGGGAAGTTCGAGGCGTTCACCACCAGCAGATTGTAGAAGACGACGTCGTAGCCGAGCCCGAAGCCGCCGCGCACGACGGTCTTGCCGTCACCGAGGAACGCGTTCCTCGAATTCGGACTCCACGCGAACCCGACGCGGGGCGCCCAGTTGTTGCGGTCCACCTGTGCCGGTCCCGGCACCAGCGCCGACAGGCTCTGCGGATCTGTCGCGCCCAGCATCCCGAGCGGCACTTCCGACAGCTCATACCGGAGACCGAGATTCAGGGTGAGGTCGGGCCTGACGCGGAGGTCGTCCTGCACGAACCAGTACGTCTGCCACTGGGTGGCTTCCCAGCCGGCTGTCTGCAGCTGCTGCTGCACCCGGAAGGCCGTATTGTTCATGTAGTCCTGCAGGTTGTTGAACGTGAAGGTGCCCTTCAGGTGCATCGCCGACTCGTTGTCCACGGTGTTGTAACGGAGGTCGGTGCCGAACTTGAACGAGTGGCGCGGCAGCGTCCAGGTGACCGTGTCCGAGAACTGAAACGCATTGGTCACTCGTGACTGGGGGAAATTGGCATCTCCTCCGATCTGAAACAGACCCGTGATGGGGGCCGTGGGACTGGTCGGGTCGTTCTCCGGAAAGTCGAGATCGCGGCGAACCAGCGAGAACCGGAACTCGTTCAGCATCCGGGACGAGAAGAGGTGGGTGTTGCTGGCCGCGAGGTTCGTGTCGATCAGGGTCTGATTGCCGGCGAACAGCGGACCGAACTGCACGTTGCTGACCGCGTTCTCGTCCGCGCGATTGTTGAGCGAGTAGCGGACCGTGATGGTGTCGGCGTTGCTCAACCGGTAGTCGGTGCGCGCGAGCGCCGTATGATAGGTGCTCGGATCCACGATGTTCAGATTGGTCTGTCCCGTTTCGATCGGCACGCCGTTGACGGAGGTGGTGGAGAGGTTCCGGAAGCTCGAATTCTGGGTGTACACGTCCTGGAGGAAGGCGATCTTCTGCAGGACCGCCTGCCGGCTCGCATCCGGCTGGCCGGCACCGAGCGGCACGTTCTGCAGCGCCCGGTAGCCTGCCTGCGTTGGAATCCGCACCGTCGTACTTGGCCGCTCCGCCGTCCGCTGCGGATCCGCCTGATACAGCCCGAAGAAGAACAGCTTGTCCCGCAGCGCCGGGCCGCCGACGGCGCCGCCCGCCTGGTGGCGGTTGTACTTCGCGGGTTCTGTCAGGCCGCTGGCCTTTTCCAGGTTGTCCAACGAATAGAACTGGCTGCCGGTCCAGTATTCCCACAGGTCCCCGCGGAAGCGGTTGGTGCCGGACCGGGTGATGACATTGATTTGGCCGCCGGTGTTTCTGCCGAACTCGGCGCTGTAGGAAGTCGTCTGCACCTGGAACTCGTCGACCGCTTCGGGCACGATCTGCGATGTCGCGATGGTCGACACGACATCGTTGTTGTCGGAGCCGTCGACCATGTAGTTGTTGTTTCTGGGGCGCTGACCGTTGATCGCGTAGAGGCCCTGGCCTGTTGTCAACGAGGCATTCGGAACTGTCAGCACGAGGTTGTTGATGTTGCGGCCATTCGCCAGCGGCAGCTCCGTCACCGCGCGAGCGCCGAGGGTCGTCGCGATCGTCGGCGACACCCGGTTCAGAGGAAGGATGGTTCGCTCGGCCGTCACCGTGACCTCGGCAGCAACCCCGCCCGGCTGCAGCACGACATCGAGCGAGGTATCGCTCGCGGTCCGCACGGCCACGCTCTGGGTATTGACCCGGGTGAAGCCGGTGAGTTCGACGACAACGTCGTACATGCCCGGTTCGAGCGCCTCGATGCTGAAGAACCCCAGCATGTCGGTTTGGGCTGTGCGCGCGGCGTTGGTTGCGGTGCTTGTCGCACTGACGGTCGCGCCGGGGACCAGACCGCCGGAGGAATCACGCACGGTCCCGACAATTCCACCGCGCGTAATCTGGGCCTCCGCGGCGCCGGCTGTCGCCAGGACCGCAATTGCAAGCCACGAGGTTATCGTCATCTTTCGCATCGAGTGATCCCTCAAACCATATGCGACGCTCGGATCAGGTAGTTCGGCACGCGTCACCTCCCGGGGACCGTGTGATCGACTCCCTGAACTATCTCACGCGAGATGCCACAACGACATGGAACTTTCGTGCACATTCGTACTCCCCGATGGATTGGACCGCGCCGCGCCACTGGGACGCGTCGCGCGAGACTTGATGAATTGTCGTAACGGGCGCGGGCAGGGGATCGCCGGCCACCGACACGTCGGGGAATGCTGACCGAAACGTCCGGTTCCTATCGATTCGGCTGCTGCTCCTCAGCGCGCGCGGACCCGAGGATGCCTTCGACGC
>CAVUXJ010000014.1:0-212306 GCA_963745495.1 uncultured Acidobacteriota bacterium
ACGAGCTCTAGCGCGCGCGGGATCGCGCAGGCATGCGGGATTTTCCCCAGCTGGCGAGCTCCGTCCAGCCGCTCGGCTCACAGTTCCGGCCCAATTCTGGCAATTTGCGCTCGAGGGGTGTCGGAGCGCAGGTTGCACAAGCTGTCCTCGGGGCGTCGCGAACCGTTTCACGCGCGATTGGCTCCTGGAGGACGGCAGTAGTCACCGCCGGCTCGTGCGGCCTAATTCTGGTCCGCCGGCACAGCCGACAAGTTGTGTTTGGTCTCCATCCTCCAACTCAGAAAGAGCATGATCCCATGGGCAAGCAGATGACCATCGATATCGGAATCGACACGAACGCGCGCGAGGAGATCGCGAGTGGCCTGTCGCGCGTGCTCGCGGACACCTATACGCTGTACCTCAAGACGCACAACTTCCACTGGAACGTCACCGGGCCGATGTTTCAGGCGCTGCACCTGATGTTCGAGACGCAGTACAACGAGCTCGCCCTCGCCGTGGACGTCGTCGCTGAGCGCATTCGGGCACTCGGCTTCCCTGCGCCAGGCACGTACACGCAGTTCATGCAGCTCTCCTCCCTCAAGGATGAGGACGGCATGCCCAAGGCGCAGGACATGATTCAGCGGCTCGTTGAAGGGAACGAGACAGTGGCACGCACCGCTCGGCAGGTGTTCAAGGTCGCGGAGAGCGTGAGCGACCAGCCGACGTGCGACCTGCTGACCCAGCGTATGCAGGTCCATGAGAAGACGGCGTGGATGCTGCGGAGCCTGCTCGAGTAACCGCTCCTGACTGCCTGCTATGCGACTCGTTCGAGGTCTCCTGGTCGCCGCTGTCATCGCAGGTGCGGCCTGCGCGCAGGGGCTTGCTGACCCACGAACGTCTATGGTCCCTGCGCTTAGCCCTCTCGAACAGCTCGGCAAGTCGGTGTTCTTCGATCAGCGGCTCTCGCTGCGCGGCAACCAGTCGTGCGCCGCGTGTCACGCTCTCGGGGTGGGATGGACGGGCGATCGCCCGCTCGTGAATGCTGGACCGGCTGTCTACGAGGGATCCGTCGCCGGCCTATTCAGCAACCGCAAGCCTCCAACCGTCGCGTACGCCATGGCTCCTGTGTCTTCACGTCACGACGGAGGACGGGGAGACGCTCTTCGTGGGTGGTAACTTCTGGGATGGCCGTGCGACGGGCGAGCGACTCGGCGATCCGATCGCCGAGCAGGCGCAGGCACCGTTCGTGAATCCCGTGGAACAGGCGCTGCCTGACACGGGCTGCGTGGTTCGTCGCGTATGCGCCGCCGACTATCCCGTCACCCTCGAGTCACGGTTCACCGGCAGCTGCGACATCACGTGGCCGGCGAACGTGGACGCCGCGTGCGCGTTGCCGACGGGCACACTGCAACTGACGCCGCACGATCGGGCCGCATCGGATCGGGCCTACGATCACATCGCCACGGCCGTTGCGGCCTATGAACGCTCGCGCGAAGTGAATCCGTTCTCCTCGAAATTCGACCGGCATCTGGCAGGGGAGGCTGTGCTGTCAGGCGAGGAACAAACGGGTCTGGCGCTGTTTGCGGGACGGGGCAAGTGCTCGGCCTGCCACCCGCTGGACAGGGGACCGCGCGGAGAACCGCCGCTGCTCACTGACTTCACCTTCGACAACCTTGGCATTCCACGCAATCCTGAAAACCCGTGGTATCGGGCGACCAGCAACCCCGACGGTCCAGGGTGGGTGGACGGCGGCCTCGGCGCGTTTCTCGCGACCCGGCCGGAATGGCGGGAGCATGCGGCGGCGAACACCGGCAAGCACAAGGTGCCGACGGTGCGCAACGTGGACCGTCGCCCGGATGGCGCGTTCGTCAAGGCCTACATGCACAATGGCTACTTCAAGACGCTCAGTGGCTTAGTGCATTTCTACAACACGCGCGACGTGAAACCCGTCTGCCGCGGGCTCGCTCACGGAGCGCGAGGCGCTCGCCCGCGACTGCTGGCCCGCGCCTGAGGTGAGGGGCAACATGAACACGGACGAACTTGGCAATCTCGGTCTCAGCCAGGCGGAGGAGCGCGCAATCGTCGCCTTCATGGGGGCACTCTCTGACGGGTACGCCCCGGTCGTCAGACAGCGGTGAGAAAGAGCCCGCCCGTGGGACAAATGACCTTGACCCTGGAACGATTCCAGGGTTCAGAATGGATTGTGTGGTTCGCTCCGTATATCCGGAGGCAGGCATGACGCATCGATTTCGGAACGCGATCGCCGCAGCGACAGTGGCTGCGTGGGTGACGGCAACTGCAGGGGCGCAGCAGCCGCAACAGGGGCAATCGCACGATCACGACGCCCATCACCGCGACATGCTCACGCGCGGAGCCCAGGCGATGGGCTTCGATCAGGACCGCACGGTTCATCACTTCCTGCTCTATCCAGACGGCGGAGCGATCGAGGTGACCGTGAAGGAGGCGAGCGACCAGGCGAACCTTCAGGCGATCCGACGGCACCTGCCGGAGATCGCCGCCTTGTTCAAGGCGGGAGACTTCGGAAAGCCCGCTCTCACGCACGCACAGCAGGTGCCCGGCACGGTGGAGATGACGCGACTCAAGGATCGCATCACCTATCAGTACGAAGAGACGCCGGCCGGCGGGCGGGTGCGGATTGTCACGCGCGATGCAGAGGCGCTCGTGGCCGTGCACGCGTTCCTCCACTTCCAGATCGAGGATCACCGCACCGGGGATTCGGGCGTCGTGCAGCAGCCATCAGCGTCCGGACAGGTGATGAACCGCATGGGTCCGGGAATGATGGGCGGTGGCCGCGACGCTACGACGATGGCGGAGATGAGCGATATTCATGAACTGTTCATCAATCACGATCGCATCACGCGCGCGGTCACGAATCTGTCCAATGGCATCCGGACGGTGACCGAGTCGGCCGATCCACGCATCGCCCAGCTCCTCAAAGATCACGTGACCAGCATGGGACAGCGGGTCGAGACCGGGAAACGATCCCGGCCTGCCGATCGAGAGCCCGGCGCTGCGTTTGATCTATCGGAATTACGACAAGATCCACACGACGTTCGAACCGACGGGGACGGGCATCGTCGTGACGCAAACCTCGACCGATCCGAACACCGTGGCGGCACTCCAGCAGCATGCTTCTGAAGTGACCGACTTCGTCAAGGAGGGCATGGCCGCCATGCACCGGACCATGATGAGGAACGGCGGTGGCATGATGCACCGTGGCATGATGGGGAGCATGCCGAAGGACAAGACGACGCCGAATCCGCGGTAGCGTCGTCAGCAACGGATGGCAGCCAGACTGTCGCGAACACGCCCGGACGGCAAACCGCGCAACGCCGAAGCGCACAAGATGCTCAGTCCGTCGGAGCTCTCGGAACTGACGGGCGTCAGCACCGATACGCTGCGGCACTACGAGCGGAAGCGGGTGCTGGGCATTCCGGCTCGCAGCGAAGGTGGCGCGTAATGTCCGATAAGTCCGCCAACGGATTGTCGCGACGAGACAAGGCGCTACGCCGCACGGTGGTAGTAGTTGAGAAGACCACCGAGACGCGGCCGGCATCGCACCCGCTCGCCGCGAGGCTGATCTAGCGAATGATCAATGATTTCGTTCCCGAGACCCTGGTGATTTCGTTCGTGCTGGTAGTGGAGCACGTACTCGGCTAGCGCACGGCGCAGGTGCGGCTCGCCAAGTGGTACGAACCGGTCTAGGCACTCCTCTTTGATCGAACGGACAAACCGCTCCGCGTGCGCGTTGCAGTTGGGCGCACGAAATGGTGTCTGAAGCACTCGTATCCCGCACTCTTCCAGCAATCGCCGGACAGCCACGCTCCACTTCCGATCGCGGTCGCATAGAAACACGCGCGGTCCGTCGCTCCGGCTCTCTTGCGCAGCGGTCCACTCCCGCATGACCTGGACCATGAAGGCGTCGTCCGGATGCGGCGTGGACCCGACGATGTGGACACGCCGTGAATGCAGCTCAATCACAAACACGGTGTAGAACGTGACCAGCCCGCGAGCCGTCCAGACCTCGGTCGTGAAGAAATCCGCCGCTACGATCGCCCGCCAGTGCGCTCGTAGGAACGTCTGCCACGAGGTGGACCGCGAACCACTCGGCGAAATGCCCTGCTCCCGGAGGATCGCGGCCACTGTCGAGCGCGCGGCACGATGCCCGAGATTCTTCAACGCGCCCTGGATCCGCGAGTAGCCCCACGTTGGATTCTCCGTCGCCATCCGCACTACCAGACGGCGAATCTCACCAACTACACGCGGTCGTCCTCGCCGCCGAGGTGGGTGTGTCCATTTCCGCGCGATGAGCTGACGATGCCATCGGAGGATGGTGTCAGGGGTGACGATGGTCGCAACCTGCCTCAGAAGTCGTCGACCGAGCCGTGCACCGAGCCGCGCCAAGCGACGCCGTTCCTCGTAGGTCAACCGCACGCGCAGGTGTCGCAGTTGCGTCTTGAGAATCTGGTTCTCCTCGCGGAGATAGGCGATCACCTCAGACTGTTCCCGTTGAAGCCACCCGAGGAGACTCGCGACAATAAGCTGCGCCGGAATCACCTGCCGAGTCTACGCTAACCGTCGGCGCAATATTCGGATGCGACGTGGCCCTGACGCCGCTGCACAGTGCCGGGATCGTCGGGATGTGGGAAGTAGAGAACGTCGGACGCGTCGGAATCGAGTGGTACTACACCGGACGACAGAGTCTCGAGGAGAATCCCTATCGGACCATCAGCGAGCCCTACATGATTCTCGGGCTTCTGGCTGAGAAACAGTTCGGGCGCATCAGATTGTTCGTGAACGGCGAAAAAACCTCACCGGTGTGCGCCAGACACGATGGGATCCGTTGCTTCGCTCGACCAGAGCCGCAGATGGCCGATGGACCGTCGATGCTTGGGCGCCGCTCGAAGGTCGCAACATCAACGGAGGCCTCCGCGTTCGCTTTTGACGCTCGCGGACAGTGCCAACCGTACGACCGGCAGTACATGCCCGGGCTTGTAGCCCTAATCCGCCAGCGCTTGGCCACACACCTGCATCTCGACACCATGCGTTGTGCACGACGAACGATGGATGATGCGTCACTGTGCCTCCACGATGAATCAAGCCGCCACAGACCGGCGCGTTGGCGCCGGGCCTGGCGTCGTGGCCAGGCCCGCGGCACACCGATCGTTTGAGTGAGACGTGTCCACGACCCTCTAGGCTCGACTGATCTGGTGCGCCACTGCGCCGTGGCCGGCCCGGTTCTCGAGCCAGCGATACGTGGCGCCGAGCACCGCGCCGAAGATCAGATGACCCATCAGACTCGGAGCCGCGGCGACGGCAGCCGTGATGGTCCAGTTGACGCCGAGACCCATGCCCATGCCCAGCGGCATGAGTGTGAGTGGCCCAAGGATCCACCAGAGGGACCCGTACGCCAGGCCCGCACCGACGCCGGCCGTATGTTCCCGGCCCAAGGCGGACGCGGCCAGGACGAAGCCTGTGCCGATGATCGCGCTGATGATCAGGTGAATTCCGAATCCGACGATAGCCGAGTCGGAGCCGACCATCGAGGCGATCATCGGCAGCATGCCCATCATCGCCATCAAGATGCCGAACACCAGACCGCCGGCCAGGCCGCCAAGAACGCCGTTGCCAATGTGCTTCGCAGTCATCGTGCACTCCTTTGCGAGGGCCTCCGGGAGAGCCGCCCATCGACTCACCGTGCCCGCTGGACAGTGAGTGGCCCAGGCCGCAGAATCCTTACACTCCAATCGATGTCCCCCAGACAAACAGCGAAAGTCATAGCCGTGGACGCGACTGTGGAGCTTGACGATCCCGGCCGGCAGCACGTGTACGGGCGCGCGAGCCCGCCGCGCTCAAGGTGGTCGTGCAGTCCTACTTGCCGCAGATCGTGCGCGCGGCCCACGGAGCCGGGTTGAACCCGTCGGCCGCCGAGGATGTGGCGCAGGCCACGTTCGCGACGTTCATCGAAACGGCGTCACGCTTCGAAGGGCGCTCGCATGTCCGGACGTGGCTCTTTGGCATCCTCTTTCGAAAACTGTCGGAGTTTCGCCGAGGCACGGCGCGCGATCGCGCGATGGACCCGATCGATGATGTCGTGGAGCGGCGCTTCGATGCGGATGGCAGCTGGAGCCAACCTCGGCCGTCGGCCGACGCGCGAGTCTACGCGCGGGAGATTCGAGAGAGGCTCGCCCCTTGCCTGGACGAGCTGAGCGCCTCGCAGCGGGAGGCCTTCCTCTTGAAAGAGGTGCAGGGATTTGCCAGCCCTGAGATCTGTAAGATTCTCGACGTCATCGCCACTAACCTTGGTGTGATGCTGTTTCGCGCCCGCAATCGCCTACGGGAGTGTCTCGCGGCGGCAGGTGTACGGACATGAGAATGCTGACCTGTCAGGAAGTCGCGCGGCTGGTGGCACAGGATGGGCTCGGCGCCTCGCGCTGGCAGCGCATCGAGGTGCGCCTGCATCTGCTCATGTGCCGCTTCTGCCGGCGCTACCGGGCCCAGTTGCGGGCGATCGGCGACGTCTCTCGGCAGGTGTTCGGGGCCGCCACGGAAGACGCCTCGACCCTGGCTCGGCTCGAACGCTCTATTCTCGAGCGGCACGGTCTGGAGCCGTGACCAGTGACGCGTGGGGGAACAGAGAGGAGAGCTCGGTAAACGGCGCTCCACGCGGTGCAGGGCGCGGGTCGTCCCAGGCTCCGCCGGACCGTGGGTCGACGGTCACAGAACGAGCGGCGGCGCGCCGCGCGGCCGTCGTGATCGCCACACATGGCCTCGTGCGAGTCGCCGGTGGAGCGAGCAGCGTGCTGGTGGGCGTCTACGTCGCGGATCTGGCGAACCGCGGCGTGCGTATCGGAGCCGGACTGGTCGGCACGCTCGCCGCCATCTCGTTTGGCGCCGAGCTGGTCGGTGCGGTGCCGCTGGGGATGCTGTCGGATGCGGTGTCGGCACGCGCGCTGATGACGGGCGGCGCACTGCTGGCCGCGCTCGCCACGCTCTTGTTCGGCGTGACGCACGACACCAGCGTATTCGTCGTGAGCCGCGCCCTCGAAGGACTCGCCGCCGCGGCTGGGGTTCCGGCGCTGCTCGCGTACCTCACGGACGCGACGGCGGACAACGACGTCCTGCGCGCAAGGGCGATGAGCTACTTCGAGCTGTCGTTGCTGGCCGGCCTTGCGCTCGGCGGAATCGTCGGCAGCCGACTCTGGGCGGCGTTCACACGGGCGCGTTTACCGCGCTCGCGCTCCTGTACGTCGTCGCCGCGCTGCTGCTCTTCGTCGGGAGCGTCGGGCAGTCGGAGTCATCGCGGACGCGCTGACGTCTGGCAGGGACTGACACGGTCGCTTGCCACACCAGCATTGCGACGACTCGCGCCGGTCTGGTTCTGCATGAACGCGATCGTCGGGCTCTGGCTCGGCCCCACGTTGTACTTCCTGCTCACGAATCGGTCGGACGATTCACAGATGCTGGTCTGGCCTCTTCGCCGACGATCCATCCGGACTCGGCTGGCTGCTCTTCGTGTACGCGCTGGTGTTCGGCACCGGAGTCCTGGTCTGGAGCCGCGATCCTGCCTCGGATCGACGTGCGTCGCGCGCTTGCGCGTGTCGCTGCTCGCGATGCTGGCGGTGTCTGCCGGGCTATCTTGCTGCTCAATCACATGGGCGACCAACCGATTGAGCTTCGCTGGACGCTGACTGCGGTCATCGCGGTGCTGATCATGATCGAGAGCGGCTTCACGCCTGCGGCACTGTCGCTGCTGGCCGGTGCCGTCGGTCCCGGAGTCGGCCGTGGAGCGGCGATGGGCATCTATTCGTTCCTGCTGAGTGTCGGCGCTCTGATCGGCAGCGTGCTGGCCGGATTGACCGGACGATGGCTGGCCATTGACGGGCTCACGTACGCCACGCTCGTGCTGGCGCTTGTGGCGCTGGGCCTCCTGCCGCGATTGGGACCCGTACATCCTCTCGACGCCGGAGGTGCACGCGTAGTGGCACGAACGCGACTACGACCTCGTGATCATCGGTGCCGGCGCGGGTGGCCTGATCGCCGCGCAGGTTTGCCGCGCAACTGGGCGCGCGCGTGTTGCTCGCCGAGCGCGATCGCATCGGTGGCGACTGCACGTGGACGGGCTGCGTGCCGAGCAAGTCGCTGATTCGAGTCGCCAAGGCGGCTCACGAAATCCGCACCGCTCAACGGTTCGGTGTCGCCGGCGGCGTCGTGCACGGTCGACATGACGCCGGTGCGTGAGTACGTGCAACGCAAGGTCCAGGAGATCTACGAGCCGACGTCCCCGGACGCGCTCGAGCGCGAAGGCATCGACGTCGCCCTCGGACCGGCGTCGTTCGAGAACGCCACGCACGTTGCGGATCGGAGAGCGGTCCATCGTCGGGCGACGCTATCTCGTGTGCACGGGCGCCACGACCGGTGACGCCAGACATCGCGGGACTGGAACAGACGCCGCATTGCACGTACCACAACATTTTCGACATGCTCCGACCTGCCGGCGTCGCTTGTCGTCATCGGCGGCGGCCCGCTCGGCATGGAGCTCGCGCAGGCCTTTCAGCGCCTGGGCAGTCAGGTCACGATTCTGGCGTCGCGCCTGCTCCCGCACGACGACCCAGAGGCGGTGGGCGTCCTTCGGCGCGTCTTCGAGCGGGAGGGCGTGCGGTGGCTTCACGGTCGCGCCGCTGGCGGTGACGCAGGAGCCGACGGCATCGTCGTGTCGTCGGATACCGGCGGCGCAGGCGCGCGGGGAGACGATCTGCTGGTCGCCGCGGGACGTCGGCCGAACGTCGACGGGTCTCGGGCTCGATCGCGCAGGCGTCGCGCACTCCGCGCGCGGCATCGTCGTCGACGACCGACTGCGCACGAACGTCCCGCACATCTACGCGGCCGGCGACGTCCTCGGGCGGCGAGCAGTTCTCGCACGTGGCCGGGTGGCAGGCATTCGAGGCGACGCGGAACGCGCTTGTTGCCAGGCAGCTCCTCCGGCCGCGCGCAATCCGATGGCGTGGGTCACGTTCACGGATCCCGAAGTCGCGCAGGTGGGTCTCAGCGAGACGGCCGCGCGCGCAGCGATTCGGCGACGCGGTCACCGTGCACGACGTGGGACATCGCGCGCGTCGATCGCGCGAAGTGTGACGACGACGAAGACGGGTTCATCAAGCTGATCGTCGAATCGACGAGGCGTGCTGATTGGCGCGACGATCGTGGCGAGCCGCGCCGGGGAGATGAGCGGCGAGATGAGCCTGGCGATCGCGCAGCGGCTTGAGCGTCGGCGATGTCGCGACCGCCGTGCACGCGTATCCGACCTACACGACCGCGCTCCAGCAGATGTCCAGCCAGATCGCGACCGCGACGATGGACGTCGAGCGCCGCCGGCCGTTTCATCGCACGGCTGATGGGATTCGCCGGCCGCCGTTGAGTGCCAGGACACGCGACATTCATGCACAAGACCGACGCCGACTACGTCTTCTACGAGCTGACGCGCAGCATCTGCCCCGAGTGCCGTCGGGTCATCGACGCCCAGGTGATCCTGCGCGACAACAAGGTCTACATGCGGAAGCGCTGTCCGACCTGCGGCCCGTTCGAGGCGCTCGTCTACGGCGACGCGGAGGCCTACGTCGCCAACGGCAAGTACAACAAGCCCGGGACCATTCCGCTGGCCTTCGGCACCGAGCATCGAGCACGGCTGTCCGCACGACTGCGGCCTGTGCCCCGACCATCAGCAGCACACCTGCCTCGGCATCATCGAGGTCAACAGCGTCTGCAACATGGACTGCCCGCTGTGCTTCTCGACGGCCGGTCCCGGCTTCAGCCTGACGCTCGAGGAAGTCGAAGCGATGCTCGACGACTTCGTGCGGACCGAAGGGGTGCCCGAGGTCGTGCAGTTCTCCGGCGGCGAGCCGACGATTCACCCGCAGATCATCGACTTCGTGAAGGCCGCCAAGGCGCGCGGCATCCGCTTCGTGATGATCAACACCAACGGCAAGCGGATTGCGCGCGACGACACGTTCGTCGAGCAGCTCGCCGAGGTCCAGCCGGCGTTCTACTTTCAGTTCGACGGCTTCGAGCGCCGAACGTCGCTCACGTTGCGCGGCGAAGCCGACATCGTCGAGCAGCGCGTGCGCGCCCTGGACCGCCTGGCCGCGGCAGGGCTGCACGTGACGCTGGTGCCGGCGATCGAGCGCGGCGTCAACGAGCACGAGCTCGGTCGGATCGTCGATTTCGCGATCTCGCATCCGGCCGTTCGCGGGATCAACTTCCAGCCGGCGTTCCACGCCGGCCGCCATCCCGGCCACGACCCGATGCAGCGGATGACGATCCCGGACATCCTCCGGCTGATCGAGGAACAGACCGCCGGGCAGGTTCGTGGTCAGCGACTTCATCCCCGTGCCGTGCTGTTTCCCGACGTGCAACGCCGTGACCTACGCGTTCGTGGACGGCGACCAGGTGACGCCGCTCCCGCGCATCGTCAACGTCTACGAATACCTCGACTACATCACCAACCGCGTCGTGCCCGACTTCAGTCTCGAGATTCGAGGCGCGCTCGAGGGGCTGTGGTCGTCTTCGTCGGTCGCGGGCTCGCAGAAGTCGCTCGACCAGCTGTCGCTGTCCTGCCAGGCCTGCGGCCTTCCGGACGCCGTCGACCGTCGGCGACCTCGCCGATCACATGCTGATGATCATGGTGCAGGACTTCATGGACCCGTGGACCTTCAACCAGAAGAACCTGATGAAGTGCTGCAAGGAGTTCCTGCTGCCGGGCGGCAAGCAGATTCCGTTCTGCGCCTACAACACGATCGGCTATCGCGAGCAGGCGCGCGCGCAACTCGAGGCCATGGAGCCGGCGCGCCGGCGCGCCCGCGCGGAGGGGCGCCGCTTCGAGCCGACGCCGGTGACGTTCTCGTTCGGGGAGGCGAAGGCGTGAACGTGAGACGCGTCGGGCGGAGAGGCATGGGGCGCCCGCGATGCCGCCGAGATCAAGCAGTGCTGCGCGCGGCTCTACGAGAGCGAGATCGTGTCGCGGCTGCTCGGCGAGTCGTTTCATCCCGGTGGCGCCGCGTTGACCGAGCGGCTCGGCCAGTTGCTGGCGCTCACGCCAGAGAGTCGTGTGCTCGACGCGGCGTCGGGAAAGGGCACGAGTGCGGTGCTGCTCGCGCAGCGGTTCGGCTGCACGGTGTCGGCGTCGATCTGAGCGCGCAGAACGTCGCGCAGCGCGAGCGCCGAGGCCGATCGACTGGGGCTGGCACATCGTGTGCGCTTCGAGGTCGGAGACGCCGAGCGATTACCGATCGACGACGCGTCGGTGGACGCCATCATCTGTGAGTGCGCGTTCTGCACGTTTCCAGACAAGCCGCGGCGGCGCACGAGAGTTCGCCCGCGTGCTGAAGCCCGGCGGACAGGTCGGATTGAGCGACATCACGCGCGCGCCCAGGTCCGCCCGGCGAACTCTCGGATCTCATGGCCTGGATTGCGTGCCTCGCCGACGCCCGGCCCGCGGAGGCGTATGCCGACTGGCTGACGGACGCTGGCTTGACCGACAGCCGGTCGTCGAGCCACATGACGACGCGCTGACCGACATGATTCGAGCGATCGGGACGCGGCTCTTCGCGACCGAGGTGACTGGTGGGTCTTGGAAAGCTTGATCTCGCCGGCATTGATTTGCCAGCCGCGAAGCGCATGACGAAGCAGGCGCTGACGGCCGTCGCCGAGAATCGTCTGGGCTACGCGATCGTCTGCGCCACGAAGCCGTAACCTCGCGTAGCTTTTCGCCGTCGGCTACTGCCCGTGAGATTGCCCAGGCAGCGCTGACGAACCCGATGTCGCTGAACGCCTGCGGATAATTACCGAGGCGCGAGCGCCATCGGTCATCCATTTGAAGAACATGTCAGGACAGATCTGGCACCAGGAAGGCCCGCAGCCGGCAGCTGCGGAATCGGGACAGGGATGAAGGGGCGCGTTCGCTCAGCTGCAACCGGAATTCGAGTCCGACCCGGGACCACATGAGCCACAGCTCCCGGTCCTTGCCTGGTAGCTGATCACACCGCCACGTCGGTCGAGCGCGATCCGGCAGCAGTCATCGAGCGCGACGCGGAGGTGCGATCGCGCGCGCTGCACCCGGCTCTTCATGCCAGAGACGGAGAGCCCGAGGCGCGCAGCGGCTTCGACCTGCGTCAGCCCGTCGAACTCCACCATCTGCAAGGCTTGTTGATCGGCGGCAGCGAGATTCTTGATGAGCGGCTTGAGGCAGGTACTGAGTTCACGCGCCGCCGATTCTTCGGTCTCTTCAGAGTCCACTGCCGCGAGTGCATCGGCGAAGTCGTCGGCGGATCCGGCCGCTACCTCCCGATGGTGAGACGGCGACCGGTAGAAGTCCGCGATGGCGCGTCGTGTCGTCTGGTAGATCCAGGCGTGCAGCTTGTCCGTGTCTCGAAGCGTCGGCAGCGCACGATGGACCTGCAAAAACACTCGTTGCACGATGTCATCGACATCGGCATGCTCGCGCACACGTCGAGCCACGAAGCTCCGAAGGTTGGCGTGCAGTTCCGTCCACACGCCTTCCGTACTCAGCGACACGCCCGCCATTTTACGTCACCGATCGCCTGGCTTCCTTGCCCGGATCAACGCCGACGCGACGAGCATCTCGGCGCCTGGCGACCACCCTTCCACGAGCGACGAGCTGTTGCTCTTCAGCTCGACGCGAATGTCGGCGAACCCCGCTGCGGCAAGTATCGCCTCAACCACCGGCACCAGGGCCGCACCTGAGACGCAACCGGCGTACGCCTCGAGATCGTCTCGCACGCCCTGTGGGATGTCTCGGAGCGCGACGATGTCGGAGATCGCCAGGCGGCCTCCCGGTGCCAGCACGCGGAACGCTTCTCGGAACACCGCCGTCTTGTCGGTCGACAGGTTGATGACACAGTTCGACATGATCACGTCCACGCTCGCGTCGGCGACCGGCAGATGCTCGATCTCCCCGAGCCGGAATTCCACATTCCGCAGATCGGTCTTGCCGATGTTGGCGCGCGCCTTCGCGATCATCTCTGTCGTCATGTCGACGCCAACGACCAAGCCCGTCTCACCCACCTGACGGGCGGCGAGGAACGCGTCGAAGCCGGCGCCGCTCCCGAGATCGAGCACGCGCTCGCCGGGCTGCAACTCGGCGATCGCCTGTGGATTGCCGCAGCCCAGGCCCAGGTCCGCTCCTTCGGGCGCGTTCCCACGTTGCTCTGCCGAATAGCCGAGTGCCTCCGATGTGGACTCGGCGACGGGTCCGCAGCACTCAGTGGTCCCGCAGCAACCGGACGACCGCTGCTCCGTAGCGATTCGTCCGTACGTCTCACGAACCGCGGCCTTTACCTTTTCGCTCTCCACCGTTGGTGTCATCGACTCCTCCTCGTTGCTCGCGCCCTCGCGGTTTAAGACGGGCCACCCTTCAAAAGGACGCACGCTCTCGCGACGAACATCTCGCGTGCGTCCATCGCCGGCCGGCTCCGTCTGTGCAGGTGAGGGCGGGCCGCGAGCTCGCGATTGAAGGAGATCATCATGAACCCCAAACAGGCGACGAGCTCGGACGAACAGCGGAATACGCCCGCGGCGGGCTGTTGCGGCGGACCAGCGCCCGCAGGCGTGAGTGCCTGCTGCGTGGACGATGCGGCAATCAAGTCGACAGGCGGGACAGGGTGCGGATGCAGTGCAACGCCGTCGCAGCACACACCGCCAAAGGCGTCGGGCTGCGCCTAACCAAGAGAGCAGTGGTTCATCGGCACTCGCGACGACGGCTAGCGGTTCAGAGAAGCGCTGCACGTTGGCGGTGTAGCCGAGGGGCCAGTTGCGGAAATCGTCCAGCGCGGCCCGTCCAACCGCAACTAACTGGAACAATGAGACTTAGGTGTTCGACCGACGGTCGATTCCGTAAGTGATTGATTTCATTGATCTTACGGAGCTGGCTCCTCAGGCTGGATTCGAACCAGCAACCCTCCGGTTAACAGCCGGATGCTCTGCCGTTGAGCTACTGAGGAATGACAAAGGCGAGGAACGGAACAGCAATGGTACCGCAATCCCTGAAAAAGCGTCAATCAGCGCGCTGCACGCGATGGGGCAGACCTCGGCCTCGATGTGGTGGCGCACATCACGCTGGGGAGGCGTCTGCTGACAGGTATCCTCGAATGCGCGAGTCTATTCGACGGGAACGCGGACCGTGAGCGGCTCCTGAAGCGTCGTCCGAAGCGGCGTCCCGACGCCGAGCCGCACTTCTTCGCCGCGTGTCGCGAGGACGACGCCCGTCCCGCCACCGGCGCCGACCGCGGTGCCGATGGCCGCACCCTTTTTGCCGCCCGCAATGGCGCCAATCACGGCACCCGCTCCGGCGCCAATTCCGATCTTCGTCGCGTCCTCCCGTTTGGTCGCCGCCGCCTGACGCGAGATCCGCGCCGTACTGATCTCCTGGGTCTCGTCCCACGTGGTCAGCCGGTTGAATCGCAGTGAGATCGACGCCCGCCCCTTCACCTTGCCGGACTGCTCTGCGCCGGTGACGGCCCCGACCGCCTGGGAGCCAGCGGGCACCGCCGTGAGACCGGCAATCATGATCGGCTTCGAGACTGTCGCCCGCACCGTGTCCTCAATCCTGCTGCTATCCGACCCAACGGCTGTTTCAAGCGTGAGGTCGACGGCCGTTCCGCTCGGGATCGTGACTTCCTTGAACTCTGCCTTCGGCGTCACCGCGGCCACCAGCTTGTCGAGGGTTGAGGGGACGGAGTCATCTCGCGCCGGCGGCGGAACGGCGGCGTCACGCGGCTGCGCGCTTTCGCCGGCCAGTGCACTTGCCCCCTGGTCAGCGCCTGCGGGCTGAGTGCTGCGTTGCTCACACCCGACTGCCAGAGCCGCCACGACGACGAGCCATGTAACGCGCATTGCCATTTCCGTCCTCCAATGTCGGCGCGTGAGAGAGCCACGTCCGAGCCTCAGAAGACGTGCACGTGGCGTGCCGCGGGACGCCTGGAGCAATCAGCGCTTTTTTCCGGTAATGCCGAGCTGGACCGCGGTGCCGATGACGCCGAGAATCACCCAGGCCACCGGCACCCATCGTTGGCCCGGTGCCGGATTGAGCGGGTAGAGGATCCACGGGTCGCCGCCTGGCGCCGCATGAACGGTGCTTCTGTTGGCGAGGTCGCCGGCAATCGCGACTCCCCCGACCAGGATGGTCCATGCCCCGGCGAACGCGGTGGAAACGACGATGACGTAGCGCTGCAGAATCATCGCGCGAAATCGCGCCGGCCATCGATGCGAGCGCGATCGCCAGCGCGGCCGGATCCTCGTTCGCGATCTGGCTCCAGATGACGTGGGCGATCAGCGCACCGAGGCCGGCACCGACGAGCGCGATCGCCGATGAAATACGCGAGGACGAGGATCAGCGCGCCGACCACACCGCCGGCGAGAGCCGCCACCACCATCGCGAGAGTGTTGCTGACACCGACAATCGAGCTCGCCAGCATGGCGCCGAGAATGAACCCGTAGATGGCGAGAACGATCCGGAACAGTCTGTACCCGGCAAAACAGGTGAGCGCTCCGCTCACGCACGAGGAAGATAGCGGCTGGCAGCTCGTACCCGTGCGGCAGCATCACGTGGGCTAGACCTCGCGCCGTCCCTCGAGCGCCTTATGCATGGTCACCTCGTCGGCGTACTCGAGGTCGCTGCCGACCGGCACGCCCATGGCGATGCGCGTCACACGGACGCCGAGCGGCTTGAGCAGCCGCGCCAGGTAGATCGCGGTGGCTTCGCCTTCCACGTTCGGGTTGGTGGCGAGAATCACCTCGGAAACGCCGTCGCCGATGCGCGCGAGCAGGCCTTTTATCTTGAGCTCGTCCGGGCCGATGCCCTGCAGCGGCGACAGCGCGCCCATCAGGACGTGATAGACGCCCTTGAACTCACGTGTCTTCTCGATGACCGCGACGTTCTGCGGCTCTTCGACGACACAGATCACGTGATGATCGCGGTCCTCGTTTCGGCAGTACGCGCACGGATCTGAATCGGTGATGTTGCTGCACTCGGAGCAGTAGGTGATGTGTTCCTTCACGTCGTGAATCGCATTGACGAGCCGATCGGTGCGCTCGCGTGGAGTCTTGAGCAGGAAAAAGGCGAGCCGCTGGGCACCCTTCGGCCCGATACCGGGCAGGCGCTGCAGTTCCTCGATAAGTCTGACGAAGGGATCGGGTAGGGGCATCGGGTAATAAGAAGATCTCAAGTCTGAAGTCTCAAGTCTCAAGTCTGAACAGGCCGCAAGTCTCAAGTCTGAAATCTGCAGTCTGATCAGATTTCAGATTTCAGATTTTCAGGGTTCAGAGCTTGAAACCCGGCATCATGCCGCCCATCTTCTGCGCCATCTCCTCGTCGACCTTGCGCTGGGCGTCGTTGACGGCCGCGACGATCAGGTCCTGAAGCATCTCGACATCCTCCTTCGAGACCACCTCCGGATCGATCTTGAGCGACTGAATCTGCTTCGAGCCGTTGACGATCACCGTGACCATGCCGCCGCCCGCACTGGCCTCGACTTTGAGCTCCGCCATCTGTTTCTGCAGGCGCTCCTGCATCTGCTGCGCCTGCTTCATCATCTGCTGAATGTTCATGGTGCGCTCGCTGTTCACATTTCTTCGACGTCCCGGATTTCGGCTGGAAACACTTCGAGCAGCGCCTGAACGCTCGCATCCGCGAGCGCCTGCTCCTTGAGGGTCGACTTCCTCTCGGTCTTCACCGGCGCCTCCAAGACGGGCTGAGCGCCAGAGGTGACCGGTTCCGCGCTCTGAACGCTCGTGACGGCGATCTGCCGGCCCGTCACCTGCTGCGCGAGCGATTCGAGCCACGGCCGGTTCTGCTCGAAGACATCGCGCAGCGTCCGCTGCGCGGAAGAGAAGGTGAACGACACGCGGGTGGCCTGCGACCTCGATCTTCTGCGCCTGCGCGACCACTGTATTGTAGAAGACTGCCTTGGATTTCCGGATCTCGGCCAGCAGCGCGTCCTTGAATCCGGCGTCACCAGAGCGCGGTCGGTGCCGGCGGAGACGGCGGCAGTGTCGGCGCCGGTGCCGGCACCGGCGCAGTCCGCACGGAGGTCGACCCCGCCGCCGAGGTCGTCGCCGCGGGCCGCTCTGGAGTGCGGCCCGGTGACGGACGCCGCGGGAGGCTTTCCCGTCACAGGAAGACCTGCGATCAGATCTTCGATCGGGACGAGTTTCCGGAGATGCATCCAGCGGAGCAGCGCCATCTCCAGGTGATAGCGCGGCTGCGCGGCGCCGCGAATGTCGGCCTCCGCACGCGTCAGCAGGTCGAACGCGCGGAGCAGGTCCTCGCGCGAGAAGCGGCCGGCCAGCGTCTTGAGCCGCTCGCGCTCTCCTTCTCCTGCGATCTCCGGATCCTGGGCACGAGTCGGGTCGACGGAGAGCACCAGCAGATCGCGCACAACACGCGACAGTTCGCGGCACACGAGCCGCAGATCGTAGCCCATGTCGACCGACCGGCCCGCCAGCAGCGAACGCGGCGGGCAGATCTTCGTCGGCGACGGCCTGAATCGTGTCGAGCACCAGATCGCGTCCGACGAGCCCGAGCACCGCGCGCCACGTCGTCGCTGCCGATCGTGTTCCCGGTGAACGCAATGACCTGATCGAGCTTGCTCTGCGCGTCGCGCATGCTGCCCTCGCCATCGCGAGCGATGAGCTGCAGCGAATCGTCCCCGACCTGAATGCCTTCGGCATCGACGATCCGCCGGAGCTGATCGGCGATCGCCTTCGTGCCAATCGCGCGGAACTCGTAGACCTGCGAGCGGGACAGCACCGTCTCTGGAATCTTCTCGAGCTCGGTGGTCGCCATCATGAAGATCACGTGCGGAGGCGGCTCCTCGATCGATTTCAACAGCGCGTTGAACGACTGGGTGGAGAGCTGGTGGACCTCGTCGATGATGAACACCTTGTAGCGGTTCCTCACCGGCACGATCGAGAGGCCGTTGATGATCACTTCACGGACGTTGTCGATGCCGGTGTGCGTGGCGGCGTCGATCTCGAGGACGTCGATGTCGCGCCCGTCGGCAATTTCCTTACAGGCATCGCAGGTCCCGCACGGATCGGGTGTCGGACCGTTCAGGCAGTTCAATGCCCGCGCGAGAATGCGCGCGGTGGTGGTCTTCCCGACGCCCCGCGGCCCGGCGAAGACAAATGCCTGAGCCAGACGCCCGCTCGCCAGAGCGTTCCGAAGCGTTCGTGTCACCGCCTGCTGCCCGACGACATCGTCGAACTTCTGCGGCCGCCACTTGCGAGCGATGACTTGGTAGGACATCTGGGGTACGGACTGAACCGCGGCCCGGAAGGGCCTGCGGCACATGTCAGGATCTACTTAGCGCTGCTGCCTTCCGGCCCTGACGCGGTTCGTAGGCTGAGATTGCACAGGTTCCGGACCGCGGTGCAGTCCGCAAACGTCCCGCTCAAGCCGGACACTACGTTTCACCGCGCGTCCACACGTAGCGCCGACTTTCGGCGGACCTTTGAGTGTACTACACCGGGACGCGCGTCGCGAGCAGCAGATACTTGGCCAGCACCTCACCGACGACGACCGTGAAGAAGTCGACGTACAGGATGCCGGTCGCCGACTGGGTGGAGCGGATTTTCGCGGTCTCCCACGTGAGATACGACAGCAGCGCGGGACCGGCCAGACCGAACAGAACGCGCTGCCAGAAGAACACCCCGCTCACCGACAGAATGTAGTGCCGGAAGCTCGGGCCGAGGCCGGGCTGCCACGTCGCAATCGCGAAAAAGACGGCGGCGGTGACCACGGCGACGCGCACGACCATCGACGCCATGTGCAGCTTGACGATCGCCTGCAGGTGCGTGACCGGCAGCGACGGAATGACCAGATACCAGTGTCCGAGGATCATCGCCGTGCAGGCACCGCCCAGAAACGCGGCCGAACTCAGAAAGCTGGCGATTGTCAGGCCCAGGGTCGTGAGCGGACGCCCCGAGGCGACATCGACAGCCTGAGCGACGAGAGCGATCAGCCCGGCGATGCAGGCCGTGCCGACGATCGCCGGACGAACGCGGGCGAGCAAGCGTCCGACCGTCGCCCAGTACAGCACAATCGCCGCTTCGGCTGCCGCAAGCGCGTAAACCGCGATCCTGGCGGCCGCGCCGCCCTCGTCCGCCGGCCGAAGCGCGAACGCGAACCCGATCAGCACCGCCGCCAGACCCATGTTGAATCGAAAGAACTTCACGCCCGCTTCCCGCGAAACGAAGACGAGCGTGAAGACGATGCCCAGGCCGAGGTGGGAAAGGAAGAGGAACAGGATCAGCCGCAGTCTCTTGTTCACTTCCGCCCAGTTGACGACGTTCCACCATGCGGCGATGTAGTCCGGTCTGCGGTTCTGATACTTCAAATAATACGCGTGCTCCCACACGTCGATCCCGAACACGACTTTCTTGCCTTCCATGATCGGGGTGTCCTGATTCGGGGTGCTCTCGATCGACAGCTTGCCGCCGTTGTCGATGACCCATGCCCAGCCGCTGCCGAAGCGACCGATGCCGGCCTTCGCGAGCTGCTCCTTGAATGCCTCGAAGCTGCCGAACGAGGAGGTGATCGCGTCCGCGATGGCGCCGGTCGGGGCGCCGCCGGCGTTCGGTCCCATGATCTGCCAGAACATGGTGTGGTTCACATGACCGCCACCATTGTTTCTGACCGCGGTACGGATGTCCTCGGGCACGCTGTTGATGCTGCGGATCAGATCCTCGGCGCTTTTCGACTGCAGCTCGGGATGCTTCTCCAGCGCGGCGTTCAGGTTGTTGACGTAGGCCCCATGGTGTTTCCCGTGATGAATCTCCATGGTCTTCGCTGTCGATGTGCGGTTCGAGCGCATCGAGCGGGTACGGAAGCGGCGGAAGCGAGTGAGCCATCGAACGTTCCTCCTTGTCGCCCTTCAACCTGGCTCAGGACCTGAGCCTGCCGAAGAGCCGGTCGATTGTGGAACCGGGGGATCGTACTTCTGCCCGCCCGGAAGGGCAAGCTGGAGGGCTATTGGATGGACAGCATGCGGTCGAGGGCGACCTTCGTCCAGCGCTTCTGGTCGGCAGGCACGACGATCCGGTTGTGCACATCGCCGGCCACCAGCCCCTCGAGGATCCACAGCAGGTGGTTAGGCGACACACGGAACATCGTCGAGCAGAGGCACCCGAACTGATCGAGTGACAGATACGGTGCGATCCGGAGCGACCTCGCGCCCAAGGCGGCTGACCAGGTGAATCTCGGTGCCGACCGCCCAGACCGATCCGATCGGGCCCGACTTCACCTGGTTGATGATGTACTCGGTCGATCCCGAGTCGTCGGCTGCCTGCACGACCTCCCACGGCACCTCGGGGTGGACGATCACGCGAACGCCCGGATGCTGCGTCCGGATGTTCTCGATCTGCCGCACGGTGAACCGCGTATGCACCGAGCAGTGGCCGTTCCACAGGATGATGCGCGCCTGCTTCACCGCGTCAGGTTCGAGACCGCCCCAGATCTCGTTCGGATCCCACACGACCATCTGATCGAGCGGCACGCCCATCTTGTAGGCCGTGTTGCGGCCCAGATGCTGATCCGGCAGGAAGAGAATCCGCTCGCCGCGCTCCCAGGCCCACTTCAACGTCGCAGCGGCGTTCGACGACGTGCAGACGACGCCGCCCCGTTCGCCGCAGAACGCCTTGATCGAAGCCGCGGAATTGATGTAGGTGACCGGCACGACCGGGGAGATCCCCATCTGATCGAGGTCGTTCCAGCACATCTCGAGCTGCTCGGGATCGACCATGTCGGCCATGGAGCATCCGGCCGCGAGATCCGGCAGGATCACCTGCTGATGCTCGCCGCTCAACACATCGGCGCTTTCGGCCATGAAATGGACGCCGCAAAAAACGATGAACTCGGCGTCCGGATGCCTGCCGACCTGTTGAGCGAGCTTGTACGAGTCGCCGGTGTAGTCGGCGAACTTGATGACCTCGTCGCGCTGATAGTGATGGCCGAGGATGACGAGCCGGCGGCCGAGCGCGGCTCTGGCGGCCGCGATGCGTACGTCCATCTCCGCATCGGACGAGGCCGATGTAGCGCTCGGGCAACGCCTGCCGTTCGGACAGGTGCTCCTTCTCGTACGCCGTGAGAACTGGAAGCAGCATTGCAGGTTCCTGTGCGCTTTGTGAAACTTTTCGCAAGCGCGGGTCACGAAAAAGCCAAGCCCCGTCAATCCTCCACGAAGCTTGGCCCCTATAAGTATAACACCGACGCCGACGCCGCCATTCCCGCGACCTTCTACGACGCCGCCCGTGCGACGGTGCGGTAGAGCGTGTCCCGCTCGATCGGCTCGCGGCCGGCAGCCCTGATAAGCCGGGCGATCTCCCGTGTCGTCATCGACTCGGGCGTGCGCGCCCCGGCCATGTGGTAAATCTTCTCCTCCTGCACCGTCCCGTCGAGATCGTCCACGCCGAACCACAGCGCGGTCTGCGCCACCTCGATACCCGTCGCAATCCAGAACGCCTTCACGTGCGGAATGTTGTCGAGCATCAGCCGGGCGACCGCGTGCACCCGCAGGGTGTCGGTGGCGCTCGGCGGCGGCAGCTTCCGCATCTGATTATTGTCGGGATGAAATGCCAGCGGGATGAACGCCTGGAACCCGCCCGTCTCGTCCTGAAGCGTGCGCGCCCGGAGCATGTGGTCGACCCGCTCCGCCGCCGTCTCGATGTGACCATACAGCATCGTCACATTCGAGCGCAGGCCCAGACGATGCGCGATCCGGTGAATGTCGAGGTATCGGTCGGTCCCGCACTTGTCGTGTGCGATCTTGCGCCGCACCCGTTCTGCGAAGATCTCCGCCCCTCCGCCCGGAAGCGAGTCGAGCCCGGCGGCCATGAGCTCGCGGAGCACCTGCTCGTCGGTCTTCCCATACAAGTCGGCGAAGAACGCGATCTCGACGGCCGTGAAGCACTTGAGGTGGATGTCCGGACGGATCCGTTTGAAGCCCCGAAGCAGCTCCGTGTAGTAATCGAACGGCAGATCCGGGTGCAGGCCGTTCACCACGTGGACTTCGGTGAGCGGCTGGTGACTGCGGGAACGGAGCTTCTCCCACGCTTCCTCGAGCGACATCGTGTAGGCGCCCGGATCGCCCGGTTTCAGGCGGGCGAAGGAGCAGAACAGGCAACTCGCAACGCAGACGTTCGTCGCTTCGAGCCGGATGTTGTAGTTGAAGTACGTGCGATCGCCGTGGCGCCGCTCGCGCTCGCGGTTGGCCAGCCATCCGACGGCGAGGAGATCGGGCGACTCGAAGAGCCGCGTCCCGTCGGAGAGATCGAGTCGAACACCGGCCTCGAGTTTTTCGGCGATATCGGTCAGACCGGCTCGAGCGAGGCGGGGAAGCATCTGAATCCGATCATCCGGTCATCGAGTCATTGATTGGCTTATTGAATGACCAGGTGACCAGATGACCCAATGACCACATTCACGCAGCGAGGGTCAGGAAACGCCGAAGATTTGTATCCGCAACGAGCGCGCACGCGGGCCGTCGAGCTCCGCCATCAGAATGCGCTGCCACTGCCCGAGCACGACTTCGCCGCCGCTGACCTGAAGCGTCAGGCTATGGCCGAGAAGCAGCGCGCGCAAGTGCGAGTCGGCGTTCATCCGATCGCAGTCGGAATGCTCCGGGTCGTTGTGCAGCCACTCGGCGTCGCGCGCGACCATCTGCTCGAGGAAGCGCTTGATGTCCGACAGCAGGGCGGTCTGGAATTCGTTGATGAACAGCGTGCAGGTCGTGTGCATCGACCAGAGACTGACGAGCCCTTCGCGGATATTGAAATGGCGGACGAACTCCATCACCATGTTCGTCAGATCGACGAGCTCGATACGCTGATCCGTCGAGACCATGATGGTCTCGCCGTGAATCGTAAGTCCCCCGACCTTCGCTGAAGCCACCTCTTCAACGGGCTTCTCGCGGACGGTGACAGTCGAACTCTTGCTCATGCAGCCCTCTTGGATGACGGTCGGTGCAGGGTCCGTGCCCCTGATGCGGACACGAACGCCTATGTTATGCAGAAAGCCGCAGTGGAGGCAACCCTGCTATATTAGCGGACGCGCCTCGCCGCGCTCTTCGGCGCCCGCGCGACAAACCGACGCTCGCCCCGGCGGCCACGCGAAGTGGGTGCAAAACCCACACGGTCCCGCCACTGTAAGCGGCTAGCGGCGCTCTGCAACGGGTCGATGTTCGGACCCCGTCACTGGGCTCTGGTGCCTGGGAAGACGCAAAGAGAGCGTCGTGTTGATCCGCGAGTCAGGAAACCTGGCCATCGGGGGTCCGTCTTTTCTTCGGCGCGTGAGACGCCGAGAGGAGCCGTGACCTGTACCCCTGCCGCCTTGGACGGTCCGCCGCCTGGCGCCGTTTCCGATCATTCTCGCCTCATGGCTCTTGATCGCCACCCGATTGGCGTCAGCGGCGCTACTCGCCAGGCAGGTCACCGACCCCGCGCTCGGCCGAAGCGGCATCGTCGGAGTGCACGTTGCTACGAGCCGATAGCGTCTCGTTTGCTTACGACGCACGCGCGCCGCTGGTGCTCGACCAGGTCTCGATCGACCGTGCAGCGGGGCGATCTCGTCGGTCTGCTGGGACCCAACGGCTCGGGCAAGACGACGCTGCTCAAGATTCTCGGCGGAATGCTTCACCCCTCGACCGGCGACGTCCAGCTGGACGGCCGCCGGCTCGCCGGGTGGTCGCGCCGGCGAGCTCGCACGCCAGATTGCGGTCGTGCCGCAGGAAACGCACGCGACGCTCGATTTCACGGTGCTCGACATCGTCCTCATGGGACGCTACGCGCATCTCGGTCCGTTCGCGCTCGAGGGCGCCGCCGACCTCGAGATTGCGCGGGAAGCCCTCGCGGCAACCGGGACGGCGGATCTCGAGACGCGGCCGTTCGCGACGCTGAGCGGAGGCGAAAAGCAGCGCGTCGTCATCGCCAGCGCGCTCGCGCAGGCTTCGGATCTCCTGTTGCTCGACGAACCGACCGCCTCACTCGATCTCGGATATCAGCTCGAAATCGCGTCGTTGCTTCGGCGCCTCAGCCGCGACCGTGGCACGACCATGGTGGTGTGCACGCACGACCTCAACTTTGCGGCCGCGCTGTGTGGACGGATCGTGCTGCTGAAGAAAGGCAGAGTGCTCGCCCAGGGACCGACCGCCGAGACGCTGACCGCCGCGACGATTCGCGACGCGTACGGCGTGGACGCGGACGTTCAGTTTCACCCGCGCGCCGGTCATCTGACGGTGGTGCCTGTTGGCCGGCCGTCCTGACGTCCGGCGCCGGCTCGGCGTGACGGTGGCGGGGTTCGGCAGCCTCGCGCTCGCCGCCTGCCTGCTCGCGCCGCTCGTCGGGAGCACGCCGATTCGACTGACCGCCGTCTTCGATCGATCGATTCCGTTTGCCGACAACGTCGACGCGCAGATCTTCTTCGTGGCGCGTCTGCCCCGCGTCCTCGCGGCGGCGCTCGTCGGCAGCGGTCTCGCGCTCGCAGGCGTCGTCTTTCAGGCGCTGCTGCGCAACCCGCTCGCCTCCCCCGACACACTCGGCGTGTCGGCCGGCGCAGCGCTCGGTGCGGTGCTCGCCATCACCTTCAACGCCGATTTTTCGCTGCTCGGCGTCTCCGCTATTCCGCTTGCGACCCTTGCGGGCTCTCTGGGCGCGCTCGCGATCGTGTACGGGCTTTCAGCCGCACGACGGCGGGGCGCATCGAGCATGGTTCTGCTGCTGGCCGGGCGTGACGCTGACAACCCTGCTCGGGGCCCTGACGACGTTCGTGCGGTATCTCGCCGACTTCACCCAGACGCTTCAGACCGTGCGGTGGCTGATGGGCTCGCTGGACGTCGGGTCGTACGGCCCAATCGGGGCGGCGCTCGTGCCGTTGACCCTCGCCTGCGCCGGCTTTGCCACGCTGCCGCGCGTGCTCGATCTCCTCAGCGTCGGCGCCGAGTCGGCCGCCGCCCGCGGCGTGAACGTGCCACGCGCCGAAAAGATCGCGCTTGCCAGCGCGTCGCTGGCGACCGGCGCGGCGGTGTCGCTCGCCGGGCCGCTCTCGTTTGTCGGTATCATCGTGCCCCATCTCGTTCGTCTGCTCGTGGGTGCGGATCACCGTCTCGTGCTGCCGGCGGCGGCGCTCTTTGGATCAGCGTTTCTCATTGCGTGCGATCTCGTCGCGCGGACAGCTTTCGCCCCAGCTGAGCTTCCCGTCGGTGTTGTCACGGCCATCATTGGAGGCCCGGTATTTCTATGGCTGCTCTTCCGCCGCCAGTGAGCGGGGCGAGGCGCGCGTCGGCGGCCGTGCTCGTTTGCGCGCTCTTCGTGGGGACGCACGTTGCGCCGTTCGCTGAGGCTGTCGCCGCTCAGAACCGCCCGGGCTCTTCCGCCGCCCAGCGCCAGCCCGCGGCGGATCATTTCGCTCATCCCGGCAACGACGGAAATGCTGTTCGCCATGGGCGCTGCCGATCGGCTGGCCGGGGTCGGAAGCTACGACAAGTTCCCGCCGGAGGTCGAGAGACTCCCGCGAGTCGGCGGGCTCCTCGATCCCAGCGTGGAGCGGATTCTCTCCCTCAAGCCCGATCTCGTCATCGTGTATGACACGCAAACCGAGTTGAAGGGCCAGCTCGCACGAGCCGGGATCCCGATCTTCCGCTACGCGCACCGGGGACTGCCCGACATCACCGAAACGATGAGAGCGCTCGGCGTCCGTGTCGGCGCGGCCGCCGCCGCAGATGCGGCGGCGACGCAAATCGAGCAGCAACTCGCGGCGATCAAGGCCCGCGTCGCGCCGAACGCCCCCGACCGAAAACGCTGCTCGTGTTCGGACGCGAGCCGGCTCTCTGCGGCAGGTCGTGGCCAGCGGCGGTTACGGTTTTCTGCATGACGTGCTGGAGATCGCCGGAGGGATCGACGTGCTCGCGCGACCTGAAGCGGCAATCGGTTCAGCTGAGCACCGAATCGATCCTCGCGCTCGCGCCGGAGGTGATCATCGAGCTGCACTATGGCTCCTCGCTGCGCGCCGATCGCCTCGATGCCGAACGCCTCGTCTGGAACGCGCTTCCCTCGTCCCGGCGGTCAAGAACAACCGTGTCCACCTGCTCGTCGGCGATGAATTCGTCGTTCCCGGTCCCGCATCGTGCTGGCCGCGAGCGTTTCGCACGGCGCTGCACCCGGAGGCCTATCCAGTAACGCAATGACCAATCAAGACTCTGTTCTGGAGTCGGGAAGACAGCGCGTGGCTGGTTCACGTGCTCCGCCAGCGCGGGACATCGAGATCGGAGCCGTGTTGACGACGTCAACGAGGCGTTCGGTCGCGTGGCGATGCATGCCGTTCGCACGGAACTCCTCGAGGCGCAGGCCGAGCTCTGGCTGCCGCTGTGGACCGCGCCGATTCCATTCCCTGTCCGAACGATGCATACGAGCGCGCGATGGCGCGGTTGTCGAACGCGCGGTCGCGACGGATTCACACACGTCGCTTCGGCGACCTGTTTCTCGAAGACGTCGCGGTATCGGAAGCGCTGCCACGATCGGCCTCGCGCGCCGATACGTCGGCGCTCGCGCGCGAGATGATCGCGCGGGGCTCGGCGCGATCTCACCTGCGTCGACCCGAAGGTTCTCGATCCGTCGTTTGCGGGCCGCGAGTTCGACGCCGCTGCTCGAGATCTGCCGCCGTCAGTGGACCCCTGCGGCGAGCGCGGCGAGTTTCACAGCTTCGCCTACCGCGGCCCATGTTCCGGACCCATCGCCGTGACTTAGGCGAGATAGTCGACCGCGACGGGTTCACATTCGCCGACGTGAAGCCCGCGTGGGCTGACTCCAATGACCAGATGACCAGATGACCATGACCAGATTCCCCGAACGCATCGTCTGTCTGACCGAGGAGACCACCGAGACGCTGTATCTGCTCGGCCTGGGCGACCGCGTCGTCGGCGTTTCTGGCTACACCGTTCGGCCCCCTGAAGCGCGCGCAAAGCCGAAGGTGTCCGCGTTCATCAGCGCACGCTTCGACACGATCGAACAGCTCGCACCCGATCTCGTGCTTGCGTTCTCCGATCTCCAGGCCGATCTCGCGGCCGAGCTCGTCAGGCGCGGGATCACCGTCATGACGTTCAATCAGCGCAGCGTTGCCGAGATTCTGCAGATGATCCAGATGCTCGGCGGCCTCGTCGGGTGCCAGGCGGAGGCCATCGGGCTCGCCGACCGGCTGTCCGCAGATCTCGATCGGATTCGGGAGTCGGCCGCCCGGTTCCCGCGTCGGCTGCGAACGTTCTTCGAGGAATGGGACAATCCGCTGATCTCCGGCATCCGCTGGGTGGAGGAGCTCGTGGAGATCGCCGGCGGCACGCCGATCTTCCCGGAGCTCGCGGACGCGCGCCTCGGTCGGGAACGGATCGTCGACCCGGCGGAGGTCGCGCGGCGCGATCCGGAGGTCATCTTCGCCTCGTGGTGCGGAAAGAAGGTCAATCCTGACAAGATCCGCGGCCGCGCCGGGTGGGGCAGCGTCAGCGCGGTCCGCCACGATCGAATTTTCGAGGTGAAGTCGACCTACATCCTGCAGCCGGGACCAGCGAGTCTCACCGAGGGTGTCCGACAGCTCCATGCGAGGTTTACGCAGCTGCAGGACGGCGCCTGAACAAGCCCGCCGACGAGGGCTGTCGCTAGTTCGCGAACTCGACCTTCACCGGCGGCAGCAGCCCGGCCTTCTGTGCGTCGCCAAGGAGCCTGAGGACCGCTTCGCGGCCGCGCTCGCCGTAGTCGAGGGTGAGATCGTTGACGTACATGCCCACAAATCGGTCGGTCCGCGCACGATCGAGGCCGCGTCCGAACTGCATCGCGTACTCCACCGCTTCGGATCGATGCTCCAGCGCGTACGCGATGCTGTCGTGGAGCAGACGCGACAGCGTGGCGATCGTCGACGCACCGAGATCGCGGCGGATCACGTTGCCGCCGAGCGGCAGCGGCAGCCCGCCGGTGCGATCGGCCCACCACTCGCCGAGATCCACGATCTTCTTCAGTCCCTCGTCCTCGTACGTCAGCTGTCCTTCGTGAATGAGCAGCCCGGCTGCGGCTTCACCTGACAGCACCCTTTCCTGAATCTGATCGAACGGCACCACGACATGCTCGACAGTCGGATCGAACAGTCGAAGCGCCAGAAACGACGTCGTCAGCTCGCCGGGTATCGCCACGCGGAGTCCCTTGATCGACGAGGGGCCATCCTTCCTGGCGACGACAACGGGACCATACCGTTCGCCCATGCTCGCGCCGTGCGGCAGCAGAATGTAGCGGTCGGTCAGATGCGCGTACGCGTGAAACGACACCGCCGTGATCTCGTACTTGCCCTCGCACGCCGCGCGATTGAGCGTCTCGATGTCCGACAGCACGTGCTCGAGCACGAATCCGTTCGACGGCACCCGGCCGCTCGCCAGCCCGTAGAACATGAACGCATCGTCGGAATCCGGACTATGGGCGATTCGGATTTTCATGGTTCTCAGGGATCTTAACAGGCTGCTCGAGAAACGCAGCCTAAAATGATCACGAGAAGTTCAGAAGGCCGCTTACTCTTGGCCATGTTCTTCACTTTTGACTTCTACGTTTGACACCTTCTGAATCTCAGGTTGCTGAGCTCTTTCACCAACCTGCTAAACGTCGTCGTTCGGGTCCGCGATCGACGTACGGGCGGGAGGCTCGCTTCACGACGATGGTCAGACCGAACCCCACGAGCGCGGTCGCGGCCGCGAGGCCGACGTAGATTCCGCTGCCGACGTCGACACGCGGGACATCGCTCACGGCCCTGTTTTCGACGATGGCAAGCGCCTGCGAACGGATCAGCGCGCGGGCGGTGATCGCCTTCGGCATCATCCGCCACGACAGAAACATGATGCCGAGCGCGATCAGGCCGATCAACAGGAGCGGATGCCGCGAATTCTTGCGGGTGATCAGGCTCAGCGTGGCAAGCACGGCGGCCAGCGCGCCGAGACCGGCGATCCAGAGCGCAGCGACGTCTGGAACGCCTCGCATGGAGGTGTCCCCCACGACGACCCAGGGCAAGAACGCGCTCACCGCCAACACCGCGCCTGCGACCAGCGGCACGATATACGCGCGCATGCCAGGCCGGAACATGGCGCGCAAGCTCATCGCGCGAAGTGTAGCACACGGATTCCGCGAGGCGTAGAATGCGCGGAGCAGTGAAAGGAGATCTGCCCATGAAGTCGATCAAGTCGATCATCGGCGATCGCGAAACCGTGACCGTCGAGCGCTCGTCGCTCGTCAGGGCCGCCGCGCGGCTGATGGCCGACAGGAATATCGGCGCCGTCCCGGTCCTCGACGGCGACCGTCTCGCGGGCATCTTCTCCGAACGTGACGTGCTCACGCGCGTCGTCGCCGTCGGGTGCGATCCCGACACGACGCGGGTCGGCGACGTCATGTCCTCGGAGCTGGTGGTGGCCGGATCCGGCCGAGAGCTACGAGGCGTGCCTGGGCCGGATGCAGCGAGGCTCATGTCCGACACGTCATCGTGCTGGATCAGGGACGTCTGGCGGGGATTGTGTCGCTGCGGGACCTGCTGGCGGTGGACATCGACGAGAAGGACGAAGCGATCGGCCTTCTGAACGCGTACGTCTCGACGTGAGGCTCAGGACCCGTCCGCCTGATCGCTGAACTCCTCGTGCCAGGCCATCTGGATGGCCTCGAGCTTCGGCTCGTTCGACGTCTTCGGGATCGTCGTCGAAGCCCTCGAGCGCGAGGACGCGGTCGCGAAGGTCGGTGAAGCGGAGGGTGAGCGGATCGACGCCCGGAAACTTCTCGGCGAGCGCGATCGCGATGTCTTCCGCGTCGGTCCACTTCACGGCGTCACTTCCTCCGTCTTTCGCTCTTTCCTGTCGGACTTGCCGAGCTGGATGCCGCCGCCTTCCTGTACGTAGTTGCGCGTGTACATCGGCAGCTCGCAGACGACGTCGCCCGTGATGACCGCCTGGCAGCCGAGACGCGAACGCGCCGTCAGCCCCCACGCGGTGTCGAGCCGATCCGCTTCGTCGTCCTGCATCTCGCTCAGGTGCTGTTCACCCTCGCGGATGATGACGTGGCACGTCGTGCACGCGCAGCTCCCGCCGCACGCGTGCTCGAGCCCGACGTCGAAATGCTTGGACACGTCAAGGAACGACTCCGGCTTCCCGTGGTGTGAATACGGCAGCTGGCCATGCTCGAACTCGACGGTCGTCGGCTCCCCGTCGATGATGAACGTTACTTTGGGCATTATCGGATCTCACAGTTCACGGTTGACTGTTGACAGCTCACAGCCTGTCGTCGTTCGAGTGCGAGCTGGTCAACCGTGAACTGGTCAACCGACATCGTCGACATTTCTCCCTGCCAGCGCCGCCTGCACGGACCGGTTCATCGTCACTTCGGCAAGGTGATTGGTCGCATCGTTCAGCGCGTGCGTCCATTTCTGAATCGTCTCGCGATCGGTCGAGCCGAGCACCATCTTCAGACCGGCGAGCACCGAGGTGATGCGCTTCTGTTCACCCTCGCTCAGCTCGGTCCTGGCGATCTCCGGGAACTCGGGCGAGCGAAGAGCCTTCTCGGTCGCCGCAATCACCGACTCGGCTTCGTTCCGCGCCTCGATGAGCAGCCGCGCGGCGAAGTCGGCCTCCGCGTGCTCGAACGAGTCGAGCAGCATACGCTCCACTTCCTCGTCCGTCAGGCCGTACGACGGCTTCACTTCGATCGCCTGCTCGATTCCGGTGCGCAGCTCGGTGGCGTGGACGCTCAGGATGCCGTTGGCGTCGATCTGGAACTGAACCTGGACGCGCGGCAAGCCGGCCGGCATCGGCGGGATGCCCCGCAGCTTGAACCGGGCCAGCGAGCGGTTGTCGGCGACCAGCTCGCGTTCACCCTGCACCACGTGAATGTCCACAGCGGTCTGGTTGTCGACGGCCGTGGTGAACATCTCGCTGCCGGTCGCGGGAATCGTCGAATTGCGGAGGATGATCTTCGACGTCACGCCACCCATGGTCTCGATGCCGAGCGAGAGCGGGGTCACGTCAAGGAGCAGCATGTCGCGGTTGCCGGTCACGAGAATGTCGGCCTGGACCGCCGCACCGAGCGCCACGACTTCATCCGGATTCAGCTCGGTGTGCGGTTGGCGGCCGAACAACTCGGCCACGCGGCGGCGGACAAGCGGGATGCGCGTCGACCCGCCGACCAGCACGACCTCGTCGATCTGCGCCGGGACGAGTCCCGCATCGGTCAGCGCCTGGCGGCACGGCGCGAGCGTTCGCTCGATGATCGGCGCGATCAGCTCTTCGAATTCAGCGCGCGTCACGAGACGTTCATATCCCGACGGCTCTTCCTCGGCGTTCGGTCCCGCGCCTGGGGACGTCGAATCCAGTCGCACGGCAATCTCGGCCTCCTCGCGCTCGGACAGCTCCACCTTCGCCCGAATGACAGCCTTTCGAATTTCCTGGACCGCCTCGGGCGATCTTGCAACCGGACCGTTGTGGTCGAGGTCGGCAAGCACCCGCTCGGTCAGCAGCAGATCGATGTCGTCACCACCCAGATGCGTGTCGCCGTTGGTTGACAGCACCTGGAACACGCCGTCCTCGACACGGAGGATCGAGATGTCGAACGTGCCGCCGCCAAGATCGTAGACCGCGATGGTGCCGTCGTGCCGCTTGTCGAGGCCGTACGCCAGCGATGCCGCCGTCGGCTCGTTGATGATGCGGAGGACCTCCAGGCCGGCGATGCGCCCCGCGTCCCGCGTCGCGGTGCGCTGGGCGTCGTTGAAGTACGCGGGCACGGTGATCACCGCCCGATCGACGTCAGGCTCGACCTCGCCCTGGGCCGCGAAGAACGTCTCGGCCCGACGCTTCAGCTCTCGCAGAATGAACGCAGAGATCTCTGGCGGTGTGAACTCGCGGCCGCCGAGACCGATGCGAACAACTCCACCGCCGGCTTCGTCGCCCCCGACACGGAAGGGGAAGTGCCGCGTTTCTCCGCGCACATCCTCAATCCCCTTGCCCATGAACCGTTTGACCGAATAGACGGTTCGACTCGCGTCGGTCAGCAGACGACGCTCCGCTTCGCGGCCGACGTACACCGTGTCGTCCGCCGTCACCGACACCACGGACGGCACGAGCGCGTCGCCATTCTTGTCCCGGATGACGACCGGCACCCCGTCCTTGACGTAGGCGACGAGGCTATTCGTGGTGCCGAGGTCTATTCCGACGACTTTGCTCATCAGCGTTCTACGTTCGGCGTTCTGCGTTCTGCGTTCTACGTTCGGCGTTCAGCGTTCGGCGTTCGGCGCACGTCGAACGCAGAACCTCGAACCAAGAACGATCCGTTTACTGCGTCAGTTCCCTCTCGATGCCCGCCAGCAGGTTAGTGATGTAGTTCCGCTCGAGCATGCGCTCCCGCAGATCACCGAGCACCGCGCGGCGCTCGGCATCGGTCGCGTCCGCGTCCAGGAGCGCATCCCATTTCGCCGAAAGCTCCTGCAGGCGCGTTTCGTGCTCCTCCCGTTTTGCTTCGATCGGCTGCCGCGCCTGCTCCAGGCGGCGCCTCCACTCGTCGGCGGAGGCACCAGCATTGCGCAGCTCGCGGACCGAATCGAGCTCCTCGTTCAGCGCGAACACCTCTTCGAGAAGAGCGGGCGGCACTTCGTTGGACGCCTGGCCCGGCGTGGTGGTGCCGAGCCCTTCGAGCTCCAGCAGGTACCCGATGCGCGCGATCGGCTGGCGCAGCGTCCGGTACGCGTCGTTCAGGTACGAGGAGCGCTCCAGGCTTGCGCGGCGCTCGTTTGGTGTCGCGTTGTAAAAGTAGTCGGGGTGAAAGTGCCGGCTCAGCGAGCGAAACTTCTGGTCGAGATCTGCCTGGTCGAGATTGAGCTTGCGGGGCACTCCGAGGTAACTGAAGTAATCGCCCTGTCGGCCGAGCGTGAGAATCTTGGTGCACTGCGGGCAGAAGTGCACGTCGACCGGAGCGCCGCCGCCGCAACTCCGGCAGATCTGAAGCGATGGAGCCGATGCTGGGGAAGACATAAGGAACGTGAAAGGCTCAATCCTCAAGTCCGACGTCTCAAATCCTCAAGAATGGAAGAGGGCCGACGAGGCCACCCTGTGACCTGAGACTCGAGAATCGAGACTTGACCCTTTCTTATGCGCCGAACGAGCTGCCGCAGCCGCAGGTCGTCTTGGCGTTCGGGTTGTTGAACACGAAGCCCTTGCTCATCAGGCTCGTGTCGTAGTCGAGGACCGTGCCGTTCAGGTACAGCAGGCTCTTCTTGTCGACGAAAATCTTCGAGTCGTTCGGGCCGTCGAACACCTCGTCGCCGAGCCTGGGCTGCTTTTCCCACGAGAACGTGTAGCTCAGCCCCGAACACCCGCCACCTTTGACGCCGACGCGCAGACCGCCCTCGTCGAGGCCTTGCTTGGCCATCAAGGTGCGAATCTGTCGCGCCGCGGTCTCACTGATCTGAATCATGTGCTATCAGCTCTCAGCGATCGGCGCCGGCTCGACCTCACCGGGCGAGAACCGGCAACCGAACGCATCGATTGTTCTACGCGCTCGGCTGCGCGTGCACCTGCTCGGTCGCCGTCTTGGCACCCTGCTTTTTCTTGTAGTCGCTGATCGCCGCCTTGATCGCGTCCTCGGCCAGAACCGAACAGTGAATCTTGACCGGCGGCAGGCTCAGCTCGTTCACGATGTCGGTGTTCTTGATCGCGAGCGCCTCGTCCACGGTCTTGCCCTTGAGCCACTCGGTGGCGAGGCTCGAACTCGCGATCGCCGACCCGCAACCGAACGTCTTGAACTTCGCGTCGTCGATGATGCCGGTCTGCGGATTGACCTTCACCTGCAGCTTCATCACGTCGCCGCATTCGGGCGCCCCGACCAGACCGGTCCCGACATTCGGGTCTTCCTTCGGCAGCGCGCCGACATTGCGCGGGTTTTCGTAGTGGTCGATCACCTTGCTCGAGTAAGCCATTTCAATCTCCAATAAGCCGTTTGCGATCTGCAATCGGCAATCGCCGTCTCTAGTGAACTTCCCATTGCATCGTCGACAGATCGACGCCTTCCTTCGCCAGTTCGTACAGCGGCGACATTTCGCGCAGCCGCGTCACCACCGAGATGAGCTTGTTCGCCACGTAGTCGACTTCCTCCGCCGTCGACCAGCGGCCGAGACCGAACCGGATGGACGAGTGCGCCAGATCGTCGCCGGCGCCGAGCGCCTTCAACACATAGGAGGGCTCGAGGCTCGCCGAGGTGCATGCCGACCCGGACGACACCGCGACGTCGTTGATGCCCATCAGGAGCGACTCGCCTTCGACATACGCGAAGCTGATGTTCAGATTGTGAGGCAGTCGATGCGTCACCGAGCCGTTGATGTAGATCTCATCGAGCCCTTCGTGCAGCTTCGTGTTCAGCCGGTCGCACAGACCTTTCAGGCGCTCGGCTTCGGTCGCCATCTCCTGCCTGCACAGCTCCGCGGCCTTCCCGAAGCCGACGATGCCCGGGACGTTGAGCGTGCCCGACCGCATGCCGCGCTCGTGGCCGCCGCCGTCGATGATCGGTGACAGCAGGACGCGCGGGTTGCGCCGGCGGACGTACAGCGCGCCGACGCCCTTCGGCCCGTACATCTTGTGCGCGCTGATGGACGCCATGTCGACCTTCAGGTCGTTGACGTGGAACGGGATCTTGCCGACCGCCTGTACGGCGTCCGTGTGGAAGAGGATGCCCTTCTCCTTCGCGATCGCGCCGATTTCGGCGATCGGTTGCACGACGCCAATCTCGTTGTTGGCCGTCATGATCGTGATGAGAATCGTCTTGTCGGTGATCGCGTTCCGCAGATCGTCGAGGCTGACGAGCCCGTCCTTCTGCACCGGCAGGTAGGTGACCCGGTAGCCTTCCTTTTCGAGGCGCTTGCACGTATCGATCACCGCTTTGTGCTCGGTGACGGCCGTGATGATGTGATTGCCCTTCTCGCGATACATCTCGGCAACGCCCTTGATCGCCAGGTTGTCGGACTCGGTGGCACCGCTCGTAAAGACGATTTCCTTGGGGTTCGCGCCGATCAGGTCGGCCACCTGCTTGCGCGCCCGGTCGACGGCCTCTTCGGCCTCCCATCCGAAGGGATGGTTGCGGCTCGCGGCATTCCCGAAGTGCTCGGTGAAGTACGGCACCATCGCCTCGACCACGCGCGGGTCGACCGGGGTGGTGGCGTGATAGTCCATGTAGATCGGAAGCTTGATTGCCATGCTCAACTCACAGATGCGTATGCAGTACCGCCGCACGCGTGGACTCTGGAACCGGCGGCGTATCCGCCGCCAGCTCGGCGATCGTGCATTCGCCGAGCGCAGTCAGGATCTTCTCCCGGACCCGCCACAGCGGATCGCGGACGTTGCACTTCTCGAACTGTTCGCACGGCCCCTCGTCGGTCGAGCACGCCGTGACAGTCACCGGGCCGTCGATTGCCTGGATGACGTCAGCCACCGATATCCCGCGCGGCGCCCGCGCCAGCTGATACCCGCCTCGCGTGCCCTGATGGGACGTCAGCAAACCCCGTCGGACCAGACCGCTGCAGCACTTTGGCCATCAGCTCGATGGGGATGTCGTACTGCCCGGCGATCTCCCGGGCACTCGACGACCCCTGATCGCCCAGCAAGGCCAGGTGTTTCATGGCCATTAGCGCGTAGTCCGCCTTCTTGGATAACCTGAGCATTCTTCTGTAATCGCGCAATTCTTCGGAGTCGCCGCGGCGGCCCCGGGTGCCATGGCAGTCCTGCCGCCAGCGCATATCCGACCGTCTTGGGTCCTATATTAACACATTGCGCATTACCTAGTATTTCGGCTGGCTCGGATCGACCTTGTCGATCCAATCCAGGATCCCGCCCTTCAGGTTCAGGACCCGCTTGAACCCAACGGAACGCAGGAAATCCGCAGCTTTCGCGCTCCTTCCGCCCATCTTGCAGTGCACCACGATCTCGTCGTTCGGGTCGAGTTCGGTGTACCGGCGCGGAATGTCGCCCAGGGGAATCAGGACCGTCCCGGGAATCCGGTTGATCTGATACTCGTTGGGCTCCCGCACGTCGACGAGCGTCAGCTTGTCGCCCTTGTCCAGCGCTGTTTGAGCTCGAGCGAGCTGATTTCGCGGGCGTCGCCTGGTGTGTTCACGGTGGCAGTCTCGACTGTAGCTGGTTGAATTCCGCAGAACTGGTCGTAGTCGATCAGCTTCGTGACGGTCGGGTGCGTGCCGCATACCGGGCAATCCGGGTCCTTCTGCAGCTTCAACTCACGAAAGCGCATCTTGAGCGCGTCGTAAATCAGGAACCGGCCAATCAGCGGCTCGCCGATCCCGGTCACGAGCTTGATGGCCTCAGTCGCCTGGATGACGCCGATGACGCCCGGCAGCACGCCGAGCACGCCACCTTCGGCGCAACTCGGTACCAGCCCCGGCGGCGGGGGCTCCGGGTACAAGCAGCGATAGCAGGGTCCGTCCCTTGGTGGCGAACACGGACGCCTGGCCCTCGAAGCGGAAAATGCTGCCGTAGGCGTTCGGCTTCCCGAGCAGCACGCATGCATCGTTGGTCAGATATCGTGTCGGGAAGTTGTCGGTGCCGTCGAGGATCACGTCGTACGGCTCGAACAGGCTCAACGCATTCTCCGACGACAAGGCGGTCTCGTACGTCTGAATGTCGACATGCGGGTTGAGCGCATGCAGCCGATCCCTGGCCGAGTCGAGCTTGGTACGCCCCACGTCAGGAGTGCCGTGAATGATCTGGCGCTGCAGATTGCTGAAGTCGACGACATCGAAGTCCACGATGCCGATCGTGCCGACGCCCGCGGCCGCCAGATACATCGCGGCAGGCGACCCCAGCCCGCCCGCGCCGATGCACAGCACCTTGCCCGCTTTGAGCCTGCGCTGACCGTCCATGCCGACTTCCGGCATGATCAAGTGCCGGCTGTAGCGCTTGATTTCGTCGTTGGTGAGCTGCGGGAGTTCGCGATCCGCCTGGGGGCGCACACTGCGCAGGTCCTCGGTCGCCGGTGCCCCGCCGGCGACCGACGGGATGATGCTGACCGTGTCGCCCGGCGATACCGGCGTTTGCTCCTTCTGCAGGTAGCGGATGTCCTCTTCGTTCACGTAGACGTTGACGAAGCTCCGCAGCTTGCCCTGCTCGTTATACAGGTGAGCCTTCAGCCCGCCGTGCTTGTTCGTCAGGTCGGCGAGCAGCTCGCCGACCGTTGCGCCTTCGGCCTCGACTGCGTCCTTCTTATCCGTGTAAGGCCGCAGGGGCGTCGGAATCAGGATTTTCGTCGCCATTCAACTCGCCTTCTTCGAAACTGGTTCGATCCTCTTTGAGGTACCACACCGTCATGTCCCGCGCGGTTCCAGCTGCAACCGCGACGATCACGTACGCGAAAGTCGGCCACGCATGATCGAGATCGAACTGCGACGGCCGCGCGGGATGATCGGGATGAGAATGATAAAACCCGAGGAGATCGCCGCCCAGTTCGCTCGCGCGCTGCTCCGCGAACCGGTAGTCCGAGGGCCGCACCAGAAATCGTCGCCTCGGCCCTTCTTCCGTCGTATTCGGCAGCATCACGGCCGCCGTCGCATGGCCGGGCACGCCGACCAGCGCCCCACAACATTCGTGAGGGTATGTCTCCTCGCCATGGCGCCGGACAGCTACGCCGACGCCGGCCCCCAGCCGAAGCCGATGTTCACTCATCGGCGGTCCAGAATTTCTCGGACAAGTACTTTTCGGCCCCGTCCGGAAAGACCGTGACCACCACCCCTTCGCGGATACGGCGCGCCACGTCGAGCGTCGCCGCAAGCGCCGCGCCCGACGAGACCCCGACCATCAGTCCTTCCTCGCGGGCGAGGCGCCGGACCATCGCGTAGGCCGCCTCGGTGCTGACCCGCAAGTCTTCGTCGGCAAGCGTCGGATCGTAGATGGGCGGGACCATCGCCGACGCCATGTGCTTCAGCCCCTCCAGACCGTGAAACGGCGAATCGGGCTGAAACGAGAACAGCTTGATCGCCGGACTGAAGCGCCGCAGGCCCCGGCCGGTGCCCATGAATGTGCCGCTCGTCCCGAGCCCCGCCACGAAATGCGTGATTCTCCCGCCGGTCTGCTCGATGATCTCCGGGGCGGTCGTGTCGAAATGCGCGCGCCAGTTCGAGTCGTTGCTGTACTGATCCGGATAGAAATATCGCCCTGGCTCCGCCGCCACCATCCGACGCACTTCGCTGATGGCGCCGTCGGTGCCCTCGAGCGGGTTCGTCAGAAGAAGTTCGGCGCCGAACGCGCGGAGGATCAGCTTCCGCTCCGGGCTCGCATTTTCTGGCAGGCACAGCTTCACTTTGTAGTCGCGCGCCGCGCCAATCATGGCGTACGCAATCCCCGTGTTCCCTGAGGTCGCATCCACGATCGTGTGCCCGGGCCTCAGTCGGCCCGAGGCTTCGCCGTCCGCGATCATCCGCGAGGCCGCGCGATCTTTCACCGATCCGCCGGGATTCTGCCATTCGGCCTTCGCGTAGAGCTCAACGCCGGGCGTCTCGCGCTCGAAACGGCGCAGGCGGATGAGCGGCGTGCGGCCGATCAGATCGAGCACGGACGAGGCGGTACCGGCCGGCCAGGCCAGCCGCAGATGACTGGGCGGAGGTTGGGGGAGAAGACGACATCGGGGATATGCGACCTTTGTAGTCCGAATTATACCAAGCGCCGGAAAGGCAGCATAGGCCCACCCTGCTATACTCGCGGCGCCCGTCAAATGACCCTCGCCTCGAGCTCGCAACCTCAAAGCCAGCAGCAAGATCCAGACGCGGTCGTTCGGATGGGGGGCTGGCTGTTCAGACAGCGGACCTGGTTGCCCCTTCCCATCGCTCTCGCTCTGGTGGCCCTGCCTGCGCCCTCGTTCACGTCTCCCTTCCTCGTCTGGAGCGGGGTGACGTTGGTCGCCGCGGGCGAGCTGCTTCGCCTCTGGGCGGTGCGACATATCGGCGTCGTCTCGCGGACCCGGAGCGAGCGCCTTGGACCACTCGTCGCCACCGGCCCGTTCGCGCGGCTACGCAACCCGCTGTATCTCGGAAACATCGGCCTCTGGGTCGGATTTGCCGCGAGCGCGGGACTCATCTGGCTGATTCCGCCCATCGCGTTGCTGCTCGCCCTTGAATACCACGCGATTGTCCGATGGGAAGAGCGTCTGCTGGAGGAGCGTCTCGGCGACATCTATCGGGAGTACGCGGCGCGCGTGCCTCGATGGAGACCCCTCACGTCGCCGGCGAGTCTCAATCCTCACGTCTCACGTCGCGACGTTCTCATGGCGTGAGACGCTTTTCAGCGAACGGGGAACGCTTCTGGCGATCGTGGCAGGATACCTGCTGCTCTGGTACAAGTCTCAAGTCTGAAACCTGAAGTCTGAAGTCTGATCAAATTTCAGGTTTCGAGACTTCAGACTTTCGGATCGTTCCTGAGCGTTTGCCAGAGATACCAGGACGCGACCGATCGGTAGGGCCGCCAGGCTTCGCCCGAGCGTGACAAGCCGCTTGGAGTCCGGCCGCTTGCGCAAACGATAAAGACGCTGAACGGCGTTGACGATCCCGAGATCCCCAATCGGCAGCACGTCGGGACGGTGCAGTCTGAACATCAGAAACATTTCCGCCGTCCAGCGCCCGAACCCCTTCACGCGCGTCAACCGCTCGATCACTTCCTCATCAGGCAGCGTTTCGAGCTCATCGAGCTGCAGACGCCCGTCGCCGATGCGGGCGCACAGGTCGCGCAGATAGCTCACCTTCTGCCTGCTCAACCCCACCCCGCGCAGAACGGCATCGTCGAGCACGGCAATCGCGGCGGCATTGGTGATCGCGTTTTCCGGGAACAGCGCGACGAAACGTCCGAAGATCGTGGCAGCGGCCTTCGTGGACAGCTGCTGGCTGACGACCGCGCCGACGAGCGCGGTAAGGTGATCCGTTCGCTGTCTGTCCGCGAGACCGCACGGACCGATGGTCTTGATGGCGGCGCCCAGCACGGGGTCCCGGCGCATCAGGAGCCGGCGGGCCTTCTCGTATTCGAGTCGGGTCATGAAACAGCTCGAGCGCGGGAACGGCCCTACTTGATCGAGACGGTGAGTGTGACCTGCGCGCGAATTTCAAGCTCGCCGGCTTCGATGGGCGTCTGCTGGACGTCGGCGGCGGCCTCTCGCGCCATCGCCATCATCGGACGCGGCGGCCCGACGCGGACCTGGCGGATGTCTTCGATCCGCAGCACGCGGTCGACCGCCCGTCCGGCGCCGGCCGCGGCCGCATCGGCACGCGCGCGCGCATCCACGACGGCGAGCCGGAGCGCCTCGCGCTCGGCGGCTGCGCGATCCTTGAGATCGAACCGGATGGAGGTCACCGAAGTCGCTCCGGCCTGGACCGCGGCATCGAGGACCTCGCCCGCGCGGTCAATCGCATCCACGCGGACCTCCACGGCGTTGCGCGCGAGGTATCCTCTCGCCACGCGACGACCGTCCACGTAGTCGAACTCCTGCTGGATGTGGTAGCCGAGCGTGCGCACGGCGTCCTTCGAAACGCCGGCAGCGGCGATCCGCTGCTGTACCGCCGTCATCGTGTCGGCGTTCTGACGCTGCGCGTCGCGAGGATTGCGCGCGCGCGACTCGACCGACACTGTGACGAAGGCCTGATCGGCAGCGCGGCGCACGACGGCGTCTCCCGTCGTGACGATCGAGGGTGTCGTCGGCGCCGCTACGTCCTGCGCGGACACGGCGGGCGCTTCCCGACCCCACCAACGCGAGCGCCAGGGCGGCCGCGATCAATCTGTGCATACGATTCTAAATCCTACGCTGTACGCGTACGTGTCAGGCGGTGCTTTGTGACGATACGCACACCGCAGCATCCCGACATCCTCGTTCACCCACGATCCGCCGCGGAGGATGCGCATCGTACCGGGTCCGGGCCCGCACGGATCGCGCGGTTCGCTCGACGCGTAATAGTCGCTGCCGTACCAGTCGGAGACCCACTCCCACACGTTGCCGGACATGTCGTACAGCCCGTAGGCGTTCGGTGGATACGTGTCCGTCGGCCGTGTGCCACGCAGGGACTTCGTCGCCGCATCGACGAGAAAGTTGCATCTCGAGAGATCGCAGTCCTCGCCCCAGGGGTATCGCTGACTCCACGCCTCCGCGCGCCGCTTTTTCCCATTCGGCTTCCGTGGGCAGACGGACAACGCGGCCGAGCGCCTGGGACAACCATGAGCAATAGGCGACCGCGTCCTCATATCTGATAAGGACGACTGGATGGCTCCCGCGGCCGGCCGGAGGCTGGCCGTCGGTCCAGACGTACGGCGCGGCCAGCTCTCTGAACACGGTGTCGCGGCCGCCGGCCGCAATCAGCGGCAGCTCGCGGACCGCGGGTGCAGGGTAACCGGTGGCCCGCACGAAACGCGCGTACTCGTCCTGGGTGACCGCAAAACGTCCGATGAAAAACTCGCTGACGTACACCGCATGGACCGGCCGTTCATCGTCTTCTCCGTCGGCCGCGCCCATGAGGAAGTCGCCGGGCGGGATGCGGGCGAGTTCGGGCGCAGCCTCGGGACTCATCGTGCTGCCGCTCGCGAGCGACCGCACGGACCGCGAAGGCGACATGCGCGCCCGGAGCGTGAGTATAGTAGAGCCACGCGTTGGGGGCGGATACGGCGCAAGGGCATGCGTTGGCGGCTCAAGGTTCATCGAGCGCGAGCTGAAGCGCGATCGGGTCGTACCCCTGCACGGCGCGGACGCCAATAATGGTGACCGGGACGGTACGGAACCCGCGCGCGATGAGCGCGTCGTAGGCGCCATCGTCCTCGTCAACATTGAGGGCGGTGAAGACGACGCCGGCGCGTGAAAGAAACTCTTTCACCTGTTCACAGCTCTGTCAGGCGCTGCCCGCAAACACCAGGACCGGCGCCTCGGTACGAACCATATATGACGCCCCTTCAAGGTATCACCGTTCTCGACCTGACCCGCGTCCTCTCGGGACCGTATTGCACGATGCTGCTCGCCGACATGGGCGCGCGGGTCATAAAGGTCGAGCAGCCCGGCAAAGGCGACGACACACGCGGGTGGGGACCGCCGTTCCTGGACGGCGAAAGCGCGTATTTCCTGAGCATCAACCGCAACAAGGAAAGCGTCGCGCTCGATTTCAAGCACCCGGCCGGCCGCGAGGTCCTCGAGCGGTTGATCGCGAAGGCGGATGTGCTCGTCGAGAACTTCAGGCCCGGCACGCTGGCCCGGCTGGGCTTCGACTACGCCACGGTGTCGCCGCGTCATCCGCGGCTCATCTATTGCTCGATTTCCGGCTTCGGGCAGACTGGACCGCGACGTCCCGAGCCGGGGTACGACGCCATCATGCAGGCCGAAGGCGGGCTGATGAGCATCACGGGCGCAGCCGACGGCCCGCCGTTCCGCCTCGGCGTCGCGATCGTCGATATCGTGTCGGGAATGTTCGCGGCCCAGGGCATCACGACGGCACTCTTCGCGCGCGAGCGTACAGGACGCGGTCAGGCTGTCGACATCGCGATGCTCGATTCGGTTGCCGCGCTTCTGAGCTACCAAGCCGGCATCTATTTCGCGACCGGATCGGCGCCGTCCCGGATGGGCAACCGGCATCCGACCATCGTCCCGTACGAGACCTTCGCGGCCTCCGATGGCGACTTCGTGATCGCGGTCGGAAACGACGAACAGTGGCAGCGCTTCTGCACCGTCACCGGGCTCGAGCCCGACGAACGATTCAAGACGAATCGCCAGCGCGTGACAGGCTACGCCGAGCTCAAGCCAATGCTCGATGCGCTGTTGGTCGACCCGGCCGCGCGCTGATTGGATCGCGCGGCTGACAGCGGCTGGCGTCCCCTCCGGGTCGGTCCGCGACCTGCATGAGGTATTTTCAGATCCGCAGCTCGCAGCGCGGGACATGATTGCCGACGTGCAGCATCCGTCGCTCGGCACGCTGCGGACGCTCGGCACGCCGGTCAAGTTGTCGGACACGCCCGGGGTGATCGGCGCCGCGCCGCCGACGCTCGGCCAACACACAGATTCGGTGCTGACCACGGACCTCGGCTTCAGCGACCGCGAGGTCGCCGATTTGCGCGCCAAGAAGGTCGTCTGATGGAAATCTCCGAAGTAAGACGGCACCTGACCGAAACGATCGAGCGCGCAAAACGCGCGGCGGTGGATCGCCGGACGCATGTCGACGAAGCGTCGCGGGAGTTCGTCGTATTCCTCGAGCAGGTTGCCATCCCCCTTTTCAGGCAGGTTGCCAACGTCCTGAAGGTGCAGGGGTACCCGTTCGACGTGTTCACGCCAGGCGGCAGCGTACGACTCATGTCCGAGAAGAACGCCGACGACTTCATCGAGATCACGCTCGACACGACGGGCGAAGACCCGATCGTCATGGGCCACAGCCGCCGGGCCCGCGGCCGGCGGGTTCTGGAATCAGAGCGGCCTGTCGCGGAAGGACCGGTTCGAAACCTCACCGAACAGCAGGTGCTCGGCTTTCTCTTGAAAGAGCTGGAACCGTTTGTGGAGAAATAAAGAAAGTCTGAAGTCTCAAGCTGACGGAACGTGAGACGTGAGAGTTCAGGATCACGTGAGACTCGCGGAATCCGCGCTACGCCAAATCGCTCGATGGCGGACGTGTCGAGCCCTTGCCGTTTGAGCAGCGCGAGGAATCCTGCCCGATCGACGGCTCGTCTGTACGCCTCGCGAACGTCGACCGCTCCGCTTTGAACGTACCCGACGAGCCAGTCGTTGAGAGGAACCATCCCGTGCGCGCGTCCGCCTTCGATGGCCAGCGGCAGCTGCGACGTCTTGCCCTCGGCGAGGATGCTTCTGACGGCCGGCGTATTCATCAGCACCTCTCTCGCGGCCAGACGGCCGCCGCCCGTCTTTCTGAGCAGCACCTGGGAAACGACCCCGCGAAGATTCTGCGCCAGCGACAGCTGCACCTGCCGTCGGTACTCCGGCGGATAGAGATCGATGATGCGATCGATCGCGCCGGCGGCGTCGGGTGCCGGCAGCCCGCCGATGACGAGCTGGCCCGACGAGGCCGCGTCGAGCGCGAGGTTCATCACCGCCGCGCTCCGGAGCTCTTCGAGGACAAGGACGTCCGGGTCTTCGCGCAGCGCCGCACGCGCGACGACGAGCAGCTCGTCGCTGCCGCCGTGGACTTCCCGCTGACTGATGAACGAGCCGATGCGCTCGTGGACGACATTGATCTCCTTCTCGATCGTGATCACGTGGTCGCGGCGGACACGGTTGATCAGATCGACGAGCGCCGACAACAGCGTCCGCTTGCCGCTCGAGCGCGGACCGGCAACCAGCACCAGGCCTTCCGGCTCGATCGCCAGCGACTGAATCTCGCGCGACAGGCCAAGCTGCTCGGCGGTCACGGCGCGGACCGGCATCATGCGGAAGACGCCGCCCGTCCCGCGATGATCGCGGAAGCTCATGCACCGGACGCGTCCGACGTCCGGCAGATCGCAGATCCATTCGCTGGTCGCCGCCAGTCCGCAGCGCCTCGGCGTTGCGCTCCGGCATCAGCGTCAGGAGGAGCGATTCGACATCGTTCGGTCCGAGAACTGGGTGCGCCGTCGAGCGTCTGCACTTCGCCGTCGACCCGGACCGACGGACGCGAGGCCGACGAGAGATAGAGCGTCGAGGCCCCCCGGGCCGCCGCCAAACGGAGCAGGCGGTCGAGGCCAGCCAGAGCCTGCTCAGCGAGCGGCGGCGGCACATCGGACCGGATCGGATTACGGGCCATCGGCAGCACCACGGCCGGCTGCGGCTGGGGCGCGAACGGCGAGGGAGCCGGAGCTGAGTGCGCGAATGTCTCGGCCGGCGGGACCGAATTCTTCCGCCGGTGGGGGCGCGAATGCCGGCGGCAGCGGCACGAATGCCCCCGGCCCTGGGGCGAATACCGCGCTGGGGACGGAAGCCTGACGGACGGCGAATGCCGCGATCGTGGAGCCGGCGGCAGCCAGACGCGATGCCAGCCGAGTCCGTCCGGAGCCGGCGGCACAGCATGCGGGCCGCGACCGACGGCGGCACGACGTCGCTGGCGCCGGCGAGCCGGGGTTGCGTGCTGCGCAGGCAGCCGCAACGACGGGTGCGCAACCGGCTCGGAGCGGCTGCTGCGCTCGCGACCGGCGACGGCACGACCGTCGCTGACGGCGGCAAAACTGGCGCCGGCCTTTCGGGCGGGCTGCGCCGGGACACGGGTGGCGCAATCGGGCTCGGAGGCGACGGTAACTGCTCGACCGGCGTCAGCTGTCATGGAACTCCGGGCTGCTGAGGCCGGACAGGTGCTGGATGACCGGCGAGCGAAGATTCGGCGGAGCCATACCGACGAGCGGCGGGCCCGGCGTCGATTCCGGCTCGTGGGTCTCGCCGTTTTCGCCCGGCGGCGCGCTCTGACCCGGCCAGAGCTCCTCGGCGTCAGGCAGCCTGAGATCGTCGGATCCGTCTCCTCGGCGGGACCAGCGGCGTGGAGACCAACCTCGGAATTGGGGATCGCGACAGGATCACGGACCGTGTCGCGCCCGGAGGTCGGATCGCCGATGTGTGAACGACCGGACGCCCGCCCGCCGCCTTCGCTCCGGGAGGTCCCGAACAGTTCCATCGGCACCCGATCCTCGTCCGGGACCCGTCGCCGTCTGATTTCGGCCCACACATCGTCGCCCCCACGGGCCACAACGACGGTGAAGTGCTCGCCTGGAAACTCCGGCACCGGCGGCAGCTCGAACTGCGCCGCGCCGAATTCGTCGAGCGCGCGTTGCGACTCGAGCGGAAGCAGTTGATTGACGATGCCGCTCACGGCGTCGAAAGTGAGACCACGCGTCGCGAGATCGACCTGGCCGGTCGGCGACACGACGTACGGCTTGTCGCCGACGTGCATGACGAGCGCTTCGCCGTCGATGCGGACGATCGCCTGGAGGAGGGAGGGTACGAGACTCACGCACCCTTCAATATCGGCCCGATCGGGGCCGACCATTAGGACCGCCTTTCGGCCCCAACCTCATATAACCGAACGAGTTCCACCAGCTTGTACCCCTTCGTCTGATATGGCGGGACAATGCGCTCGGACCGCAGGTACTGCAGGAGGCCGTCGTCGGCGTAGTCGGGCGCACCGATTTCTGGAGCCGCGGTCAGGGCCTGCTCGAGGCCCGGAATGCTCAGGCGCTTGGAGAGAACGGTGCGCGTCGAGGGCAGGAATCCGAACCGCTTCACACGCTCCTCGCGTGCCTCGGTCGCGAACGCCACGAAGATCTCGTTGCTGATGAAATTGTAGTCGGCCTCCGAGCGGCTCGCTGGCGCGTCCTCGACCCGCACGAGCTCGATCGCATCGAGTCGCTGGAGGCAATCGATGAGGGCCTGCGTGAAAGTGCCTTCGCCCGACCAGTTCGAGGTATCGAGTCTCATCGACTTCAAATTGCAGCTTTCGGATTGCAGATGTCAGATTGAATTTTCAGATTGATCGGTCACATAAACCTGCAATCTGCGATCTCATGGCTTGTACCCCTGATGAATCGCCATCAGGCCGCCGAGCACCCGCGAGTGCCGGACGCGCGTGAATCCCCGGACCTCCATGAGCCGCGCGACGCCCGCCGCGCCGGGATAGCTGCGAATCGAGGCCGGAATGTACCGATACGTGTCCGGGTCGCCGTGCAGGATCCAGCCGAGGGCACCACCAACCATCGTCAAGTATTGCAGATACAGCGCCCGTACCAGAGCATTCGACGGGCGGTTGAAGTCGAGCGAAAGCGCCCGGCCGCCCGGCTTGAGCACACGCCGGATCTCGTCGATCGCCGCCGGAAGATCCGGGACGTTGCGCAGGCCGTAACCGGTCGTCACGAGGTCGAAGGAGGCGTCTGGAAAGGGCAATGCGATCATGTCGCCAACGAGAAAGGCCGGCAGATCCGAAGCGCGCGGCGTCTTCATCCAGGCTTTCGCCTTCGCCAGCTCGATCATCCGCGGTGTCACATCGAGGCCGACGACCCGCCGGCAGCGGCCTGTCAATCGCGAACGCGATGTCGCCGGTCCCGGTGGCCAGATCCAACGCCAGATCGCCGGGCCGAGGCGCCGCGAGATTGACCAGGCGCCGCTTCCAGCGTCGATCCAGGCCGAACGACAACACCACGGTGATGAGATCGTAGCGATCGGCGATGGTCGCAAACAGCGATCGGACGTACCGGCGCTTGCCTTCAGGCGTTGCGATTTGATCGGAAACACTCATAGCAGGGTAGTTGACAGTTGACAGTTGACAGTCGGTCGTCGCCGTCGGCTGGGAAGCGGTGAACTCTTCGCGTTCAACTCTGCAAGGCCCTTTGACTGTCAACTGTGAACTGTCAACTGTCCGAACTAGACTGTCAACGCCCTGACAACCCGACGCATAATACTCGCTGCATGTTTCCGTCGAGTACGGTCGAAAACTACCTGAAGGCCATCCATCAGGGCCAGTCGGCTCTGACCGGCGACGACCGCCTGGTGCCGATGGGCCAGGTCGCCGCAGCGCTCGGCGTCACGCCGGGCACCGCGACGACGATGGTGAAGGCGCTGGCGGAAGCAGGGCTCGCCGAATACGAACCTTACAGCGGCGTGCGCTTGACGTCGGGCGGCGAAAAGCTGGCAGGCCGCGTGCTGCGGCGGCATCGTCTGGTCGAGCTCTTTCTGGTGCAGGTGATGGGCATGAGCTGGGCGGAGGTGCACGAGGAAGCCGAGCAGCTCGAACACGTCGTGTCGGAACGTCTCATCGAACGGATTGACGAGATGCTCGGTCGTCCGACGCAGGATCCGCACGGCGATCCCATTCCCACGGCCGAGGGGACCATTACGCCTCGCCATCTCGAAAGCCTCCTCACCTGCCCGATTGACACGCCGCTCAGAGTCACGCGCATCGCAGACCAGGACCCGGCGTTCCTTCGCTTCATCGAGAAACACGGTTTGAAGCCGGGCCAGCCGATTGAGGTCGAAGCGCGCGACGCGGCAGCCGATTCCGTCAAGCTGCGGAGCGAGAGTCGCGCGTCGATCACCATCGGGGCTCGGGCCGCGTCCAAACTGCTCGTCGAAATTCAGCGCTCTTGAGCTGCCTCGCATACGCTGCCGTTTCCGCGAACCTTGCTAGGATCGGCCTTTCGGCCGATAAGGGGTTTCCGACAGGCAGGCCAGAAGCGCGGCGGGAGAATCGACCACTCGATCATCTGCGTCCAAGTCGCCGATCGGAACTCCTTCGAACCCGAACCCGTACCGCACGAGGCACACGTGCGTGCCGGCAGCGCGCGCTGTCCGCCAGTCAATCACGGAGTCGCCGACCATCGTCGTGTCGTCTGGAGTCGTTCGCGGCCTCGCGGATGAGGTGACGGAGCCCGGACGGATCGGGCTTGCGCGGAAACGGGCCGTCGCCGCCGAGCACCTGTGCGGGCGGAAAATGCCGCGCGAGATCGAGGCCATCCAGAATCTCGCACGTCGATTGCCGCGGCTTGTTCGTCAGCACGGCGAGCGCGCGCCAGGGCACCAAGAGCCGCCAGCGCATCGTGAATGCCCGGATACGCGCGCGTGAATTTCAGCAGTCGGCTGTTGTAGATCGCGAGAAAGCGAGCGAGCGCATCCGGAGGAGGCACTCTGCCTGCCGCCCCGAACACGCGCGCCACGAGCGTCGCCGCGCCGTCGCCGACCATCCGCTCCGATGGCCTCCTCTGGCAGCGCCGCACATCCGTGCTCCGCGAGCAGCGCATTCGCGGATTCCGCGAGATCGCGCCGGGAATCGACCAGCGTGCCGTCGAGGTCGAACACGAGAAGGCGGGGCAATCCTCTACGATCCCGTGTACTCGGCGAACGACGTCGGCGTCTCCCACACCGTCACTCGCACGACGGGCAGACCTTGTTCGCTCGCGTAGTCGTAAATCAGCCGCGCGATGCGTTCGACGGTTGGATTGCTCTCGAGCAGATACATCGGCTCGCCCAGCTGCTTGAGAGGGGCGACGAGCGGATCGTCCTGGCGCAGCACCATCTTGTGATCGAGCTCGCGATCGATCCACCCCTTCACGATGCGCTTGATTTCGCTGAAATCGCAGACCATGTTGCGGTTGTCGAGCTCGTCGGTGCGCACCTCGATCTCCGCGACCGCGTTGTGGCCGTGCGGATGCTTGCAGATACCGTCGTAATCGAGCAGACGGTGCCCGTAGCAGAAGTCGATGCGCTTGGTGACGGAGTACATTGGGTAATCGGGTAATTGGGTAATTGGGTAATTTGGTAATCTGGTAATTGGGAATCGGCGCGACGTCTCAGATTACCAGATTACCCAATCACCCAATTATCCAATGCAGACGGCAGTCCTGTTCTCCGGCGGCCTCGACAGCGCGGTGCTCGTGGCGGAAGAGGCGGCACGCGGACGCGTGCAGCCGATTTACGTGAGCGTGGGGCTGGCGTGGGAGGATGCCGAGCGCCGGACGATCGCCCGCCTGCTCGAGAGCGGGGCACTCGGACCGAGCGTCCAGCCCCTCGCGGCGCTGGCCGTCGACATGACCGACGTCTATCCCTCCGGGCATTGGGCCCTCGAGGGACGGCCTCCCGGCTACCACACCGCCGACCAGGACGTGTATCTTCCTGGACGCAATATCGTGCTGCTCAGCAAGGCTGGCGTCTACTGCGCGACGGCGCACATCGGACGGCTGGTTCTTGGCACACTCGCTCACAACCCCTTTCCAGACGCGACGCCGGTCTTCCGATCGGCGATGGCATCGGCGCTGTCGATCGGTCTGGAGCACGCGCTGCAGATCGATGCGCCTTATGCGACCCTCAGCAAGGCCGACGTGATACGCCGCGGTGTCGCCCTCGCACTGCCGCTCGATCTCACGCTGTCGTGCATGAATCCGGTCCTTTCCGCTCCTCCCGCACCAGCCCACGCACTGCGGCGTGTGCAGCAAGTGCCGCGAGCGCCACGACGCATTTCGGGACGCTGGCGTGCCGGATCCAACCGTCTACGCAAACCGGCGGCATGTCGACATGGAAAGTCTGACATCTGAGACCTGAGGTCCGATCAGACGCCACGTTCGGGCGCTCAGATTTCAGGCCTGCGTGCGTGACGCAAGCTGCCCGCCGATATAGGTCTGCACCACCGACAACCGCCGGTCCAGAATCACCACGTCGGCGATACCGTCCGACTGCCAGCACACCATGGCCGACGAGGCCCAGTTCGCGCGCCGGCGTGGTCGCGCACATTGTGGCTGCATCAACGAGGGATAACCCTGCTCGTTCCACCAGCATCCGGAACGCGCCATCCATCGTCAGCACGCTGCCTGCCAGGGTGCCGTCGCGGAGAAACGCGGCCGTTTCCCCGATGGAAATGGTCTCGTCGCCGAGCGAAACAGTCCCGCCGGCCGGCAGCCCGGATGCCGCTGTGCCGTCGGTGATCGCAAGCACCCGTGACGGCCTCTTGGCGGCAACCGCGGTACGCACGAGCGCTGGGTGCACGTGAAAACCGTCGCAGATGATCTCCGCTGCGACCTCCTCGGCCTCGAGGATCGCGCCGGCGAGGCCGGGCGAGCGATGGCCGAGCGGCGGCATGCGATTGAACAGGTGCGTCGCGTGCCGCGCCCCTGCGCCGATAGCCGACATCGCCTCGTCGTAGGTGGCCGCCGAGTGACCAAGCGAGACACGGTGGCCCCGCGACACGAGCCACGCGATAAGTTCGAGACCGCCGTCGAGCTCCGGCGCAAGGGTCACGATGCCCACATCGGGGGCAGCGCGCTCGATTTCACGCAGGATGTGACCGGCGTCGAAGGGCAGGCCGCTCCCGCGGCCACGTTTCGCCACCGGAGCGTCGCGCTCGGACCACGCGTCGAGGGCGGCACGGGGACTGCGAAGACATGCCGCGGGCTGCGCGCCTTTGTATTCGGGGTTGATGAAATTGCTTTCCAGATGAGCTGGCAGAACACGCGCGGCGCCCGGAGCCGGCGCCTCGCGCGCACGCCTGACCTGCTCCAGGACACGGCGCAGCGCTTCAGGCGAGCAGGCGACCGTGGTCGGGCAGAACGCGGTGACGCCGTAACGCGTCAGGCGCGCGGCGATGGACGAGACCGCATCGCCGGCTTGCAGCGAGTCGACACCCTCGACCCCGTGGACGTGCACGTCAACGAAGCCGGGGACGATGTAGTGTCCGTGAAAAGCGAAACCGGACCCCGTCTGGACGGCGCCGGGCCGGATGTCGACGATGCGGCCGCTGATCGATGACGAGCGTGCCTGGCGAAAGGATGCGGTCAGGCAGCACGAGCTCGGCGCCTGACAGAACGATCATGCCGCGGCGGCGGAGGCCAGTCGTGCCGCACCGAGAGCGGGGGCATCCTCGCCGAGGCTCGCAGGCACGACCGTCAACGCCTGTCTCATCAGGTCGGGCAGCCGTCGCCCGAGCTCGACTCGCACCGGCTCGAGCAAAAGGTCGGCAGCCGATGCCATCATGCCGCCGAGGACGAGCACCTCGGGGTCGGCGATGGCCACGAGGTTGGCCGCTGCCATGCCGAGGTACTTCGCCGTGTCGCGCATCACCGAGATGGCGACGCCGTCCCCGTCGCGCGCGCCCGCAAGCACGTGCTCGATCGAGATCGCCGGCGAAGTCGCCGCCGACCGCGTCGAGCACACGCGAGCGATCGCCGGCTTTCACGCGCCAGATCAGACGGCGCACAATGCCCGGCGCGGCGACTTCAACTTCGAGGCATCCGATTTTGCGGTAGTCCTCGCGCTCGACCGGGTTGAGCGCGAGCCAGGCGATCGCGGGCGCGCGGCGGTTTGCGCCGGTCACCGGCGCCCCCTGGCGAAGGATGCCGGCGCTTGCGTGATCGCCGACGGAAAAGAGCACGACTTCCTTGGCACCATTTGCCGCGCCGATCCAGGCCTCGGCGATGACCGCGGCGGTCCCCGATGCAACAGGAAGCTCGGTGACGATACGATCCGTGAAAACGTTCGGTCAGCGCCTGCATGAGCGGCGACACAGGCTCGCGATTCCGGATTGACTGTCGCCACGGCGGGCGCCGCTGGAACGGACCAGACCTTCTCGAGGGCAGCAAAGGCGGCGGCGACCGGGTCCTTGCCCGCCGACTGGCCCCGCGCCACGATATCGCCGTTCTCGTCCGCCGAGACGGCGAGCGCTCCGTTATCGAAAAGCTCGAGGCCAAACATATGCATAGTGAAATTGACTACTCGCCATCCCGTCCCCAGTCCGTGTGAACGTGCAGCTTCCGTCCTTCGAGCGGGAGCGCCGGCGCCGGCTCGTCTGAGGGCCGAAACAACACCCGGTCGACACGCGTGAACAGCGCGTTGAGCTGACGTTCGTCCGGCGCGCTGAACACAAGCACGCCCCCGCCCTGATCCGGCGGGAACCGGCGGTCGTCCAGGTAATCCCGGTCCATCGTCACGAGCGTCCGGCGAAGCTGCTGAGCCAGCTGATAGTGCTTCTGGTCAGGAGCTCGGCGCAGCTCGTCTTCCTCGATCACGAAGAGCACGTCCCACTCGAGACGGACGCGCATGTAGGCGACCAAGCCCCGCGGACACGTTGGCGTCGGCGTAGATCCGTGGGCGCGGCGACAGGCGCGCGGTGTGCGGCGCTAGCTCGCTCGACAACGTGCCCATGAGTTTGAATGTCTGAGCACCTCAACTGACGTCGCCGACGACTTCACCTTCTGAGATCTCAGGCTTTCACCTTTTGCTTCTCGTGGACCGCCTTCGCCTGGCGCGTGAGCTCCGCGACGAGCCGTTCGCGATGATGGACGAGCTCTTTGCGTGGACGCCGTCCGTTGGGTGAGCCGATCGCGTATTCGCAGAACAGCGGGAAGGCGATCGTCGAGTCGCAGTACGCGACCACCGTGTCGGGCAGCACCCCCGGGTTCACCTTGCCCCAGCTTACCGCTTCTGCCGGTGTCGCTCCCGACAGCCCTCCCCAGACCACCGAATCAGTCGTGATCTGGATGAAATAGTCGTTGCCGCCCTTGGGAATGCCGTACACCTCCCAGAGCGTCGGCTGCGCCTGCAGGTAGAAATTCTTCGGCGACCCCCCGCCGAGGATGATGCACCCGTTCTGTGCGCCGGCGAGCACAATCGCGCACACTTCGTTCACGTCTTTGCTCGGATCGATCATGAGGCGGCTGTCGTTCATCAGCTCGTGGGACGCGATGTTCATGCCGATCGAGCTGTCGCCGGGCGACGACGTGTAGATGGGGACGCCGCTCAGGGCCGCATGCGCCACGACCGAGTGCTCCTGGCAGCCGGGGTACCGCTCCAGCAAGTCGCGCCCGAGTCGATAGTGAAATTCCGACGTCGCGATCGGCTCGTTCAGCCCGGAGCGAACCAGGAAATCACGGATGTAGGCATCGGTTTCGAGAAGAACCGTGGCCGGGAACAACACGTCGTAGATGCGGATGATGCCCTCTTCGTACAACTGGACGTCGTCGAGGAACGGCGACCCGCGGTGCAGCGTGAAATTCAGAGCGTAGTGGAGGTCGTGATACAGGTTGGCACCGGTCGAGATCAGAAAATCGACCAGGCCCCGATCCATCAGCTCGATCACACAGCCGCCCATGCCGGCCGGCGTCATCGCCCCCGCCACCGTCAGGCCGATCGTCGTGTCGTGTTCTGGCGCCAGCATCTTTCCTGCGTAGATCTGGCACGCTTCGGATAGACGTCCCGCGTTGAACGCCTGGAAGCCTTCGTCGATCAAGTGGCGGATTTCCTGGCTACCTTTGGGCCGATAGTACCGGATGGGTTTTCCGGAGAGAATAGGCTTCCGAGACCCCGGCGAGCCGGGCGCGCGGTAGGGCAAGAGGCGATCTCCTTGTCGGCCGCTATCTTCACGCGAGCGTGTCGTCGCTCGACGAGGCCCGGGACCAACCGAGCAGGGCGGAGGTCGACGCAAGCGTTCAGCCGAAAATAGCTTAACATCGACGGTCGTGAGTAGCGAATGGACGGGGATCTGGTGGGCGGTTGCGGCGGCGGCGGGGATTCTTCTGTTGTTCGCGGTCTCGGTGTGGCGAAAAGGCCGACCCTTCGCGTCCGGCGACGTGTTCCGGGCGAGCCGTCTGAGCGGCGGCAACCGGCTCTTCCCGACGCAGGTGCTGATCACGCCGACGAGCGTCGTGCACTACACGCCGCAGTGGTTCGGCCGAGAAGAGAAGACGATCCATATGGCCCACGTCTCCGCGGTTTCGATTGACACGGGACTGCTTTTCTCGGACGTCCGAATCGAAACGAGCGGCGGCTCCAATCCGATCCGGTGCCACGGCCACCGGAAGCAGGACGCGGTCAGGATGCAGGCGCTCATCGAGCGCCACCAGACGGAGCACTACCGCCGTCCCGCGCCGGTCCCTCCGGCCTCGACACCCCCCTCATCGCCTCAGGGCATCTGAAACTAACTTCATGAGGTTCTCGGACCGATAAACGTTTACGCTCAATATGGACGATCTGACGTTCAGTGCACGGCGCGCGAGCTCGGGTGCTTCGGTCAAAGCGACTGAACCGGCGGACGCGGATACACGGTTTCGCACACTAGTGCAATCGCCGCTGCGCGCCGGCATCCTGCGGTATCTCAATTCGCGTCCGGACGAGGCCTTCGATGTCGAAGCGCTGATGCAGACGTTCGGACGGTTGAAGCTGGACGTCGAAAATTGCGTCCACGAGCTCGCCGACTTCGGGGTGGCGCGACTCATACCCGGCCCTCCGCCGCAATACACGGCTGAGCGCCCCGCCGACACCGCCCTCGCCGATCTGCTCGACCATTTCCTCGAACGGCGGGCAGCGGTCAGCACGGAAGACCAGTCGCCCTCGGTGCAGCGGTTTCGGGAAATGATCGGCCGCGACGAGAAGATGCTGATTGTCTTCGAGTGGATCCGTACAGCCGCCAAGTCGGACATCTCGGTGCTCATTCTCGGGCCGACCGGATCGGGCAAGGAAGTCGTCGCCCGCATGATCCACGAGCTGAGCCGCCGCTCCGAGGCCAAGTTCCAGGCGGTGAACTGCGCCGCGCTTCCCGACTCGCTGTTCGAGTCCGAGATCTTCGGCTACGAAAAGGGCGCGTTCACCGGCGCGCACGATCGAAAGCCAGGACGCCTCGAGCTCGCCAACGACGGCACCCTGTTTCTCGACGAGATCGGCGATATGTCGCTCATTGCGCAGGCCAAGCTCCTGCGGGTCCTCGAGGAGCGCCGCTTTGAACGTCTCGGCGGCCACAAATCGATCTCGGTCGATTTCCGGTTGATCTCCGCGACGAACCGCCCCCTCGAACAGTTCGTTCGCGATGGCCGCTTTCGCGAGGATCTGTACTATCGCGTCAACGCGTTTGCCATCCGGCTGCCCTCGCTGCGGGAGCGGCAGGTCGACATCCCGGTGCTGGCGCAACGATTCCTGTCGCGCTACTGCGCCGCGCAAGGGCTGCCGATCGACAGCAAGGGGTTCTCGCGCGAGGCGCTCGATTTGCTTCTCAGCTACCCGTGGCCTGGCAACATCCGCGAGCTGGAAAGCACGGTTTCGCGCTCCGCACTGTCGGCGCCCGGGCGAAATATCCGCGCCACCGATATTGAATTCCTGCACGCTTCTCTGCCGGCGACGACGCCGAGCGGCGACCGGCTGCCCTCGCTCGCCGAGGCGGAACGCGCCCACATCGTGCGAGTGCTCGAAGCGGTGCAGTGGAACAAGAAGGAGGCCTCGCGGGTGCTGGAAATCAGTCGAGGCACGTTGTACCGCAAGATCCTCGAGTTCAGCCTCGAGCCCGAACCGCGGTCCGGCGCCTCCCGGCGTGCCCGAGACACCGAGGGCTAGCCGTTTCACGGATTCGATCGATCCGTGAAGCCCAGATGCCCAGAGTGGCGGTGATCTGGCTTATCATTTTGTGTCAGCCGGCTTCCCCGGCCGGGCGCATCTGGGCTCGTAGTCTCGCTGGGGCAGCCGATGAGAGGTCTTCCACCCGCAGCACGCCTGTATGTCGCGGCGGTGATCATCGCCGGCGCGGCGGTGCTCGTCGTCTTCGGCCGATCCCCGATCCATAACCTCATCCTGTTCGCGGCGCTCCTGCTCCTTTCCTCGCTCGCATCCGCCTTCAAGGTCATCCTCCCGCTGACGACAAGCGGCTCGACCATGTCGGTGTCTTACGCGGTGGACTTCGCTTCGCTGCTGCTGCTCGGCGCCGATGCCACGATGTGGGTCGCCGCCACGAGCGCGTGGGCTCAGTGCACGTTCCGGACGCAGGCGCACGCACCCATGTATCGAACGCTGTTCAGCATGGCGTCGCTCGTCGTCACGGTCAAAGTGACGGGGCTGGTGTTTGACTGGCTCGGCGGCCCTCCACCGGGACTACCGTTCGCGCTGACCGATATCCCGAAGCCGCTGGTCGGTGCGGCCACCGCCTACTTCATCTGCAACACTCTGCTCATCGCGGCGGCGATCGGCCTGTCCTCACGGCAGTCAACGCTGCGGGTCTGGAACGAGAATTTCCTCTGGAGCGCGCCGAGCTACTTCTTCGGCGCCGGCTCGGCGGCGCTGGCCGCATCGGTCATCGACAGGGGCGGCTACTGGTTGGCGTTGCTGCTCGCGGCGCCGCCCTATCTGATCTACCGCACGTACAAGGTGTACCTCGGGCGCATCCAGGATCAGCAGCGGCACGTGCGGCAGGTTTCGGACCTGCATCTCGCCACGATCGAGGCGCTGGCGCTCGCCATCGACGCGAAGGATCACACGGCGCAGAGCCACATCCGGCGTGTCCAGGTGTACGCCGCGGGTCTCGCCAAGGCTCTCGGGATGAGCGACAACGACATCCAGGGTGTCAAGACGGCGGCGCTCCTGCACGACATCGGGAAGCTGGCGGTGCCGGAGCACATTCTCTCGAAGCCGGGTCCTCTCACGCAGGAGGAGTTCCAGAAGATCCGCATCCACCCGCAGATCGGTGCCGAGATCATCAGCGGCGTGCCGTTCCCGTATCCCGTCGCCCCGCTGATTCTGAGCCATCACGAGCGCTGGGATGGGAAGGGGTATCCCTCGGGGCTGAAGAGCGAGGAAATTCCGCTCGGCGCGCGCATCCTGTCGGTCGTGGACTATTTCGACGCGCTGATGTCGGAGCGCCCATATCACAAGGCCATGAGCTTCGAGGCCGCAATGGGCCTGCTCCACCAGGAGAGCGGCAAGGCGCTCGATCCCCGGGTGGTGCGAACATTCGTCGACCTGTATCACGTCCTGGCGGCCGAAGCGGACGCGAGCCAGGAGCCGCCACGCAAGCTGACGCGCGTCGCTGCGCACCTGCCGGCGGCCCAGCCCGCGGTCGGCCTGGTGAACGAAACGCCGGCGCGCACGAATGTGTTCGAGGACATCGCGCTGGCCCACCGCGAGATTTACGCCTTGTACGAGATCGCGCAGGCCATGGGGAGCAGCCTCGGTGTGGCTGACACGATGGCGCTCATCTCGTCGAAACTGAGCAACATCGTGCCGTTCTCTTGCTGTGCCCTCTTCCTCTACAGCGAGGAGTCGGAGGTGCTCCGCTGCCGATTCGCGACCGGACTCGAAGCCGATGTCGTGCAGCAGCTGTCCATCAAGAACGGGCACGGGCTGACGGGCTGGGTGGCCCGGAACCGCCGGCCGCTCGTCAACGCGAGGCCGAGCGCGGATTTCGAGGCAGCCGGGGTCCTGACGCGAACGGCGCTGCAGTCGGCGCTGGTCTGTCCGCTGATCTTCAACGAGCGATTCATCGGCACGATCGCGGTCTATCACAGCGACAACGCGATCTACACCGACGATCACCGCCGGCTGCTGGATCGCATTTCGGAGCAGGCGGCGGCCGTCATCTACAACTCAGTCGTCTTCGAACAGACCCAGGAAGACTCGCTTACCGACGCGCTCACCGCGCTGCCGAACACGCGGTTCATGTTCATGCACCTGACGCGCGAGCTGGCGCGCGCCACACGGCTCAAGTCCGAGGTCTCGCTGCTCGTCATGGACCTCGACAACTTCAAGGACATCAACGATACGTACGGCCACCACATCGGCGACCGGGCGCTCCGTGAGGTCTCGGTTGCGCTCCGCACGACAATCCGGCCGTACGACATCTGCGTGCGCTACGCGGGCGACGAGTTCATCGTGGTGCTGTCGGGGTGCGGCGGTGAGGAGGCGGAAGGCAAACGGCTGGAACTGCAGCGGTCGGTGGACACCCTGCTGTTCGAGCCGCGGCCGGGCAAGATCCTGCCGTTGGCCATCAGCGTGGGCGCCGCGGTGTTCCCTCACGACGGCGAGTCCTACGAGACACTGCTCGCGACGGCGGACAGCCGGATGTACCGGGACAAGACCCGACGCAAACGGCAGGGGCCAGGCGACAGCGCGACCCCTGACGATCAACCGCGGTCGGCGGCGTCCGGCGGCGTCACCGATATCGAGCTGCGGCGATCGGCGATCGGGATCCTTTGAAAACCTGAAGTCTGAAATCTGAAGTCTGAATTCAGATTTCAGATTTTCTGGTCTCTCACGTGTCGTCGTCAACCCAGTCGGGTCCGAGGCCGGCGATACCGGTCCAGATGAGCGCAATGCCGGTGGCGCCCGCCACGAGGCTGAGGCCCTCCACCCACCAGGCTCCGCGTCCCGAGACCTGCACCCATGCGGCAGGGGCTGCGAGCGCGAAGCCGAGCCCGGCTGACAGCGCCCGTCGGCGCACCAGCCGGAGCACAGCGCCGCGCAGGCGCCTGGGGGTGACTCTCATTCGAGCACTGAGCGTCGTTCGAGTGGCTACATGCCGACGGCGTGAAATCCCGCGTCCACCATGACCACTTCGCCAGTGATGGCACGCGAGCCGGGCCCGAGCAGGAATACCGCCGTGTCAGCCACTTCGCTCTGATCGACGCTGCGCCGCAGCGGCGCGCGATCGCGGTACACCTGCAAGATGCTCGAAAATCCGGAGATGCCCGCCGCCGCCAGTGTCTTGACCGCGCCGGCGGAAATGGCGTTCACCCGAATGTTCTGCGGACCCAGGTCGGCGGCGAGGTATCGCACCGACGCTTCCAGCGCGGCTTTCGCGACGCCCATGACGTTGTAATTGGTGAAGACGCGCTGACTCCCCAGATACGTCAGGGTGAGGATGCTGCCGCCGCCGCGGCGCTCCATCAGCGGCCGAACGGCGCGCGCAAGCGCAATGAACGAATAGGTGCTCACGTCGAGCGCCACCCGGAAACCCTCGCGCGTCGTTTCGACAAATCGATTGTCGAGCTCCTCGCGCCGGGCGAACGCCGCCCCGTGCACAAGGAAGTCGAGGCCGCCGAACTCGCGGTCCAGCGCCGCTGGCAGTTCCGCAATTTGTTCATCGCTGGTGACGTCACACGGCAGGACCAGCGGGTTGTCCAGTTTCGCCGCGAGCTCCCGAACGTTCTCTTCGAGGCGCTGGCTCGGGTAGGTGAGCGCGATCCGCGCACCTGCCGCCTGGGCCGCCTCGGCGATAGCCCAGGAAATCGATCGCTTGTTGGCGACACCCACGACGAGACCGTGCTTGCCGGCAAGACTGGACATGGCTCACGTCTGATGGCTGCGAGCTGGTGGCGGACAGCCGAGTGTTGGGGGCTGGTAGCTGAAGACAGCAGCCCGCTTTACTTGGAACGCTTTCTGCCTTGCTGACCGTGCCGGCTGAGGGAGCGCGACGTCATCGGTGGACGGCCATTGTTCTGCCGCGGCATGCCCCCGCGCGTCGGACCGCCCATGCTTCCACCGCCGGATCGGTTGCCTTGGAATGGCTGGCCCCCCGGCTGCTGGCGCGAACGGAATCGATGCGGCCGCCCGCCTGGCTGGCGAATCGTGAAATCCGGACCCTGTCGCGGAGGCGGCGGCTGGCCTTCCTGCCGCGGGAGCGTGGCCCGAATGAGGGGTCTGTGCACGGGACCGTCCTCGCCATCGTCGCTCCGCTCGACCTCGTCCTGATCTTCGACCGATTCCGCGACGACCTCGGGTGTCTCGGACTCTGCAGCCGCCAACGGCGGCTCGACAACAGGGGCGCTTTCCGCTATGGCCTCGTCAGAAAGGTCAGCCGCCGGCGACTCGTGCACGACCCGCTTCGGGCCGCCTGCGAGGACCTGGGCGTACAAGGCCGGGGGCGTGTTCGTTTTCCGACGCTGGCGGGGCACCTTGGCGTGTTTGTAGTCGTGTTCGGTGTCGCATGTCGTGCATCGGGTCTGCTTCACGTCGGCGTCGACCATGGCAACGACCGCGTGGTTCGTGACCCGGCGCTCGCGAGGACAATAATCGTCCAGAATGTCACCAAGCCGAAGCTGGCGCTGCTGCATCAGAAACTCCCGAAGGAACCTCGCTGGCGGGATAAGGATTCGCGAAGGGCGGAGGCAATCTTAGCAGAGCTCGTTTCTAGGTGGCAAGCCGCAGATGAATTACCCTGCAAACCGCCCAAGCCACGCTTGCGCCTCGGTCAACGCCTCACGCACCGCGGATGGAGCCGTCGACTGTGGAGTGCGCTTGGCCGCCACGGAGACACGCGCGATGACCCGGTCGGCAATGTCGGCGCCAAACAGGTCGCTTGCCTCCCGCCATTCATCCAGCCTGAGCGATTCGAACGCCCGGCCCTCTGCAACAAGCTTTCTCACGAGGGCACCGACGACCTCATGGGCGCGCCTGAAGGGCAGCCCCCGGCCCACCAGATAGTCCGCCACGTCGGTGGCAAGCAACAAGCCGGACGCCGCAGCCTCGGCGCGTGACCGATTGAGGGTCAAGCCGTCGACCACTGACGTGACGACCGCCAGACTGCCATGTGCCGTGTCCTCGCTATCGAACACCGCCTGCTTGTCCTCCTGCAGATCCTTGTTGTAGCCGCTCGGCAGGCCCTTCATCGTGGTCAGCAGCGCCCCTAGATGCCCGAGCGCCCGCCCCGTCTTCCCACGCACGAGCTCCAGAGGATCGGGATTTTTCTTCTGCGGCATCATGCTGCTGCCGGTGCTGAGGGCATCGGACAGCTCGAAGAACCCGTGCGCGTCCCCACAGAAAATGATCAAATCCTCGGCCAGCCGGCTCAGGTGCACCATCGTCAGCGCGGAGGCGTAGAGGAACGTGGCCGCGAAATCACGGTCCGACGAGGCGTCGATGCTGTTGGCGACGACTCGGGAGAAGCCGAGATCGCGCGCCAGGGCCTGGAGGTCGATGTCGTAGCTGGTGCCCGCGATCGCGCCCGAACCGAGCGGCAGCGCGTCGGCCTCGGCCATGGCGGCCGCGAAGCGTTCGTGATCGCGCCTGAGTGAGGCGACGTGCGCGAGAAAGAAATGCGCCACGAGCACCGGCTGCGCGGGCCGAAAATGCGTGAACGCCGGCATCAGGGCATCGCCCGCCGCCGAAGCCTGGCCGATGAGCGCCGCGATCACCCGTTCGAGGCCCCGTCTGAGCAGCGGGATCCGGCGGCGAAGGTACAGGCGGAGATCGACCGATACCTGCTCGTTGCGCGATCTGCCCGTGTGCAGCCGGCGGCCGGAATCTCCGAGCCGTTCCACGAGAAGCCGCTCGACGAAGCTGTGAACGTCTTCGTCCGGGCCATCGACAAAGGTCGCGTCAGAGCGTCCGCGCTGGAGAATGTCTGCGAGCGCCACCTCAATCTGCCGCGCCTCGTCACGCGACAGAACACCGGCACGACCCAGCGCCCGCGCCCACGCGATACTCCCGGCTACGTCATCTTCGAACAAGCGGCGATCGAAGCTGAACGAGGAGCCCCATTCGAAGGCCGCCGCGTCGGGTGCGTGCTCAAAACGCCCGGACCAGAGTGTCGTCATTTGGCGACCAGCGACCGTTTCCGGGCGGAGGGCGCCTTGCGCGCGGCCAGTTCCGCCGGCAGGCCATAGATCTTGATGAAGCCGAGCGCCGCCCCGTGATCGAACGTGTCACCGGCCTCGTACGTCGCGAGCCCCTGGTCGTACAGCGCACAGGGCGACTTGCGACCGACGACATGACAGTCGCCCTTGAACAGCTTGAGGCGCACGACACCGGTCACTCGCTCCTGAACCTTCTCCACGAACGCATCGAGGGCCTCGCGCAGCGGCGTGAACCACAGGCCGTTGTAGATCAGATCGGCATAGTGGCCGCTGACAAGCCGCGCAAAGCGCTCGAGGTCTCTGGAGATGACCAGCTGCTGCAGCTCCCGGTGAGCGGTGTGGAGCACAGTCGCGGCGGGAGCCTCGTAGATCTCGCGCGACTTGATCCCGACCAGGCGGTTCTCCACCATGTCGATGCGGCCGACGCCATGCGCGCCTGCGATGGTGCCGAGGCTCGCGATGAGATCCAGCAGCGGCATCGCGACGCCGTTCACCGCGACGGGTGCGCCGCGATCGAACGCGATCTCCACGTACGCGGGCTCCGCCGGGCACTCCTCGGGAGCCTTCGTCAGCCTGTAGATGTCTGCCGGGGGCTCATGCCACGGATCTTCGAGAACGCCACATTCGATCGATCGGCCCCAGATGTTGGCGTCGGTGCTGTACGGACTCTCGGCCGTGGCCGGCACCTCCACTCCGCGCTTCCGCGCATATTCGATCTCCTCGAGCCGCGTCATTCCCCAGTCGCGTGCGGGTGCGATCACCTTGAGATCCGGCCGGAGGGCTCGCGTGGTGAGGTCGAGCCGCACTTGATCGTTCCCCTTGCCAGTGCAGCCATGCGCGACGGACGCCGCGCGCTCGATGTCGGCGATCTCGACGAGTTTCTGCGCGATGAGCGGCCGGCCGAGCGCCGTCGCCAGCGGGTACCGATCTTCGTACAGCGCATCGGCCTTCAGCGCCGGCAGGATGTAGAGACGCGCAAACTCCTCGCGCAGATCGAGCACGTGCGCCCGCACGGCGCCCGCCGCCAGCGCGCGGTCGCGCACGGACTCGAGCTCTTTCCCCTGTCCCAGATCCATCGTCACGGCGATGATGTCCGCGCGGTACTGTTCCCTGAGCCAGGGAATCGCCACCGACGTGTCGAGCCCGCCGGAGTACGCCAGGACGATTCGTTGCATCAGATGCTCCCAACCAAGCCACCGGGAACCACGACGACTCGAAGCCGACGAGCAGCCCCGCACAACCGGCGTACGCAAAGGATTGCCGTTGCATGAACAGAACGTCGTGCTCTCCGCGACTTCGCGGTGAGCGTCGAATCACATCCCCGCATACCTCTCCAGACGCTTGACGAGCGACGCGGCACGACGGTCATCGCGCGCGATGACCAGGATTGTGTCGTCGCCGGCAATCGTGCCCACCGCCTCCGGCAGCTGCGCGCGATCGATCGCAATCGCCAGCGGCTGCGCCTGGCCGATTCCCGTGCGGACGACGACCAGCTGCTGGACGCGGTCGACCCGCCGCAGGAATTCGGCGGCCGCGCGCTCCAGCGCCAGCAACACCGCGGCAGGACTCGCCGCCTCCGCCCCCAGCCGCTGGTAGGCCCCGTCGCCGGAGCGCTTGACGAGTCCGAGCTCTTTGATGTCGCGCGAAATCGTGGCCTGTGTCGCCTCGAACCGATTCTGATGGAGCCGGCGGCGCAGCTGCTCCTGGCTATGGAGCGCTTCGCGGTCGATCAGTTCCAGAATCAGCGCTTGGCGGCGGGCTTTCATCGGAGCGGACGATTCAGGATACACGATTTCTGCATGCCAGGGCATCGAATATTCATCGGATCTTCATTGATCCGATCGCGTTTTTGATGTATAAGTATGCTTCCTGATGCATACGGTTACGAACCCGGGCGCCGCACGAGGGGCCGCCGACACGGCGGGCGCGGTCGCGCGCGTCGCGGTCGCGGGCGCCACCGGGTACACCGGCCAGGAGCTGCTCCGGTTGCTGGTCCGCCATCCCTCGGTGCGGCTCACCCTGGCGACTTCCTCGGGTGCCGCCTCGTCGGCCCGGCGGCTTCCGGGCCTCGCGCACCTGTGGGACGGCGTGATCACGCCGCTCGCACCGGGCGTGCTGAAGCGGGAAGCAGACCTGGTGTTTCTCGCGCTGCCCGATATGGCGGCTGCCGAAATCGCTCCGACACTCATCGACGAGGGCGTTCGGGTCATCGACCTGTCGGGGGCGTTCCGTTTGCGCGACCAGACCGTCCGCGCGCGGTGGTATCCGGAGATGCAGTCGGCTCCCCGCAGACGTGGCGTACGGACTCACCGAACACGAGCGCGAGGCGGTACGGACCGCCCGGCTGGTGGCCAATCCAGGGTGTTACCCGACCGCGGCGCTGCTACCGCTGGCGCCGCTGGCCGCTGCGGGTGTCCTGGTGGCGGGCGCCGACGTGATCGTCGACGCGAAGTCTGGGGTCTCGGGCGCCGGCAAGACACCGTCCGAGCGCACTCACTTTTCCGAGTGCCATGGCAGTCTGTCGGCATATGGGGTCTTCGCGCATCGCCACGGCGCCGAGATCGAGCAGGGCCTGGGCCGCTCAGTCACCTTCACGCCGCACCTGGTGCCGCTCGATCGGGGGATTCTCGCGACAATCTATGTTCGGGTGCCGCCGGGCACGACCGAGGAGGAGCTCGGCAGCATCTATGAACGCGCGTATGGGCGCGAGCCATTCGTGCGGCTCGTGGGCGCCGCGCTGCCGGAGATCAAGCACGTCGCGCACACGAACTTCTGCGACATTGGCTGGCGCGTGGACCCGTCGGGTCGCGTGGTGATCGTGTCGGTCATCGACAATCTGCTGAAGGGCGCGTCCGGCCAGGCCGTGCAGAACATGAACGTGATGCTCGGCATCCCCGAAACTGCCGGACTGCTGTGAACGGCCCGCTGGTCGTGAAACTGGGCGGCGAGCTGCTCGAGGAGCCGAGACGGCTCCAGACGGTCGTCTCGGCGATCGCGCGCATCGCCGGACAGGAATCCGGCGGCATCGTCATCGTGCACGGAGGCGGCAGGGAAATCGACGCGGCCTTGAAGCGCGCCGGGATCGACAAGCGGCAGGCCGACGGCCTTCGCATCACGGACGAGCGGACGCTGGACGTCGTGGTCTCGGTTCTCGCGGGCGCCGTCAACACGAGGCTCGTGGCCGCGCTGTCAGCCGTAGAGGTCGCCGCCGTGGGGTTGACCGGCGTGGACGGTCGATGCGGTCTTGCCGATCTGGCGCCGCCACACCGTACCCTGGACGGCCAGACGGTTGATCTGGGCCGCGTCGGGATCCCGAGCAGTGCGGGGGACACGCGCCTGCTGACGACACTCATGGGCGATCGGTTCGTCCCCGTGATCGCGTGTATCGGCGTGGAAGGGGACGGACGGCTGCTCAACGTGAACGCCGATACGTTTGCCGGGCACCTGGCCGGGCGGCTGCGGGCCCGGCGATTGGTGATCGCCGGCACGACACGCGGCGTGCTGGACGGAGCGGGCGCAACTGTTGCGGTGCTGGAGCCGCCGGCGCTCGCGCGGCTCATCGAGGAGCGCACCGCCACGGCGGGAATGATCGCCAAGCTGCGCGCGTGCGAACACGCGCTGGCCAACGGCGTGGCAGAGGTCGTGATCGTGGACGGGCAGGATCGCGCCGCTCTCGAGTCGGCCGCACTCGACACCGCGCCGCCTACGGCGACGCGCGTGATCCTTTCAGCGGCGAAGAGCTGTGCGACTACGGCCGGGGCGTAGCGCGAGTTCCGGTCGGGAACAGGAAGATACGGAGGCAGCGCGGGACGTGAGTCCTGCCAGAAGACATGACGCAAACGACTATGGACGGCATCCAGGCGCTGGAATCGCGACACGTGCTGCAAACGTATCGCCGGCTGCCGGTCACGTTCGTCCGCGGCGAGGGCGTGAGGCTGTTGGATGCGGAGGGCCGTGAGTATCTGGACCTCCTCTCTGGCATCGGCGTGGCCTCTCTCGGTCATGCCCACCCTGGCCTGGCGAAAGCGCTTGCCGAGCAGGCGCAGCTGCTGCTGCACACCTCGAACCTGTTCTTTCACCCGTTGCAGGGCCAGGCCGCCGAGCGGCTCGCGCACCTGTCGGGGCTGCCGCGCGCGTTCTTCTGCAACAGCGGAACCGAAGCGGTCGAAGCGTGCCTCAAGCTGGCGCGGCGATATTGGTACACGCGCGGCGAGCCACGAGCTGAGTTCGTCGCGCTCGAACAGTCGTTTCACGGCCGCACGCTCGGATCGCTGTCGGTGACCTGGGACGAGCACTATCGCGCGCCGTTCGCACCGCTGTTGGCTGGTGTGCGTTTCATCCCGGCCAACGATTCCGCCGCCCTCCGGTCCGCGGTATCGACGAACACGGCCGCCGTCATCGTCGAACCGATCCAGGGCGAAGGGGGCGTGCGCCCGCTGACGCCCGCGTTCGCCGCGGCGGTCAACGAGGTGTCTGCGAAGACCGGCGCGCTCGTCATCGCCGACGAAGTGCAAAGCGGCCTCGGCCGCACGGGGTACCCGTTCTATTTCGGGGTCATCGGGCTGAAGCCTCACCTCGTGTCGCTCGGCAAGGCGCTGGGCGCCGGCGTGCCGGTTGGCGCCACGCTCGTCGCCGAGGAAGTCGCGGGAAAGATTTCGTTTGGCGACCACGGCAGCACCTACGGCGGCAATCTGCTGGCATGCCGCGCGGTGTTGTGCTTCCTCGACGAGCTCGTCGGCGGCGGATTGATCGCCCATGTGGGCGGCATGGGCCGATACTTCGAGCAGCGCCTCCGGGCGATGGCCGCCCGGCACGTCATCATCAAGGACGTGCGGGGCTGTGGGTTGATGTGGGGCCTCGAGCTGACGAGCGACGCCGGGCCGGTCATCTCCGCCGCGTTGGAACGCCGCGTCATCGTGAACCGCACAGCCGAAACAGTCGTTCGTCTGTTGCCGCCGCTGGTGATTACCGAATCCGAGGCCGACGAGGCGCTCGGGCGACTGGACGCGGCCTTCGGCGCCGTCGTCCGGGATGGAGGGCATGCCAGATGAGGAAGCCGACGCGAGTCACTCTTCGGACCGCCGACCCGTCGCAGGCGTCGAAGCTGCACGCGCTCATCTGGGCAAACCTCGAGGAGGGGCGGCTTCTCCCGCGGGAACTGGGCGATCTCACCCTGCACGCGGGGCGATTCGTCGTCGCGATGCGCGGAAGGACGATTGTGGGGTGCGCCGATCTGGTGCCCCTCAGTTCCCACGTGGCCGAGGTGCGATCGCTTGCCGTCGACCCGAAGACCCGGGGCACCGGCATCGGCGCGATGCTCGTGGAGGAACTGCGCCAGCGCGCGCGCCGGGAAGGATTCGAGAAGCTCTGCGCGTTCACGCACCGGCCGGGTTATTTCAGCCGAATGGGGTTCTCGATCGTCCCGCACCTCTGGCTGCCGGAGAAGATCTTCACCGACTGCGTCAAGTGTCCCTTGTTCCGGCAGTGCGGGCAGTACGCGATGTTGCTGCCGCTCGATGTCTTCTCGTCCGAGGGGGTCAACCGTGACTCCGCCGACGCCGTCCGCCACGTATGACCGCCTCGACGTTCGATACCCTGGAGACGATCTCGGGCGGCGTCACGACGCCGCAGGGATTCCGGGCGGCCGGTGTCGGGGCCGGCATCAAGGCGCAAGGGCTGGATCTCGCGCTGCTCGTCTCTGAGCGCCCGGCGACGGCCGCTGCTGTCTTCACCACGAACCGGGCGCAGGCGGCGCCCGTCGTGGTCTCGCGCGAACATTTGCAGCGGTCCGGTGGAATCGCGCGCGCGATCGTCGTGAACAGCGGTTGTGCCAACGCGTGCACGGGTGATGCCGGCGTTCGGGTGGCGCGCGAAATGGCCGTCGAGACGGCGCAGCTGATCGTGTGTCCAGTCGAGCACGTCCTGGTCTCGTCAACGGGTGTCATAGGCGTCGCGCTCGACATCGACAAGATTCGGCGTGGCCTTCCCGCCGCCATGACCGCCCTGGCCGGCGATCAGGGCGGGCTGGCGGCCCGGGCCATCATGACGACGGATCCCTTTCCGAAGGAGGCCGCCGCGCGCGTTTCCCTGGGCGGACGCGAGATCGCCATCGGCGGGATGGCCAAGGGGTCCGGCATGATCGAGCCGAACATGGCGACGATGCTGGCTTTTGTCACAACCGATGCCGCGGTGCCTCCGGCGCTTCTTGATCGGGCGCTTCGCGAAACCGTCAACGAGACGTTCAATGCCATCACCGTCGACGGAGAGTGCTCGACGAACGACTGCGTGATGCTGCTCGCGAACGGCACCAGCGGCGTGACCGTCGACGCCGGGAGCTACGAGGCTTTCGCGCACGCGCTCGGCACGGTGTGCCTGCGCCTGGCACTGGGCATCGTGCGCGGCGGTGAAGGTGCGACCAAGCTTGTCACCGTCACCGTGACCGGCGCTTCGTCGGCCTCCGACGCGCGCCAGGCCGCGAAGGCCATCGCCAACTCGCTGCTGGTGAAAACCGCCATCCACGGCGGCGATCCCAACTGGGGCCGCCTCATCGCGGTCGCGGGCCGGGCCGGCGTCGGGTTCGAGCTTTCGCGCGCCGCGGTCAAGATCGGGCCGATCGCGCTCTTCAAGGACGGGCGGCCGCACGATGAGGCGGCACCCGAAGCCGCAGCGTATCTCAAGAACGACGAGATCGCGCTGCTCGTCGATCTCGGGGTGGGCACGGCTTCCTCGACGGTATGGACCTGCGATCTCAGCGCCGAGTACGTCCGCATCAACGCGGAGTACAGGACGTGAGGCCGCAATGACGATGACACCCTCGCCCTCGATCGGCGCACGCGCCCGCAAGGACTTCCTGTCCGTGCTTGATTTTGAGCCGCTTCACCTCGAACGGTGCCTCGATCTCGCCGCGCAGATGAAGGCCGACCGTTCGCTGGGACGCGACGCTCCGATGGCCCAGGCGCTCGGGGGCCGTCACGTCGCGATGCTCTTCGAGAAGGCGTCCCTGCGCACGCGCTCGACCTTCGAGATCGCCGTTCGCGAGCTCGGGGGTGACGTGGTCGCGCTGCAGCCGGACATCGGACTCGGACGCCGGGAAGCGGTCGCGCATGTCGCGCGAACCCTCGAACGGTGGGTCGAGGCGGTGGTCATCCGGACCTTTTCACAGCGCGTGCTCGAGGAATTCGCCGCAGCCGCGCCGCAGTTGCACGTCGTGAATGCGCTGACCGACGAGCAGCACCCGTGCCAGGCGCTCGCCGACTGCTTGACGCTGCGCGAGCGGTGGGGATCGCTGCGCGGCCGCACGATCGCGTACGTCGGTGACGGCAACAACGTCGCCGTGTCGCTGACGCATGCGGCGGCGATGCTCGGCGTGCACGTGCACATCGCGAGCCCGGACGGCTACCAGCTGCCCCACGCGGCGGTCCAGCAGGCAACCGGCATCGCGCGCTTCGGGGCGCGCCTGCGGCTGTTTACCGAAGTCGCGGACGCCGTAGCCGGCGCCGACGCCGTGTACACCGATACCTGGACGTCGATGGGGCAGGAGGCGGAGGCCGGCCTCAGGCGGCAGATCTTCGCCCCCTACCAGGTGAATGAAGCCGTCATGGCGGTCGCCAAGCCCAACGCGCTATTCATGCACTGCCTGCCCGCGCACTGCGGCGAAGAGGTGACGACCGACGTCTTCGAGTCGGGCGCCTCAGTCGTGTTCGATCAGGCAGAAAACCGCCTCCATTGTCAGAAGGCCCTGCTGCACATATTGCTGAATCCCGCGCTCGTCTGACACGACCACCCCAAGGCGGGCACGTATAATCGGCGCGCGGATGACTCCCTCAGCCCCGTGGCTCGCCCACTACGACGCCGGTGTGCCAGCGACGCTCAGCCCCTATCCGGACCGGACGCTGCTCGATTACGTCTTCCAGGCGGCCCGGGGCCGGCCGGATGCACCCGCGCTCCTGTTCAAGGGCGCAAGGGTCACGTACAGCGAGCTCGAACGTTCGAGCGATGCCTGTGCGGCCGCGTTGATCGCCCTTGGCGTCAGGCGCGGCGATCGCGTGGCGCTGCTGCTCCCGAACTGTCCGCAGTTCTTCATCGCGGAGCTCGGCGCGTGGAAGATTGGCGCGATCGTGGCCCCGCTGAACCCGATCTACACCGAGCACGAGCTCGAAGGAGCGCTGATCGATTGCGGAATCGAGACGATCGTCACGCTGACGCGCTTCTACCAGCGCGTCAAGCGCGTGCAGCCGCGCACGCCCCTTCGCCGCGTCATCGCGACCAACATCAAGGACTACTTTCCTCCTCTGCTCCGCCTGCTGTTCACCTTGGTGCGCGAGCGCCGGGATGGCGATCGCGTCGTTCCGGCCCCTGAGGACTACGACTTCTCGAACCTGCTGTCCGCCCACCGTGGATCGATCCCGGCGCGCGCCACGCTCGCCGCCGGCGACCCGGCCGTGCTGCTGATGAGCGGCGGAACAACCGGCACGCCCAAAGGCGTGCTGGGCAGTCACGGCGCCTACGTGATGAGCGGTCTGCAAATACAGGCGTGGACCGGATCGATCCTGGGAGCAGGCACGAGCGTCATCTTGCTGCCTCTGCCGCTTTTCCACGTCTACGCCAACGTCGGCGTCCAGGCCCTGGCGCTCGTCACCGGCAACCCGATCGCGCTGGTGCCGAATCCGCGCGACCTGCCCGACCTGATCGCGACCATTCGGCGCGTGAAGCCGGCCTTCTTCAACGGCGTGCCGACGCTCTATGTCGCGCTTCTCAACCATCGGGACGTTCAGCGCGGAAAAGTGGACTTCAAGTCGATCAAGATCTGCTTCTCCGGCGCTGCGGCGCTGATGGCCGACACGAAGCACCGATTCGAATCGTTGACCGGCGGCCGGCTCGTCGAGGGCTACTCGCTGACCGAAGCCATGATGGCGCTGTGCGTCAACCCGGTGAACGGGCCGAACAAGACCGGCTCGGTGGGCATGCCGCTGCCCGACGTGTACGTGCGGATCGTCGACGGCGACGAAGGCACTCGCGAGCTCCCGGCCGGCGAGGTCGGCGAGATCTGCTTTTCTGCTCCTCAGCTGATGATCGGCTTCTGGAACCGAATGGACGAAACCGCTGCCGTGCTGCGAGAGCATCGGGAATCCGGCGGCGCGCACCGGTGGCTGCACACGGGCGATCTGGGATATCTCGACGAGGACGGGTATCTGTTCATCGTCGATCGCAAGAAGGATCTGATCAAGACGAGCGGCTTCCAGGTGTGGCCCCGTGAAATCGAAGAAACGCTGACGTCGCATCCGGCGGTCGCCGAGGCAGGGGTCGCGGGCATGCCCGACAGACACGAAGGGTGAAGCCGTCAAAGCCTGGGTGGTGCTGCGCACGGGCCAGACGGCGACCGAGGCGGACCTGCGGGCCTTTTGTCGCCAGACACTCGCGCCGTACAAGGTTCCTTCGCGGATTGAGTTCCGTTCCGAGCTCCCGAAGACGATGGTCGGCAAAGTCCTGCGCCGCGCGCTCAAGGAGGGCGGATAGACCACCACGGCCTGCACGGTAGTGTCGGTTCTGATCCCGCAGTGCTCAATCCTGAAACACCCTGGGTTCACCCAAATTGCCTCCCGCGTGAGATCGATAACGTTCAGGCGTGGCATGCCACTTGCGGAACCCTCTTGCGTCCCTCGTTCGCGCTTCTCACGTGGTCACGGAGCAAATATGGCTGACGAATCCTTCGCGGTCGTGTGTGCCTGGTGCAATCGGATCGTCAACGCGCCTGCGAGGCGGACACCCGTGACACATACGATCTGTCCGTCCTGTCTGGAGAGGGCGCTCGCGCAACAGGGCAGCCGCGCGACGTCCGGATGCGACGAATCTCAATCTCCAACCAGACTATTTCGGGGACCTCGTCCGGCACTGATTACCCCCGCCGATTCGCGGTGCGCCGAGCACAATCGCGTCGTGAGCTTTCCTGCCCCCGCCTTGCGCATTACCGGGTGGAGGCATCGAAATGACCTGGACACCAACGCAGACGCCTGGTCAACACATCCGCGAGCACTACGGTTTGCTCGCAGATTTGGAGCGGCGCGCTCTCGTCCGGATCGCCCGGCGGCTGCCCGCGCGAATCAATTCAGACCACCTCTCTACCCTGGCGCTCCTCTCGATGCTGGCGGCCGGCGTGTCGTTCGCCAGCTTTCGTGTCACCCCGTGGGCCGCGCTCGGCGTCATCGTGTCGCTGTTCGCCAACTGGTTTGGCGACAGCCTCGACGGCACGGTAGCGCGCGTGCGCGGACAGCAGCGGCCGCGCTACGGCTTCTATGTCGATCACGTGATCGACCTCGCAGGGACGACGGGGCTGCTCGCGGGCCTGGCCTGCTCCGGGCTCATGAACCCGACCCTCGCCGTGACCCTGCTCGCCGCGTACCTGCTCGTGGCCTCAGAGTCGTACCTCGCGACCCACGCCGCCGGGATCTTCCGCATGTCGTTTCTCGGGTTCGGCCCTACCGAGCTTCGCATCGTCCTTGCCGTTGGGCGCATTGAGGGTCGTCTGGTCTCCGTGGGTCGCCGTTGGACCCCTGGAAGTCCGGCTGTTCGATGTGGGCGGGATTGTCGCGATCGCGGGGTTGGCACTTGCGTTCTGCGTGAGCGCGGTTTCGAACACGCTTGGCGCTACACACGGCGGAGCCGCGCCCGGTCTCGATCGATGAATCGAGGGCCGCATGAGGCGCCGCATCTCACGGTTCGTCACGGTCGGTGCGATCGGGTTCGCGCTCCAGCTCGGCGCGCTGGCGCTGTTGACGCAGGCTGTCGGCTGGCCGTATGAGCCGGCGACGGCATTCGCGGTGGCGCTTGCGGTCCTCCACAATTTCTGGTGGCACGAGCGGTGGACCTGGCGCGATCGCACGGCCGGGACCGGGTCTCGCCGGACGGATTGCACGGTATTACGTGACGACCGGCGCGACGTCAATCGCCGGGAATCTGGCGATGACCGCCATCGGCGTCGAGCTGTTCGGCTGGAGTCCGATCGGCGCAAATGTTGTCGCAGTCGCAGGAAGCAGCCTCGCGAACTTCATCATTTCAGATCGCTGGGTCTTCGGCCGCGTGGCGGCGGCGGCAACCGTGGCTTTTTGCACCTCGCCCGTGCAGGCGTCAGGCTCCGAGCTACGACCGCAGACCATCGCCGCGTGGAACACATACGTCACCGCGACCGAACATCAGCTGGACAGCGCCGGTGAGACGGACCGCCCCGCGCTGGAACCGAGGGGGACACAGATCGACGTGCCAGGAGGAGCGATTCACGATTGGCGAGGGTCGACACTGATTCGCGGCGTCACGGTCGACCACGTGCTCCGATCGTTGATGCATCCCGGCACCCCGCCGCCGCAGCAGGACGTGCTCGAAGCACGCGTGCTCGAGCGGTCGGCCGACTCGCTTCACGTCTATTTGAAGCTCGTTCGTCGCACGATCATGACGGTGACCTATGAGACGGAGCACACGATGACATTTCGTCGTCATTCGGACACTCTGGCCACGAGCCGAAGCGTCGCGACGCGGATCGCCGAGGTCGACGGGCGAGACCGAGGCTTCCTGTGGCGCCTGAACTCCTATTGGCGGTATGTCCAGGTCGGTGACGCCGTGCGCGTTGACCTCGAGTCGCTGTCGCTCAGCCGGGAGGTCCCCGCCATCCTGCGACCCGCAGCCGGAATGCTGATCAGCCGCATCGCCCGCGAGTCGCTCATGCAGACGCTGGAGGCACTCCGTCGGTACATGGAGAAGACAGAAAAATCTGAAACCTGAAAGCTGAAGTCTGAAGTGTGAACGCGAGGCGGAATCTCCGGTGGGAGTGCCTGCGAGATCATTTCAGACTTCAGATTTCAGATTTATTGGGTCACTCCTGGCCGATGGCCCGTACGGTGACGCCTGCGGCTTCGAGCCCGGCGCGCAGCGGTGGCGGCGAGCCGGTCCGATCCAGGCGTGTCCCCGTGGACGCACATCGTATCGACGACGAGGCGCAGGACGCTGCCGTCGAGCGCCAGCACCGTTTTGTCCTTCGCCATTCGCACGGCCCGTGCGACGACCACCTCCGGGTCGTCTATCAGCGAGCCAGGCTTGTGGCGCGACGCCAGTGAGGCGTCGGGCTCATAGCCACGATCGGCGAACCCCTCGGCCGCGACGCGCAGGCCAGCGGCATGCCCGGCCTTCAGCAATTCGGAATCCGGCGGGCCAAACAGGACGAGGGACCGGTCGAAGGCGACAATCGCGCGGGCGATCGCCGCGGCCAGCGAGGCATCGCGAGCGGCCATGTTGTAGAGCGCGCCGTGCGGTTTGACATGCTGGAGGCGCACGTTTTCAGCGGCCGCGACGCCCGCCACTGCGGCGACCTGATAGAGGACACAATCTTCGGCGTCTCGAGGCGTGATCTGCAGCTCGCGGCGCCCGAAGCCCACCAGATCCGGAAAGCCAGGATGAGCGCCGACCGCAACGCCGCTCGCTTTTGCGAGGCGAATCGTGCCGCGAAGCACGGACGGATCGCCTGCGTGAAACCCGGCCGCGACGTTCGCCGAGGTGATCGCCTTCATCAGCGCGGCGTCGTGACCGAGTGCGTAGACCCCGAAGGATTCGCCGACGTCCGCGTTGAGATCGATGCGCGTCATGTGCATTGTTCCAGCAAAGAGTCGTCAGGCTATCAGCTCAGCTGCAGGGGCCCCGCCTCGGCGAGTGCGCCACGCGTGAGCTTACTGAATTCGATTGTGGTTGGAGAAAATGAGCGAGGAGAGGAAGGGCAACGTCCCGCCGAACGGCTCCGTACAGACAAAAGGACACCACTTTCATGGTGCCCCTCTGCCTCCACCAGTCTGGCTCCCCCAGCAATTCACGGCGCCCTGCCGTAATCAGACTGGCGATCGATGTGACACCATCGCAAGAGCGCATGCCCTGAGAAACCCTCCACAATTCGCCGTTTGCACGACCGGGTTGGCCGACGGCATCACGACCTTGTCGCACCGATTACAGTTTTGTCCTCTCAAGCAGGTAGAGGATCCTCGAACGGGCCCTGCCACCTTGTCCGTGTTACGGAAGTGCTGGTTCCCCGAGGCGCGCTCGCGCGCGAAGGCCGCAATCGGGCAGTTCACGGGTCCGCTGACGGCAGTCAGTACTCCTGGAGGATCGTGGGACGCGCCGCCCTCATGACTCTTCAGCGCTCGTGTTCGAGAACGCGGCACAGATACTGGCCATAGGCGCTGGCTTCCATCGCTCTGGCGAGCCGAGTGAGGTCCTCCGCATTGATATAGCTCTTGCGGTACGCGATTTCCTCCAGGCAGGCCACCATCAGACCCTGCCGTTCTTCGATCGCGTGAATATAGTTCGACGCCTGCATGAGCGCCTCGTGCGTACCGGTATCGAGCCAGGCAACGCCGCGTGGAAGCTTCTCGACATGCAGCTGCGCGCGGTCGACGTAGGCGCGATTGACGTCGGTGATCTCGAGCTCGCCGCGCGCGGACGGCTTGAGGCTCGCCGAGATGTCGAGGACCTGATTGTCGTAGAAATAGAGGCCGGTGACGGCGTACGACGACCTGGGACGCGCAGGCTTTTCCTCGAGGCTGAGCACGTTGCCGGCGACGTCGAACTCGATGACCCCGTACCGTTCGGGGTCGCGCACCTGATAGGCAAAGACAGTGGCGCCGACTGCACGCGCCGCCGCGCTCTGCAGGTAGTCCGAGAAATGAGCGCCATAAAAGATGTTGTCACCGAGCGCGAGCGCGACGCGATCGGCGCCGACGAACTGACGCCCGATGATGAACGCCTGCGCCAGCCCGTCGGGACTGGGCTGCGAGGCGTACTCGATCTGCAGCCCCAGGTGAGACCCGTCCTCGAGCAGCCTGCGAAAGCCGTCCTGCTCGTGGGGCGTCGTGATAATCAGGATCTGCCGGATGCCCGCGAGCATCAGGGTCGACAGCGGGTAGTAGATCATCGGCTTGTTGTATATCGGAATCAGCTGCTTGCTGACGGCGCGCGTCAGTGGGTACAGCCGCGACCCCGATCCGCCGGCGAGCACGATCCCTTTCATGAAATGGCAGATGGCATTGCAGACTGGAGAATCACAGAGTGCATTGCAGATTTCATGGCTTCAGACCCAGGCGCTCGCGGTCGTAACGGCCGGCCTGCACGTGCTCGCACCAGCCGCGGTGCTCGAGGTACCAGCTCACGGTGCGAAAGAGGCCGTGTTCGACGGCGTGCTGTGGCCTCCACCCGAGTTCCCGCCTGATTTTCGTCGCGTCGATTGCGTACCGGCGGTCATGGCCCGGTCGATCGGGCACGCGGGTCTTGAGCGCTCGATAGCTCGATACGCCCGGGAGTTCGGCGAGCGCCGGATTGGCTCGGGCCGGACGGAGCTCGTCGAGCGCATCGCACAAGCGATCGACGATCTCGAGGTTGGTGCGCTCGTTGTCGCCCCCGATATTGTACTTTTCGCCCGTGCGTCCTTTGAGGAGCACCTGCCAACAGCCCCGCGCAGTGGTCCTCGACGTGCAGCCAGTCGCGCACGTTCCCGCCATCGCCGTAAATGGGCAGCGGCCGGCCCTCGACCGCGTTGAGAATCATCAGCGGGATCAGTTTTTCAGGAAACTGGTATGGCCCGTAGTTGTTGGAGCAATTGGTGATGAGGACGGGCAGCCCGTAGGTGTGAAAGTACGCCCGGACGAGGTGATCCGCCGACGCCTTGCTGGCGGCGTATGGCGAATTGGGCGCATAAGGCGTGTCTTCGCTGAACCGGCCGTCGGGCCCGAGCGTCCCGTACACCTCGTCGGTCGACACGTGTAGAAACCTGAAGGCGTCGCGATCCGAGGGCGGGCGATCACGCAGGAAGTCAGCTGCCGTCTGCAGCAAAACGAAGGTGCCGACAATGTTGGTATCGATGAAGGAATCAGGACTGTCGATTGATCGGTCGACGTGCGTCTCGGCGGCCAGGTTCACGACGGCGGTCGGCTGATGCGAGGTAAACACGCGGGCCACCGCTTCGCGATCGGCGATATCGGCGCGGACGAAGGTGACCCGCGGATCGCTCAGCGGGCCCTCGAGGTTGAGCACGCTTCCGGCGTAGGTCAATTTGTCGAGGACGACCAGCCGATCGGCGGTATGCCGAAGGAGGTGGCGGACGAAATTCGACCCGATGAACCCCGCGCCTCCGGTGACGAGAAGAGTTCCTATACGGCCGCTCCTTCCGGATACTGAAGAGCGAGCCTCAGCTCCTTGGCGAGCGAATCGACGGTCGTCCCGCTGCGCTTCCAGGCACCTTCGGTCTCGAAGCGGATGTCGCCGATGCGGCGGCCCCAGGGCGCGATCACACGGCCGATCGCGCGGAAGTCGGTCCTGTCGGCGTGCTCCTGATCGATCCGGCGCACCACGTCGGGCGCGACGCGAACGAACGCGCGAAGCGCCGAGGCCGACTTGATGCTGTACTTCCGTCCATTCCAGGCGCCGCCGAACACCAGCGCAATCTGCTTGAAATAGTTGACGAAGAACTTCCTCGCTTCCTCGTGCATGTCCGAGGATCGGCGGCTGTTGAACACGTCGGCGGCGAAGAGCTTTTTCAGCTCCTGCGCGAGCGGCGCCTGCGCGACGCGGCCGCGGCCGACACCGAGCAGCTTGATCTCGTCGTACAGCGGCGAGTCTTCGCGATCGTTCAGGGCGCGGACGACGTCGTGCGCGGTCGCCAGCGCTTCGTCCCGGTACAGCTGCCGGCCCGACAAGCTGACGAGATGCGACGCGTTCAGCCGCGTGTGCTTGGCATTGATGGTCACGAACATCTGCACCACGTGATCCTCGGGCAGGCGGTCGAAGATAATCGCCGGGACACTGAAGTCCTCGCCCTCGAAGTGGTCGATGTCGGCGTGCAGCGCCAGCAGCCGGTGCTGCCCGTCAATCGCGCGCAGAATGCCTTCGCGCTCGGGCACCTTCAGGATTCCGACGCGGCTGTCTTCACCCGATGCCTGGAACGTCAGGCGCTCATCACAGCTGATGATCACGGCGCCCGGAATCGACGGCAGATCGCGCGCCTGGCGGCATTGTTCATAATATTGCACGAGCTCATCGATCTTGCGGCGGATGATCTGGCGCTGGTACGCCTTCTCGTTCGACGCGATCCGCCGCTCGAGTAGATCCCAGTTGACCTTCGAAGGCGCCGCTCCCGCCCGCGCCTTGCCGCCCCGGACTGGCGGTTGGGCGGAGTCGCCGTAGTTGAGGACTTCGAACCGAACCAGCTTGTCAATGTCACTCGCCGTCAGCGATGCCTGATAGAACTGCACGCCAAACTGCTGCATACGAATCGCGGCCACATTGATCATAGGTCCCGTAGTCCTCTGGTCGGCTGGCTGAAGAGGCCCAAAAGTCGGTTGCTCAAAGAGATGGATTCTACTGAGCGTGCAACAGGCATCTCAACGGTTATTTCGGCGTCAGGGAAGGTATCGGCCAGAACATGAGCCCCAAGTACACGTGTTAAGTGCATAATATCAAAGGACTTCTGCCGCACAACGCCTCAGGAATTGCTATACAACGGGGAGGGTGCCGACCCCTCGGGATGCCACCTTGCGACCAGGCGGTCCCGCAGGACGACAAACCCGTAAATCATCAGTGAGAATGCCAGCCACGCGATCGTGGTCTCCCAGATCTCCAACCTGTGTCGGATGGGCCACGTAGCATACCCATATACGAGCTCCACGTGGATCCAGTAGACGAACAACGAGCGGCGACCGAAGCGTTCCAGCCATGGCAGGGTGCTGCCACGTCGGGCCGCCAGCCGCTCCAGCGCGTACGTGGCGGTCAGTGCGAGCATCATCACCCCCGTGCGGATCGCGAAATAAGTGGGCGAGCTGGTCCAGAACGACGACTGCCGATAAATGGTCGGGAGCGACGCGCCATAGAACCCCAAGGCGGTCAGCGCTGCACCGGCAGCTGCCAGCGACAGCAGGACGCGCATCTCGGTACGTCGATCGCGGGCCGCCGCGATGAGCAGGCCCGCAGCGCCGCCAGCGAACACGAAACCGGCCCACGGGAACAGCGTGAAGTTCGTCAGATCCCCCGCCGGCCTGACGTACCACTGCGCCCCTACCGGCAGCGCATTCACCCATGCCGCTATGCGGACGAGCGGCGCCGACATGGCGAAGGCGATAGCGAGGGTCGCATATGCGACCCCGACCACCGCACGGTTTCTCGAGAGCCCCCAAACGAGACCGGCGGCAGCGACCGATGGCCCCATGACGTTGAGGATATCGACCCGAAAGAGCGTGACCGGCGATGCGCCCGGGCTGACGATGAACGCCTGAAGGCGAAACAGAAACGCGAGGATGAAAATTTCCACGCCGCGCCGGAAGACCGACAGGGCGGCCGCTTTCCGGCTGCCGTTCCGGCGAAAGGTGTGCTCGGCGGACAGGACCGACGCGACACCCGCCAGCCACAGGAACAGCGGGGCGCCGAATCCGCCGAGGATCAGGACGCGGCGAAAGGCGACGGTCGATCGCGCGGCGTCTGCCGTCCAGGCGTCGAAGGTGTGCGCAAGGAGCATGATCAGGACGGCGACGCCCCGCAGGTAGTCGATGTGCTGCCGACGGGTGATCGACGTCTGTTCAGGGGACGAGGTCAAACGTCACCCGGAAGTCGATGTCCTGACGCATCGAGTGCCAGACCGAACAGTATTTTTCGCGCGACAGGCGAATGGCGCGCTCAACGAGGTCGGCGGGCACGTCGCCTTCGATTGTGAAGTGCAAGACGACCCGCAGAAGGCGGTGCGGATCCTCGTGGGCGCGATCGCCGACGAGCCGAGACCGGAGCGCGCGCGGCGATCGACGTCCTCTGGCAAGCACGTGGGCCACGTCCATGGACATGCAGCCAGCCAACGCCAAACCGAGCGTTTCGACCGGCGAAGGTCCTGCGGCTCCCGTGCTGTCGATGATCAGGCCGGGCCTCGACGCCGTTGAAAACTTGAGCTCGTCGATCCAAGCGAGATCGACGACGGTGGGGGGCTTGGGCGTCACACGCCCCGGTGTCCAATCATGGTGGGTCGCGACATGGTTCCCCGGCGGGGCATCCGGCCTCGCGGCAATGCTCGTCGCTCACATACAGCCTGTATGCTCGCTCGTCCGCCTTCGTTCGCCAGCCACGGACACGACGGACTTCGGCGAGACCTCGCCGAAGCTCGAAGAGCGCAGGCGGGTCGCGTCCGGTGATCCGGGACCCGCGCTCTGGGATCTAGAATCCTTGTTCACCCGATACGGGACCACTAGACCTTCGCGGACTCCTGTTGCACGGCACGGCGCGGCCTCAGTGTGCTGATCACCAGCCAGCCGAGTGGGAGCATGACAAGCAGGTAGGTCAGATAGCGCCCATAGCGACCGTCGGGGCCGTAGGGTTCCGTGGCCCAATGCAAGGGTTCGCTGTACGGAAAGATGTTCGCCTCGGTCAACTCGTGGAAACCGTAGATGAGCAACTGGACCACGAAGACGAGCAGGAACACGGCGGTGACCTGAAAGAACAGCCCGAGGTTGACCCGATGGCCGTACCGGGACCACAGCCAGGCGACAAAGGCGGCACACAACGTGCCGATCACCGCCCCGCTGATGACGTCGACCGCCTGGACCTGGAACAGCAGAGTACCCATCAGCAGCGCTGTCTCCATACCTTCGCGCGAGATCATCAGCAGCGTGAACGCGAAGACGCCAAGGAACGCGGCGGTGCCGCGCTTGAGCGTGGACACGCGAAGGTGCCCTTCGATGTCGCCCTTGATCCGCCGGGCCGTTCGCCACATGTGGACGGTGAGGGAGGCGACAGAAATCGCCGCGGCAATTGCCAGCACTCCTTCCCACAGCGCCTGGTTGGCGGCGCGCTGGAACAGAAACGCCGCACCAATGCTGAGCAGAATCGAAAGGCCGATGCCCCAGTGAACGGCCGGCACGAGGTCGTGGCGGCCGCTCTTTTTCAGGTAGGCAAGGCTGATGGCGACGATGAGGAAGGCCTCGAGACCTTCACGCAGGGTGATGATGAACGCCTGAAGCATGGCACTCAACGCAGCGGGCCGTTGGCAGGCCGAACCGCCGCCAAACGAGACTCAGTCTCAAAATGTACGGTCAGTCTACCCTCGTGATCTCCGACCAGTCAAGTCGGGGATGTGGGGATGTGGGGAACATCGCGTCCGGTGATCGGGTCATCCGGCATTTGGTCATCTGCTTTGCTGATGGCGGAAATCAGCCTCCAATGACCGGATATGAGCTGACCAGATTCACTGTCGCGGCCCTGGTCGACTCGACACTACAAGTACGCCTGGTTTCAGACCATTGCCAAAACCGCCCCGTCTGCATCGAGGGCAGGATTAGCAGCCCGTGGTGAAAGTCCGACGCGGCACCGAGGCCGGCGATGCGCCCGGCTGGCAAGGCGCGACCCGCCTCCGCCAAGGCTACGGCGCGCCGAAGTTCGCGGGAAAGGCTATCCGCGAACTCGATGTCCGCGCGCTCGTAATCATCGCGGGCGTCAACGATACCCGTCGTTTGCGGTAAGCTGAGGACATGCGATTCAGGGTCGGCCTTCTCGCGGCACTGCTCGCCACTGCAAGCGTGACGGCACAGCAACAGCCGCCGCCACCAACGTTCCGCACCGGGACGCAAATCGTGTCGCTGTTCGCCACCGTCACTGATGCGCAGCGGCGCCTGGTGCCGAACCTGGTACAGGAAGACTTCGAGGTTCGCGACAACGACAAGCCGCAGCCGATCGTGCTATTCGAGAACAAGAACCTTCCGATCACGGTCGTCGTCATGCTCGATACGAGCGGCAGCATGACCGGCAGCCTGGCGCTGCTGCGCGATGCGGCCGAACAGTTCCTCATCCGGCTGTTCCCCGACGACAAGGCGAAGGTCGGCGCGTTCAACGACAAGATCGAGGTCAGCGGACGTTTCAGCAGCGACCGTGACGATCTGGTTGCGGAAATGCGCGGCCTCGACTACGGCAACGGCACGCGTCTGTTCGACGCGCTTGCCGTCAGCCTCGACGAGCTCAAGGGCGTCGAGGGCCGCCGCGTGATTCTCGTCTTCACCGACGGCGAGGACACGGCCAGCCGCACGGGTGCCGGATCGATCATCGAACGCGCGCGTGCCGAGGAAGTGATGGTGTATGCGATCGGGTTTCAAAGTGAATTCTTCAATGGCGCCCGTATGATCCGAAGCAAGCCCGACGGCGGCCTCCGGAAGGTCGCCGACGAATCGGGCGGCGGCTACTTCGAGCTGACGAAGAGCGCCGATCTGGCGCCCACCTTCACCCGTGTCGCTCAGGAACTGCACAGTCAATACGTCATCGGTTTTGCGCCCGCCCAGCTCGATGGCCGCGTCCACAAGCTGGCGCTTCGAGTGAGACAGCCGGGCCTGACCGCTCGTGCCCGCCGCAGCTATCAAGCGGCCCCCGACATGTTTTCAATCTCCGAGAAATAGCGAGCGCCAGGGTCGAGGGGCGAGATGAGCGGCTTGTCGGAGCAGGAATTCCGTGTGAAAAGCGACGAGGCGCTGGAAGGCGCGCGTCAAGCGCTGCTACCGCTGGCCGACGCCCGGGAGTTCGAGGTCGAGCTGCAGAACGGCGTGCTGAACCTCGTCTTCGAAGAGCCGACCGAGACCAAGTTCGTCGTGTCGCCGAACGCGCCGGTGCGGCAGATCTGGGTATCGGCAATGGCTCGAAGCTACAAGCTCTCCTGGGCGCCGGAGCTTGGCGCCTTCTCGTTGAGCGGCGAGACATTACCCCAACTGCTCGAGCGCCTCACGCGCACGTTTCTCGGCACGCCCGCCTGAAGTACGCCCACGTCGCGATTGACCGATCGCCTTCAACCCTGTGATCCGCTACAGGCGAAACCCGCGGCCGAGCGGATCGCGCTCGTCGACGAGGAACGTGTGCTCGCCGGTGATCCACGCCGACCCTTCAATTTCGGCCACGATGGCGCCGTACTCCCCCACGCTCGTCCGCGAGGCGACGCGGCCGCTGAATCGCGTGCCGACGACGCTCTCGTGAACGAACGGCTGACCGTCCGCAATGAGCCCCATGGCGTCGAGCACCGCCATCACCGCGGCCGTGCCCGTTCCACACGGCGAGCGATCGACCGCGGCGTCGGCGTAGACGGTGACGTTCCTCAGATCAGCCCGCGAATCAGCGGGCGGTCCGGTGAAGATCGTGCCGTACACGCCACGCAGCCGTGAGTCGAGCGGATGGACCACGGTGCACGCCGCTTCCACGACGCGCTTGACCTCCATCCCGGTCCGGCGCAGTTCGGCGAGGTGGTCCCCATCGATCGGCAGGCCGACAGCCTCACAGTCCACGATGGCGTAAAACACGCCGCCGAAGGCCACGTCCGCACGAATATGGCGGGAGCCCACTCTTACGGCGAGCCCTCCGTGCAGCACGAAGGAAGGGACATTGAGGAACGAAACCTTCTCGACCCGCACCTGTGAACGATCCGGTCCCAGTGTCGCGCGCGCCCGGATGGTTCCCGCCGACGAGTCGAACACGACCGCGGTGCCCTCGTCTCCCGGCATCAGAAGACCCCGTTCGAGCGCGATGGTGGTCACGGCGATGATGCCGTGCCCGCACATCGTGCTGAACCCTTCGTTGTGCATGAAGATCACGCCCGCGTGCGAGGCCGGCGAGACAGGCTCGGTCAGAACCGCGCCGTACATGTCGGCGTGCCCGCGGGGCTCGAGCATCAGCGCGCGCCGCAAGTGGTCGGTGTGCCGGCCTGCCCACTCCCGCTTTTCGAGCATCGTGGCGCCGCGCGGCGAAGGAAAGCCGTGGACGACGAGCCGAAGCGGCCCGCCCTCGGCGTGCGCATCGATTGTCTTCATCGCCAGCATGCGGTAGAACTCTATCAAAGGAGCTCACACCGATGCCGCTGCTGGACCCTGGAAAGAAGGCGCCCGCGTTCAGCCTGAAGGATCAGGACGGAAAAACGCGGCGGCTCGCAGACTATGCCGGCCGCCCCGTTGTGCTGTACTTCTATCCCAAGGACGATACGCCGGGGTGTACGAAAGAGGCCTGCGCATTTCGGGACAATCTGACGCGCTTCAAGCCAACCAACGCAGTGGTCATGGGGGTGAGCGTTCTCGACGAGGCGAGCAAGGCACGATTCGCGAGCAAGTACGACCTGCCGTTTCCGCTCCTGGCCGATCCCGATCAAGCGGTGGCGGACAAGTTCGGCGTCTGGCAGAAGAGGTCGCTCTACGGCCGGACGTACATGGGCATTGCGCGGACGACGTACTTGATCGGCCCGGACGGCAAGGTGGCGAAGCGGTGGGACAACGTGAAAGTGGACGGCCACGCGGAGGCCGTGCTCGAAGCGCTGAACGCTACGGCTTGAGAGTCTTCGCCTCCTCGGCCAGCCAAGTCTTGAAGTCCGCGTCGGTCTTCACGGACACGAAGCCGCGCATCCGGTAGTGGCCGAGGCCGCACAGCTGCGAGCACGCGATCTCGTAGTCGCCGATGCGGTTCGGGATGAACCAGACGGGGATGTCCATGCCGGGAATCGCGTCCTGCTTCACGCGCATCTCGAACAGCCCGAAGCTGTGGATGACGTCCTTGCTGGACAGATGGACCAGCACCGGGCGGTCGACTGGAAAATTCAGCTGGTTCATCGTCGTGATGTCGTCTTTCGCGTCGGCATCCGTGCGATCGAGCCCGATCGGGTTGTCGGATCCCCACGAGCTTGATGTCCCTCCGGCCGAACCGGCCGTCGTGCCGGGATAGTGGGCGTTCCAGGCAAACTGCTCCCCGGTGACGCGCACGACGACGGCCTCGCTGTCCGCGGGGAAATCGCGCACGCGCGTGGCCCAGGCCGGAATCGCGTAGAACAACGAGCAGGACGACTTCGATGACCGCGATGCCGATTTCGAGGCCCTTCGAAATCTTGCCCTTCGCACCGGTGTAGCTGGCAACGCGGGTTGGCCCGCTTTCGGAACCGGACCAGCACGAAGGCGAAGAAGGCGCCCCAGCCGACGAACAGCAGCAGCATGAGCCAGTGCACGAGCACCGTCATGTGATCGAGTTCGGCGGCGTGGGCCGATGCCTGAACGGGCATTCCCAGATAGTTCAGCATTGAGCGGTCCTCTCCTGCGGGTCGGCGCCTTCGAGATTCGAGCGTCGGGAACCTTCGGCAGGCAACTGGTCAGCCAATCGCGCGCGCCGGCTCAGATAGATGAAAAACGAGGCGAAGCTCGCCAGCACGCCGGCCACGACGACGAGCATCGCCAGGATGCCGAGGTTCATGGCCTTCGCCAGCGGCGAATCGTTCTGGCCGAAGCAGACCGGACATGCCAGCGCCGCGCGGGGCGCCATCAGCAGTCGCGAACGTGAACATCGAGCGTCGCATGATCATAGAGTTTCGCGTCTTCCGCTGAAACCGTGCGCCGTACACGGCCAGGCCGCCGCCAGAGGCGAGCGCCAGGGCGGCGGTCGGCGACGTAGCCAATCTGGTGCTCGAGCCTGTACTGCCCGGCCGCCCACGCGGCGAAAGAAGGCCGCGAGAACGACCGACAGCGCGATGAACAGCAGGTGAAAGGCCCGGAGCGACATCTCAGTTCTTCTTCTCCTGGCCACCCTCGCCATGCGTGAAAGCGCCGGGTGCGTTGATGTGCGTGCCGAACGTATCCGAGATGGTGAGCAGCGGCAGGAACAGCAGCACCATGAAGAAGACGACCGTCAGGATCAGCGAGCCGTAGATCCATTTCTTCTCGTGGTTCAGATGCATGAACACGGCGCCACCATCGCTCCCTTGATGGTCGCGATGATCAGCGCCACCGTGATGGCCAGCGGCACCGCGAGCTGAACCAGATTGGCGGCGACGGTAATGCCGGTGAACACGAGCAGCGCGGCCCCAATCATCAGATACGTGCGGACGCTCTTCTTGACTTCAGCCGGATCGGAATGCATGCGACGCCCCCAATGTGCAGGACTGACATCCGGACACGTCACCATCGCAGACTGCGCCGCGCGACAAGCGGCGCCGGTCCTGCCGCCCTGCCTATAACAAGTACAACACCGGGAACAGGAAAGATCCACACGAGATCGACGAAGTGCCAGTACAGTCCCGTGTACTCGATGCGGTTCGTGAACTGATCCGGAGACGTCTTCGCCATCTTCGCGCCGGGCCCGATGAAATACGCCATCACGACCATCCCGCCGACGATGTGGAGGCCGTGCAGCCCCGTCAGCGTGAAATAGATCGCGAGAAACGTGCTCGCCCAGGGGCCCTCGCCGAGCGCGAGGTGCTCCGCGTATTCGAAGTACTTGTTGACCAGAAAGACGCCGGCCAGCACGAACGTCAGGATCAAGTACAGGCGGTGCTTGCCCCAGTCATTCAGTTTGAGCGACGCCCAGGCCATCACCATCGTCACCGACGAACTGATCAGGATCAACGTGTTGATGGCGCCCAGCAGGACGCTCAGCTCGCCGTGCGGCCATTCGACCGCGCCGATGCGGAGAATGATGTAGGTGGAAAACAACGCGCCGAACAGCATGACTTCGGATGCGAGAAAGAGCCAGATGCCGAGCTTGCCGTTGGCGAGCCCTGTGTCGGGTCTGGTTTCGACGGTGTACGGAATATTCATGCTAGGCGCGCTCCGGCTCGAATTGCGGCGTGAAATCCTTTGGGGCGCCCGGCACGCTGTATTCGTACGGACCGCGGTACACGACCGGCTCCGTCAGGAAATTACCGTGTCCCGGAGGTGATGGCGCCGACCATTCCAGCGTGGTCGCCTCCCACGGATTCTGATCCACCAGCTGCCCTTTCTTGATGCTCCAGAAGAAGTTGAAGATGAACGGCAGCTGGAACAACGCGAGCGTCCAGGCCGCCATGCCGATCCAGATGTGCAGCTGCATCGGCAGCCCCTGCACGTGCATGTACTGCTGGCCGCCGTCGTACAGCCGGCGGTTCATCCCGGCCAGGCCCTGGATGAACATCGGCGCGAAGACGATGTTGATGCAGACCAGCGAGCCCCAGAAATGGACCTGGCCGAGCAGGTCGTTCATCTTCCGGCCGGTCGCCTTGGGGAACCAGTAATAGATCCCGGCGAACAGCGCGAAGATCGTCCCCGGCGCCACGACGTAGTGGAAGTGGCCGATGACGTAGTAGGTGTCGTGCAGGTGAATGTCGGAGGGCGCGAGGCCGAGCGGCAGTCCGGTCAGCCCGCCGATGCCGAACATCGGCAGAAACGCCAGCGCGAACAGCATGGGCGTCGTAAATCGAATCGACGCACCCCATAGCGACAACAGCAGCGCGGTCAGGATGACGATCGACGGAATCGAGATGATCATCGTCGTCGTCTGGAAAAACGCGCTGATGGTCGTGCCCATGCCGGTCATGAACATGTGGTGCGCCCACACGATGAACGACATGAACCCGAGGAAGATCAGCGAGTAGACCATCGCACGGTAGCCCCACAGCGGCTTCCGTGTGTTGTTCGCGATGACTTCCGACACGATGCCCATCGCCGGCAGAATCAGGACGTAGACCTCGGGGTGCGCCAGGAACCAGAACAAGTGCTGCCACAGGATCGGATTGCCGCCGCCCGACACCTCTAATGGCCGGCCGCTGACCACCAGGCCGCTCGGCATGAAGAAGCTCGTCCCAGCCAGCCTGTCCATCAACTGCAGCACGCCGGCCGCTTCGAGCGGCGGGAACGCGAGCAGCAGCAGGAACGAGGTGACGAGCTGCGCCCACACGAAGAACGGCAACCGCATCCAGCTCAAGCCCTTCGCGCGAAGCTGGACGATCGTGACGATGAAGTTGAGCGCCCCGAGCAGCGACGACGTGATCAGGAAGATCATGCCGACCAGCCACCAGGTTTGGCCGTCCGAAATGACGGCGAGCGGCGGATACGATGTCCAGCCCGATTGCGCGGCGCCGCCCGGCATCACGAAGCTCGCAAGCATCACGACGCCGCCGATGAAATACACCCAATAGCTCATCATGTTGAGCTTGGGGAACGCCATGTCGGGCGCACCGATCTGCAGCGGCGTCACAAAGTTCCCGAAACCGCCCACCGCGAGCGGCACGACCCCGAGGAACACCATGATGGTCCCGTGCATCGCGCCGAGCTGGTTGTAGAACTCGGGCAGCATGATCCCCTGCGAGGCTCTGGCCGCGCCAAGGAGCCCGCCGATCAACGGAATGGGCCGGCCCGGATAGGCCAGCTGCCATCGCATGATCATCATCAGGGTGAAGCCGAAGAGGAGAAAGAGGAGGCCGGTAATTGCGTATTGAATGCCGATGACCTTGTGGTCCTGTGAGAAGACGTACTTCCACAAGAACCCGAGTTCCTCATGGGCATGGGCATGCTCGTGCGCGTGCTCGCGCGTTGGTTTGCCGGGTACCGCCACATGTTCCAACGCCGACTCCTTCTCTGAAAGTATCGAGTTCCGTGCGGATTCGTCGGTGATTGTATGCAGAAGTCACAAGCGGGCGCAAGCGCCTGGCTCGTCGTAAGATGGGGCGTGGGCCGCGGCTCCTTTCGCCTCGTCGTCCGCACCGCTCACCTGGCGCTCGCCCTGATAATCGCGGCCCCCGCCTTTGCCAACCGTGAATCCGACCTGCTCAGGGCGCGGGCCGCGGTGGAGTTGTACAGCCTGGACCACCAGCGGGCGATCGCCACGCTGCGGCAGGCCACTGCCGCCGACCCGCAGGATGCCAGCGCCTATCGCGCTCTCGCGGGCGCCTTGTGGATGAGCGTCACCTTCGCCCGCGGAACGTTGACCGTCGACAGCTATCTGGGGAAGGTCTCGCGCGACACCATCAAGCTTCATCCGCCGCCGCCCGAGGCCGCGGCATTTCACGACGCGATCGACCGGGCGGTCGCGCTGGCGCGAGCGCGGCTGGCGGCTGATGCCCGCGATGTCGATGCTCACTATCAGCTCGGCGCGGCGGTTGGGCTTCGGGCGTCGTACGCCGCGACCGTCGATGGCGGCCTCCGCCGAGCGTTCAGCGCTGCCCGGGAGGGGTACGACTCGCACGAACACGTGCTTCGGCTCGATCCACGGCGTCGTGACGCAGGGTTGATCGTCGGCACGTACCGATACGTGGTCGCTACGCTGGGTCTGCCGATGCGGTGGGTCGCGTACATGGCCGGTTTCGGCGGCGGACGCGAAAGGGGGCTGCAGTTGATTGAGGCGGCCGCCGAATACGGCGGCGACAATCGATGGGATGCACGTCTCGCGCTCGTCCTTCTGTACAACCGCGAGCGCCGCTACGACGAGGCGCTCGAACAACTCGCCACGCTGCGCGCTCAGTACCCACGCAATCGCCTGCTGTGGCTCGAATCGGGCGCGACGTTGCTCCGCGGTGGAAGATTCGCTCAGGCCGAACAGTTCTTCGATGAGGGCATCGGGCGTCTCTCGACCGATGATCGTCCGCGCATGGCTGGCGAAGAGGCGCTGTGGTACTACAAGCGAGGCGCCGCCAGGACGGCCCTTGGTCGCGCAGCCGATGCAGAACTCGATCTGCGGAAAGCCGTCGGGCTCCCCGGAAGAAAATGGGTGCACGGACGGGCGCATCTCGAGCTCGGCAGGCTTCTGCTGCAAGCCGGCAAGCCCGCTGCAGCGACCTCCGAGCTTCGCACCGCGATCTCACTCTGCGAAGAGGACGGCGACCCGCTTGCCGCAGCAGAGGCCCGCACGCTACTCCCCTGAACCGCATCGCTTGCGGCGCGTCGCCGCGCGAGGACACACTCGGTCCGCGCCGACACTCGTATCCAGCAGAATCACGCGATACGCGTGGCATGTGTTTTGAACTTCCCCTACACGCCAGACCTGTTGGGGGAACCCATGTTGCGATATCTGCCGGCCGGGCTTCTGGCGGCACTGGTGTTTTCAACGTCCGCCTGCGCCTCACAGGGCGCCTCGTATCGGTACCCACGCAGTACCCGTGGCGTCGATCAGCGTGCGTACAACGTCGGCTACGACGAGGGGCGCCAGCGTGGCGAACAGGACGCTCGCCAGCGCCGGAGCTTCGACTACCGGCGTCACGGTGACTATCGGGATGCCGACGACGGGTATAGGGGCACCGGCGACCGAAGCAGCTACCGCTCCGTGTTCAGACAGGGTTTCGCCGCCGGCTACAACGACGGGTACCGCCAGTACTCCCAGGGTGGCTACTCACAAGGTCGCTACCCGCGAGGCGGCTATCCACAGGGTTCCTATCCGCAGAGGCGGCTATGGCGGCTATGGCGGTTCCGGCAATTACGGCTCGTCGCCCGCTGCCCAGAACGGCTATCGCGATGGGTACGAGCAGGGGCGCAACGACGCGCGCGGCAGCAACCGGTTTGATCCGATCGGCTCGCGGCGGTACCGATCAGGCGATCATGACTACGACGGGCGGTACGGCTCGCGGGACGACTACAAGCGCGAATATCGCGCGGCGTTTCAGGCGGGGTACGACGAGGGATATCGCGGCTCGCGCCGGTGATTGACAGGCGGATCGACGGAATGCGGCCGGCCGCGCGCTGGAGCCTATTCCGACTTTCACTTGCGTGTCGTCGGACAGTTGACGGTTCACAGTTGACATCGCGCAGGCGTCGACGCAACGAGGTGTCGACTGTGAACTGTCAACCGTGAACTACGCGACACCAAGCGCCAAGCGCTCTAGGAGCGCCGGTAGGTGCCTGACCGGCCGCCACTCTTGGACTCGAGGCGAATCCTGCCGATCACCATACCTTTGTCCACGGCTTTCACCATGTCATAGACCGTGAGCGCGGCAACGGCGACGGCGGTCAGCGCTTCCATCTCAACGCCAGTCTGAGCCGTCGTGCGGACGCGCGCGACGATGTCGTAGCCCCGCGCCGTGGGGGTGAGATCGATTTGCACGCTCGAGATGGGCAGCGGATGGCACAGGGGGATGAGCGCCGCCGTCTGCTTGGCGGCCATGATGCCTGCCACGCGCGCCGCTTGCAGCGGGTCCCCTTTCTTCACCGTGCCCCGCCGGATCTGAGCGAGCGCTTCACGTGACATCGTGATCGACCCGCTGGCGACTGCCTCGCGGCTGGTCACCAGCTTGGCCGAAACATCGACCATCCTCACACGTCCGTGCCGATCGACGTGCGACAGGCGTCCGCGCGGTTTAGGTTTCTTCACCGTCTCCCCGCGCAAGGTAGAACGACAGGCTCTCAAGCGACACGGTGAGGTCCACGCTTTTCAGTTTCACGTCGGCCGGCACTTGAAGGGTGCCAGGCGAGAAGTTCAGCACCGCCTTGATGCCGGACGCGATCACCAGATCCACGACCCGCTGTGCCGAGGGGGCGGGCACGGCGATGACCGCGATGCTGACGCCGTCGCGGCGCACGAACTTCTTCAGATCGTGGATGTCGTGAATCGGCACGCCGCCGCGCGACTGCTGGCCGACTTTCTCGCTCAGGTTGTCGAAGAGGGCCGTGATCTCGAAGCCTTCCTGCCGGAACCCAGGGTAATCGGCCAGCGCCAAACCGAGATTGCCGGCGCCGACGATGGCCACGCGGAGCTTGCGATCGAGGCCCAGAATCTGCCGCAGGTGGCGTCTGAGGTCGCGGACGTAATACCCGACGCCGCGGACTCCGAACTCTCCGAAATACGCGAGGTCCTTGCGAATCTGGGCGGCGTTCAGGTGGAACTGTTCGGCGAGCGCCTGGGAGGAGATGGTGCGGACACCGGCGCCGTCGAGTTGCCTAAGACACCGGAGGTACACCGACAGCCGGTTTGTGGTGAGCTCTGAGACCTGATCGAGGCTCTGTTTGGGCTTTGAGGGGCCGGCAGGCGCCTTGTTCGTGGCTTTCACAAGCGACGGCCGATTGTAGCAAATGCGGCGGAGGCCGCGTCAGAAAGCGTCATGCTAGGATCGCGGCCATGGCATCCGCGACGCGGCCGTCCCCGTCACCGGCGGTGTTCCAGCCCTACGTCCCGGCTACCGAATCACCCGCCGAGTTCACCGCGAAGGCGATCGTTCTCGGCGTGCTGTTCGGTCTCCTGTTCGGCGCGTCGACCGTGTACCTCGGCCTCCGCGCAGGGCTTACCGTGAGCGCCTCGATTCCCATCGCCGTGCTCGCCATCTCGGTGCTGAAGCGCTTGGGCGGCGCCACCATTCTCGAAAACAACATCGTCCAGACCATCGGATCCGCGGGCGAGTCGGTGGCGGGCGGAGTGGTGTTCACGATTCCGGCGCTCATCTTCCTGGCGCCGTACGGACCCGCCTACTTCAACTATTTTCAAATCACGATGTTGACCTTCGCGGGCGGCCTCCTTGGCGTCCTGATGATGGTGCCGCTGCGCCGCGCGTTGATCGTGAAGGAACACGGCACGCTGCCGTATCCCGAAGGCACCGCATGCGCCGAGGTGCTCGTCGCGGGCGAGCGCGGCGGCAAGCTCGCCGCGCTCGTGTTCAGCGGCCTCGGCGTGGGTGCCCTCTGGAAGGCGCTGTCGTGGGTGTTCAACCTGTTCCGCACCGAGGTGGGGTATACCGCGCCGCCCCGAAGCCAGTTCCCGAACGCGACACTGAATGTCGACATCTCACCCGAGTACCTCGGCGTCGGTTACGTCATCGGACCGGCGATCGCGGGCACGATGTTCGCGGGAGGCGTGCTGTCGTGGCTCGTGCTGCTGCCGCTCCTCTCGATCCTCGGACAGTACATCACGGAGCCGCTGCCGCCCATCCATCCCGATTTCGCGGTGAACCCGGCGACCGGCCGGCCGTTCCTCATTTCCGAAATGGGGCCGGGCCAGATCTGGAGCGCGTACATCCGCTACATCGGCGCTGGCGCCGTGCTTGCGGCCGGACTGATCACGCTCGCGCGCACGATTCCCACGATTCTCAGCTCCGCCCTCGGCGGCCTGAAGAGCCTGGGCGTCAGCGGGACGGGGGAACAGATCAGGACGGAGCGCGAAATCCCGATGGGCGTGGTGCTCATCGGGACCCTCGTGCTGGCGCTGTTCCTCGCGGTGGCGCCGGGGATGCCGCTGCAGGGAAACGTGCTGGCGGCGGCACTGATCGTGATTTTCGGCTTCTTTTTCTCAACGGTCTCGTCGCGGATCACTGGGCTGATCGGCTCCTCCTCGAATCCGATTTCGGGGATGACGATCGCCACGCTCATCTTGACGTGCGTGCTGTTCGTCGCCCTGGGGTGGACGGGCGACGCGTATGCCCCGGTCGCTCTGTGCGTCGGCGCCGTCGTCTGCATCGCGGCGGCGAATGCCGGCAATACTTCTCAGGACCTCAAGACCGGTTACATCGTCGGCGCCACGCCGTTGTATCAGCAGCTCGGGCTCGTCATTGGCGTCTTGACCTCGGCGCTGGTCATCGGCATGACCACGCTCTACCTGCACCGGGTCTTTGGGATCGGATCCCAGGCCATCGCCGCGCCGCAGGCGACGCTGATGGCGACGATCATCAAGGGACTTCTCAGCCAGAATCTCCCGTGGGGCCTCGTGCTGGTCGGTGTGTTCATCGCGATCACGCTCGAGCTCTGCGGGATCCATTCGCTGTCATTCGCCGTCGGGGCTTACCTCCCGATCGCGACGACGGCGCCCATTTTCGTCGGAGGGCTCGTGCGCTGGTGGGTCGAATACAGCACGAGCGTGCGCGAGGAATCAGAGCTCGGAGCCGGCACACTGTTCAGTTCCGGGCTGATTGCGGGCGGCTCGATCTGCGGGATTCTGTTCGCGGTGCTCGTGGGCACCGATACGATCGGCCCGTTTCAGGCCATCGGCGACGTCGTCCCGTGGTTCCGCGGTGAGAGCGGTCTCGGCCAGCTCGCGAGCGGTCTCCTGTTCCTGTCGCTGGCCGCCATCACCGCTCGCGCGGCAAGGAAAAGAATCTAGCGAGCCAGCCATGCCAAAGAAACCGATTCGTTTATTGATGCTGGCTGTGGCTGCCGCTGGGACGCTGTGGGCGCAGGCGCCGCAGCGCAACGCCACCAATGTCACGGCCCTGCTGGCGCATCCGGGCTTTTATCACCTGCGACCGATCGTCATCGTCGGCACCACTGCGCTTCTCGACAACGGGGAACTGAGAGTCAACAGCGAGAGCGGTGCGATGAAGGTGCTGTACAAGGGAGGCGCGCCTGAAGGATTGAACGAGATCCGCGGCGAGCTTTTGGATCTGGGCCGCATGAATGCAGACGACCCCAGGCTGTCCAGCTACAACCTGAAGAGCGTGTTCAATCTTGATCCCGAGGGTCCGTGGCCGAGGCCCGGCCAGGTGATGGCCCTGGTGGCGGCCGCGATCTCACCCGCTTCGCCGCCGCCCTCCCCGACCATCCGCGCGATGGTGTTGTACCCCTCACGCTACCTCGAACAGAAGGTCACCGTCGTCGGCCAGTTCGCCGGGCGCAACCTTCTAGGCGATCTCCCGGACGCGCCCGCAAGAAGCCGGTACGATTTCGTGTTGCGCTCCGTCGATGCAGCGATCTGGGTGACCGGCATCCAACCGCGCGGACGCGACTTCGACCTCGCGCTCGACGCGCGGATCGACACCGGGCGCTGGCTCGAAATCACCGGCACGCTGCAGCAGGGCCGCGGATTGCAATGGCTGGAGGCGCAGGCCGGCAGTCTCAAGCTTGCGAAGCCCCCGACCGAAACGACCTCCGCTCCGACGCCAATCCGGGTTCCGGCCGCGCCACCGCCGGAAGTGGTGTTCAGCGCGCCGACTCAGGATGAGACAGACGTTCCGGTGTCCGCGACCGTGCGAATACAATTCTCGCGCGATATCGACCCGGCCACGCTGAAAGGACGGCTGCGCGTGCAGTACCTCGGCCTGGAGAAGGCCGCGGGCAGCGAGCCCCCCTCGGCGCTGGCATTCACGACGGAATACCGTGCCGCCACGCGCGTGCTGGAGATTCGATTCAGCCAGCCGCTTCAGCGTTTTCGCACGCTGCAGGTCGACTTGCCCGACGGCGTCCTTGGCACCGACCAGCAGCCACTCCGGCCGTGGATGCTCACGTTCATGACGACCGGAACCTGACGTCCTTCTTCAATCTTCAATCTTCGGCGCCCGCGGCAGGGCGCGCGCGTTTCACGTCCTTGATCAGGATTGGCACCGAACCGTAGTTCTCGAGCGCAAACGTCTTCGCGTCCGGTTCGAACGCGACCTTCGCCGCAAGCGACATCTTGCCCTCGCCCTGGCCCCGGCGATTCACGCGAAGCTCGATCAAGGTGAACGGGTAGTCCGGCGCCGGCGCCGCCTGCTTCGCGGCTGCTTTCCACGGATTCCCGCGCGACCAGGCGCCCAACCGCCGCTCCGTCGCGATGATGATGCGCTCGCTCCCGTCGGGCAGCGCGACACGATGTGCGTAACGCAGCGTGTACCCCAGACTTTCACCCGTCCAGGCGATCCCGATCGTCGGCGCCGCCTCGAGAGCCGCCTGCAACCCGGCGTCGCCCTTTTCCTTGAACGCCGCCGCCAGACGGTTGCGATCGGCCTCTGGGGACCAGCGCAGGATGTGAAACGACACGTTCTCTCCAGCTCCAGGGCTGAGGTTCACGGTGATCCCTGTGAACGTGTCAGGTTGCTGGGATGGTGCCGCCTGCGACGCCGTTTGCGCGAAAAGGGTCTCCACTGCCGCGACGAGCACAAGACCCGCGAGCGCTGCGGACATCGCGTCGATCGATCGACTTCTGAGATCAGAACTCATGGAGCCTCCTCACCCGCCTCCTCTCAGAGGACACGATATCATTCCGGGAATCATCAGTGAAGAATCGGGCCCGCAGCGAGCAGCGCCTCGATCTCGTGGCGCACTGTCCGAATCAGATCGTCCCGCTTGTCGAGCGACTGGCCGGCGGTTTCGATGGGGCGTCCGACACGAATGGTGACGGTCACGGGCCGGATGACCCAACTGCCTCTCGTCATCGCGGCCCGACCACCCTGCACGGCGATCGGCACAACCGGCGCCTGGGCCTTGATCGCCATGATGAAGCCCCCTTTCTTGAACGGCAGCAGATCACCGGTCCGGCTGCGCGTGCCTTCCGGAAAAATCAGGAACGAATGGCCCGCGCGGATCGACTGCGCACCCGCCTCAATCGACCGCATCGCCGCTTCCTTGTTGCGCCGGTCAATCGGAATGAAGCCGCCAAGCCGGAACGCGCGCGCCAGAACAGGAATCCGGTCGATCTCCTGCTTGTAGAGGATATGCATCCGCGGATGCAGTGCATCGAAAAGGACCGGGGGATCCACGTTGCTCTCGTGATTGGCGCAGTAGATGGCCGCCCGGTCGAGCGGCAAGTGCTCGGCGCCGGCGATCCGGAAGCGGATGCCGGTCAGCGCCAGGCCCAGCCGTACGCCGATGTGACCGAGGACGTACAGGAGGCTCTTCCATCGAAACACGATCGCCAGCAGCATTCCAGGCGGTCCGACGATGAGAACGTAAGCGGACACCGCGAAGTAGGTGGCGGCGGACCGTACTGCGGAAATGAGCACCGCGCTGGATGATAAACGAAAGCCGGCCGGCGCCATACCCGGCGGGCGGACGCCTCAGGCAGTCTTGTGGGCCGGGACGGCAGGACTCTACAGGCGCCCCCTGATCCAGGCGATCCAGATGACGGCCGCAATGATCGCCAGGAGGGCGAGTCCGATCACGCGCGAACACCAGCGCTGACGAGCGCAACGCGATGGCCAGATAGGAAGATCCGGCGCAATGTCGGCGGGACTACTTCAGAAGGACGCGAGTACCACGGATCTTCTGGCTGCTCAGCGCCTGCAGGAAATCGGGCAAGATCTTGTCCATCAACTCGAAATAGGACGACAAGGCCGGCGTGGTTTGCTGCGCGTTGTACAGGACTTCCTCGCGGTGAGACTGCGAATGGATCGTGGCGCCGGTCACGGCCGTCTATGAAAATGAACTTGGGCCGGAGAATGAACCCCTTGCGCTCCATGTAGGTCCGCACCGGACGAACCTGCCGGCGGCCGAATGAATCGTAGTCCTCGACATCGCGGGAGACGAACCCCGAACGCGAATGCGGCATGAACAGGACGGTGCCGGTGACGATCAGCGGGTTCTGATACTCCTCGCCGATTCGCTTCCAGTACGCCGTGTTTGCAAACAGACGTTCGTACGGCTCGAGATCTTTTTCATCCTTGATCTCCAGCGGCAGCGGCAGCAGGGCCGCTTTCTCGTCCGACGATGCTCCCGCTGAACCGTTCGTCCCGCTGGACTCCGAGTGCTCGCCGCCCACGGCGATCTTGTTCTGCTCCTGTGCAACCGCCGCGAGCTCCATGACATCCGCGTCGATGACCCGCAGCGAGGATTTCGACCGGAGCTGACTGCGCAGAAGCCGGACCGTTTCCTGGTTGGCGTCGACGTCGTCGGTCCCGCCGGCGACGAAGCCCGCAATCAAGATGCGCTGAAAGGCCGAGACATCGAGCTTCGCCTGGATGGGTGTCTCGATCGGGATTTCGAAGTACGTCGCCCCGCACCCAGGGGTCGCTCCCGCCGTGATCGCGACCAACGCGGCCAGGGCGAGGCTACGGCGTTTCTTTGGCGCCGTCTGTTCGGTCATTGATTTCCTTGAAGAGATCGTAGTTCTGGCGAATCTGAGCGTTATTCGGCTCGATCGCAAGCGCCTTCTCATACGCTTGCCGCGCCTTTTCGAGTTGCCCTTCGTGTTCGTAACCGACGGCGAGATCGTTGAACGCAGCCGCGTACGTCGGGTCGATCTCGACGGCCTTCTCCCAGCGGTAAATGGCCTCGCGCCATAGTCCTCGCTGCGCGACCGTGATACCGAAGTCGACCTGAGCCATGGCATCGCTGCGGGCGTCGGCATACAGCGGAGCCGCGAGGGCGACCGTAAGAAGCGTGATGCACGTCGCGACGGGAAAGGTCATTACGCGGATCGATCCACTATAGCCATGCCGCTTCTTCACGTGCAAGCTTTTACACGTGTTCCGGTGAGGCACGGAGCAATCCATGTACCATGGCCGAGACTGAAAAACGCGCCAATTTTCTGCCACTGGACAGTCGCCGACCCCCAAACGTCGCGGCTCGTGTCCTCCACCGCGTGCGCGCTATACTGGATTTCGGAGGTCGGGCCCCGCAGCGCGCGGCGGCTCCGACCTTTTCTTGCTCCGGAGTCCGGGCCGCGTCGAGGTGGAGCCCATGTCCGCATCGACCGATCTCGTGGCTCTGTCGCTGCTACCGCTCTGGTGGCGGCGCACGATTGGAGACCGGCTGCGTGCGGGACACGCGCCCGGTCAGCTTCTCGAAGCGCTCATCGCCGAGCGCCCACACCCTTCCGATCTGACCGTCCCGCGGCTTCGCCACCGCGCCCAGGCGACGCTCGAGCGCGCGGCCACGGCCGGTGTGGCGGCGGTCGGATGGAGCGATCCGACGTACCCGCCCCTTCTAGCCGCGATCATCGATCCGCCGCCGGTCCTGTGGATCCGGGGACTGGTGGCGGCATTCGAGCCGCCTGCCGTGGCCATCGTCGGCTCGCGCGCAGGATCGTCGTACGCGCTTGCGGTGGCCGAGCGGCTCGGCGCGGATCTGACTGCACGCGGAGTTGTCGTCGTCAGTGGTCTCGCGCGCGGCGTCGACTCGGCCGCGCATCGCGGCGCGCTGACCGCGGGCGCGACGATCGCGGTGCTCGGCTCGGGCCCCGACGTGATTTACCCCAAAGAGCACGAGGGTCTTGCGCGCGAGATCGCGGCGACCGGTCTGGTCCTGAGCGAACTGACACCCGGCACGCCACCCCAGCCGCAGTTCTTTCCGCTGCGCAACCGGATCATCAGCGGGCTCTCGCGCGCGGTAGTGATCGTCGAAGCTGGACAGCGGAGCGGATCGCTCATCACTGCGCGCTCCGCGCTCGACCAGGGCCGCGACGTCCTGGCGGTTCCCGGGAGCATTCTGAGCGCGCGCAATCGCGGCGGCCACGCCTTGCTGCGCGACGGTGCAAAGATTGTCGAGTCTGCGGACGATATCCTTGAGGAGCTTGGTTTCCCGCCGGGCGCGACCCGGCAGCCTGCATGCGTCGGGCCGGAATCCACCGCACAGGGGATCGTTGCGGATCGGGTCCTGGCTTGTCTGGCACCGGGCGAGTCGTGCGATCTGGATGCGATCGCTGAGCGCTCGGGCCTGGCGGTGGCCCGCTTGCTGTCCCGGTTGTTCGAGCTGGAGCTACAGGGGCTGGTGCGACGCGAGGCAGGCGGCCGGTTCGTGCGGTTTGACCGACCGTGTTAGTGTGAAAGACGGGACATGGCAAAAACTCTGGTGATCGTCGAGTCGCCGGCGAAAGCGCGCACGCTCGCGCGCTTCCTCGGCGATCAGTACCAGGTCGAGGCGAGCTACGGGCACGTGCGCGATCTGCCGGAATCCGCCAGCCAGGTGCCGGACGAAATCCGCAAGAAGAAATGGGGCCGTCTCGGCGTCGATATCGAGGGCGACTTCAAGCCGTACTACGTCGTACCCGACGACAAACGGAAGCACCTGCAGGGACTGAAGGCGGCGCTGAAGGGCGCGTCCGAGGTGATGCTGGCCACCGACCCCGACCGCGAGGGCGAGTCGATCAGCTGGCATCTGCTCCAGGTGCTGAAGCCGAAGGTGCCTGTCAAACGGATCGTCTTTCACGAAATCACCAAGAAGGCGATCGATCAGGCGGTCAAGGACGCGCACGATGTCGACGACAACCTGGTTCGCGCGCAGGAAAGCCGGCGCATCCTGGACCGCTTGTACGGCTACACGCTGTCACCTGTGCTGTGGAAGAAAGTCCAGACCGGACTGAGCGCGGGCCGCGTGCAGAGCGTCGCGGTTCGCATCATCGTCGATCGTGAAGAAGAGCGACTGGCATTCCGCTCGGCGCGGTATTCGGATCTCGAGGCGCAGTTCTCGGCGGAAGGACGTGCGTTCTCCGGCACGCTGACGCGCCTTGGCGACGCCCGCATTGCCAGCGGCAAGGACTTCGACGCCAGCGGCGTCCTGACAGGCCGCAACGTGCGGCTGCTGTCGGAGGCTGACGCCGCCGCGCTCGTCGTCACGCTGACGCGGCATCTGCCCTGGACCGTCACCAGCGTTGAAGCGAAACCTGGCGTCGAGCGCCCGGCGGCTCCGTTCACCACGTCGACGCTGACGCAGGAAGCCAGCCGCAAGCTGGGGTTCTCGACACAGCGGACGATGCAGGCGGCGCAGCGGCTCTTCCAGGACGGTCACATCTCCTACCACCGCACGGATTCCACGACGTTGAGCGATGAGGCGCTCACCGAATCCGCGCGCGCGATCCGTGAGCTGTTCGGCGACGAGTACTATGCGGCGCCGCGGCAGTACGCCACCAAGGTGAAGAACGCCCAGGAGGCGCACGAGGCTGTCCGCCCGACCAATTTCAGCAGTGCCGCCGCGTCGCTCGAAGGCGTCCTGTCCGGGGACGACTTGCGTCTGTATGAGCTCATCTGGAAGCGCACGATGGCGTCGCAGATGGTCGACGCGCGGGTCCTGCGCACGGCGATCGAGATCTCCGCGGACGGCGGCGAGCAGGCCGTCTTCACGGCATCGGGCAAGGCGATCGAGTTCGCCGGCTTCCGCCGCGCGTACGTCGAGGGGAGCGACGATCCCGCCGCGGGGCTCGAGGACCAGGAAACGCTGCTCCCGGCCCTCACTGTCGGTGAGCGCATCGACGACAAGCAGACGCGCGTCCGCCTCGCCGCCCTCGAGCCAAAGCATCACGAGACGAGTCCACCGGCGCGATACACCGAGGCGTCGCTCATCAAGGAGCTCGAGCGGATTGGCGTGGGCCGCCCCTCGACCTACGCGGCGACCATCGGCACCATCGAGCGCCGCGGCTACGTGTTCCGCCAGGGGAAAGCGCTCGTGCCGAGCTTCACGGCATTCGCCGTCACCCGGCTGCTACGCGAGCACTTCGGCGATTTGATCGACGTCGCGTTCACCGCGGAAATGGAGGAAGACCTCGATCAAATCTCGCGCGGCGAACGCGAATGGCTCGATTTCATCCGGCAGTTCTACCGCGGCGACGCGCACCATCGAGGGCTCGAGGAAGCAGTGAAGCAGGCGGAAGACCGCGCCGACTACCCGCTCATCGACATCGGCGTCGATCCCGAGTCGGGCGCTCCGATCCGCGTGCGCATCGGGCGCTTCGGGCCGTTCCTGCAAGTGGGTGAAGGCGGACCAGGCAAGACGGCGAGTCTTCCGCCGTCGCTTGCGCCGGCCGACCTGAACGCCGAGAAAGCGATGGCGCTCGTGCGCGCCAAAGCCGAGGGGCCGAGGCTGCTCGGTGTCGATCCCAAAACCGGGATGAACGTGTACGCCATCAACGGCCGGTTCGGCGCCTACATACAGCTGGGTGAGATGCCAGAGAGCGGCGTGAAGGAGAAGCCGAAGCGGTCGTCGCTCACCGGCGGCCTCACCGAGTCGACGGTCACCCTCGAAGATGGGTTGAAATTGCTCGAACTGCCGCGCGAGATTGGAACGCACCCGGAGTCGGGGCAGCCCATCGTCGCAGGCCTCGGCCGGTTTGGCCCGTACGTGAAGCACGGCGACGACTACCGATCGCTCGAAGCGACCGACGATCTGTTCACGGTCGATCTCGAACGCGCGATCGCGCTGCTCGCGGCACCGAAGCGCTCCGCGCGTCAGGCGGCGAAGCGTGTCATTCGCAGGCTCGAGGCGCCCGACGGCGGAAGCGTCCTGCAGGTGCTCGAGGGGCGGTACGGCCCGTACGTCACCGACGGGACGACGAACGCGTCGATCCCGCGGGGCACCGACCCGGTGACGATTTCGCTGGAAGACTCGCGAGCGCTCATCGAGGCGCGCGCCGGGGCACCGCCCCGTCCCGGCCGCGGGACGAGGAAAGGCGCGCCACGTACGCGTGGAGCGCGCACCCACAAGGTTTCGGCTGCCGCGGCCGACACGACGCCGGCGGCGGCGAAGCGGAAGGCGTCCCGGCGCAAGCGCGCAGCGCCTTGAACGTCATCCATGATCCGCATCATAGGCGGCGGTCTGGCAGGGTCCGAGGCAGCGTGGCAGGCCGCGTCGCAAGGCGTACAGGTCACACTGCACGAAATGCGGCCCGTGCGATCGACCGCTGTCCACCAGACCGATCGGCTCGCCGAGCTCGTGTGCAGCAACTCCTTCCGCGGAGACAAGCTGGACAATGCCGTGGGACTCCTCAAGGAGGAGATGCGGAGGCTGGGCTCGCTCGTCATGCGCGCGGCGGAGGCGAACCGCGTGCCCGCCGGCGCGGCGCTGGCGGTCGACCGGGGAAGATTCGCGGAGTTCGTCACCCGCGCGGTCACCGACCATCCGCTCATCACCATCGTTCGCGACGAAGTGACCTCGATCCCGGATTCCACTGACGCGGCGCCCGTGATCATCGCCACCGGTCCGCTGACCTCGGCACGCCTCTCGGCCGACATCGCGGCTCTTGTCGGGGCCGACCACCTGTATTTCTACGACGCGATCAGTCCGATTGTGCTGGCCGAGACAATCGATCGTTCCCGGGCGTTCCGCCAGTCCCGCTGGGATCGCAGTCTGGGGCCGGACCGCGCGCCGTCGGATGCCGTGAACCCCCCGGATCGCGCGACGGTCAACGGAGATCGCCCGCAGTGCGGAGTCGACGACGGCCGCGGCGACTACTTGAACTGTCCGCTGACGCGCGACGAATACGCGCGGTTCTACGACGCGCTCGTGCACGCGGAGTCGGCGACGGTTCACGATTTCGACCGCGAGCGATTCTTCGAGGGCTGCCTGCCGATCGAGGTGATGGCGCACCGCGGCGTCGACACGCTGCGCTTCGGGCCGATGAAACCGGTCGGTCTCCTCGATCCGCGGACGGGCCGTGAGCCCTATGCCGCGGTGCAGCTGCGCCAGGACAATCTGGCCGGCGACCACTACAGCCTCGTGGGGTTTCAGACCCAGATCAAATGGGGCGACCAGGCGCGCGTCCTGCGTCTCATCCCGGGCCTGGAGAACGCCGAGTTCGTCCGCTTCGGCATGGTGCATCGCAACACCTACGTGAATGGTCCCACGGTCCTGTCCCGGACGTGGCAGGTCCGTCGCCGGCCGACCCTGTTTTTCGCCGGCCAGATGTCGGGAGTGGAGGGATACGTCGAGTCCGCCGCGTCGGGTCTCCTCGCGGGCCTCAATGCGGCCGCGCTCGTGAACGGCCAGCCGACGTCGGCGCCGCCGCGGACAACGGCAATCGGCGCGCTCGCTTATTACGTGTCGCACGCCGATCCGGCGCACTACGAGCCGTCGAACGTCACGTTCGGCATCATGGAGCCACTGGCACGCGCGCCACGCGGGAAGATGGAGCGGAAGCTGGCCATGTCGGGCCGCGCGCTGACCGATCTGGACGGATGGATGGAGTCGCGGCAGCGGCCGGCGCTGCGCGGGGCGCCGTGATCGACCATCTCAAGAACTTCCTCCAGTATCTCCGCCTGAATCGCAATCTGTCGCCGCACACCGTGCGCGCCTACGAGAGCGACCTTACGCAGTTTCTCGACACCGTGGCCTCCCGGGCGGGTGTCAGCCGCCGCGATCTCGAGCCGGCGGCGCTCGACCGGGCAACAATCCGCGGCTTCCTCGCCGACGCCCACGCGCACGGCCAGTCGCGGGCGACGGCGGCGCGCAAGCTTGCCGCCGTCCGCACCTTCCTGCGCTACTTGCGGCGCGAAGGCGTTATCGACGACGATCCGGGCGCGCTGGTCGCCACGCCGAAGCGCGACGTGCGCATGCCGGCACACCTGTCCGAGCAGGAGATGATCGCGTTGCTCGCGGCGCCAGCCGGCGACGAACCGCTCGGACGCCGGGACCACGCGATGCTGGAATTGTTTTACGCGTCGGGATTGCGGCTGAGCGAGCTCGCCGGCCTGGATATCGACGATGTGAACCTGAGCGCGAAGATGGTGCGTGTGCTCGGGAAGGGAAGCAAGCAGCGGCTCGTCCCGTTCAACACGAGCACCGCCTCCGCGATTCGAGCTTACTTACGGGACAGAGCGATCCTGACGCGCGGGAACGCGCTCGTTGGAACCGGCCGCCGCGGACGCGGACCCGCCGACGCCGATGCGCTGTTTGTCAACTATCGCGGCGGCCGCCTCAGCGTCCGCAGCATCGACAGGCTGGTGCGGCGCTACGTCGCCGCGTGCAGCTCGCGGCTCGGCATCAGCCCGCACGCCCTGCGGCATTCCTTCGCCACGCACCTGCTGCAGCGCGGCGCCGACCTGCGGGCGATCCAGGAATTGCTCGGCCATGCGCGCCTCAGCACCACGCAGCGCTACACCCATGTCAACGCCGCGCAGCTGCTGGAGGTGTACCGGAAGAGTCACCCGAGGGCGAGAAGGGCAGGAGGGGCGGGAAAGGCACGGAGGGGCAGGAGAGGCAGGAAGGCAGGAGGGACAGGAACGTTTCAGACCTTCCGCGTCCTGCCCTGCCTTCCTGCCTCTCCCACCCTTCCCGCCTCTCCCGCCTTTCCCCCTATGAGGCGGCCGCGACCGGAACCGTCGGCTCGACGGCGGCAGCCGCCGCCTGGGCGCGGCGCCCGCGCGGAAACTCGATGCCGAGTGTCTTGATCTTGTAGTTCATCACGCGTGGGCTGATCGCCAGCAGCTCCGCGGCGTCTTTCTGCACCCAGTTCGACATCTTCAGCGCTTCGATCAACGCATGCCGCTCGATGTCCTCGAGGGGAATGCCCGTCGGCGGGATCTTCACCACGGCAGCGTGCTCGCGCCCGTGACCCGCTGTCGGTGTCTCTCCGAGGCGGAGATCGTCGCTCCCGATCGCGCGGCCATCCGACAACAGCATCGCACGCTCGATGGCGTTCTCCAGCTCGCGGATGTTGCCGGGCCAGTTGTAGCGCATCAACAACTTCTGCGCCTCCGGCTCGAGTCCCTCGATCTTCTTCTTCAGCTCTCCGGCGAACCGGTGGATGAACGAATTCGCGAGCGGCACGATGTCGTCCTTGCGCTCGCGCAGCGGCGGCATCTCGATCGAGACGACGTTCAGCCGATAGTACAGGTCCTCGCGGAACTGCCCGCTCTGCACCATGACCGACAGATCCCGGTTGGTCGCCGCGATGAGCCGCACGTCGACCTTCAGGGTGCGCGTGCCGCCGAGGCGCTCGAACTCGTGCTCCTGCAGGACGCGGAGAATCTTCGCCTGCGTGCTGGGACTCATGTCGCCGATCTCGTCGAGGAACAGCGAGCCCCCGTCCGCCTGCTCGAACCGGCCGATGCGCTGCTTGTCGGCGCCCGTGAAGGCGCCTTTCTCGTGGCCGAACAGCTCCGACTCGAGCAGGTTCTCCTGCAGCGCGGCGCAGTTCACCTTCACGAAGTTGCGGGCGGCGCGCAGCGAGTTGTGGTGGATCGCGCCGGCGATCAGCTCCTTGCCGGTCCCCGTCTCCCCGCGGATGAGCACCGTCGTGTTGCTCTTGGCGACCTTCTTCACGATGTCGAGCACCTTCTGAAGCGCGGCGCTCGAACCGACGATCTTGTCGAATTCGTAGATGTCCTGCTGGGTGCCGCGGAGGTACTCGAGCTCGTGTTTCAGGCGCCGCACCTCGAGCGCTTTCTCGATCTTGACCTCCATCTCCTCGATCTCGAACGGCTTCTGAACATAATCGAACGCGCCGATCTTCATCGCCTCGACGGCGGTGTTCACGGACCCGAACGCCGTCATCAGAATCACGGCCGTCGTCGGGTGCAGCGCCCGGGTGGTGCGCAGCACGTCGAGACCGTCGCTTCCGCCCATCTTGAGATCGCTGAGCACGACATCGAAGTAACTGTCGGTCAGCCGCTCGATGGCCGCGTTGCCGTTCGACGCCTCCTCGACCTCGTGACCGGCTTCCGCCAGCCCCCGGACGAGCCCCCGTCGCAGCGCGTCATGGTCGTCGGCGATCAGAATTCTGCCCATTGCGTAGCCTCGTTTTCTACTTGAACCACCCGGAGCTGCTCGAAACCGGCAGCGTGATCCGGAACCGTGTCCCATGTCCCGGCACGCTCATCAGATCGATGCGGCCGTCGTGCGCGTCGACGATCTTCCGTACGATTGGCAGGCCGAGGCCAGTCCCCGCCGGCTTGGTCGTGAAAAACGGATCGAAGATCCGGTCGCTCAAATCCGGCGCCACCCCCGGTCCGTCGTCGGTCACGTCGACGATCAGCGACGGTGTCGGCGCGTGCGGGTCGCTCGCGAAACCCGGATCCTGCTCGAGCGCCTGGGCGACCGCCTTGACGGCGATGCTTCCGCGGCCGTCGAGTGCTTCGAACGCGTTCGTCAGCAGGTTCGTGAACACCTGACAGAGCTGGTACTGATCGCCGTCGATCATCGGCAGCGTCGGCGCGACGTCCAGATGCACCGAGACCCCGCCGCGCGGCGCCTTGCTCTCGGCAAGCGTGACGGCCTGATGCAGCACGTCGCCGATGTCAGTGCGCTCGACCTGGAGACGAATCGGCCTCACGAACTCGAGCATTTCGACGACAATGGCATTCGCCAGCTTGGCCTCGCTCATGATGTCGGCCAGCAGCGACTGGGCGTCGACCGACTCCGGCACCTGTCGCCGCAGAAGCCCGGCCATCACTTCGATCCCGGCGAGCGGATTTTTCAGCTCGTGCGCGATCCCGGCCGCCATCTCCCCGAGCGAGGCGAGCCGATCCCGCAGCCGCTCCCGTTCCTCCAGCTGCTCGACCTGCGTCAGGTCCTTGAAGAACATCGCCGCGCCAATCGCGACGCCTCCGTCGTCCTTGACCTGGGACAGCGTGTACCCGATGACGCGATCGATATCCTTCAACCGCAGCTCGGCGCGGTTGGGCAGCGTGCTGAGCTCGAAGGCCCCCGAGAGCACGCGCACGATGTCCGGTCTCGCGCCCAGCACGTCGCTGAAGGGGCGGCCCACGTCGAGGCGCTCCCGCGGCAGCGAAAAAATCCTGTACGCCTCGTCGTTCATCAGCGCCAGCGTGCCGTCACGGTGAATGGTGATCACCCCGTTCCGCATGCTGTTGACGATGTGCCGGAAAAACCGGTCCTCCGGCGCCGGCCCCGGCTTCGCGGTCGCGCGGTCAGGCGCCCGCGGCTCGGCGGCACGTCGACGCACGGGTACCTCAGGGCGTCTCGGCATGGGGGGCATGTCCGTTCGTTGACATCACGGCGCAAAGCGTGTGCCTGCCAGCGCGGAAGAGGACTGACTGGGAACCCATCTGAAATCAACGACTTAGATTAGAGGACCGGCGAAGGCAGTATAACGGAACTGTAATCAACTGACAGAATTGTCAGGCGCCAGCCGTGGTAGCGGAATCCGCGAGGGCCTGGAGCTCTTCCCACTGATGCATCAAATCGCCGACCTGCCACATCAGGCCCTGGCGGCGATCGACGAGCGCCTGGGCGGCGGTCCGGTCCTCGTAGAACCCTGGAGCGGCCATCGCATTTTCGATGTCGCGGATGGCGGCTTCCGTCTCGGCAATCCGCGTTTCGAGATCGGTTATCCGCGCGCGCATCGCTTGTTCGGCGCGGGTCTTCTTGCGGCCCTCGATGTCATGCTTCCCGCGGACGCTTCTGGCCACGGAACCGGGCTTATCGGCCGCGCGCGGGCCGTGTGGTCCTGCAGATCGGGCTCCCGCCGGGCGATCCGCGGGGCCGCGAGATTCGCGCGCCTGCGGCTTCTCCGATTCGTCCTTCTCCGGTTGGTCCTGGAGCGGATGGTCCTTGTGCCACCGGAACTCGGCGTACGTGCCGGGGTACACGACGGCCGTCCCGTTGCCAACCTCGATGATCTTCGTGGCGAGACGCTCGACGAAATACCGATCGTGCGAGACGAAGATGAGCGTGCCGCCGTAGTCCACGAGCGCGTCGAGCAGCACTTCCTTCGAGTCGAGGTCGAGGTGATTCGTCGGCTCGTCGAGCAGCAGCGTGTTCGACGGCCGCAGGAGCATTCGTGCCACCGCGAGACGGGTCCGCTCACCGCCGGAAAGGACGCGCACGGGCTTGTGCACGTCGTCGCCCGAGAACAGAAACCCTCCGAGGATGTTCCGAATCGCGGGCACCATGTGGTGCGGCGAGCCGGAGGCCAGCGTCTCGTACACGGTCGGCTTGGGATCCAGCCGCGTCGCCTCATCCTGCGCGAAATACTGGATCACGACGTTGTGGCCCTCGAGGCGCTCTCCGGAATCGGGCGATTCCTCGGACGACAGCAGGCGCATCATCGTGGACTTGCCGGCCCCGTTCGGTCCGACCAGGGCAATGCGGTCGCCGCGCTCGATGTGCAGGTCGATGGCATTCAGGACGACCAGGTTGCCGTATGCCTTCCGGGCGCCTTTGAGCTCCAGGACCGTGCGGCCGCTCTTGCCGCACGAGGGAAAATTGAAATGGATCTTCTTGCGCTCGGGCGGCACTTCGATCGGAACGACCTTCTCGAGCATCTTGATGCGGCTCTGGACCTGCGACGCCTTCGTGGCCTGGTAGCGGAACCGATCGATGAACAACTTGACGCGGGCGACCTCTTCGTCCTGCTCGTGCTTGGCCTTGCGCCGCTGCTCGATGCGCGCCTCGTGCGCGACCAGGTACTGGCTGTAATTGCCGACGTAGTCGGTCAGCGTCCGCAGCGTGAGATCGGCAATCCGCGTCACGACGGCGTCGAGGAAGAAGCGATCGTGGGAGACGAGAATCACCGCATGGGCGTAGCCGTTCAGATATTCCTCGAGCCAGTTGCGCGCGTCGAGGTCCAGGTGGTTGGTGGGCTCGTCCAGCAGCAGAAGGTTAGGCTGTCCAAGCAGCAGCTTCGCGAGGGCCAGCCGCATCTGCCACCCGCCGGAGAAGGTCTCGGTCGGCCGCTCGAAGTCGGACTGCCGGAAGCCCAGCCCCTGTAACACGGTCGCCGTCTTGAGCTCGATGCTGTACCCGTCGCCGTGTCGAAATTGGTCTTGGAGGTCGCTGTAGCGCTCGAGCATCGCGTCGTGTTCGCCCTCCGGGAATCGAAGGGTCGCCCAGACGGTTCTCGAGGTCGTGCATCTCGGCCTTCATCGCCAGCAGCTGGTGGAACGCGCTGCTGGCTTCCTCGAAGACGGTCCGGCCCGCGTGCGTCAGCCCATCTTGCGGCAGATAACCGACCGTGAGGGCGGCGGGCTTGAGAATCGCCCCGGCATCCGGCTCGTCGAGACCGGCCATCATGCGGAGCAGCGTGGTCTTGCCGGCACCGTTCGGGCCGCACAACCCGACACGCTCGCGCGCGGTGATCTGCCAGGTGACCTGGTCGAACAGGACGCGGTCGCCGAACGCCTTCGTGAGCTCTGACAGCTGGATCATGTTGACGATTAACCACTTAGTCTACCATACCCACCACGAAGACTTGAAGCACACGAAGCCCTTCGTCGGCTGGGACGCCTTGTCTTGGGCCTGAAAAGCCTTCGTGAATTTCGCGCCTTCGTGGTGAGAGTCTTATTCGCCGAGCGCTTTGGCTGCGGCGGCGAGGACCTGAGGGACGCGGAACGGCTTGGTGAGATAGCCGGCGACCCCGAGGTTGACCGCTTCGATCGCACTCGACTCCGTGGAGAACCCGGTGATGATGAGCACCGGCAAATCGGCCTTGAAGCGCTTGGCCTCGCGGATCAGCGCCAGGCCGTCCATGCCCGGCATCTTCAAGTCCGCGATCAACAGATCGTAGGCGTACATCCGCATTCGCTCGAGCGCCGAGCGGCCGTCGGGCGCGACGTCGATGTCGTACTCGGCAAGCGCCAGGGTCTTCGACAAGCAGATCCCGGATGCTGGCTTCGTCGTCCACGACGAGGACGCGCGGGCGCGCCGTGCCCGCTGGCGGTCGGACGGCGGGCGCGGGCTGCTGGACAGGCGTGCGCGTGCCGGCGCGCATCCGCTGGCTGTCGAGCCACGCGTCGATGTCGCGCTTGCGAAAGCGCCACTGGCGGCCGACCCGGACCGCCGGAATCTTGCCCGCCTTGATCAGGCGGTACACGGTGCGAAGGTTGACCTGGAGGTACTCGAGGACTTCTTCGGTGGTGAGAAACGTTTCATCAATCATCACTGGCGTCTCGAGACCGCCGCTCCCGGCAACTCGACCGTGAAGACGGCGCCGCCGTCGCGGTGATTGGCGGCCGAGATGTGGCCGCCATGCTCCTGCACGATGCCGTAGGCGATTGCCAGACCAAGCCCCGTCCCTTTCCCGACTTCTTTCGTCGTGTAGAACGGCTCGAAAATTCTCGTCAGCGCGTCCGGCGGGATCCCGCCACCGGTATCGTGCACGGTCGTCGACCACCCGGTCGCCGGCCGCGGCCGTGGTGATGTCGATGCGACCGGGCCGGCCGGTCGCCGCAATCGCCTGCTCGGCGTTCATCACCATGTTGAGGAACACCTGGTGCAGCAGGAGCGGATCACTGTGGACGCGCGGCAGCTTCTCGTCATAGTGTCGCACGACTTCGATGTCCAGAGCGCGACAAGCGGCCTGACGCAGGGCCACGACCTTCTGAAGCACCCGGTTCAGGCTGACGGACCGGCGGGCGACCCGCCGGGAGCCGGCGAACACGAGCAGATTGCGCACGATCTTGGCGGCGCGATCGGCTTCCCGATAAATGGTCTGGACCTCCCGGCGGAGCTCCTTGGGAAACGCTTTCGTGGCACGCAGCAGCTCGAGGTGGCCGAGGACTCCCTGCAACGGATTGTTCAGCTCGTGCGCGATGCCGGCCACGAACTGGCCGAGGGCGGCGAGCTTTTCCGACTGGGTGAGCTGCTTCCGCAGCGCCTCGCGCTCGGCTTCCAGCTTCGACTGCGGCGTCCGGTCGCGAGCCACGAGCACGGTCCCGACGCGCTCACGGTGTCTGATCGAGCAGATCCGTCAGCGTCACCATGAAGGTGCCGTTGAGCACGGGATCCACGACTTCCCGAGACTCGGGCTGCTCGCCGTCGGGGCGAACGGCGGATTGATCGTGGGCCGCCAGCCAGAGCGCCAGCTCCTCGCCGACGCATTCGGCAAGTGGACGGTCGAGCCAGCCGCTCGCGGGGCTGTTTCATTCGCGTGGCAAAGGCTTCGTTGGCGTGAATGATGCGCCCGCGCCGATCGGTCACGACGACGAGGTGCGCGATCGAATCGAAGGTATTTTCCAGGTCGCGATGCGACCGCATCACGTCGTCGAGCAATTGCATGTTTTCGATGGCGTTCGAGAGCTGACGCCCCAGCTCGTCGGCGCGATTCAGCAAATCGAGCTCGCCGCCGGTTTCCACGCGCACGCCGTCGAACACGATCGTGCCGAGCGCACGACGGCATCCGCGCAGCGGAACCGTCACGGTCCGCGTCGCCGAAGCGCCGAACATCGGGAGAATCTCGGCACGGGCGCGCCGCATCGCGGCGGCGGCCGGCGCGAGCGCGTCGTCGGCGCTCACGTGAACGCCTCGCGCGAGATGCTCCGGATCCGACGAGCCGCGCAGAATCAGGTCGCGCGCGCGCCGGTCGTGGACCCAGACAGAGGTTCGATCGGCGCCGAAAAGGCGGTTGGCGCCATGACAGAAAATGTCGAGACCCGCCGACAGGTTGAGCGTGGCCGAGAGACTGGCGGAGAACTCGTCGATGAGCTCGCGCAGATCGCCCTGGAGCTCGTCTCTCTGCCGGAGACGGAAGAGCTCGAGCGCAGCGACGAAGGTGTCGGCGACCGCGGCGGTGTCGCCGGTGGCCGCCATGGACACCGGGGCCGTCCCGAATCCGATCGCAAGCAGTCCGGTGCGCTGCGAGCCGGTGGTGAGCGGCACCAACAACGCCGCGGGCGTCGCGCCAGACGCTCGGTCAATTCGGGCATCTGTCGATCGGCGTCAGCGACGAACGTCGGTCCTTGCCGCGCGAAGGCGTCCGACACGAGCTTGTGTTCCGGCGGACCGGGTATCCATGGGTCCGTGACAAGCTCCTCGAGCCCGAAACCCGACGTGGCCTGCATGATGCCGCTGCCCGGATCGAACTCGAACAGCAGCGAGCAGGTACCGTGGGTCGCATCGAGCGCGTGCTGATGCAGATGCGGCAGCACGTCGGTGAGACGCGACGACCTCGCGAGCAGCGACACGATGGCCTCGCCGGCTGGGGACGGCGTCGCTCGGCACCGTCGAAATGGCCTCCTTCAGGCGGCCGGGTCAAACGATGAGTTCGCGTGTTTCGGGACATCAAGCAACGACTATCGACCCCTCGCGGCAGCGCGCCGGGATCTTAATAGGACGGATTGTAACGCGAACGATCAGAGACCGCCACTGCCGTGCTCACGGGCCGGCACGCGACATATTCCACTAACCAACAGATAACAAACAGCTTAACAACGATCACGGTATAATGAAATGCAGGCTGCAGACGCGCCAGACCGTGCGCAATCGCCGGTCGTCTAAGTGATTGAGAAAAGAGGACCCTCCGCGCTCCACAATGACGTGGACGGATGAAGAGCTCGTCGCAAAATCGGTGGGCGGCGATGCCGAGAGCTTCAACGAACTCATCCTGCGATGGGAACGTCCGATCTACGTTCTCGCATACCGCACGATCGGCCGGGAAGAGGATGCACGCGACGTGTGCCAGGAGACGTTCCTGCGCGCGTTTCGCGCGCTGCCCGGCTTCCGCGGTCAGGCGAAGTTCTCGTCGTGGCTCTATCGGATCGCTCTCAATCTGTGCCGCGACTGGATGCGTCGCGAGCGGCGCGCGCCGACGGTGCAGGCGCCGGAAGGGGTCGACCTGTTGGATCTTGCCGCGGCCGCCGAGCCGTCGGAGTCGATCGAGGACCTGGTCGCGCGCAAGGATCTGGCGCGCGCCGTCGAGCGCGTCATGGCACGATTGCCGGAAGAGCAGCGCACGGCGATCGTCCTGAAGGAATTTCACGGACTCACCTTCCGCGAGATTGCCGATCTGTTGGGCTGCCCGCTGAGCACGGTGAAGACGCGGCTGTACCAAGGCCTGACTGTGCTGCGGCGCGAACTGGCAAAAGTTGATGGGTCTTGAGGTCATGAGCGAGATGTTCTGCACATATCAGGGAAATCGCGACGAGGCGCTGCTCGGGCATCTGTACGACGAGGGCGACCAGGCCGAGCGGGCGGCATTCGACGCCCATGTCGCCGGGTGTTCCGCGTGCTCCGCGGAGCTCACCGAGCTCGCCGGCGTTCGGGCGCAGCTTGCCGCGTGGACGCCCGCCGAGCCGGCACGCGCGTTCACGTATGAGACGCCGCCACGATCCGCGCGGCGGGCACCCGTGTGGGCGAGCGCTCGGCGAGATTCCAGCCTGGGCCCAGGTGGCGGCCGCGCTGCTGTGCGTCGGCATCGCTGCCGGCGTCGCGAATCTCGAGGTTCGCTACGATCGCAGCGGGCTCTCGGTGCGCACGGGCTGGATCGCGCCTTCGCCGATTGAGGCCGCCCGGGAGCCGGCGAAACCCGTCGCGCCTCCGCCGGTCGAATCAGGCGCGTGGCGAGCGGACCTGACCACGCTCGAACAACGGTTGCGCGCCGAATTCCGTGCGGTGACGGCGGCAGCCTCGCGGCCGCGCCGTCCAGACGGCGGCGCCGGCCGCCGAGGAGATCCTCCGCCGCGTCCAGGCGCTCGTCGAGCAGAGCGAGAGCCGGCAGCAGCGCGAGCTCGCGCTGCGAATCGGTGAGCTGGTGCGCGACGTGCAGGCGCAGCGCACGGCCGATCTCGTTCGTATCGACCGAACCCTTGGCTACATTCAAAACGGTACCGGCGCGGAGGTCATGCGGCAACGTCGCATGCTGAACGACCTGGCGGTACGGGTGACGCAGAGACAATAAGGGACAGAACATGAGCAGAGTTGTTTCAACCCTCGCCGCCGGCCTGCTGCTGTGCGCGGCGGCGAGGCCCGCGCAGTCGCAGCCCGCGTCGAGCAGCGGCAGCTGCGGTATCAGATCGGCGTCATGGAACGGGTGCTCGAAGAAGCGGTGGAGCACGGCGCGAACCTGACCCGCGATCGACTGCAGGCGCTGGTGCCCGCGGACATGCTGGTGAGTGAAGGCGCACGCGTCCGCGGTTTCCGGATTGAAAACTACGGCATGTTCTTCGACGTCGAAGTCCCGACGCTTCTCTACCAGGGCACCCTGCCGTGGATGTTCCGCACCCTCGACCAGAACGATCTTGGCCTCGCCAGCGCGCTGGAGACGTTGCGAGCTGTCGTCCAGAAGGCCGGGGACACCAACCTCGAACAGGCGCTGAAGCGGGTCGAGCTCCAGGTCGCGCCCGTGGCGGTGGCCGCCAGCTCCAGCGGCGCGTCGCCGGGGAGTATGCCGCCGCGGCCCGGCGCCCGCGTTCTCGCCGGATCGGCGGCGACGACCTCGACGCCGCGGACCGCCGCGGCGACCGATCCGATCCTCGACGATCCGGAAGAGGCGTACCGGGCGGAAGTGAGAAACGCGCTGATGGACGCCATGCTCGACTACAGCCGCGGTCTGTCGCTCGAGACCGGGGAATGGCTGCACATCGCGGCGCGCCGCCACTCCGATGATCCGCGGCTGGCTCCGACGGATACGGACGCGCGGACGGTCATGATCAGGGTCCGGGGCGCCGACTTGACGCAGTTTCTCGCCGGGCAGATTTCGCGCGAAGAGGCCCGCAAGCGGATGGATGTCAAAGTGTTCTAGAATGTCGGCGCATGCGCGTCCTCGCCGGGCAGCTGATCCTTCTCGCCATGCTGTCGGCCGGCGTGCGGGGGGCCTCCGGTCGATCTCACGAAAGGGCTCGAGATCGTCGACGTCTCGACCGGGTGGCCGATGACGTCGGCCCGTCAACGGCCAGAACAAACTGGTGCCCTCGATTACCTTCAAGCTGAAAAACGTCTCCGACCAGCCGCTCGTCGCGCTGCAGGTCAACGCGGTGTTCCGGCGGGGTGACGACAAGGATGAGTGGGGCAGCGTTTGGGTTCCCGTGACGAAGTCTGACGGCCTCCAGCCAGGCGCGACCTCGCAGCCGATCACCATCACCCTGAAGCTCGGCTACACCGGAACGGAACCGCACGCCCAGATGCTGCAGAACTCGCAGTTCGTCGACGCGAAGGTGGACCTCTTCGCGAAATATGCGTCCCTGCAATGGGTGCGCATCGGCGAACGTCCGATCGAGCGGCGGCTCATCACGCGATGAAACGGCCGCCTCGATCATGACCGAAACCCAGGCGACGTCGCTCGATCGCCGGCTCGGTCCGTTCGACGCGGCCGCCATCATCGTGTCGAACGTGATTGGTGGCGGGATTCTCTTCACGCCTCCCATCATTGCGGCCAGTGTTCCGAATCCCTGGCTGTTTCTCGCGACCTGGGTCGCCGGCGGCGCCCTCGCCTTCGCCGGCGCGATGGCCTACGCGGAACTGGCGGCGTTGCGGCCGCGCGCCGGCGGCGAATACGTCTATCTGCGCGCGGCCTATGGCACGTTGGCCGGATTTCTCACCGGCTGGACGTCGTTTGTCGCCGGCTTTACCGGCGCGATGGCGGCCAGCGCGGTCGTGCTCGTCCTTTACCTCGACCGTTTCGTGCCGGGCGTCGCCGATCCGACGCCGTTCTTCGTGATGCCGATTCCCTACGTTCCGCTGACGTTCTCGCGGCAGAACGCTGGTGGCGATCGCCGCGGTTGCGCTGTTCGCGTTCGTGCACCTTCGCGGCGTGGGTCCGGGCCGCATCGTCAGCAACGTGCTCGCGACGCTCAAGGTCACGGCGCTGCTCGTGTTCATTGCCGTGGGATTTTCGATCGGCGCCGGATCGAGCGCGAACCTGCAGCAGAGCGGCGGGAGCGTGACGCCGACGGCGTGGGTGCTCGCGCTGATCCCGGTGATGTTTACGTACTCGGGCTGGAATGCGGCGGCGTACATGGCCGAGGAGATCCGCGATCCGGGCCGCAATCTGCCGCGGCGCTCGCTCTGGGCACGGTAGCGGTCATCGTCGATCTATCTGCTGATCAACGTGCTGTATCTCTACGTGATGCCTGTCGGAGAGCTCGCGAAGGTGCAAGGGCAGCGTGCTCGATGTGGTGGCCGAACGGCTGCTGGGCGCCCGGGCGGGCGACATCATGGGCGTGGTGTCGATCATCAGTCTCGACCGCCAGCGATCAACGCGTGGACGTTCGCGGGACCGCGTGTCTACTACGCGATGGCGCGCGACGGGGTGTTCTTTCCCGGCTGCGGCGCGGGTGCATCCCCGTTTCAAGACTCCTGCGGTCGCCATCGTCGCGCAGGCCGTGCTGGGCGCGCGTGCTCGTCCTGACCGGAAGGCCGGGACGCCCTGACGAATTACATGGGCTTTGCCATCGTGCTGTTTGCGGGAATTGCGGTGGCGGCGGTCTTCGTGCTGCGGATGCGCGAGCCGCACGCGCCGCGTCCGTTCAGAGCGCTCGGCTATCCGATCACGCCAGCGATGTTCGTGATCATCAGCCTGCATCATCGTGGTCAACGCGATCTATCGCAACCCGGGACCGTCGGGCGCAGGTGCTCCTCGTGATGGCGGCGGGAATTCCGATTTATTGGTGGATGACGAGGAAGAAAGTCTCAAGTCTGAAACCTGAAATCTGAAATTGAAACTCAGACTTGAGACTTGAGACTTCAGACTTGCAGACTTTCGAGAATCACTACGGCAGCCGTTTGAGCTCGCCGCTGTAGTTCACGGTGCGGCCCGGAGGCACGTGAATCTCGAAGGAGAGCGGCGCGTACCCGTCGGCCCGAACCTCGATGCGATGCGGTCCCGGCTCCACGCGCAAGCGCTGGAAGACCCCGTCGAAGTCGTCCACCTGCCCGGCGAAGTAGCCGTCCACGTAGACTGACCCGTTCCGCGGCTTCACCTTGAGGCGAAGCGAACCCTCCTCGAAGCCCGAGTAGTAGTAGGCGCCCGGGTAGTAGCCACCCGGGTAGTAGCCACCGCCGTAGTATCCCACGCCATACCCGGTGTAGACGCTGCCATAAAACCACGGGTCGTAATATCCGCCGTAATAGCCGCCGAACCCATAGCCGCCATACCCCCACGGGTAATAGCCTGGGTAATAGCCTGGGTAGTAACCGCGGTCGACGACAATGGGACGGCCACTGTCCAGGCGGCCGGGGACCCTGCGCGCGACGGCGACGTCGCCGGGCGCCTGCCCTCCACGCTGCCGGCTGGCCGGCTGAGCGCGCTGCCCGCCGCTCCGTTCCGCTTCGGAGCCCCGCTGAGGGGCCGCGGCGCTCGCCTCCTCCGGTGACCGGCGCTAGGCGCAGACGCCGCGCCACCGCCGGAGCCGCCTCGGGGAACCGCGCGGTCGCCGCCCCCGCCGCCCGAGGTGCGCGTTCCGCCGCCTCCCTGACGACGCTGAGCCGCGACCGAGGTCGGCATCCCAAGTGCCAGGACCGTCGCCATCGTGACGCCGCCGATGATCGACAGGTAATCGTTTCATGACTGACTCTTTTCTTCCCCCGGCGCCTGGGCACAGCCCATCTGCCGGTGTCAGAACCAACTGTACCTACTTCGCTAGAGCAACTCACTTGCCAGTTGGGCTGTCCCCAGGTATCGGCCCAAAATGGCGGGTCAGTCCTTTTGCCACGATCCACGATGTCACCGGCGGAGAGCAGGCCCGCGTCCCGTTTTCTTGACACTCGGATCGTCCGGCCGATACAGTCAGAAAAATCGATGATCCACGGCACCACAATTCTTGCGGTCCGCCACCGCGACCGCGCGGTACTGGCGGGTGACGGCCAGGTCACATTCGGCCAGACGGTCGTCAAGCAGCGAGCCCGCAAGATTCGACGGCTCTACAATGAGCGCATCCTCGCAGGATTCGCGGGCTCGGCAGCCGACTCGTTCGCGCTCTTCGCCCGGTTCGAGTCGAAGCTGGAGCAATATCGGGGCAATCTGGAGCGCTCGGCCGTCGAGCTCGCGAAGGACTGGCGGAGCGATCGGATTCTTCGCCGGCTGGAGGCGATGCTCGTGGTGCTCGACAAGACGTCCACGTTCCTGCTGTCCGGCACCGGCGATCTGATTGAGCCCGACGACGGGATCGTCGGAATCGGATCGGGTGGGCCATATGCGGTGGCCGCGGCCAAGGCGCTCGCCGGCAGCACCGAGCTCGACGCGCGGACGATCGCCGAAAGGGCGATGCTGATCGCCGGCGAAATCTGTATCTACACGAACGCGAATCTGGTCCTCGAAGAACTATAGAGTGAGCCCGCGACGAGGTGTCAGTGCCGATCTATCTGCCTGAAGCGACCAAGACATCGACTGAGGCGCTGACGCCCCGGCAAATCGTCGCCGCGCTGGACAAGTACGTCATCGGCCAGGCGAGCGGCCAAGCGGGCGGTGGCCATCGCGCTTCGCAACCGGACCCGCCGTCAGAAGCTGGCCCCCGAGCTCGCCGAGGAGATCGCTCCGAAGAACATCCTGATGATCGGGCCGACCGGCGTCGGCAAAACCGAGATCGCCCGGCGGCTGGCGCGTCTCGCACAGTCGCCCTTTGTAAAGGTCGAAGCCTCGAAATTCACCGAGGTTGGATACGTTGGCCGCGACGTCGAGTCGATGGTTCGTGACCTCGTCGAGCTTGGCGTTGAGATGGTGCGCGGGGAGCGACTCGAAGAAGTGCGGAGCAAGGCGGCCCAGAACGCCGAGGAGCGGCTGCTCGACATCCTGCTGCCTCCGACCCGGCCGCCTGCAACCGAACAGGATCTGCCCTCCGTCCCCGACCAGCAGAACCAGACGCGCGGGCGCTTTCGCGAGCAGCTTCGGGCCGGCCGTCTCGACTCGCGCATGGTCGAGCTCGAGGTGCGCGAGAAGGGGTTTCCCTCGTTCGAAATCATCGCCGGATCGTCGGTCGAAGAAGTCGATATCAACTTGAAAGACATGCTGCCCGGTCTCTTTCAGGGCAAGACGAAGAAGCGCAGGATGAAGGTGCCGGAGGCGCTTCAGTACCTCGGCCAGGAAGAGGAGCAGAAGCTCATCGACATGGACAGCGTGGCACGCACGGCGGTCGAGCGTGTCGAGCAGGCCGGGATCATTTTCATCGACGAAATCGACAAGATCGCAGGCCGCGAGGGTGGTCATGGTCCGGACGTCAGCCGCGAAGGCGTCCAGCGCGACATCCTGCCAATCGTCGAAGGCACCACCGTCAACACCAAATACGGGATGGTGCGGACCGATCACATCCTGTTCATCGCGGCGGGCGCCTTTCACGTTTCGAAGCCGTCCGATCTCATCCCGGAGCTGCAGGGACGCTTTCCCATTCGCGTGGAGCTCGACGCCCTCGGCAAGGACGAGTTCGTCCGGATCCTCACGGAGCCGCGAAGCGCGCTCGTGAAACAGTACATGGCGCTGATGGAAACGGAGGGCATCGAGCTCTCCTTCACCGACGATGCCATTCACCGCATCGCCGACTTCGCCACGATCGTGAACGAGCGCACGGAGAACATCGGCGCGCGACGTCTGCACACGGTGATGGAGAAGCTGCTCGACGAGATATCCTTCGAAGGGCCCGATCTGCGCGAGAAGCGCGTGATCATCGACGACGCGTACGTGACGCGGATGCTCGCGGACATCGTGAAGAACGACGACCTGTCCCGGTACATTCTGTGAAAACTGTCGAAAAGGGGACGGGGATCGTCCCCTTTCTATTGGTGGCCTTGTGTGCTGCGTGCGGCGTCAAAGGTCCGCCGCAGCCGCCGCTGGTCAGGATACCGGTCGCGCCCGGGAATCTGACCGCGCAACGGCGCGGCGACCGCGTCGACCTCCGCTTCGTCGTGCCCGCCGAGAATACCGATGGCTCCCGCCCGGCCAACATCGAGCGGGTGGACATCTACGCGCTGACGGGGCCTACCAACGTCTCCGACGAGGTGCTGCTCAAGCGAGGCACCAGAATCGCGAGCGTCCCGGTCAAGGCGCCCCGCGATCCAGACGAGACGGTCGAACCGGGCGATCCCATCAGCGACGTCGAGCCCCCGCAAGGCGCAGGCCTTGATCAAGGCGCCGTGGCGGTCGCTCACGAAGATCTCGGCCCGGCCGCGCTGCAGCCGATCGAGGTGACCTTGCCAGTCTCGACCGCCGACCTCGAGTACCCGACGCCGCTCGTCGGCCCGGTGGGCGCTCCGTCGCGCACCTTCGTTGGCGTCGGCATCAGCACCCGCCGACGCCGCGGGGCCTTGTCGCCGCGGGCGGTCGTCACGTTGTCCCCGGCGCCCCCTGCGCCGTCGCAACCGAACGTGACGTACGACGAGACCAGCATGAAGGTGACCTGGGCGGCCGCGGCTGCGGCCGCGGAACCTCCCGAGAAGGTGTCCTCGCCCGGAGGGGTGTTGCCATCGACGAGTCTCGGCGCCCCGACGCCGGCGATCGGCACTCACGTGTACGACGTGACGCCGCCGGCCTCAAGCGCCGGCTCCGATGGGGCGACGGAGAGTCGATTGCCGGTGACCGCCCTCGAAACGCGCTTGACCAAGGCTCCCATTGCCGAACGGGAGTTCGTGGATGCGCGCATCGCCTGGGGCGTCGAGCGGTGCTACACGGTCCGTGCCGTATGGACGTACGGTGAATTGTCGCTCGAGAGCGACGCGGCCCCTCCACGGTGCACGACCCCGAAAGATACGTTCCCCCCGGCCGCACCCACCGGACTGACCCCGATTCCTTCTGAGGGCGCCATCACCCTGATCTGGAATCCCAATGCCGAAAGCGATGTGGCGGGGTATGTCGTCCTTCGCGCGTCAGTGCCGGCAGGCGCGCTCATGCCCGTGACCCCCGCTCCGATTCAGCTGACCACGTTCAGGGACATGGTGGCGCGGGGCGCGCGGTTCGCCTACGTGGTGAAGGCGATCGACAAAGCAGGGAACGTCAGCGCGGAATCAGCCCGGATCGAGGAGGCGGCGCGCTAAGTGGTCCGTTTCATAAATACGGTGGCATTCTGCCGCCGGTGCGTCACCGTCTTTATGAAACGGACCACTAAGGTAGAATCATTTCAGGAGTACTTATGAAGCTCTTCATCGATTCCGGCAACATCAAGGACATCGAGACGCTCGCCGCCATCGGGATCATCGACGGTGTCACGACCAACCCGTCGCTGCTGGCGAAGGAGCCGGGGGACTTCCGCCAGAACCTGAAGAAGATCTGCGACATTGTCAAGGGCCCGGTCAGCGGCGAGGTCGTCGCGACTGATTTTGCGGGCATGATCCGCGAAGGCCATGAGATCGCGAAGATCGACGCCCACATGGTCGTCAAGGTACCCCTCACCCGCGACGGCGTACGAGCCTGCAAAACGCTGTCGGGGGAAGGCATTCCCGTCAACGTGACCCTGGTCTTTTCCGCCGCTCAAGCCCTGCTCGCAGCAAAAGCCGGCGCCAGCTTCGTAAGCCCCTTCGTCGGCCGGCTGGACGACGTGGGCACCTCCGGGATGGATTTGATCCGCGATATCGTGGAGATCTTCGACAACTACGAATTCAAGACCGACGTGCTGGTCGCCAGCTGCCGGCATCCCATCCACATCATCGAAGCGGCGCGGATGGGCGCCGATATCTGTACATGTCCGGCGGCGGTCATCGACCAGTTGTTCAACCATCCCCTCACGAGCATCGGGCTCGAGAAATTCCTGAAGGACTGGGAGAAAGCCCAGGCGGTCAAAGCGTAGCTCCCGGCCCTCAGCCATGACGGTCAACGGGTTCGCTGGCGGCTGTGCTGACTGACGGCTGAGAGCTCCGATGAATCCACGCGAGACCCTCGATGATTTGGAGCGCCGCGCATCACTGGGCGGTGGCGCCGACCGTCTCGAGCGCCAGCACGCCGCCGGCAAGCTCACCGCCCGCGAGCGAATCGATCTGCTGTTCGATCCAGGCACGTTCGAGGAGGTCGACAAGCTCGTCACACACCGCTGTCACGACTTCGGCATGGCGGAACAGATCACGCCGGGGGACGGCGTCGTCGCCGGCCACGGCCTCGTCGACGGCCGCCAGGTCTTCGCGTTCGCGCAGGACTTCACCGTGTTCGGCGGGTCGCTTTCAGAAACCAATGCCGCGAAGATCGTGAAGATCATGGATCTCGCGATGAAGCTGGGCGCGCCCGTCGTCGGATTGAACGATTCGGGCGGCGCACGAATCCAGGAAGGCGTGCTGTCCCTCGGCGGTTATGCCGACATTTTCCTGAGGAACACCCTCGCCTCGGGCGTCGTTCCGCAGATCTCCGCGATCATGGGCCCCTGCGCAGGCGGCGCGGTGTATTCGCCCGCCATCACCGACTTCACGATCATGGTCAAGAGCACGAGCTACATGTTCGTGACCGGTCCGGACGTCATCAAGACGGTGACGCACGAGGAAGTGACGAAGGAGCAGCTCGGCGGCGCGATGACGCACAACGCGACGAGCGGGGTGGCGCATTTCGCCGTCGAGGACGATCGCGAGTGCCTCGCGCTCATCCGGGACCTGCTGTCCTTCCTGCCGGCCAACAACCTGGACGATCCGCCGCGGACGACCACGACCGATTCCCCTGACCGGGCGGACGAGGCGCTGGACCGCCTGATCCCGCCGCTTCCCAGCCAGCCGTACGACATGCTGGAGCTGATTCACACGATTGCCGACGAGCGCCGCTTTCTCGAAGTCCATCAGTACTACGCACGCAACATCATCGTCGGGTTCATCCGGCTCGATGGCCGGCCGGTCGGCATCGTCGCAAATCAGCCGGCGGTGCTGGCGGGCACCCTGGACATCGACGCGTCGGTCAAGGCCGCGCGGTTCGTGCGTTTCTGCGATGCGTTCAATATTCCGCTCGTCACGTTCGAAGACGTGCCGGGTTTCCTGCCCGGCACGGTGCAGGAGTACGGCGGCATCATCAAGCAGGGCGCCAAGCTGCTGTTCGCATTCGCCGAGGCCACGGTGCCCAAGATCACCGTCATCACGCGAAAAGCCTATGGCGGCGCCTACTGCGTCATGTCCAGCAAGCACCTCAGGACCGACTTCAACTACGCGTGGCCGACGGCCGAGATTGCCGTGATGGGACCGGAAGGGGCCGTGGAGATCCTCTACAAGCGCGAGCTCGAGGCGGCGGCCGACAGGGCCGTGGCGCGCGCAGAGAAAGTGGCGGAATTCCGTGACAAGTTCGCGAACCCGTTTATCGCCGCCAGCCGCGGGTTCGTCGACGAAGTGATTCGCCCGCGTGACACACGCCGGAAGCTCATCACCGCGCTGAGAAGTCTCGAGAACAAGCGCGACCGAAATCCTCCGAAAAAACACGGGAACATCCCGCTTTAGCCGTTCCGAGCGCCTGCCGGAACCGGCCAAGGGCAGGCAGGAAGCCCGACCGCGGGTGGCAAAGGCGGCCTCCCGGGACGCGCGGCGGGATTACAATAAAGCGTTACCGTGTGAACAAGATCCTGATCGCCAATCGCGGCGAGATCGCCGTGCGCGTCATTCGCGCGTGCCGGGAAATGGACATATCGACGGTGGCCGTCTATTCCGAATGCGACCGTGCGGCGCTGCACGTGCGGTACACCGACGAGGCGTATGCCATCGGACCGAGCGCGCCACAGGACAGCTATCTGCGAATCGATCGCATTGTCGACGCGGCGCGTCGCGCGGGCGCCGACGCCGTTCACCCCGGCTATGGCTTCCTCGCCGAGAACGAGAGCTTCGCCGCCGCGGTGGCCGACGCCGGGCTCACCTTTATCGGCCCCACGCCTCGGGCCGTTGCGCTGATGGGAAACAAGACGGCTGCGCGAGCCGCCGCCGCGCGTGCCGGCCTGCCGGTGGTGCCAGGCACCGAGACGGCGCTCGCCGCCGATGCGTCAGGCGCGGAGGTGGCGCAGGTCGCGGAAGCGATCGGGTATCCGCTGCTCGTGAAGGCGGTTGCCGGTGGCGGCGGCAAGGGCATGCGGACGGTCAGCGACCCGGCGGATCTCGGCGGCGCGGTTCGCGCCGCGCGTTCGGAAGCTGATACCGCGTTCGGCGATCCGGCCGTGTACCTCGAGCGCCGCCTCACGAGGCCGCGTCACGTCGAGGTGCAGCTGCTCGCCGACGAGCACGGTACGGTCGTCCCGTTCGTGGAGCGCGAGTGCTCGATCCAGCGGCGGCACCAGAAGGTCGTGGAAGAGACGCCTTCGGTCGCCGTAACGGCCGCGCTACGCCAGAGACTCGCCGCGCAGGCGGCGTCGGTCGCGCGCGAGGTCGGCTACACCAATGCCGGCACGGTTGAGTTCCTGCTCGACGAGGATGGCCGCTCGTATTTTCTCGAAATGAACACGCGGCTGCAGGTCGAGCATGCGATCACCGAAATGATCACCGGGGTGGATCTCGTCCGCTGGCAGATTCGCATCGCGCGTGGCGAACGGCTGGACCTCGACGCCGGAAGGATGCTGACGCCCGCGGGTCACGCGATTGAATGCCGCATCTACGCCGAGGATCCCGACAACGGGTTTCAACCCTCGCCGGGCAGGATCCACCAGCTCCGAGCCTCGTCAGGACCGGGGATTCGGGACGACAGCGGCGCCAGCGCTGGCCTCGACGTCCCGATCTTCTACGACCCGATGATCTCGAAGTTGATCGCCTGGGCCGAAGACCGCCCGAGCGCGATCGCGCGCATGCGTCGCGCCCTCGCGGAGTATCGGGTCGGCGGAATCAAGACGACGTTGCCGCTCTTTATGTGGCTGCTGGCGCAGCCGGACTTTCTGGCGGGCCGGTTCCACACGGCCTATCTCGATGAGGTCGTGGTGGGGCGCGAGGGACGACCCTTCGTCGAGCCGCCAGTTGCGCTCCAGGAGATCGCCGCGATCAGCGTTGGGCTTCAGGCCATTCTCACGCCGGCCGCGCGCGGGAATGTCAGCGTGGGAACCGACCGCTGGAAAGCCCAGGCCAGAACCGACGGTCTGCGGGGCGAAATAATGGGACCTCGCGGCGCATGACCGCACGGTCGCGGCGCATGGAGTAATGACACGTTGCGTTTCGAGGTCGAAATCGACGGCCGGGTGCGCCAGGTGAACGTCCAGCGCGCGAACGGGCGCTTCACGGCGGCGGTCGATGGACAAGAGCGGCCAGTTGACGCTGTTCGCGTGGACGCGCACATCTGGTCGCTGCTGGTTGAGCACGACGGCGGGCGGAGCGTCTCCAGCCACGAGGTGAGCATCACCCCGGAGCCCGCTGCGGACCGGTTCACGGTCCAGATCGGGCCGGTGCCGATGACGGTGTCTCTCGATGGCCGACGCCGTTGGGGGCGGGAAGCCCAAAGCGGGCAGCCAACCCTCGGACCGCAGCGTGTTGTGGCCTCGATGTCCGGCAAGGTGGTCCGGGTCCTCGTCCGGGCCGGGGAAGCGGTGCATGCCCGGCAGCCGGTCGTCGTGATCGAAGCCATGAAGATGGAAAACGAGCTGAGGGCCACTCACGACGGAACTGTCGCCGACATCAGGGTTCGTGACGGCCAGTCGGTCGACGCCGGCGCGCTGCTGGTTGTGATTGCATGAGGACGATATTCACCGCAGCCGCCTTCGCGCCGCAGGCGCTTCGGCGAGCCTCGCGGGAGCTCGGAATGAAAACCGCCGAGCGGAGGCGGGACGCCGCCAAACCCGCGGGGTTCCGGGTCACGTTCCCTGCGCTCCCTGGCGTGCTCCGCCGTGATCGTGGGGAACTGTGAAGATCTGGTCGACAATCCGCGGGCACAAGGTTCTTCGATACCTCAGCCTCGGGCTGATGTTCATCATCGCCATCCTGGCGGCGGCGATCGTCAGCACGCTGACAATCGATCTCGGGCCGGCGGCCCGTTCATTCGCCGAACGCGAGGGCTCCAAACGCCTGAACCGGCCCGTTCATGTTGGACGGCTGTCGATTCACGTGCTCCGTGGACGCGTCCTACTCGAGGACTTCAGCATCGAGGGCCGCGCGGCCGGTGACCGGCCCTTCTTCACTGCCGGGCGGCTGTCAATCTCGCTCGACTGGTCGAAAGCCGCCGCGCGCCGCCCCGAGTTCGTCGTCACATCCGTCGAGCTGGTGGACTGGCAGATGCTGGTCGAAGAGTGGAAGGACGGCCACAGCTTCCCGAAGTTGCCGCGCAACACCGACGCGGCTCGCCCCGAGAAGGAGAAACGGTTCACCACGACGCTCAGCTATCTTCGCGCCTCGCGCGGGCAGTTCTCGTACGAGAACCACGAGACGCCATGGAGCGTGGTCGCGCCGAACATCGACCTGGACATCGGCTACCGTCCGTTCGAGCCGCACTACGGGGGACAGGCGAGCTTCGCGAACGGAACCGTGCGCATACAGGATCACCTGCCGATGTGGACGAGCATGAATGCGCGGTTCGCCATCGACGGCAGCAACCTGCGGATGGAACGCATCGCCATCGACACGGATGGGGCCACGACCGTGGCGGCCGGTACGGTGGCGACGGATCGCTGGCCCGAGATGACGTACGACGTCAAGTCGCGAGTCCACTTTCCGCGCATGCGCGAGATTTTTTTCACGGACGAACCCTGGCAGCTTGCCGGCGACGGCGATTTCAACGGAGTTTTTCGCCTGTTCAAGGGGGGGCACGATCTCGCGGGCACGTTCAAGAGCGATGCGCTCGGCGTGTATGCGTATCGGTTCCCGTTGCTGCAGGGTTCGCTTCACTGGACGCGTCACCTGTTCGAAGTGAGGAATGCCAGCGCGGATCTCTACGGGGGCGACGCCAGGTTCGACTTCTCGATCAAACCGCTCGGGGTGCCTGGACGGTGGACGGCCCGGTTCGACACGGAGTATGCCAACGTCGACCTCGTGCAGGTGACCGACTTCTACGCGCTGCGGGGACTCCGGTTCGCCGGACGCGCTGCCGGCCGTCACCATCTCGAATGGTCCCGAGGCCTTTTCCCGGAGAACCGTCAGGGCGGTCAGATCACCGTGACGATGCCGGCCGGCGCGCAACCGATGACCGCTTCGCTCGCGGCGGCACGGGCCGCCGACGAGAACCACGCCCTTCACGAATGGGGACCGTTCGCGCCGCAGCCGCTCGCCGCGCACCTGCCGATCGCCGGCGAAGTGACGTATCACCTCAGCGCCGACGAGGTGCAGCTGGAGGGGGGGCAGTTTGCGAGCGAGCGCACGCACGTCGCATTCGAGGGGACGACGGCGTGGAGCGATCGCTCCCGCATTCAGTTTCACGTGACGAGCAGCGACTGGCAGGAAAGCGATCAGATGCTCGCCGGCCTCATCACGGATTTCGGATCGCAGACCAACCCGGTGCCGTTCGGCGGGCGTGGAGAGTTCGACGGCGTGATGAGTGGTCCGTTCCGGCGGCCGCGCGTCGAAGGGCTCTTCAGCGGCGAGGATCTTCGGGCGTGGGACACTGTCTGGGGCGCCGGCGATGCCCGGATTGTATACGAGAACGATTACCTGACCGTCCGCGACGGGGTCGTGCGCCAGGGCGATTCGGAGATTCGCGCTGAAGGATTATTCGCGGTGAGATCGGCTCCGAGCGGCGCCGACGAGATCAACGCGCAATTTCGCGTGACGCGCCGCGACCTGGACGGTCTCCGCCACGCTTTCCAGATCGACGACTATCCGGTCTCCGGCCAGCTGACCGGCGACTTCCACCTCACCGGCGAGTACGCCCGGCCGGTCGGTTTCGGCGCGATGACGATCGACGAAGGCAAGGCGTACGGCGAGCCGTTTCAGAAGGCCACGGCGTCGCTGCGCTTCGACGGGATGGGCGTCAGACTCGACGCCATCTCCCTCGCCAAGGGCGGCGGAGCGATGACGGGCGCCGCCTACATCGGGTGGGACTCCACCTACTCGTTCAATGCCGACGCGCGCGGGATTCCGGCGGAACAGATTGCGGCGTTCGACTATCCGCAGATCAAGCCCTCCGGTCTCATCGAATTCACTGCCGGCGGCAGCGGCACGTTCGACGTCCCGCGGTACGACGTCCGGTTCCGCGTCAACGATTTGTTCGTCTCGGAGGAGGGCGTTGGGCAGGTGACCGGGACGCTCTCCCTTCGCGGCAACCAACTGAGCGCCGAAGTCGATGCGGCGTCGCCCCGTCTCGCGATTACCGGCACCGGCCGCATGGCGCTGACGCCGCAAGCCGACGCGGAGCTGACGTTCCGGTTCCACGACAGTTCGCTCGATCCGTACGTCCGTCTCTTCGTGCCGAAGCTCTCCCCCTTCACCACAGTCATCGCCAGCGGCTCCATCCGAGTCGTCGGCGAGCTGGCTGACGTCGATCGTCTGCTGGTCGACGCGACCGTCGACAGCCTCGACCTGCGGCTGTTCGACTACGCCGTGCGAAATGCGGCGCCGATCCGGCTCGCGCTCGATCAGCACGTCGTGCGCGTGGAGGACTTCCAGCTCCTCGGCGTGGACACCCGGCTGGCGGTGGGCGGGACCATCGCGCTGCACGATCAGACCATCGCGCTGCGGGCGGTCGGCGACGCGAACCTCGGCATCCTTCAGGGCTTCTTCCGAGACGTGCGCGGATCGGGCCGCGCCGAGCTGGTCGCCGCCGTGAACGGCCCGCTGTACGAACCGGTGTTTTCCGGAAGCGCCACAATCGCCGAGGGTCGCATTCGCCATTTCTCGCTGCCCAACGCGCTCGACGCGATCAACGGGGTCATTCATTTCGACTCGAGCGGCCTGCGTTTGGACGAAGTGACGGCGGTCATGGGCGGCGGCCAGATTCAGTTCGGCGGCCGCATCGGCTTCGAAGGGTATCTCCCCGGCGAGCTGAGCGTCAGCGCCCGCGGCACCGGCATGCAGCTCCGGTACCCAGAGGGCGTTCGATCCCTCGTCGATGCCGACCTGACCGTGCGCGGCAACTTCAAGGCACCGACCCTGGTCGGCACGGTCACCGTCAGGAACGCTCTCTGGAGCCGGCGGATCGACGCCACGGGGGGCCTGTTCGATTTCAGACGGCGCGGCGGATCGACGGCCGGGGTGCCTGAATCGGCGGCGGCGACCCCCGCGGCGGTGCCGCTGCGCTTCGACATTCAGGTGCAGGTCCCGTCGACGCTCCGGATCCAGAACAACCTGGCGCGGCTGGTCGCGAGCGCCGACCTCCAGTTGCGCGGCACCTACGATCGGCCGCAACTCTTCGGGCGGGCCGAAGTCGATCGCGGCGAGGTGACCTTCGAGGGCCGGCGCTATCTGGTGACCAAGGGCGCCATCGACTTCACCAACCCGACGCGCATCGAGCCGTTCTTCGACGTCGAGGCCGAAACGCGCGTGCGCGTGCCGGGCCAGACGTACCGCGTCATCGTGAGGGCAGCAGGAACGATGGAACGGCTGCAGCCGACCCTCGAGTCGGATCCCCCTCTTCCGGCCGCGGACGTCCTGGCGCTGCTCTTCAGCGATGTCCGTCGCGAGCAGGGTCCAGGCAACGCGGAGCTGCGCGCGCGGCAGAACCCCAGCGAGCTCGAACGGGACATCCTGACAACACGCGCGACGCAGCTCCTGGCCAGCCCGATCTCGTCGGAGGTCGGACGCGTCGTGGAACAGACGTTCGGCGTCGACACCTTCCAGTTGACGCCGTCGCTGTTCGATCCCTACAGTCAATCGCAAACGACGCGCGTCAGCCCATCGGCCCGCGTCACGGTCGGCAAACGCGTCTCGGAACGCGTGTATTTGACGTTCTCGCGCAGCCTCAACTCGTCGTTCGCCGACCAGATCCTGCTGCTCGAATACGACGCAAGCGATCGTCTGTCGTGGATCCTCTCCCGGAACGAGGACGAGACCTACGCGATCGAGGTCCGCGTGAGGCATACCTTCTGATGCGATTGGCGCCGGCATGCCTCGCGGGCATGCTCATCGTGTTCGCGCCGGCGGCAACCAGCGCCGACGTCGGAGACTATCTGGGCAGACCGGTGGCGGCCGTCCGACTCGCCGCCGAAGGCCGCGATACCACCGACCCCAAGCTCCTGGAGATGGTTGTGACGCGGATCGGGCAGCCGTTGACGATGCTCGACGTCCGCGAATCGATCGCCCACCTGTTCAGCACCGGTCGCTTCGAGGACGTCATCGTGCACGCCGACATGGCGGGCAGTGGCGTCGCCCTCCGCTACGAGCTCGTCCCGGCGCGCCCGATCGAGAGGATTGCGTTCGCCGGCCCGCTCGACGCGCCCGGCATCGACGAAAAGAGCCTGCGGGAAGCGGTCGTGAATCGGTTCGGCGGCACGGTATCGGCTGCCCGCATCCCGGACATGGCGTCCTTCATCGGTGAGCAGCTTGCGGAGCGGGGGTACCTGCGGGCGCGGGTGACCGCGCGACCCGACCTCGGAGGGCCGGCCCAGCGCGGCGTGCTCGTCTTCGCGCTCGACATCGGCGCGCGCACCACCATCAGGGCGATCGACATCGTGGGGTCGCCGGACATCTCGCGAGCGGATCTGCTGAAACGACTCGACCTTTCGATCGGCGCTCCCTACGAGCGCGAGGCGCTGAACCGACGGATCGAGCAGTACATCCAGGACCGCCGGGACGAGGGCCGCTACGCGGCGCGCCTGACGATCAGGACCGAGCTCGTGGACGAGGACCGCGTCGCCCGAGTGACGCTGACACCCGTGCCTGGCCCGCGTGTCCGCGTCGTGTTCAACGGGGATCCGCTGCCGGCGGGCCGGCGCGACGAGCTCGTGCCGGTTGCACGCGAAGGGTCGGCCGATGAAGATCTTCTCGAAGACTCCAGCAACAACATCGAGGAGTATCTCCGCTCGCAGGGCTACCGCGATGCGGCCGCCCCGCACAGCCGCGAAACAGCCGGTGGCGACCTGCTGATCACCTTCACGCTCAAGAGAGGCTCGCTGTACCGCGTCGCGAGCGTGGAGATTTCCGGCAATCAGTCGGTGCCGCTCGAAGATCTCGCGCCCGGCCTCCGGGTGCGCAGCGGCCAGCCATTTGCCGCCGCGACCCTCGACCTAGACCTGTCCACGATCGAGAACCTGTACCGCCGACGCGGCTTCGCCTCGGCGCGGGCGGAAGCCGCCGTCGAACCGACGTCCGCCGGCGCGGGGGCCGCCGAGACCCCGGTCTCGATCCGCATCGTCATCACCGAGAATGCACGCACGATGGTCGGCTCCGTCAGGGTCACGGGGAACCAGGCCGTCGCCGAATCCACGCTGACTGGCGCGCTCGGGCTCCAGCCCGGCCGTCCATTCTTCCTGGCGCAGATGGCGGTCGATCGCGACGCCATCCAGGTCCGTTACGCCGACCTCGGATTCCAGAGCGCCACCGTCGACAGCAACCCGGGTCTGAGCGCCGACGGCACGCGCGCCGACGCCGTGTTCACGGTGCATGAAGGGCCGCGACTGTTCGTCGACCACGTACTCATCGCGGGCAACGAACGGACCCGCACCGAAACGATCGATCGCGAGCTGCAACTCAAGCCGGGCGATCCGCTGGGCATGGCCGCGCTCACCGAAAGTCAGCGCCGCCTTACCGCACTCGGGCTCTTCGCGCGCACGCGGATCACGCTGCTCGGCCACGGCGACGAAACGACGCGCGACGTCCTGATCACGGTCGAGGAGGCACCGGTGACGACAGCGTCCTTCGGGGGCGGCTTCGAGGCGGGGCGCCGCATCCGCAGGACCGAGGACGACGAAGGCGTCGCCACCGAGCACCTGGAAATCGCTCCCCGCGCGTTCTTCGAGATCGGCCGGCGGAACCTGTTCGGCAAGAATCGCTCGGTCAACCTGTTCACGCGCATCAGCCTCCGGCCGAAAAACTCCCCGTTTTTCGCGAGTCAAACGCCGGCCACGGGCGAAGTGTCTGGCTTGGGATTCACCGAGTACCGGGTCCTCGGCACCTTCCGCGAGCCGCGGGTGTTCGGCACGGCCGCCGACGCGTCCCTCTCGGCCATAGCCGAACAGCAGATCCGGACGAGCTTCAATTTCGCGCGGCGGGGATTCGGCGCCGAAGTCGGACGCCGTCTCACACGCCTCGTGAGCGTGAGCGGCAACTATCAGATCTCGACCACCGAACTGTTCGACGAGCAATACAACCCGGCGGACAAGCTGCTGATCGATCGGTTGTTCCCCCAGGTGCGACTGTCGTCCTTCTCCTCGTCCGTCATCCGCGACACGCGTAACGACCCGGTCGATCCGGTGACGGGCCACTATCTCAGCGGCAACGCCCAGATCGCGGCCCGTCTTATCGGTTCAGAGGTCGGCCTGGTCAAGTCGTACTTCACGGCGCAACTGCTCCGCACCGTCCCGCACACGCGCCGGAGCGTGTTCGTCGCACACGCCCGTCTCGGGTTGGCGACCGGATTTGCTCGCGACGTGATCCGCACGGACGAAAACAACAATCCCATACTTGGGCCGGACGGGAAGCCGCTGACGGACGCCTTCAAGGACCTCCCGGCCAGCGAACGCTTCTTCGCCGGCGGCGACACCACCGTCCGCGGCTTCGCGCTCGATCAGCTCGGCACGCCCGAGACGATCGACAAGGACGGCTTTCCGATTGGCGGCAACGCGCTGCTCATCTTCAACGCCGAAATGCGGATTCCAGTGGCCGGCGGGCTCGGGATCGTCGGTTTCATCGACACGGGAAACGTGTTCGCCCGCGCGACGGACGTCCATCTGACGGAGCTGCAGAGCGCCGTGGGTTTTGGTGTGCGATACAAGTCCCCGGTCGGGCCGATCCGCGTGGATCTGGGGTTCAAGGTCCGGCGGCGCGAAATCACCCCCGGCGTGCTCGAAAGCGGGAGCGCGCTTCACATCAGTCTCGGGCAGGCATTCTAGTTCGACTAGCAGCTCGTGGTGAAAGTCCGGGCGCGGCACCGAGGCCGGCGATGCGCCCGGCTGGCAAGGCGCGACGAGCGAGAATCGCGACGAGCGACAAAACGGGGAGTATTTGAACGAGGAGCAACGCAGCCAGACAGGATGCAGCGCCGGCCGAATGCAGCCGGAGTTTCACCACGGGCTGTCCATGAAATTGCAGATTGCTGATTGCAGACTGCAGACTTGTTGCAGATTGGCGGCATGCTGCCGAACGCGGATTTGTCGCAGATTGCAGATCTGCGCCCAGGTGCTCGTGTGCGTGGGGGTTCTGGCCGGCGCGTCGGCGGCGGTCGCCGCAAATGAAATCATCGATCGGGTCCTGGCTGTCGCAGCCGGCAACCTCATCATGCTCAGCGATGTCACCGCCGCGCTGGAGTTCGGGCTCGTCGTGCCCGGCCCGTCCCCGGACCCGGTCCGCGCCACGCTGACGCAGTTGATCGATCGCGCAATCATCCTGGCCGAAGTGGAAAGGTACGCACCGCCAGAGCCGGACGCCGACGCCGTCGATCGCGAGCTGCAGGCTGTGAGTTCAGGTTTCGCCTCGCCGCAAGCCTTCGACGAGGCGCTCGCGCGCGTCGGTGTCAACGCCAAGCATCTACGCGAGACGCTCCGGCAGAACCTGCGCATCCGCGCGTATCTGGATCAGCGGTTCACCGTGGCGGCACCCACCGAGGAGGAAGTCGGACGCTACTACCGCGAACACCAGCAGGAGTTCTCGCGACGCGGCGCCATCGTCCCCTTCGATCAGGCCCGGCAGAATGTCGTCCAGGCGGTCCGTACGGAGCGGCGGCGCCTGCTCGTCGACGACTGGCTGGCGGGCCTGCGGCGCCGCACCGAGATCGTGGACTTGTACCAGCCGAAAACATAGGTGACATCATCACCAGTCTCAAGGCTCACGGAGCGAACCTCGAGTCCCGACTTGGCCATCATGGTTTTTCTTGAGAGTTGAGACGAAAGACGCGGCACGTGAGCCTTGAGGTTACCGGCCGGACACGAAAAACTGCGCGAGCTGCAGAAGGTTGAAGCCGGCGTGGCTGACAACCGGGGCGACGGCGGATCGACGGCGCAGGTAGATCACCGACCAGAATGCGCCGAGCAGCCCGGTGGCAATCGCCGCATCCGCGCCCTGCACGAGGTGTCCCGCGCCAAACGCCACGCTGGTGACCACGACGCCGACGCCCGCGCCGCCCATCCACTGCTCGAACCGGCGAAGAAGAAATGCCCGCTGGATCTCCTCCCGGATGCCGCCGGCGACGACGACCACCACCGCGAATACGGCGGCGTCGCGAGGCGTCCGAATCAAGTCCTGCAACGGGTTGTGTTCGACGGTGTGAAGCCATGGCGCCATCTGCTGAATGGCGGCAAGAACTGCGACGCCGAGTATCAGCGCCACGAAGGTCAACGGCAGGCCGACCAGCGCCTCGCGCCAGGGAGACCTCGTTCCGAGAAAGACATCGCGCGCGCGTTCGCCGCGGGCGGACAGAAACATCGCGATGAGCGCGAGCAGGAGGATCGTGTCCGTCAGCGACAGCAGGGCGACGTACGGGACGGTCAGCGGCTGCCCGGCAACGGGGCCATATCCGAGCGCCCCAAACAGCCAGGCCAGCGCGATCTGCGTCGGGTAGTCCGAGCAGAGGAGGATTTGGAGCAACGCGACCGCCCGGCCATCGGTGGTCAGCGAAGGCGGCCCGGCGCCATCTCGCAGCTCGGACGCCGAGCTCATGGATTCGAATTGCCCCTCAGGGGCCATCCGTTCAGACTACTGCATGACAACGGTCGAGCTTGCGTCCGGCCCGCTTTGGCGCTAACAATGTAAAAATGACATGGTCCTTCAGGGAGGTAACTTACAAATGAGTCTCGCCGGGGACGGCGCAGTCCAGACGGAAGTCACCGCTTCCCACATCACGTCCGAGCGTGTCCTGATCGTCGAAGACGATGCGGCGGCGCGCGTCGGGCTCGAGCAGCTGGTGAAAAGCTGGGGGTTCATTGCAGAGTCGGCAGCCGATGGGGAAGACGCGCTGCAGAAAGTGACGAGCTTCCGGCCGGCGATTGTCATCTCGGATCTGGTGATGCCGCGGCTCGACGGGCTCGGTCTGCTGCGCGCGCTGCAGGCGCAAGGCGCAGACATCACGACCTTGCTCTTGACTGCGCAGGGCACCGTGGAGACCGCCGTCGAGGCGATGAAGGAAGGCGCCTACGACTACCTGACCAAGCCCGTTGATATTCAACGCCTCAAAGTCCTGCTCGACAAGATTGTCGAGCGGCTCGAGACGTTTCGCGAGGTGAAGGCGCTGCGCCGTCAGCTGCGCGAGCACGGCATGTTCGGGTCGATGATCGGCAACAGCCCCGAGATGCGCAAGATCTACAACATCGTGGAACAGGCGGCGCCGACCGGCGCGTCGGTCCTCATCGCGGGCGAGTCGGGCACCGGCAAGGAACTGGTGGCGCAGACCATCCACCAGCTCAGTCCGCGCGCGTCGTTTCCGTTCGTCGCGATCAACTGCGCGGCCATTCCGGAAACACTGCTCGAAAGCGAAATCTTCGGGCACGAGAAGGGGGCGTTCACGGGCGCCTCCGATCGGCGCCAGGGCTGCTTCGAGCTGGCCGATCGAGGGACTCTCTTTCTGGATGAAATCGGGGAGATGACGCCGGCCACGCAGGTGAAGCTCCTGCGCGTGCTGCAGGAACGGACGTTCCGGCGGCTCGGCGGCCGCACCGAACAGTCCGTCGACGTGCGCGTCATCGCGGCCACCAATATCGACCCCCACGAAGCCGTGCAGAAAGGCAAGTTACGCGAAGATCTTTACTACCGGCTCAACGTGTTCTCGCTGCGGCTGCCGCCGCTCCGCGACCGCAAAGAGGATTTGCCGCTGCTCATCCAGGCGTTCATCCACGAGTTCAACACCCGCAATCAGCGATCCATTGTCGGCGTCAGCAACCAGGTCATGCGCATGCTCGAGCAATACGGGTGGCCCGGAAACGTGCGCGAGGTGAAGAACGTCATCGAACGCGCCACCATTCTGGCGGCGGGGCCCTTCATCGAGCCACAGCACCTCCCGCCGTCGCTGTCCGAGGCGCCGCCGACGCCGCCCCACGCCCAGATGCAGCTCGCGCCCGGCACGACCGTCGAGGAGGCCGAGCGGCAGCTGATCGTGATGACACTCGAGCACACGCGCGACAACAAGACCCGCGCGGCGGAGATTCTCGGCATCAGCCTGAAGACGCTTCACAACAAGTTGAACAAGCTGCGCCTCAGACCGAAAAAGTACGTCGACTAGCGATATGCGATTAGGCATAAAGGGCAAGCAGGTTCTCGGCGTGACGACGATCGTCGCCTTGATCGTCGCTGGGCTGAGCCTGATGCATCTGGCCGAACTGGCGCGCGTCAAGCTGGACGAGAGCCGTTCGCGCGCCGAGCTGCTCGCCAATGCCGTCTATCATCGCGCGCGCGAAGTGGTCGCCTCCGGCAGCGAGCCCGCGCTGGTTCTCGCCGCCGACCCCGGCCTTCGCTCGATCCTCGAATCCAGCCTCTACTCGCCCAACGTCACCTTTGCGGCCCTCGTCGACGTGAACGACAAGGCCGTGGCCCACGCCGACCCCACGCTCGAGAACCAGCCGCTGCGGGCGGCGCCGACCCTCGACTCGCTGCTGGCGAGCTCCTCGATGACGCAGCTCCGCGAGATCTACGCCGACCAGGGACGCAACTTCGAGTACCGGCAACCCTTGTATCTGGTGGGCGGCGCCGAGTTCGGATCGATTCGGATCGGCGTCTCGACGCTGCTGATCAGACGGGAGCTGAGCGCCTGGCTGCGACCGGCCGCGGCGACGGCGCTCATCGCGCTCGCCGCCTCCGTGTTCGGCGCCATGCTCTTGGCGCAGCTCCTGCTGCGGCCGATTCACGTCATCCGCAGCGGTCTGACGCGCCTCGGCAAAGGCGAGTTCGGCGTGCGGCTCGACTTGAACCAACAGGATGAGTTCGGGGAGCTCGGCACCTTCTTCAACACCGTCAGCGCGCAGCTATCGGCCGATCGGTCGCAGATGGCCGGCCAGGTCGCCAACCTCGAGTCGGCGGTCGAGCGCCTCGAAGACGCCGTGGCGATCATCAATCAGAACGGAGAGTTCCTCTTTGCCAATCCCGCGATGCGAGCGATCCTGCCGGGTGCGGTGGCCGGCACGGCGCTGAGCACGCTGGTGCCGGAGGGACATCCGCTCGGCCGGCTCGCCGCCGAAACGCTCTTGAACCGCGAGTCGCGCGGGCCGGTGTCGGCCACGCTGCCAGGCGGCGAGGCAGAGCGGCTGCTCGTGACGCACCCGGTGAACGACTCGAACGGCAATCTGGTCGGGATCATGCTGATCGTCCGCAACATCGAGTACCTCAGTCAGATGGAGTCGACGATCCGGTACTCGCGCAAGCTGGCGGCCCTGGGACGCCTGTCCGCCGGCGTGGCGCACGAGGTCAAGAATCCACTCAATGCCATGATGATTCACCTCGAGCTGTTGCGGCAGCAGTTCGTCTCGCCCTCGCTGGCGATGGGACGGCGGGTGGCCCAGACCGCCGGCGGTGCGGCGGCCGCGGTCGCCCCTGGCGTCGATGCGGCCGACGCGATCCAGCACGTCGACGTGATCGCCGCCGAAATCCGCCGTCTCGACCAGGTCGTCCAGGGGTTCCTGAAGTTCACGAGGCCCGAGGATCTCAGGCTGCAGCCGGTGCGCGTGTCCACCCTGTTCGACGAGGTCGTTCCGATCCTGCGACCCGAGGCCGAACGCAGCGGCGTCCAGGTCGTGGTCGAGAGCGGCGGGGCGCCCGACGTGAACGGCGATCCGGGCATGTTGAGGCAGGCATTCCTCAACCTCGCGCTGAACGCCTGTCAGGCGATGCCGAACGGCGGCATGCTTCGCATACGGTCGGAGGCGGCGCGCGACCACCAGGTCGCGATTACCTTCGCCGACACAGGCGTCGGCATCAAACCTGAGGACTTGCAGCGAATCTTCGACCTGTATTACACGACGAAGGACAAAGGCAGCGGCATCGGCCTGTCCATGGTGTACCGCACGATTCAAATGCACGACGGCGAGGTTGAGGTACAGTCGACTCCTGGGAAAGGCACGACGTTCCGGCTGCTCGTGCCGCAGGCCTAACAACATGCACGACCGCCAGAACACCGGAAGGCTGACGTGTCGCAGGAGCATTCTTGCCTTGCTGCATGTGTGCCTGGTGGCCGGGCTCGCATCCGGCTGCATCCGTGCGCGTGCGCGAACCGTGCCCAGCGCCCCAACGCCGCTCGACGTGCCGCTCCCGCCTCCGCGTCTGGTGGAGGCAGCCGAGGAGCCCCCGCCGCCCGAACCGCTGACGCTGCCCGCAGAACCGGCGCGTAGTACGCTGCCGCGGCCGCCGCGGACACCGCCCGTGCCCGCGCAACAAACCGAATCGGCAAAGCCGCCCGAGCTGCCGAAACCGCCCGAGGAACCGAAGGAATCCAAACCGCCGGCGGAGACGACCTTGCGCACGACGCCGACCCTGCAGGAAGGGGAACTCGAACGGAGGACGCGAGGGTTGCTCCTCGAGGCGACGTCCAATCTCAATCGAACCGACTACGGCCGTTTGAACCCAGACGCAAAGGGCCAGTACGATTCGGCCAAGGGGTTCGTCCGGCAGGCTGAGGAAGCGCTCCGCACCAAGAACCTCGTTTTCGCGAGCTACCTGGCGGAAAAAGCGGCCACGCTCGCGGCCCAGCTGCGCGGAAAATAGACCACGAGCGGTCCGCTGGTTCAGCTGGCATGGGCTCGGTGGGCAATTGAGCCTAACGTCCACATCTTGCGACTGACCTAAAACGAGTGCACTATATATAGTGTTTATCCGCTTGACAAACGAGCGGGCTGGACTCATATTGGTGCGCCGCAGCAAGACCAAAAAGCGCGCGCTCGCGGGGTCCGCTCGCCGTCGCGCGCCGAAGGTGTTCGCCGGCCCGAGTCGTTACTCCAGCAAAGCGTATCCGGGGTCAGCCGCCCGGCCACACGATCGCCTCCAGGGAGCGGAAGTGCGACGCGCAATGCACGAGGGCAGACCCTGGAATGAGGGAGACGGGACATGAAGGAAGGCACTGCCTACCAGGCCGCAAGTGCTGGCCAGCACTCAACCGAAACCAGCGGAACACAGAGTGTGGACATCCCGCGGTCGTCGACCGGCGTGGGTCGTCCTGAGCCGGCCGATGGACGCGCGCGCAGGAGCGCGGCGCCGGCGCCCGGACTGGCCTTCCCCCGGTTCTTCACCGAGGCCGGCGTCGATCCGTTCGACGAAGTGGAGTGGGAGCAGCGCACGGCGATCATCGGCAACGAACGCGGCGAAGTGGTGTTCGAGCAGCGGGATGTCGAGATGCCGAAGTTCTGGTCGCAGCAGGCCACCAACATCGTGGTTTCGAAGTATTTCCGCGGCCAGATCGGAGCGCCCGAGCGCGAGCGCAGCGTCAAGCAGCTGATCGGACGCGTCGTCGCCACCATCACCAACTGGGCGCGCTCGAACCGATATTTTACGAGCGACGAGGATCTCCAGGCGTTCAGCGACGACCTGAAGCACATCCTGGTCCATCAGAAGGCGGCGTTCAACAGTCCCGTCTGGTTCAACTGCGGCTTCGAGACGGCGCCGCAGTGCTCCGCCTGTTTCATCAACTCGGTGCAGGACACGATGGACTCGATTCTGAGTCTGGCGCGCACCGAGGGGATGCTCTTCAAGTTCGGATCGGGCACGGGCACGAATCTGTCGCCGATTCGATCCTCGCGTGAGCTCCTGGCCGGCGGCGGCACGGCGTCGGGCCCCGTCTCGTTCATGAAGGGGTACGACGCGTTCGCGGGCGTCATCAAGTCCGGCGGCAAGACCCGGCGCGCGGCCAAGATGGTGATCCTCGACGCCGATCACCCCGACATCGTCGACTTCATCAGCTGCAAGGTCGAGGAGGAGAAGAAGGCGTGGGCCCTCATCGACGCCGGGTACGACGGTTCGTTCACCGGCCCGGCCTACTCGTCGGTCTTCTTCCAGAACTCGAACAACAGCGTGCGCGTCCCCGACGAGTTCATGCGCGCGGTGCTCGACGACAGCACGTGGGAGACGCACGCGGTGCGGACGGGCGAGGTGATGGACCGGTACCAGGCGCGCGACCTGATGCGGCTCATCGCCGAAGGCACGTACGTCTGCGGTGACCCGGGCATGCAGTTCGACACCACGATCAACGAGTGGCACACGTGCCCGAACACCGACCGGATTTTCGCCAGCAATCCCTGTTCCGAGTACATGTTCCTGAACGACTCGGCGTGCAATCTGGCGTCGATCAACCTGATGAAGTTCGTGAAGCTCGATGGCGATCTCAACCACGCCGAGTTCGATGTCGTCTCCTACAAGGCAGCCATCCGCACCCTCATCACGGCCCAGGAGATCATCGTCGACAACGCCAGCTATCCGACGCCCGCGATCGAGAGCAACAGCCATGCGTACCGGCCGCTCGGACTGGGCTACGCGAACCTGGGCGCCCTGCTGATGTCGCGCGGACTGCCGTACGACAGCGACGCCGGCCGCGATTACGCCGCCGCGCTGACCGCACTGCTGACTGGCGAGGCGTATGCCCAATCGGCGCGGATCGCGCGCGACTGCGGCGGCCCCTTCTCGGGCTACGAGAAGAACCGGGAGCCGTTCGTGCGCGTCATGCGCAAGCACCGCGACGCGATGCGCGACGTCAACGCCCGCAACGTGGCGTCCGATCTCTACGCCGCGGCCAAGAGCGCGTGGGACGATGCCGTGGAGCTCGGCGAGGCCTTCGGGTACCGCAATGCGCAGACGACCGTGCTCGCGCCAACCGGGACCATCGGCTTCATGATGGACTGCGACACGACCGGCGTGGAGCCGGACATCGCGCTCGTCAAATACAAGAAGCTCGTCGGCGGCGGGCTGATGAAGATCGTCAACCAGACCGTGCCCATGGCGCTCAAGCGCCTCGGCTACGCGCCGGCGCAGGTCGCGGCCATCATCGACTACATCGACCAGAACGAGACCATCGAGGGCGCGCCCGACCTCAAGGACTCGCACCTGCCGGTGTTCGACTGCGCCTTCAAGGCGGCGAAGGGGCACCGATCGATCCAGTACATGGGACATATCAAGATGATGGGCGCGACACAGCCCTTCATCTCGGGCGCCATCAGCAAGACCGTCAACGTGCCGAAGGACGCGACGGTCGAGGAGATCACGCAGGCCTACATCCAGTCGTGGAAGCTGGGGGCCAAGGCGATCTCGATCTACCGGGACGGCAGCAAGCGCACCCAGCCGCTCAACACGTCGAAAGACAAGACCGCCGCCGAGATCGCTCAGCTGGCCGCGAAACAGCTCGTGACGCAGCCCGTGCGGCGCCGGCTGCCTGACGAGCGGCACGCGATCACGCACAAATTCGACATCCAGGGGCACGAAGGCTACATCACCGTCGGCCTCTTCGAGGACGGTCAGCCTGGCGAGATCTTCCTCGTGATGGCGAAGGAAGGCTCGACGATCTCGGGCTTTGCCGACGCGTTCGCGCAGGCCATCTCGTATGCGCTTCAATACGGCGTGCCGCTCCAGGCGCTGGTGGACAAGTTCAGCCACGTCCGGTTCGAGCCGTCAGGCATGACGCGCAACCCGGAGATCCGGTTCGCGAAGTCGATCGTCGATTACATCTTCCGGTGGATGGCGTCGAAGTTCCTGTCTCCGCAGGCGCAGTTCAATGCGGGCGTCAACGGCCGCGTCGACGAAACCGAGGGTGGCGCCCGCATTCAGCCCATCGCGGCGGCGGAGCCGCCGGTGGCGAAGCCAGACGCGGCGGTCGCGACGCCGTTCTCGACGATTCAGAACCAGGAAGACGCGCCGCCGTGCTCCACGTGCGGCGCGATCATGATCCGCAGCGGCGCCTGCTACAAGTGTGTGAACTGCGGCAATACCAGCGGGTGCGCCTAGTCGAGGTCTAGGAAATCTGAAGTCTGAAATCTGAATCCGGATCAGACTTCAGGTTTCAGGTTTCAGGTTTCCGAGAGTCCAGACTTCAGGCTTTCAGATTTCTGTCTATGAGGCCGCTGAGGATTCAGCGCAGCGGCGTGGCCGCCGCGCTGTTCTCGTTCGATAGCTCCGTAATCACGGGAGTGGTTGGGGGAGCGGGCTCTCGTCGCAGCAGGCCACGGCCTACTTGCGAGGCAGTACCGCGTCCTTGAGTTGCTTGGCGATGCGAGCCTTGACAACCGTCTTCGCGGGAATCTTGATCGCCTCGCCGGTCGCCGGGTTGCGGCCCATGCGCGCCTTGCGCTTCTGGACGACCAGCTTCACCATTCCGGGCAGCACGAACTCGCCCGACCGCTTCAGCTCTTTTTCCGCCAGTTGTGTCAGCTCGTCGAAGTAGTCGCGGGCCTGTGTCCGCTTCAGTTCGAACCGCTCGGCGAAATGCGAAAAGAGCTCTGATTTGCCCATCCTGCGGGCGTCAGCCATCGTCAATCCCCCTTCACGCGAACGCGTGTGTAATCACCGACGATTCCGCGCGTCGCGAAGATCGTGGTTTTCTTCGGAAAACCGCCGTATCCTAACGCGCCCTTCTCGCCACTGTCAAACGGCCAGGCGTGGAAAACGGCGGTTTCCGCCGCTGAATGCTAGAATTTTCGCGCATGTCAAGCACGATCCTCGAGACCTTCCCCAACCCGCGTCCGGAGCGCGAGTACGAGATCACCATCAGCTGCCCCGAGTTCACGTCGGTCTGTCCGAAGACCGGGCTGCCCGATTTCGGCGAGATCCGGATCGCCTACGTGCCCGGCGCGCGATGCGTGGAGCTCAAATCCTTGAAGTACTACATGATCGAGTTCAGGAACCGGGGCATCTTCTACGAGGATGTCACCAACCAGATTCTGGACGATCTGGTGGCGGCGCTTCAGCCGCGCCGGATGACGGTCGTCGGGGACTTCTCCGTACGGGGCGGGCTCAAAACGGTCGTCACCGCAACATACCAAGGGACTTAGGTCATTGCGCCCGATTCGGGTTCCAATCGAGGGCGAGATCGATCTTCACGCCTTTCTTCCACCCGACATCCCTTCGGTCGTTGAGGACTACGTGGACGCCGCGGCAGCGGCCGGAATACCGGTGATCAGGCTCGTTCACGGCCGGGGGAAGGGTATCCAGCGCGGGATCGTCCAGGCGGCGCTCGACCGGCATCCGAAGGTCGTCGAGTTCTGGGACGATCCGCAGTCACATCTGGGCGCGACGATCGCAAGGCTCGCTGTCGATCTCTAGCACGACTTTGTCGCTTTCAGGATTTCAGGCCGGAAACATGCTGCTCGGCGAACCGCTCGACGGCGCGGGAAAACGCCTCTACGGGACGTGGGGAACAGTGCCGGCCAGGTCCGTGACCTGGCCTGGACTCGGCCCTCCGAGGCGTTTCCCAGCGGTCGCGCGAGTCGCGCCGCTCGCAAGGTTCGCTGCCGCAGCATGTTTCCGACCTATGCACACGAGCCGAAAGTGACAAAGTAGGACCAGGCCTCTATCGAGGCTGGGACGAACTCGGACCGTGCCTGCCGGTCAGCAGTCGACCCTCCGGATCATCGTGCTCTTCACAGATGGTGCCTCCAACAGCGTTCCTGGCAACTACGACCAGGCACCAGGGGAAGGAAGGGCCCTGAGAACGTGGGACTTCCCGGACAACGGGGCAGATCCAGACAGCCAGACCCACAGTCATCCGCATATCGACGGACTGTACCCGACTGACCTTGTAGCGAGCTCGGGGATTCCTAACGTCACCTTCACACCCTCGAATGGCTGGAACTCGATTCTGACGCCTGGTGGGCCCTTGAATGTGCCGTATCTGCCCGCGACGAGTTGGCACAAGTTCCATCGAAGCGCGGGTATCCCACGTCGTTTCCACTGCAAACCGCAGCATTGAACGTGGACGGTGCTTCGCAAATCTCCCGCCGTGGATTGAGAAACTTCAATGCCGCAGTCGGCAGATATCCGGCCGAAGTCTTCAACATCAACAATGCGGCCCGCAATCTCGTCGAGATCATTGCCAACGCGGCGCGGGCCGACACCGGAGACTACCGCATCCGCATCTACACGCTCGGCATGGGCGAACTGGTGACGTACCTTCTGGGGACAAGGCATGAGCCCTCGGCGAACATTCTCAAGCGAATCTCCAGCGACAAGACATCCCCGGAATACAACAACGCTCAGCTTGAAGGCAAGTTCTTCTACGCCCCGACACCTGACGACGTGGGACCGGCGTTTCAGGGCATCCAGAACCAGATCATTCGCTTGACCAAGTAGTCCTGATCTCGGAGCCATGATTGGCGGAGCTATCAGCCGTCAGCTTTCAGCTTTCCGCCGTGACGGTTGCTGAATGCTGAGAGCTGATGGCTACGTCAACGCGAGCAGCTCCGAGGTGTTGGCGTCATCGTTGCCTGCGTAATCGCCACGTCCGCCCACGGTTCGGAAACTGATGGTCTTCTGGCCGCAACACCACCGGGTGCGGCAGTTTCCAATCGCTGGCGGCGAATCCCGCGATGCAGATTTCGCCACCTGTCGATCCGAGTGGAACGCACGGCGGGGGTCCAGCCGACGCCGGCCGTGGGGACGGTAGCCGGCGGATCCGCATCGGCGACGCGGTCCGAACCCGCCGTCAACGGTGGCGTGTGGCAGCGCTGCGTGAGTACGAGCGATGCACAGTCGTCACCCTGACGGGCATCGGGACGCAGAACGCGGGCGTCGATCGACGGGTGATGACCCCATTCGACAGCGTCGAACCGCTCGAACGGCCAGCGCGACTTCGCGTGGTGCGGATGCGCCGCTGGCGCCGGCTGTGCCGCGCGCTCATCGCCGAGCACGGGCCGGCCAGCATGCTGCGAACGGCTCTACGGGCGCGAATCGATCTGCTGCCGTACCAGCTCGAACCGGCTCTGGCCGTGATTCGCGGCCTCGGCTCGCGGGTGCTCATCGCGGATGAAGTGGGTCTGGGCAAGACGATTCAAGCCGGTTTGATCGTGTCCGAGCTGGTGGCTCGTGGCGCCGCGGATCGCGTGCTGGTTCTCGCCCCGGCCGGTCTGCGCGAACAATGGGCCGGGGAGCTCCACGATCGATTCGGCGTCGACGCCACGCTCGTCGACATGCGCGGGGCCAGACGCCGTGCGTCCGAACTGCCCATCGGCGTCAACCCGTGGGCGACCGTGCCGATCTCGATCGCATCAGTCGACTACGTGAAACGTCCAGAGGTGCTGCCGGCAGCGCTCTCGTGCCGCTGGGACATCGTGATCGTGGACGAAGCGCACGGTATGGCGCCGCGTACGGAGCGCCACGACGCGGTTGCCGCCCTTTGCGCCCTCGCGCCGCACGTGGTGATGCTCACCGCGACTCCGCACAGCGGAGACCAGGACGCATTCGCGTCCCTCTGCGGCCTCGGAAGCCTCGCCGGTGACCGTCTGCTCACCTTTCGCCGTAGTCGCCACGATGCAGCGTTCGGATCGAGGCGCCGTATCCATCGCCTTCAAGTACGGCCAAGCAGCGACGAGCGGCACATGCACGCGATCCTCGAGCGCTTCACGCACGCTGTACGAGCGGAAGGCGGCGATCGGGATCGCGACATCTGGCTCACGCTGACGATCCTTCACAAGCGCGCGCTGTCGAGCGCGCATGCGCTCGAGCAGTCCGTCCTGCGCCGGCTCTCGATGCTGGCGCCGCACCCCGAACAGGAGCAGCAGCTCGGGCTTCCACTCGACGAAGGCGGCGAGCTCGACCCGTCCGATGAGGCGCCGGCGTGGATGGGCCCCGTCCTTCGAGATGCCGCGCGCGAGCGACGCTTCCTGCTCGCTCTCGCCAGTGCCGCGAAGGCCGCAGCGCGACGCGAAACCAAGCTGTGTGCGATGGCGCGTCTGCTCGCGCGCCTGCTCAGGAGGGGTGAACGGAGCATCGTCTTCACGGAGTATCGCGACACGCTCTTGCACCTGCGGAGCAGTCTGCCATGTGCCTGTGCTGTACTTCACGGGGGTCTCACCCGCGTCGAACGGCGACTGGCGCTCGAGCAATTTGCAAGCGGACGGCACCCAATCCTTCTGGCGACGGACGCGGCAGGGGAAGGCCTCAATCTCCACCATGACTGCCGGGTGGTCATCAACCTGGAGCTGCCGTGGAACCCGATGCGGCTCGAGCAACGTGCAGGGCGCGTGGATCGCATCGGCCAGCGTCGAACGGTCCATGCGTTTCATCTCATCGCGAGCGAAACCGCGGAGATACGGATTCTCGAGCGCCTCAAGGAACGGATCTCCAGGGCGCGGCATGCAATCGACGCGGCAGACCCCCTAGGCTCGAGCACGACGGACGAGGAAAAGACCATGTCCCGTCTCGTGATCGCAGGCGATACCACCACGTCCGTCCCGTCTGCGCCGGACTCGAAGCTCTCTTCTTCCATCGAGGACGATCGCCTGCGAGTCGTGCGGCTCGAAGACGAAGCGATCGTCGAGCATGCGCGGCTCGTGCGGGGTCGCGCGTTTCTCACCTCGGACCGCCGCGCTCCTCTCGTCGTACCTGCAGCGGGACAGGCCGTCGCTGTTGCGCGACGGCGGCGGCTTCGCTCGGCCCTAGGATCGCACCTGATCGTCATCGTCGAATCACGTTTGGAGGACGCCGCCGGCCGGTCTGTCGCCTCGCATCTCACCGCGCTGGCCATTGGCGTATCCGGTCGAACGCTCCGGCACGCCGTGCCCGGCGCGGTCACCGCGGTTCTTCGGAATCTGTCGCCCGCCGCGATGATCGCGCTGGACCCCTGGTACACGGCCTGGCGCCTCGACGGCACGCAGGACCACGACAGCTTCTGGGAGGCACGGCTTGCCCGCGAGCATGCCATAGCGGCGGCGCGGTGTACGCCCCGCCCGGCAGGGTTTCAACCCGGCTTGTTCGACACACGAGCCGAGCGAGCGAATCAGGTCGGAAACGACCGGACCAATGCGCTGGCCGACGAGATCGTGCGGCGGCTCGCGGCGGCGAAGCGCGCCGCTTTCATAGCTGTGCGGGCGCCTCGCGTGGTTCTCATCCTCGTCGGCTGAGACCGATGCTCCCTGGATTCAGCGGGCATCTCATCTCGGAGTCGTTTCTCGAGCGCTGCCTGGAGAGCTCGCTCGCAAGCGGATCCTCAGAGCCGGGCCGTCATCGTCTCTCGCGCTGCCGCGAACGTGCGTCCTCGCTCGGGCCAGCGTCGAGCCTGCGCGCATTACTGGAAGCCGGAGCCACGCCGTTCTTTCGAGAGCTGGGGTTTGTCGGGCCCATCGGTGTCGAGTCGCTGAAAAGCACCCTGGCGGCGACGCTGTCGAACGGATCGACGCCTATCGCCCTGATCGTCGCACCATGGGGACAACGCCTTGACGCGTTATGGCGGGACGCCGTCGTGTACGCGCGACGACAGGAAGCCTCCTGGTGTCTCCTCTTCAACGGCATCCATGCACGGGTCATCGAAACGAGCCGCCTGTACTCACGCCGCTTCGTGCAGTTCGACCTCGACGTGACGCTCGACGACGGCCGAGCGTCGGCGGTGCTCCAGTCGGTCCTTCGGGCATCGTCGTTTTCAACGGCAGGGGGTCAGCGGCAGTCCGTGCTCCACCAGCTTGTTCAGGGCTCGGAAGACGATTCTGCGCAGGTTCGCCGATCGCTCAGGCACGGTGTTCTGCAGGCCTCCGGCGATGTGCTCGGTGCGCTGATTGCGCGCCGCCCCGCTGCGGCGATCGACGGCGCCCTGGAGCAGGCGTTGACGATCGTCTACCGCATCCTCTTTCTGCTGTTCGCGGAAGCGCGGGGTCTCGTGCCCCTGTGGCACCCAATCTATCGCGAGAGCTACAGCCTGGAGGGCTTGCGCGCCGCCGCGGAGCGCCCCGGATCGGCCGCCGGTCTGTGGGACGGGCTTCGGGCGATCAGCCGTCTCGCGCACGCCGGTTGTCAGGTGGGTGATCTGCGCGTCACACCGTTCAACGGCCGCCTCTTCTCACCTTCACGTACCCCGCTCGCCGAGCGCCGCGACCTCGACGACGACGCGGGAAGCCGGGCGCTGCTGGCGCTTGCCACTCGCGATACGGTCGACCACGCAGGTCGCGAGCGCATCGCGTACCGGGATCTGGGGGTGGAGCAGCTGGGAGCTGTCTACGAAACGGTCCTTGACTACGAGCCCCGGATTGCGGAGATCCCAGGCTCGTCGAGCAGCGCGCGGCCGCCCCGTGTTGTGGCGTCGATGCACCCGGGCGCGGCCCGCCGCAAGGCCACCGGCACGTTCTACACGCCGCAGCCAATCGCTCAGTTCCTGATCCGGCGCACGCTTGGACCGCTCGTGCAGGACGCGACTCCGGAGAAGATCCTCGGGTTGAAGGTGCTCGATCCCGCAATGGGCAGCGGCGCCTTTCTGGTTGCGGCATGCATTTATCTGGCGCACGCCTACGAGGCGGCGCTGGTCCGCTCCGGCGCCTGCCATGCGACCGACTTCGGCCCGCGTGAACACGCTGCCGTCAGACGGACCGTCGCCGAGCGGTGTCTCTTCGGAGTCGACTCCAATCCGATGGCAATCCAGCTCGCCTGCCTCTCGCTATGGCTGGCTACGCTTGCGGCCGATCGTCCACTCACGTTTCTCGATCACCATCTGCAAGCGGGCGACAGTCTGATGGGAACCTGGCTCGCGTGTCTCAGCCAGCCACCGGCGGACCGCCGGCGACGCGATCGGCACACGACGTTGCCGCTCTTCGACGAGGGGGCGGCCGGCGACGCCCTCCGTCAGACTCTGCCAGTCCGCTTCAAGCTTGCGTCGGGACCAAACGACACGCTCGAACAGGTCCGTGAGAAGGAACGAGCGCTCGCTTCGCTCAGCCGGCCGGACACGGGCGTGTCCAGATGGAAGCGTGTCGCGAATCTGTGGTGTGCGCGATGGTTCTCGTCGCCGGCCACCCGGGTGCCCGCGTCGGCGTTCGGCGCGCTGTCGGACCAGATCCTGACCGGGTCCATGGCGCTCCCATCCGCGATCGCTGCCCCGTATCTCCACGAGGCCGAAACGATCGCCGCATCACGCCGCTTCTTCCACTGGGAGCTCGAGTTTCCAGAAGCGTTCTTCGAGGCGAACGGCGCCCGGCTCGCGGCTCCGGGCTTCGACGCGGTCATCACCAACCCGCCGTGGGAGATGATTCGCGCCGACGCCGGTTCCCCCAACGACCGCGAGCGCCATCGTCTCAACACGGGCTCAATGCTCCGATTCACCCGCGACTCCGGCGTCTATACGTCGCAGTCCGATGGCCATGCGAACCAGTATCAACTGTTCATCGAGCGCGCCGTGGCCCTCACGCGCTCGGGCGGACGCATGGGCCTGGTGCTCCCCTCCGGCCTCGCCGCCGATCACGGCAGCGCCCACCTTCGGCGACTGCTCCTGTCGAAATGCGCGGTCGACGGGCTGGTCGGGTTCGACAACCGGCAGGCCGTCTTTCCCATTCACCGGAGCACAAGGTTTCTGCTCCTCACGGCGACGAGCGGGGGCCCGACCACCGAGATCGGGTGCCGGTTCGGAGAACACCATCCCTCGGTGCTCGAAACCGCCGACGACGAAGGACACAGGGCCGATCCGTGGTTCACGCTGCGTGTCACGCCGGCGCTGCTCTATCACCTGTCGGGCCCGGATCTCGCCATACCGGATCTGCGGACGCCGATCGATCTGGTGATTGCCGAGCGCGCGGCCACGCTCTTTCCGCCGCTCGGCGACGCGCGCGCATGGGCGGCCCGCTTCGGACGGGAGCTGAACGCGACCGACGACCGGACATATTTTCGCGCGGCCGGCGGCGGACAGCCGATCGTCGAGGGTAAGCAAATCGAGCCGTTCCACGTAAACCTCGCGGCGGCGCGGCACAGCATTCGTCCGCGAGATGCGCAACGGCTTCTGGCCTCGCGGCATCAGCGCGCGCGGCTCGCGTATCGCGACGTGGCCAGCGCCACGAACCGCGTAACTCTCATCGCCGCCGTACTCCCGCCGGAGTGCGTATCGACGCACACCGTCTTCTGCCTCAGGACCGGCCTGTCGCTTCAGGCTCAACATTTCTTGTGCGGTCTCTTCAACAGCCTGATCGTGAATTACCTCGTGCGTCTGCGAGTTGGCACGCACGTGACAACCGCCATTGTCGAGCGGCTGCCGGTGCCGCAACAGAAGGACGCACCAGCCGCTTTCGCCGCCATCGCCGCGACAGCCCGCCTGCTGGCCCGCCAGGACGATCCCGCCGCACTCGCACGGCTGAACGCGCACGTCGCCCGGCTCTATCAGCTCTCGTGGCAAGAGTTCGAGCACATCCTTGGGACGTTTCCGCTCATTCCACGCGAAGAGCGCGAGCGAGCGCTCAGAGAATACAAAGATAGTTGGTGAGCGGGCGGCACACTTTGCAACCTGTTCAGCCGCTGAATATAGTTGAGGCCTGCGCGACAGCTCGGTTGAAGACACGAACATGACTGATTACGGCGGCAAGGAGCTCGCGGCCAGCTTTCGCACGGTCCGCGCCAACACCATTCAGATTGCGGAAGAGGTCCCGGAAGGCCAGTACGACTTCAGGGCGGCGGTTGAGTGCAGGAGCATCGGCAGGACGCTGGCGCACATTGCGATCGCACCGGGCATTCAGATGCACATGCACTCGAACAAGGTCGACGATCTCAAGAACGTCAATTTCCCCGAGCTGATGCGGAAGTTGGCTGCGGAGGAAGCCCAGCCCCGCACGAAGGCCGAGATCATCACTCTGCTCAAGACCGAGGGTGAACGGTTCGCATCTTTCGTCGGAGGTCTGGCCGACTCGTTCCTCGCCGAGCGGGTGACGATGCCGCCTGGCGCACAGCCGGCGACGAAGAGCCGCTTCGAAATGCTGCTCTCGCCCAAGGAGCACGAGATGCACCACCGGGGGCAGCTCATGATGATGGAACGCATGCTGGGACTCGTGCCGCATCTGACGCGGCAGTTTCAGGCGCGGATGGCGCTGTCCCAACAGGCACAACAGGCACAGCAGTGAACCCTCGCTTCAGCCCGAAGGCTGTCGCGTTCCTTCGGGCGCTGAAACGCAACAACAACCGGGACTGGTTCAAGGCAAACAAGGAACAGTACGAGTTGTTGCTGCGCGCGCCGATGATCGAGATCATCGAGCGGCTGGCTGTCGACTTTCGGACCTTCGCGCCCGATCTGCTGGCCAGCCCGAAAACCTCGCTGTTCCGCATCTATCGAGACACGCGGTTTTCCGAGGACAAGGCCCCGCTGAAGACGCAGATCGCGGCGGTTTTTCCCAACCGGCGCCTTCCCAAGCTCGGAGGCGCCGGACTGTACTTCCACGTGGCGCCGGAGGGCGTGTGGGCCGGCGGCGGGCTGTACGCGCCGCGGACGCCACAACTTCAGCCGGTTCGCGAGCACATCGCGTCTCACCACCGGCAATTTCTGGCGATTGTCGAATCGCCGTCGTTTCGGCGCGGCCTCGGCCAGCTCGACGCGACCGACCGGTTACGACGCGTTCCCAGAGGCTTCTCCCCGGACCATGAGGCGGCGCACTACTTGAGATACCGTCAGTTCATCGCGGGCCGCGATTTCCCGGCAGCTTTCGCGACGAGTCCTCGTTTCTACGCCGGCATCATCGACGTCTTCCGCCAGGTCGCACCGCTCGTTCGATTCCTGAACGAGCCTTTGGTGAAAGGCTGACGCCGCGTCCGGTGCGGTAGACTCGATTCGAGGGTTCAATCGATGTCGCACGCCGCGTTCAACGGGAACCGCCGGGTTCCTCCGCCCACCAACGAGCCGGTCCGGTCCTACGCGCCAGGATCGCCCGAGCGCGCGGCGCTCAAGACGCGGCTGTCGGCAATGGCCGGCGAGACGATCGACATCCCTTTGGTGATCGGCGGTCAGGACATTCGCACGGGCGATACCGGCGCGGCCGTCATGCCGCACGACTACCGGCACGAGCTCGGCGGACTTTCACAAGGCGCCGCCCGCACTCGTGCTGCAGGCCGTCGAAGCGGCGCGCGCCGCTCACCGCGAGTGGTCAGCCTGGTCGTTCGACGATCGTGCGGCGGTGCTGCTGCGGGCCGCCGAGCTCCTGACAACGACGTGGCGCGACACCGTCAACGCGGCGACGATGCTCGGCCAGTCGAAGACCGTCTTTCAGGCCGAGATCGACTCCGCCTGCGAGATCATCGATTTCTGGCGCTTCAACGCGCATTTCGCCCAGGAGCTGCTCGACGAGCAGCCGATCAGCGACCACACCATGTGGAACCGGCTCGAGTACCGGGCGCTCGAGGGGTTCGTCTACGCGGTCACTCCGTTCAACTTCACGTCGATCGCCGCCAACCTGCCGACCGCGCCGGCGCTCATGGGCAACACCGTCGTCTGGAAGCCGGCGTCGAGCGCGATGTTCTCGGCGCATTACCTGATGCAGCTTCTGGAGGAAGCCGGCCTGCCCCCCGGCGTCATCAACTTCGTCGCCGGCGACGCGAAGATGATCTCGAACGTCGTCCTGTCGCACCGCGAGCTCGCCGGCGTGCACTTCACGGGCAGCACGGAGGTGTTCAACAGCATGTGGAAGACGATCGGCGGGTCGATGGCCACGCTACCGTTCGTACCCGCGCATCGTCGGCGAAACCGGCGGCAAGGATTTCGTCCTGGCGCATCCGTCCGCCGATCCGGCGGCGCTTGCCGTCGCCATCGTGCGCGGCGGCTACGAGTTCCAGGGACAGAAGTGCTCGGCGGTCAGCCGCGTGTACATCCCGCGGTCGCTGTGGAACGAGGTTCGCGACCGCATCGTCGCGATGATCGACGAGATCAAGATGGGCGACGTCGCGGATTTTCGCAATTTCATGGGCGCCGTCATCGACAAGCGCGCGTTCGACACGCATCTGCGGCTACATCGACGCACGCGCGACACGAGCGCGACGATCGTCGCCGGCGGCAGCTGCGACTCGGCGCACGGGCTACTTCATCCGCCCGACGCTCGTCGAGACGAGCGATCCGGCCCACCGGCTGCTGTGCGAGGAGGTGTTCGGTCCGGTCGTCACGGCGTACGTGTACGACGATGCCAGAGTGGAGCGAGACGCTGGCGCTGGTCGACTCGCACCTCGCCGTACGCCCTGACCGGGGCCGTGTTCGCACAGGATCGCGGCGCCGTCATCGAGGCGACATCCGCGCTCCGCTACGCCGCCGGCAACTTCTACGTCAACGACAAGCCGACCGGCGCCGTCGTCGGGCAGCAGCCGTTTGGCGGCGCGCGCGCATCGGGCACCAACGACAAGGCCGGGTCGAAGCTCAATCTGGTCCGCTGGGTCAGCGCCCGGACGATCAAGGAAAACTTCAACCCGCCGCGCGACTACCGGTATCCGTTCATGGCCGAGGAATAGTTTCACCCGCTCCTCGACAGCCTGCTGAAGAACGCGACACGTGTTCTTCGTGCGCTTCGTGATCTCGTGGTGAGATGGTTCGACTCTGTAGAGAACGAGGGACGCCAAGCGCATTCAAGGTATACTCTGCGTGCTCTGCGGTTCCTGCGGCGAATGTAATCGATGGCTGACAAAGACAAGCGCGAGATTGGCGACGCACTCGGAATGGTCGAAACCCGCGGTTTCGTCGGCATGATCGAGGCAGCCGATGCGATGGTGAAAACCGCGAATGTCGTCTTCGTCGGCTGGCAGAAAGTCGATGCCGGGCTCGTGACCGCGATCGTGCGCGGCGACGTCGGCTCCGTCAAGGCCGCTACCGACGCCGGAGCTGCCGCGGCGCGCCGCGTCGGCGAGTTGGTGGGCGTTCACGTCATTGCGCGGCCGGCCGACGACCTCGAGAAGATTTTTCCGATCCGCTGACCCGCCGCGTCCGGCTCTTCGCGCGGACCTTGCCCCTAAGCTCCCTCAACAACCCCTCGTCGCCGACGACAAGCAGCGGCTGCGTCGGCGCCTTGAGGAGGTTGTAGATCTCGCCGTTCGCGGTCCGCGCGTAGATCTCTTTCTCATCGGTCAGCAACTGGACCGATCCGCCGCCACCGGTCGCATCGAACAGACGCATGGCGAACCGCTCTTTCAGCGTATCGAGAATCGCATGCAGCTGCGGGACCGAAAACCCGCGGCGCCGCAGATCCGCGAGCACGAGCAGCTCGAACAGCTCGATTGGCGTGTAGCGCCGCTCGGTGTGTCCACCGGCCGCCGTGGGGCGGGACGGAATGGCCGCCGTGATCAGCCCCCCCTCGTCCCAGATCTGCAGCTGGCGGGCGCTGAGGCCGGTAAGCGCCGCTACTTCACGCGAGCCATAGGTGCGTTTCAATCGCATCTGGATGTTGGGCAACTTGGTAATCGGGTAGTTGGATTGGCCAATTGACGATCCCTTCACCAGATTACGCGATGATTCGATTACACGATGATTCGATTACACGATTACACGATTACCCGATTCCTCGATTCCGTCAGGCCAGCCGGTCGGCCGTGGCCGCTCCTGCGAAATCCTTCTCAGTCAGCCCGCCTTCGCTGTGCGTCGAATAGGTGAGCGTGACGCGCCGGTAATGAATCAGAATGTCTGGATGATGATCGGCCGCTTCGGCTTCCGGAGCCAGTCGATCCACAAATGCGATCGCGTCGGGAAAGCCGGCGAACGTGTACTGCTTCCGAATCGCGTCCCCTTCCAGCTCCCATCCGTTCAGGTCCTTGACGCGTTGCTCCGCTTCTGTTCGCGATAGTCTCACGGCCGCTCCTCCGGCGGGCCCAGAAGGACCCGAAGTCTAGTCAGGTTTGCGTGACCGAAGTTCGTCGAGACGGATGCGCGCGGCCTCGACCAGCTCGAGCGAATCCTTCTGCAGCTCGATTGGGGTCGGGCCTTCGGTCGGATTCGCGAAGACACTGCCGGCGATGGTCCGGTGATACGCGCGCTCCGCCTGCTGGAGCGCCTCGAGTGCCGCGGCGTGCTCGTGCTGCCAGTCAAGCCACTGCGCCAGGCGCTCGATCGCGGACGCCCGTGTCTCGCCACTGCAGTCGGTCCCGAAAGGATCGCCGGTATCGACCTGTACGGCGCGCGCAATCCACCTGCCGTCGCGCTCGATGGCGTCAATCCGATACCGCTTCTCGCCGATTGACAACTCCCTCACGTCAGACCACCCCGAACCGCTGGGGGCTCGTCGCGGCAAGCACCGGATCGAAGCGGTTCTCCAACATGGCATCAGCCACCAGCTCGGCGGTGAGGGGCGCCAGCAGGACGCCGTTTCGATAATGTCCCGTGGCGTACATGATGTTCGGCACGACGCGGGACGGACCGATCACGGGGAGATCGTCGGCGCTCGCCGGACGCAAGCCGGCCCTGGCGGCGACGAACGTGGCACTCCAGGTGTGCGGCACCAGCTCGCAGGCAGCCTCGATCAAGTCGCGCACGCCAACGGCTGTCGTGCGCTCGTCGAACCCCGCCTCCTCTACGGTCGCGCCGACAAGGAGCGTCCCGTCCTCCCAGGGGACCAGATAGCACCGCTCGCTCCAGATGACACGCCGGAGCGGCGGCCCATTCCACGCGAGCTGCAGAAGCTGGCCGCGAACGGGACGCACCGGTAAGCGGGCGGTTACGCCTTCAATCTCGATCTGACCGGACCAGCTGCCCGCGGCGACAACCACGCCATTGGTCACCAACGACCCGCCGTCGGTACCGACGACGAGATCGCCGTGGGATCGGGAAATCCGGGCGGCGCGGCCCCGCTCGATGAGTTGCGCGCCGTGCCGGCCGGCGGCGGCCGCCAGTGCGCGCGTCAAATCCGCGGCGGCCACGAACCCTTGTGTTGGAATCAGCAACCCGCCGAGGACGTCGCAGTTGAGGTGCGGCTCCCGCGTCCGCGCGGCCTTGGCATCGAGAAGCTCCGCCGCAACACCACGCGCCGCCAGCGCTTCGGAGGCCGACCGGAAGCGGCCCATGGTGGCCTCGTCCATCGCGACGTCGAGCGTCCCGGTACGCCGATACGCGACCGGCATGTCACTCGCCGACGTCACACGCGCGACGAACTGGTCGAAAAGATCGAGGCTGCGAGCGGTCAACTCGAGGAGGGGACCTTCCTCGCGCGCCTCGATGTACGGGGCGAGGACGCCGGCCGACGCTTGCGTGGCACCCATGCCGACCGCGCGGTCGTCAACGATCTGCACCGAGGCGCCACGGCGGGCCAACTCGTACGCGATGGCACAGCCGACGATGCCCGCGCCGATCACGACGATGTCCCTCGGGGCAGCCACGAAAACGAATCTTACCGCGACGCGGCGCCGTGCCTGGTCCGGGGCGGTTATGCCGGACGGTCGTGCTGGATGAAACGCGTGGTCTGCCGGCGAGGATCAGCTGACCGATGGACCGGGGCCGGATTTCAGGACACATTCACTTCGAGGGGACACGCTTCGACTCGGGTTCAGTTCATAGGCGTTGCATTTTCAGCATGTTACAGTTTCATGCCAAGAGAAAGCGCGGGCATGAGGCTTGCGTCAAACGCTTTCCGGTCAAGGAGATCCACCCGTGATGCTTTCGAACCGAGCTGTATTCGCCGCCCTCGCCCTTGCGTGCCTCGGCGCCGCTGTCGGAGGCGGATATCTGGCGACGCGCCAATACACGGAGCACGTCGTCACGCAGGCGGCTGTGGCGCCCGAACAGCTGTCGCCAGCGGCACAACCCGTTCAGGAAACCGAAGCGACGGTCGGCGACGCGCCTCCGAGCGCCCAACCCGGGCCGGCGGCGCCTGCTCCAGTGGCGCAGGCGCCCTCCACGCGAACGGCCGCGCCGACCTCGACGCGAAACACCGCGCCTGTCGGTCCCGCCGTGCGCGAGCGGTCTACGCCGACACCGCCCGCGCGGGATCGACAGCCGCCTGCCCTGGAACGAACCTGGCCCAGCAGTGCCGGACCAGCAGCGGCGCCCGCTCCTCAAGTATCGCCATCGCCAGCTGACACGCCGGCGCCGGCGACGGTTGAAGAGCACGCAGCGGCCGAGCCGGTGCGAACCCCGGAGCCGCCCCAGAAGACGTTCGAGGAGTTGGTCGTCTCGGCCGATTCCGTGATGGGGCTGCAGATTGAATCGGCGCTCAGCAGCGAGCGGGCGCGCGTTGAAGATCGGGTCGAGGCTCACGTGGTACGCGACGTGCGCGTCGGCGGCCAGGCGGCGATTCCTGCCGGATCGAAAGCGATCGGTTCGGTGATGCTCGTCGAGCGCGGCGGGAAGTTCAAGGAGCGCGCGCGGCTGGGCATCCGGTTCCACACGCTGGTGCTGGCCGACGGCACGCGTCTGCCGCTCACGACTGAAACCATCTTTCGCGATGGAGACGCACGCGGCAACAGCAGCACAGCCAAGGTTGGCGGCGGTGCGGTCGCCGGCGCGATCCTCGGGGCGATTCTCGGCGGCGCCAAAGGCGCGGCCATCGGCGCCAGCGCCGGCGCCGGCGCCGGCACGGCCGCGGTCGTGGCGGGCGATCGCAGCGCGGCCGAATTTCCGGCAGGCACTGAAGTGACCGCGCGCATGCTCTCGCCCGTCACGGTGACGATCGAAAAATAGGCCAGGAGGGCGGGACTTCAGTCCTGCCCGTCCCGCCCCTGCTGCGCGTTCCGCCCTTCCGGCCTTTCCCGCCCTTCGGCCTTTCCCGCCACTCTTGCCCTCCTGCCCGTCCTGTTGCCACCTCGTGGCGCGTTTCGCACTATGATGGAGCGGTTCGTTATAGGAGGTTCCGCCATGAAATCGACTGTCTTGTTCGCATCCATCGCCCTTCTCGGCACGTTCGCGCCCATCCTGGAGGCACAACAAATCACGAAGCCGACCGTGGCTGGGGTTACCAACCTGTCCCGGCTCGAGACGACGGTCGCATGCGCTGGCGCAACCGGCCCCGAAGCGATGCCCGACATCAAGAAGATGGGCTTTGCGTCGGTGATCAACCTGCGGCAGGCCACCGAGCCCGATACGAACATCCCGGCGGCCGAAGCGGCGGCGAAATCTGTCGGCCTCAAATACATCCACGTGCCGTTCAACGCCGCGGCGCCGGATCCGGCCGTGGTGGATCGCTTTCTCGCCGCGATACGGCAACCCGGCAATGAGCCGGCGTTCATCCATTGCGGCTCCGCCAATCGGGCCTCAGCGATGTGGCTGATCAAGCGGGTCCAGATCGATCGCTGGGACGTCGACAAGGCCATGACCGAGGCGGAAGCCCTCGGCCTGACGAGTGCGCCGCTCAAGAAGTTCGCGCTCGAATACATTCAGGCTCACAAGTAGGTCATCATTCACCCTTCGCGGCCCGCGATGATTACCCTGCGGCCCCGCCGGGCGGCTACACATGCGCCTCGATTGGGGCTTCATCAACGCATGCAACGGGCAATTTTTCGCGTTCTGCTGGCCCTGATGTTCGGGATCTGGGCGCCGGTTGCGTCTTCAGCCGATGCGCTTTTTTCGCCCTGGGCCGCCCGCATCCGGGGAAACGAGCCGGCCGAAGGCGGTCACGCCTTTGGCTGGACCGCCAGCGGCATGAGTCGGGGCATCATCGGCGGGGAGGTCGATTTTGGTTTTTCGCCGGATTTTTTCGACAAGCCAGTCGACAATTCCGCGCTGACCGTGATGGGCAACGTGATGATCGGCATCCCGATTGGCGGCACGACGGGAGTAGGGTTCCGGCCGTACGTGACCGGCGGCGCCGGGATGATTCGCACTCAGATCGACACGCCGACCGGGAGGGACAACGCGAGCAACATGGTGGGATTCAATCTCGGCGGGGGATTGATCGGCTTTTTCAGCGACCATTTCGGCGTGCGCGGCGATCTACGCTACTTCAAGAGTCTCACCAATGGCACCAATCCCACCGACCTGGGCCCCATCGACTTCGGCTTCGATCTCGGGTCGCTCGACTTCTGGCGCACATCCATCGGGATCGTGATTCGATAATCGGGACGCGCTCACATGGAGGCGACCGCCGACGCTTTCGGGCGATGATCGAGCCCGGCCCGCTTGAGCAGTCCTTCGAAGCCGGCCTTGTCGACGGCCTTCGAGTAGGCCTCGTCGGGTGCGACGAGCTTCTTCGTGACCATGTCCATCAACGCGTCGTTCAGGGGTACCATCCCGACGTTCTTGCCGACCTGCATCATCGACGGAATCTGGAAGGTTTTTCCCTCGCGAATGAGATTGCTGACCGCCTGCGTGACAATCAGCACCTCGAGCGCCGCCACCCGGCCGCCGCCAATCTTCCGGCACAGGTTCTGCGCGACGACGCAGCGCAACGATTCGGACAGCATGATCCTGATCTGCGCCTGCCGATCCGCCGGGAACTGATCGATGACGCGATCGACGGTGGACGCGGCCGTCGTGGTGTGAAGCGTGCCGAAGACCAGGTGGCCCGTCTCCGCGGTCTCGATCGCGATGGCGACCGTCTCGAGATCGCGCAGCTCGCCGACCAGCACGATGTCGGGATCCTCTCGCAGCGCGGCGCGCAGCGCGTCCTTGAACGAGTCGGTGTGCGTTCGCACCTCGCGCTGATTGATGAGGCACTTCTGGTTCTGGTGTACGAACTCGATCGGATCTTCGATGGTGATGATGTGATCCTGGCGCGTCTTGTTGATGTAGTCGATCATCGCGCAGAGCGTCGTGGATTTGCCCGAGCCGGTGGGACCAGTGACGAGGATCAGTCCCTTGTGCAGGTGGCACAGCTGCAGCAGGGGCTGTGACAGGCCCAGCTGCTCGGCGGTGAGAATCTTGGACGGGATGACGCGGAACACCGCACCGGGGCCCTTCCGATCGAAGAAGGCATTGGCACGAAAGCGCGCCAGCTCGGGAATCTCGTACGCGAAGTCGGTATCGTGCCGCTGCGAGAATTCCTGGCGGTTCCGATCGGGCATGATCGGCGCAAGGAACGCCTCCACGTCGTCGACTCCCAGCGCGGATGCACCTGGCTCGATCGGCTGCATATGACCATCCTTGCGGATGATGGGAGGAGAGCCGACGCAGAGGTGCAGGTCCGAGGCGCCGGCCGCACTCATGGCGCGAAGTAACCGATCGATCGAAGCAGCTGGAGTCATCGTTCGAACACCTCGCGCGCCTCCACCACGTGGGCGACGTTGACGATAAAGGTGGCATCGGACGACTCGATGTACCGGAAGCGCTCGCCGTGGCGGGCCCAGTCGCTCAACCGGTCTCGACCTTCGGGCCGGTACACGCGGACCGAGCCAAGAATCTGGCGGCCATCCGACATCACCACGGACACGGTGCGCGCGGTGGCGAGATCGTAGCCGGGGACGCGGCGCGCCTCATGGTCCCGAACCGCGACCGTCACGATGTGCTCGCGGTTCAGAAGCGCCGTGCGGGGCCCGCCCGATTCCCGCACTTCGAAGGGAACAAATCCCGATTCGGAGTTGAGCAGTTCCGCCACGCGCTCCTGCCCGAACAAGGTGGGGCTGGCCTGGGCGACGAAAAAGTCTCCAGTGACCCTGGTCCCGTTGGTGAGATGGATCACGGCCTCGATGCGGAGCTTCTCGACGCGGAACTCGGAAGGCTCTGCTAAGGGCACGCGGCTACGCCTTGAATCTCGGCAGCAGCCGCACGGCGTTCTCGCGGTCGATGGCTCGCAGGTCGCTCTCGCTGAATACCCCGATCTTGACGAGAGTGTTCGCGACGTCGAGGCCAGTGCCGCCGGGCGGGAAATCGGTCCCGAAGAGAATCTGCTGGGTCGTCACGAGCTTCAACAGGGACGCAACCGCGCCGGGATTGGCTGCGCCCGCCAGGTCGTAGTAGAACTTCTTCAGCTCGGACATGAAGCCGTTGGGCAGCCGATCCTTGGCGCCCGCCGACGCGCCGTCGATGCGGCCGGCGAGGAACGGCGCGGTACCGCCGGCGTGCGACCAGATGAACCGAATATCGGGGAACCGCGCGGCGTCGCCGCTGAAGGCCACGCCCATGATGGCGCGCGTCGTGTCGGTGCCGTACTCCATGCTCCCCGGGTTCACGCCAGGCGCGTAGTCGAGGTTCTTGCAGCAGTTGGCCGCGGTTGGATGGACGTGGACGATCGCTTTTCGCCGATTGAGCTCCTCCATCACCGGCTTGTAGGCAGGATTGCCGAGCCACGTGTCGCCGTAGCTCGTCATCAGGCCGACGCCGTCGGCCTTGAGCGTGTCGTAGGCGTACGCGATCTCCTTCAGCGTGCCCTCGACGTCGGGCAACGGCATCGCGGCGAACAACCCGAACCTGTTCGGGTGATCCTGCACGAGCTTGGCGCCGTAATCGTTGCAGGCGCGGGCCACGCGCCGCGTGGCCGCGAGGTCGCCGAACCACATCCCCGGGTTGGTGATGGACACGACCGCCGCCGCGACCCCGCCCCGATCCATATCCTCGATCGATTTGGCCGGCGTCCACGCGGTATTCGCGGCCTGCAGCAACGGCCGCCCCTTCACTTCCGCGACCCACGCCGGCGGCGCGAAATGATGATGCATGTCGATGATGCGCCGCGGCCTGGCCGCAGCCGCCGCCTGGGTAAAGGCGGCGAGCCGGTCGACGCTGCCCGTGGCGGCCAGTCCCAGAGAGGCCATCGCGCCCGTCAAGAAGCGCCGTCGATCACGATCGATCATGAATCACCTCCGAGAACGGGACAGCCCGACAACTCGCCGTCCGCCGCCAATATACATCGGCCCGGTCCCGGCCTTGACCTGACCTTCACGGCCCGGCCAGATACCCGGGACGGGCCTTGACCGTGGCATTTCGCTTCACACGGACGGCGAGTCGGTGCCACCCATCGGGCGCCACACCCCGTGGCGTGTAGCTGAGCAGATATCGCCGCCGGAACTCTTCCAGTCACTGTCAGAAAGATCGTTTCGAGGTTCGCGGTCTTCTCCACCTCGAACAGCTGCCCCCCCGTGACCGAGGTGAGATCGCGGAGGAACGCCGGCTTGAGCGGCGATCGCGTGGACACCCCATACGCGACGACGTCGGATCGCTTCGCGATGTCGAGCACGCCGTGCGGCGACAGCCAGCTGGACGTGTCGACGCCGTCGCTGAAGACGATCAGCAGCGACCGGCCGACGTCTGATTCGCCGACCATGATCCCGGCGTAAACCCCGTCGACGAGGGCCGTCTCCCCGACGGCTTGGACCTTGTCCAGGGCGACGCGTACTGACTCGAGATCCGTCGTCAGGCCGGCCCCAAGCTTGACGATGTGACTGAGCGTGATGACAGCCGCCTGATCGTTGGGCCTCAACCCCGCGAGCAGCCCGCCGGCGGCGGCGCGAAGGCGGCCCAGCCGTTCACCGGCGACACTGTCGCTCATGTCGAGCGCGAGCGTCACATTCAGCGGGATGTCGTCGAAATTCACGAGATCGACTTGTTGCGGCACACCGTTGTCGCGCACCTCGAAGTCGCTTGGACCGAGGCCGAGCAGCGGCTGCCCCTTATCGCTGACGAGCACGTCGACCCGTACTGCTCTTGTCTGGCTCGAGAAGCTGACGTCCTGGGTGCGGACGACCGTTGGGATCAGCAGCAACGCCACGAAAAGCGCCGGCCGCACGCTCATCGGCCCGCCTCGAGGAACGGCCGGCGAAGCTCTTCGAGGAGCGCGTCGGCATTCCGTGCTTGCGCCGTGTGGTACGTCCACCACGGATCGTCGCGCGCAGGCGGAGACGCCGGCAGGTCGAATACGCGACGGATCTCGGCCTGGGCACCCAGGCGATCGCCGCGCCGCCGGGCCAGCGCACTGAGCGCCAGGCGGGGCGTTTGCGCGGCAGGGTACAGCTGCGCTCCCCTCGCATACGCCGCGTTCGCGCCGTCGTAGTCTTCCAGCGCCTCTTCCGCGGCGCCCAGAAACAGCGCGCCGTAGTAGCGGAGGAGGTCCTCCTCGGCGGACGTGGTCGCGAGCCGCAGCTCATCGGCCGCCTCTTTGTACCGCCCCCGGAGCAGCAGCACGCGGCCAAGTCGCAGGCGCGCTTCCACGGTGTCGGGTTTCAGTGCGAGCGCGCGCCTAAAAAAGGCCTCCGCCAGTCCCAGCTCCGCTCGCTCGGATTTGATGTCGAGGGTGAGCCCGCCCGGCAGGACGGCCGCCCGCGCGGCGGCCTGCGTGTCGGGACGCGCGTACTCTTCGCGTTCACAGCCGCTCAGAAACAGAATGTCCGTATCGTTGGGGAAGACTCCACGGGCGCGGGCGAGATGCACCGGATCGTGGTAGTTGCGGTTCTGCATCCAGGCGGCGGTCGCCCGGTACCATGAGCGCACCATCGTGTCGGATCCGACGGCGTCGAGCAGCACGCGGGCGATTTCCCAATGCATGGCGCCGCGCCCCAGCTCGATCTCTCGTCCGTCCGAGATGTTCATGAGGATTCGCTGGGGCTCGTCGCTCGTGTGGGGGGCAAGCGTCTCGATCGGGTCGGCGCTGAACATCGCGGCGTCGGTGTGCAGCAGCGCGCCGCGGCGCAGGACGTAGTGCTTGTCCCCTCGGGTTCTCGACTCGGCGGCGGCGTCCGCCAGCCGGCGCAATTCCTCGTCGAGCTCGGCGGATGCCTTGAGGTCGAGGCAGGGTGGCTCGGTCACGATGCCGGCGGCGGCGCATGCGAGCACCTTGAGCCGGCGAAGGTGGTGCGGAGCGTAGGTGATGCGCCGCGACGACCGCTGATCCAGAAGTTGGATCCTGAAAGACGAGAGCTTCGGGTCGCGCGTCAACTGCGCGAGGACGGCTCCGTCAACCCAGAACGCCCGCAGGTCGCCGCTCGGCCACGAACCGACCGACACCACGGAATCATCGCCGGCACCCGGCTCGTGCTTCAGGACGGCTTTCAGCCACTGCTCGACTCTCAGGACACGGTTGTCGTCGGGATCGGCGGCGGCCGCCGGATGCGGGGAAAGTGCGCACCAGGACAGAACGGTCAGTACGAAAAGACGCGGCACCACGGGCAGCTAGGCGAACGAGCGGCGGAACAGCTCGTCGATCGCCTGCCTGCCGTTCTCGTTGATGGACCTCGTGCCGGTGCCGGTGAAATGCGGATGAGCGATCACCGGGCTGGCCGCGTTGGCGTCCCACTCCTCGCCGCTCCAGCGAAACCAGCTGTGTTTGTCCTGGTCGAACACGTACAGCGGCTTGTTGCACAGCTTGGCGAATTCGGCGCCCCAGCCGGTTCCGCCGCGGACCGTCTTGTCGTCGAGGATCGCGCCCACGACGTAGATCTCCTGCCCGTTGTTGATCTGGTACCAGAGCGTCTGCAGAACCTTGCGGATCGTGGGACTCTCGGTGTAGCGCCGGTTCATGAGCCGGGCGACATATTCCAGGCTGACATCGCCGGCCTGCAGCTCCTCGTGATTCAGCATCCGGACGCCACGGCTCCGGGCGATGCTGTGCCCCTCGAACGTGAAATTGACCTCCTCGATGCCCCGCCGCTCAGCGCAGGCGCCAAACGCCGCTTCAGCGCCGGGCGCGCCGCCGCTGAACAGGATGCCGTCGGATGCCTTCATGCTGCAAGCATAGCATCGCAAAAGTGATCGGGAGACAGGTCATCCTGCGCACAGGTCATCCTGCGCTCTTGAACCGGTTGGGGATACGGACTATCCTCGCGGGGACGCAGTCCCCAGCATACGGGTTGCCATTTCTTGCCGCCGCTCCAGCCATCATGCGACCTGGAAGAGGCGACAGTGACGCGAGATCACGTTCAGAGGAGTGGTCGTGACACAACTATCACGCGGGAGACGGCTGAGCCGGAAGGAATTCTTGGAAGTCGTTGGCGGCGGGGTGACCTCCACCACCTGAAGTGACCATCGCCGAAGGGATGTGGACTGTTTCATGACGAAGGGTTGATTGGGACCACCACCGGCGGACGTCACGAACCTCGCGGACCCGTCCGCATCCAGCGAGCTGGAACGCGAGGTGTCGAGGCGGCGTACCTTCGCGATTATCTCGCACCCCGACGCGGGCAAGACCACGCTGACGGAAAAGCTGCTGCTGTATGCGGGGGCGATTGAGCTGGCGGGCGCCGTTCGCGGCCGTAAAGCTCGCCGTCATGCCACATCCGACTGGATGGAGCTCGAACAGGAGCGGGGCATCTCGATTACCTCCGCCGCGCTCGAGTTCGAGCTGCAGGGGCGACGGATGTCGTTGCTCGATACGCCGGGCCACAAGGATTTCAGCGAAGACACCTATCGGGCCCTGATCGCAGCCGACAGCGTCGTGATGGTGATCGACGCCGCGAACGGCGTCGAGGATCAGACGCGGAAGCTGTTCGAGGTGTGCCAGCGTCACCGGCTGCCGATCCTGACGTTCGTCAACAAGTTCGACCGCCCGGCGCGCGATCCCCTGGAGTTGATGGACGATCTCGAGCGCGCGCTCGGGATCGCCGCCGCGCCGGTCAACTGGCCAATCGGCAGCGCCGAACGGCTTCGGGGCGTGTACGACATCCGCGGCCAGACGCTGCTGCGATACGAACGCGAGGCGCAGGGACAGTATCGGGCGCCGGTGGACATGTCGTCGCTCGACGACCCGCACGCGCGGGAGATGATTGGAGCAGACGAGTACGCGCATTTCCGCGAATCGCTGGACGTGATCCGGGCGGCCGGCACGCAGTTCGACGTCGCCGAGTATCTCGCGGGACGGCAGACGCCGGTCTTCTTCGGCAGCGCCTTGACCAACTTCGGGCTCGAGCCGTTCCTCCAGGCGCTGGTCGAGCTCGCGCCGCCGCCGCAGCCGCGTCAGAGCGATTCGGGAATGGTGGCGCCGACTGACGAGCCCTTCACCGGATTCGTGTTCAAGATCCAGGCGAACATGGATCCGCGGCACCGGGACCGCGTCGCGTTCGTCCGCGTGTGTTCCGGCCGGTTCACGAAGGACATGGTCGTGTCCAACAGCCGCCTCGGGAAACCCCTGAGGGCGTCGCGTGCGTACCGGTTCTTCGGCCGCGATCGAGAGACGATCAACGTCGCCTACGCGGGCGACATCATCGGCCTCGTCAACCCAGGGCATTTCGCGATCGGCGACACGCTTCATTCCGGGAATCCGCTGCGATTTCTCGATCTGCCGCGTTTTCCGGCAGAACACTTCGGGCGCGTCCGCCTGCAGGACACCCGCTACAAGCAGTTCGACGAGGGGCTGAGGCAGCTTGAAGAAGAAGGGTTGATGCAGGTGTTCTACGTGACCGCCGGCCGCCGAGAACCGATCGTCGGCGTGGTGGGCGCCCTGCAGTTCGACGTGATTACCAGCCGCCTTCGCAGCGAATACGGCGTGGTGGTTGAAATCGAGCCCGCCGAGTACACCGTCGCCCGGTGGCTCGCAAACGCCTCAGTACCGAAGCCGTCGCTCGGCGGCCACGGCGCGATCGCCATCGACCGGCAGAACCGGCGCGTGCTGCTGTTTGGCTCGGACTGGGAGCGGCAATATTTCGAGCGACAGAATCCCACGATCGAGTTGCTCGCCGAGTCGCCGGTCGCCACTCCGACAGCGAGCAGGGGTTAGGGAAGGAACGGAATCGACGTCGCGCGCGGCTGGCTTACGCCTGTCTCGATCGGTGCCGTTGAGACAGCAGATGGGTCAGGTGCTGTGGAAGAAGTCCCAAATCTGCGGGACCGAGGAACAGGTCCGCGCCAGTCGTCGGAACGGTCCGCGTCTCATCCACTCGCGTCTGCTTGGAGCAGACAATGATCCGGCTCGAGGCGCAGGCTTTGCGCCTGCGAACGGCGCGGATAAATGCAGCGCCGTTGAAGGCGCTCATTCGAAATTGCGAATCGGTGACAATCACGGCCGGCGGATGTTCGTCGATATACACAAAGGCCTCTTCGGGGTTGCAGACCCGGTGAACCGCAAAGCCCTTGGCACGCAGAGACGACGCCCACATTTCGGTCGTGTTGTCACTGTTCACGATCAGCACGGAAGCCATATGTCTCAGCGAAAAAGATTCTGCTTGCTGGAGAGGCACACTCTACCACGGCTGAGAGACTGGGGCTCAAACAAGATCAACCTCATTCGAGCGAAGAGGCGTGGCGGTCGCCTCGGGTGGAAGGAACGGGCGCCAGCGCTCAATCGGGCGACGATCATCCCGCGAGCGCGTGGCGCCGGTTCGTACGGTTCCGCTACGGACGCGGGCGCTTGCCTGAGTTGACCCAGCGCACCAGATCGGCGAACGCCGCGTCAACTTCGCTTGAGGTGAACGCGCAATGTCCCCACCGATCGATGGGACGCTGCACCAGTCGCCGGGAGCGGCCGGCTGCCGCGACCGTCTCGGCGAACGTCGCCTCGTGCGAGAACGGGATGGCCGGATCGCGCGTGGTATGCAACGTCATCAACGGGACGTCGATCTCTCCGGTCGGTGTGTAGTTGCGCTCGTAGTACCGGAGCGCGGGCCTGTCCGCCTTTTGAAACGCTCGACGCCGGCGTTCAGAAGCCCGCTCAGATAGGCATTGGTCGCCGGATCGGGCGTGACGTTGACCTGATAGGCGACTTCTTCGTTGTCGAACGGCATCTTCCCGTTCACACGCTCGATGAAGTCGTCGGTGTAGCGCACGAGGAACCCGACCACGTAGAGCGCGGCGTTTCCCAGTTCGGCTTCGGTGACGAACGGCAGCTTCGCCGCGGTCGCCCATTGAAACGTCGCCGAGGGATTCGCACTGAGCGCGCTGTACACGCTGAGGAACAGCGGGTTCGGGCCGCCGGCGTCGAAGGGTGAGAGATACTGCGTGCCGTCAGGCAGATCGAAGGCCGTGCCTGGAACACGTTCGGAAAGTACTAGTCGAACGTGACACGCGCGTCGCCTGCATACTGAAGCTCGGCGAGCGCACCCCGAGCGGTCCGCACTTCGCCAGGACCCCGTCGTAGTCTTCTGGGTGCTGCTCCGCCAGCTTCACGATCGCCAGCGCGCCCATCGAGTGGCCCACCAGGAAGGTACGCCGCGGTCGACCGGCTTTCCGGCACGATCGCCTCGAAGGCACGCTTGGCCTCAGCGCCACCGGCCGAAGTGCCTCGGTCAGCACGGCGGAGCGGTCGGCCAGGAGAGGCTCCAGCGGTCCTTGCACCACCGCACTGGCTCTCCAAGCCCCCGTTGCCGACGATCGCATTCCAGTAACGGTCCGTCGCTTCTTGTGGGTCCGTGCGATCTGGAAGGAACCGGCCTCGCTGTGCTTGAACTCCGGCCGCCGTTGAGACCGAGACAGGGAATGCCCAGCACGGCGAACTCGACCGGCAATACGTCGCCCTTCTTGCCGCCCGGGTGTCACTAGGCGCCTCCCGAACAGCGGTCACTTCACTATTCGGAAAGGTGGCGGCATAGAAGCGTGCCGCCTCATCCGCGTCCTTGTTGAACCAGAGGCAGATCGTGTTCTTCGGCTTCATGTTCGCGTGCTCCTTGTGCTCGAGGGCGCCTTCCCAGCAATCAGCTTTCAGATGCAAGACACGGCTCACGCTTCGGGCGAGTGGATCCGTCGCGATCGGATCTGTGCCCACGGCGCGGTCGCAACAACGGCTCGAGCGCGACTCGGCTGGAACGCGGGCGCTTGGCTGAGGCGACCCAGCGCACCAGATCGACACATGAAGATCGCGCTGGCGTGCGCGGATCGAAGACCGTCTCTATACGCCCGAATCGACCGATCCTGCCAGGCCAGGCGGCAGGCTCACCGCCGCGGCCGCGCGGCGAGCATTCCGTACACGCACTCGCCACGCAAGAAGCCGCCGAAAGGCGAGCAGCAGCCCCGTGTACACCAGAACGGAAGCGCCCGCCGACACAAGGCCGGCGATCGTCTGTCCAACGAGCCCATAGACCTCTCCCGTGTGCGCAAAGCGCAACCACGATCGGATTTGCCGGCCGGCAGACAAGCTCGCGAACGGTTCCCATCGCACGACTTCGGCAGTCGATCGATTCAACGTGAGCGTCGCGCGTTTCTGCGGCTGACCGCCGGTGCCTTCGTCGATCGTGAAGACCAACGGGGCGTCCGCCGCTGTCGGCAGACGAAAGCTGATGCTCCGCCAGCCGGGGACCTGCCGTTCCGCGCGAGCCCACAGCGCGTCAATCCCTTCCGGTGGTCTCCGCGGGCCGCCGCGGCCTGGACCGTTGCCGTCAGGCCGACGCGCCGCTCCAGCGTTCTGTCCCTGGGCGGCACCACCTGCACCCCCGGCGGGCGTCGCGGGACGCTGGCGGGGCGGCGGCGCTTCCCCGACGATCCGGTAGACCATGTCGGTGGCCCATGGGTAGGAGATCACCAGCGGAGCCCAGAACGATCACGAAGAGCGGAATCGCCGACCAGAATCCGATCACGTTGTGCCAGTTGAAGTCACGGGCTTTGCCACGCGCCGAGCCGCTGAACATGGTGACGCTGCGCAGGTGTCGACGCGTCCAGGTCCGCGGCCACCAGAGATAGAAGCCGCTGGCGACGATGAACAGGAACACAAGGTTGCAGGCGCCAGTGATCGCGCGGCCGATCGCGCGCCGTTCCCCTGCTAACGCGAGCGTCCGATGCCAATCGGTCACGAGGCGGAAGAAGCGGCGCACCGCGGGCGAGCCGTCGCCCATCACCTCCGCGGTGTACGGATTGAGGTAGAGCATGCGCTGCCCCGACCGCAAGGCCCACCGGCGCGGACGAATCGGCGCGGACAGTCACCGTGGTGAACGTCGTGGCCGGCTCCGCGTCGTAGGCCTTCGCGATGATCGCCTCCATCGGCAGGCGTGGCGCCCCTGCCGACGGCGGCGCGACCTTGTATTGGCGCGTGTCGGCCCACGCGATGATCTGCCGTTCATACGCCAGGAGCGCCCCGGTCACGGACATGATGAAGATGACGATGCCGGCCGATACGCCGGCCGCGAGATGACACCAGAACAGGCATTTGCGAAGAGTCATGTGGTCATACCTCCGCCCAGCGGCGCACGAGGTTGTGATAGACGCCCGTGAGCTGCACGGCCGCCGGGTGATCGGGTGCTTCCGCGCTCAAGCGTTGAATCGCCGTGTCGAGATCGAAGAGCAGCGTGCGCTCCGCATCGTCCCGAACCAGGCTCTGAATCCAGAAGAACGACGCGATGCGCGCGCCGCGCGTCACGGGACGGACGTGGTGCAGGCTGGTGGAGGGATACAGCACCATGTGGCCGGCGGGCAGCTTCACCGTGTGCACGCCGTAGGTGTCTTCCACAGCCAGCTCACCGCCGTCGTACTCGTCGGGCTGGCTGAGAAAGAGCGTGGCCGAAAGGTCCGTGCGAATCCGAAACGCCGTGCCGGCGACCTGGCGGATGGCGTTGTCGACGTGGCTGCCGAACGACTGTCCGCCCTCGTACTGGTTGAAGAGCGGTGGAAAGATCCGCAGCGGCAGGGCCGCCGAGATGAACAGCGGATTGCGCTGCAGCGCCGCGAGGATCATCTCGCCCAGCGCGCGCGCGGCGGGATGATCCTCCGGCAGTTGCCGGTTGTCCTTGACGCGCGCGGACTGATGGCCCGCCGTGACGCGACCATCCATCCAGTCGGCCCTGGCGAGATGCTCGCGCGCCTCGGCCACCTGGTCGCGGGTCAGCACATCCGGAATGGTCAGCAACATGCTCACGCCTTCCTGGCAGCGGTTTCTGCGCTCGCGATCGACTGGTCCATCCGATCGCGAGGGCAGGAACGCGTTAGAACGTGACGCTCGACGTCAGGAGCGCCGCGCGCGGCTGGCCCGGGTTGTAGCGGCCGCCGTTGTTGTTGACGTTGCGGATGTAGCGTCTCGTCGGTCAGATTGGTCAGATTCAACCGCAGCGTGAGGTTCCTGTTCACCTCGTATTCGACGAGACCGTCGACGAGTCGATAGCCTGGCGACTCGATCGTGTTGGCCGCGTTGACGAAGACCGCATCGGTCGCGCGGATGCCGCCGCCGACGGTGAGCCTGATGGGCAGCCGATACGTCGTCCAGACGCTGGCCGAGTACTCCGGCGTCAGCGTCAGGCGATTCCCTCGATTGACGTCGTTCTGCGTCTCGAGCGAGCTATCGAGATAGGCGAAATTCGCGAACACCTCCCACGCGCTGGTGAGTCGACCGATCGACCCCACCGAGACGCCGTTCACGCGCTGACTGTCGTCCTGGTTGTAGAGCGGCGGGATCGTCGTGGCGTCCACGGTGAAGATGACGTTCCGGTTCTCCGTGCGGAAAATCGCCGTGTTCAGCGACAGTCGTCCGTTGGCGAAGTCCCACTTGCTGCCGACCTCGTAGTTCGTCGATTCCTGGGGCTTCACGTTCGGGTTGTTCTGGTTGTTGGCCTGCGCGTTCAGCGCGAAGTTCGCGGTGCCTGGCGGCGTCACCGTCGACCCGTACGACAGCGTACACGTTGCCGGTTGCGTGGCCCTGAAGAGGACACCGGCCTTGCCACTCACGATGCACGTCCGAGTGCGCTCGAGATTCGTCGTCGACGACCGGCCGCATCGACGCGACCGGAACGTCGTCTCGAAGCGCTCCACCCGGACGCCGCCGTTCACCTGCCATTTCGCCCCCAGGTCGAGGGTGTCGAACGCGAACAGCCCGACGGTGTTCGTCTTGCCCGAGCGTCGAGGCGCCGCTGCGCGCCGGCGCGTAGCCCGAGACCGGATCGAACGGATTGGGATTGAAGATGTCGGCCGGCGCTCTGGTCCCGAGCCCGGTCAGCACCGGCGCATTCTGCTCCTCCGAGAGGAACTCCAGGCCGAAGCTCGACGCGTGCTGCAGGCGCCCGGTCGCGAACCTGGCGACGCCAGTCGTCTGGTTCGAGACGATGCGTGTTCTCGCGCATCGTTTCCCTGTCGGGCGAGCGTCACGTTGTTCGTCAGCGGATCGTACGCGGCGACATTCTGAATCGTCGTGATGACGGCTTCGCGCTCGGCCCGGTTGTACCGGGTCTGGTTCCGCAACGTCAGCAGCGGGTTGACGTCGTGCTCCACGCGTGCGGTGTAGCTGTCCTGACTGGCCGTTGTCGTAGTCGTAGCCGACACTGCCGTAGTAGTTGCTCGACTCCACGGGCGCCGGCGCGAGAACCGTGGTCGGCGTCAACGGCTCCTCCCAGGCCGCACCGGGAATGCCGTAGTCGGGCAGGTTGTCCTGGCGCATCACCTGAGCCGAGAACGTCACGCGCGTTCGCGTGTCCGAGGCCGAGCGCGAGCGACGGGGCAAACGCGCGACGCTCCTGCGTGACGAAGTCGCGGCCCGGCATGCCGCCGTCCTGCCAGAGCCCGTTCAGTCGGAACGCCGATCGGTTGAGCCACTGTCCCGGCGCCCCGAGCGGAAGCGTGCGATTGACGTCGAACGGTGAGCCGCTTCTGGTCGGCGCTGCCGTAGGAGAAGAGGGCGGACGCGCCGGAAGTCTCAGCGAGGGCTCTTGGTCTGCATGTTGACGTAGCCGGCGGCCGTTCCGCGACCGACGTCCGAGCCGGTCGGACCCATGAAGACCTCGATCTGCTCGAGGTTGAACACGTCACGCGAGATCAGCCCGTCGTCGCGCACGCCGTCCACGAAGAGGCTGTTGGCGGCATTGAACCCGCGCAGGTTGAACATGTCGCCGGCGGTGTTGGAGGCCCCGCCACCTTCGCCGGCTTGCAGCGTGATGCCCGGCACGTTGCGGAGGGCATCGCTCAGGGTCGTGACGCCTTGCTCCTCGATGACCGCGCGCGGAATGACCTCGATGGTCTGCGGGATCTCACGCAAGGGCGCCGTGTATTTCGGCGACGACACGACGACCGTCGGCGCGCGGCCGGTCACCTCGACCGATTCGGTCTGGCCACGCAGCTCGAGCACGGCCGCGTTCGGCGAGGTCAGGCGGAAGGTGACGTTCGTGCCTGCGAGCACTGCCTCCAGCGCCCGCTCGACGGAGAAGAGACCGGTCACGCCTGGCGACTGAATCGTCCCGATTGCCTCCATCGACAGGGTGACCCTGATGCCGGTCACGTCTTCGAAGCGATTCAACACGTCGGCGAGAGGACCTGGCGGAATGTCGAAGCGCCGAGCTGGCGGATCCTGGGATGAGCCGGGGCTCGGAAACGCACTGGGGCTCAGCAATCCGTCGCTCGGCACGACGGTGGCGTGAGCCACTCGTGAACGTGCCGACGGCGGGGATCTGGAAACTCGGGCAACCTGTCGAGCGTACGGACGAGTTGCTGCCGGCGGCCCGCGGACATGCCACCGCCGCGAATTTCGAGCTCGGCCGCAGAGGCCGTCGTGGGTCGCGCGGTCGTCAAGGCGGCGGAGGCCATCAGGACGCCGACGGTCATCCAGGGCGACGTGCGCCCGGGAACTCTGAGCGCGGCTCGTCTGCTTCGCTTGCGTGCGGAGTCTCTTACGAAGGGCCTTGCGAGTCATGGACGCGTCTCCTGCGAGAGTGCGTGCCAGGACACGGCGGCTCCACTAGAATGTGGGGGCCGGACGCGTCATGCGCCACGCGCGTGATTACAAGGTCTGTCGGACCTGCGTTCGGTAGCCCGCCGGGTGTTACCGCACCCGGCGGGCGCTTCTCGCTATCAAATGAAACTGAGACTCAGTCTCATTTGAAGCAGCACAGCGTATATCCGACCTAATTGGTCGGTCAAGCAAATTTTCAGCAAACCTTCAGAATTTTCTTGGGAGTCCGAGCGCCCGTGGTCCGGCCGCTTCGGCGCGTTGGGTGGCTGCGGATTCGCCAGCGCCGGGAGCGACTTGCAAGAACATGCCGCCGACGGGCAGCAGACGGCGCTGCTACCGACCGAGGTCGAGGCCTCGAAGACGAGTGGAGCATCCGGCGGCCACCGCGGCATCGGACGGAGCCTGTCGCATGATGTCTGCCCGCGTACACCGAAGGGAGCGAGGGGAAGCCATCTGCGCGATCGAACGTGCAGGCTACGCGCGCGCGCGCATGACGCTCGAGATCGTGGAGACGTGACCGGGAGTGATGGCGCGCAGCTGTGACGGGGTGAGTTGATTGCTGGATGGAGGCCGCCACTGAACGTGGGGCTGTCAGGAAAAAACCGATCCGGTCGCACCGCTCCCCAGCTCGCAACCGGATCGGATGACGCAAAACGTGACAGATCTTCCGTCCCGAAGGACGGCAGTCTATGACGCTCGAGTCATGGAAACCGCGCCGGCAAGATCCGTGTCGGCCGTGGAGATGCGATAAGTCGTTGAATCAGAGTCGATCGGGCCGTGATCGTCCCAAGAGTGTCGCCAATTGCGTCGGTAAGAATTACATCCTGCTCGGTACACGCGGGCCAGTCATTGACGGGCCGACCACCGATCCTTCACTCCGCCGGCGTGGGCAACCCTCGCCAGACGCGCTCTCGCCTGGCCTCAAGGTGTCAGCCATTCGACGGACGCCAGGCTCAACGGAGGAGAGATTCAGCGAAACACGTACCCCACGCCGATCTTGAAGTTCGGGCTGTGCCAGCGCGCCGAGCTTTGACCTCCACGAAGAGACCATCACGGTGGGAGATGCCGCCGACGAAATTGAACCCTCCTTCCGAGCGCGTATCGCCCGTCGTGTGGATGACGTTCAGCGCCGGACCACCGCCCGCATACAATCCCCACGGACGCTGAGTCCGAAACCTGTAGACGAACTCGAAGTTCAGGCCCATGAGGGTGACCGCGTCGCCCACGCCAATTTCAATATTCGGCCGGAAATGGACCAAGTCCGCCAGCGGCGGCGTCTCGACGTGACCACCGAAGTAGAACTGGTTCGGCTCCAGGGAAACGCCCGCCTGCACGCCGATGGTCTGCGCGTTCGCTGGCACCCAAAGAAGGAGCCCGCACAGAGCCATACCTGCCGAACCACGTATTCTCGATCGCGCGACACCAAGTGAAGACTGCATCGGGCTCCTTTGAGGTGAAAGGATTGTATCGGCACCAAACTTGCGGCGCCAGAGAGCAATTTCTATGCGCGCGCCGCGACATCACCGACGCCTGTGTGCTCCTCCGCTCACCGTCAATACAGCCCAGGGTGAGCGAGCCTGTCAACGAAATGGCCGTGAACACTGTACCTCTCACCGGCGCAAATGCAGACACCGCGGCAGTGCGCAACGCGGTCGTACCGCATGAGTCACGCCGGCCGCCCCAGTTCTGCTTTGTCGTCAACGCAGTGACGATTGCAATCTGGACTTGAACCGCGTCGCATATGTGGTACTCTCGCGTCAACAGGTTTCATACCCTTCACCGCATGGGGCCGCCTCGCCCGCTCGAGGTTGCGCGGTGACCGTCCTTCATGGGTTATGAGAACCTCCCGGGTCTTTCCTCATTAAGCCAACGTGATTGCCGCTGGCCGCCTGTTCGTGGCCCGCGAGGTGTGGCATGGCTGAAAGTTTGGGCGCTCGACTTCGCCAGCAGCGTGAACGACAGCAGATTGCGCTAGCCTCCATCGCGGAGCAGACGAAGATCAGCCTTTCGCTGCTGGAGGGGCTGGAGCGAGACGACCTGCTTGCGCTGGCCGACGGGTATTTTCCGCCGCGCCTTCATTCGCGCGTACGCGCATGCGATCGGCCTCGAACCCGACTCGGTCGTTCGCGAGTTCTTGGAGCTCCATCCCGATCCGGTTGAAGTTGTCGCGACGGCCGCGGCGGCCCCGCCAACGACCGGTGACGAGCCTCGTCACCCAGGGACCGCCGACCAGGCTTCGGTGTCTGATTGACAGGGCGATTGGTTCGCTTCCCCGCCGTCGTCTTCAGCTGAGTCTCCATGAGTCACGAATCCACTCTCGAGAGCGCGACGGCCAGTCGACCGCGATTCGGTGAAGGCGACCTCTCCACCCGAGCCCGAGCCTTGCGGCTGCCGCGCGTCTATCGACCATGACTGCCATTGAGAGCGCGCTGGCCGACCGCACCGCGATTCCGTGAAGCCGACCTCTCCACCGCGCGGGCCGATCTGGCGGCGGCCGCTCATCAATCGACCGAAACGGCCATTGAACAGCGCGCGGGCACGCACGGATTCCATGAAGCAGGCCCGGAACGCGCGACGGCGGGCACCGAGGACTCCGTGAAGCCGGCCTCTGCGCCTGACCTTGCGCCTGCGGCGCGTCTCTCGACCGAAACTGTCATTGAGAGCGCGGCGACGCCTGCGATTCGGCGAAGGCGGCCTCTCCACGGGAGCCAGACCTTGCAGCCGCCGCGCATCTGTGCACCGAACTCGGTCGGGTCTTGGAGCCACGCGACGTGACGCCGCTGCTCGAGGGCGCCGCCAAGATTCTCAATGCGGTCGGCTTGATCGTTTGGATCTGGGATCCTCACGGAACGGCACTGAGGCCCGCGCTTGCGCACGGATATCCAGACGACGTGCTCGCGCAATTGCCCGGAGTCCGGCGCGACGCAGATAATGCGACGGCGACGGCGTTTCGATCGGCTCAAACGCGGATCGTCAATGGCAGCGATCTGGCGAGCGGCGCCGTGGTCGTTCCGCTTGATGACGCCGGGGGCTGTGGGGGTGTCCTCGCGGTCGAGCTGCGGCATGGCCGCGAGCAGAGTGAATCGGTGCGCGCGCTGGCGATGATTTTTGCCGCGCAGCTGGCGACCCTGGTCGGGTTCGTGCCCCTTGCGGAAGCCGTGAACGCCTAGCAGCGCCTTCCGCGTCCGGAGGTACGAGCCTCGACGAGGCGAGATCGAGGTCGCGCGCCGCAGCGCGCTCCTCGACTCGAACCAGAAGAGCGTCAGATCAACCGGCGAACGCCATATCGTTTCGCTCCTGCCGGCGGCGCTGCCGAAAACGCTCGAAGACACGCTGCTGGCTCTCGAGGCCCAGCAGCGATCGACCTGTTGATCCGGCGAAGGTATGGGCCAGCATTTCGAGACCGTGCCGCAGCACGAAACCCGGGCTATGGATGAAGGCGGCGGGGAAATGACGCAGCTTCATCCATCGCTCCTTGCGCCAGCGCAGGAACTCGATATCTGACGCCGAGACGTGCTCGGAGCGCACCACGGCGGTGGTTCCGTCGTAATGCGCGACATCCTCGTCGACGATCAAGCTGCGGCGCCGGAACTCCTCGGTCATCGGCGTGCGGGGGTACGGCGTCGGATGCTGGATGTACGGCCAATCGATGTACCGCCTGGCGAACTCGAGATTCGCATCAATCGACTCGCGCGTGTCGTCCGGGTTGCCCACGATCATGCCGCCGACGACGAACAGGCCGTGGCGGTGAAGGTGCCCGATCGCTTCGACGGTCGCGTTGCCGACCGGGCGGCCGTTCACGCGGCGCACGTTCTTGGCGCGCGCCTTGAGAAAGGCGAGATCCTCGTCGAGAACGTTCTCGATCCCGAGGAACACGTAGCGAAACCCCGCGCGCCGCATGAGCGGCGCCAACGTCGGCGCCGTGCTCGGCCAGCGGTGATGTCATCGCCTGCACGACGTAGTCCACGTCGTTGAAGCCGCCGTCGATGATCGCGCGGCACAGCGATTCGAATCGGCGGATATCCAGCGTGATGTTGTCGTCGACGAGGAAGATCGTCCTCGCGCCCCGGCTGCGGGCGTCGCTCACATCGGCCATCACGCGCTCGATCGGGTAGGCGTGAAAGTTGCGGCCGCGCATCTCGATAATCGAGCAGAAGCTGCAATCGAACGTGCATCCCCGCGACGTTTCGACGACGTCCACGCTGCGGCCGAGCAGCGTGTAACCGCTGAGCACGCGGGCGGCGCGATTGGGCAGCCGGAGAGGGTTGGAGGCGAGCCGGGCGATCGGCCGGTCGGGATTGGATCTGAAGCCGTCCGGTGTTCGATAGCTCAGGCCTGCCACCTCGTGAACTCCGCCGGCGGTTTCCACCGCGCGGAGCAGCTCGCAGAACGTCTGCTCGCCCTCACCGCGCACGATGAAATCCACGTCGGGACACGCTTCGTACGCTTCCGGAGCGAGGCTGGGATCGTAGCCGCCCACGACGACCGAGATATCAGGGCGAAGCCTCCGCACGAACTTCGCGATGTTCAACGCGGTCCCGCGCTGAAACGTCATCACCGACAAGCCGAGGACGTCGGGCTGCAGCTCGCGCACGAGCCGTTGGACGGTGCCCCGAACCTCCCGGCGGGCGAGGATGAGATCGGCGATGGCGACCCGGTGGTGGGGGTCCACGTTGCCGGCCAGAGATGCGAGTGCGCCGTTCGGCATCCGGATGGCCACGCGAAGGCATGTGTTCGAAGGAATCCGGCATCGAGAGCAGCAGTACATTCATCCTCATCTCCCTGCGGTTCTGCCGAGCAGTGCCTGGGCTTTGACTTTGAACTCCCGATCTTCCGGCGTCCACTCGGGATCGAGCGGGGCGTCGAGCACCTGCTGCAGCTCGGCCCGGGCGTCGGCGACGCGCCCCTGATCGAGCAACAGTTCGGCGAGAAAGAAATGGGAAGCCGTGCTGTGCGGGTTGTACTTGAGCGAGGCGCGCAAATGCGCTTCCGCACGCGCCTTGCTGCCGCCAAAGAGCGCCGGTACCTTGAAATACCACCGGCCCAGGGCACGATCGGCCGAGCCCTGCAGGAACTCGGGAGCGACGCGCAGGACCCATTCGAGCTCGTCCTTGATCGGACGCCGGTATTTCAGTCCGTCGCGAATGCCGGACGCCTCCGCCAGCGCACCCATGTTGGCGGCGGTCCAGAAGTGCCCTTCCGGCCGATTCGGATCGGCCGCGATCGCCTGACGGCCGGCCTCGATGCCGCGGGTGAGGAACGCGCGCCGCTGCGATGTCGGCGCGTGGCCACCCAGCCAGTAATCCGCGCGCGCCAGCTTCCACGCGGCTTCGAAATCCGAGGGACGCTGCACCAGTTCGGCAGCCCACGCGTCGGCCGCCGCTTGCGCGCTCGCGAGGTTCGTGCGATCGGCGTACAACTCGTCGGGTGAGGGGCCCGGCATCATTGTGCCGAGCACGGCGAGGGCGCACACCGCATGAACGAGTATCGTCACCGATCCGCCAGATCGGCACGATAGCGGCCGGCGCGTGAGCTGTCAACGTGCGCCGAACCCCGTTCGCTACGCAAATTGCTGATCGTCCGCGGATGGCCCGTAAATCGCGGGAACCGTTTGATCGTTGAGTCGCAGATACACGGTCAACTGGCCCCGATGATGGGCGAGATGGTTGAGCGTGTCGCGAAGGACGACATGCCGCGGCGCTTCCATCACGACCTTCCCACCGGCAAGGAGCCGCCATTTCGTCGACATCAGGAACTCGTCGTTCGTTTTCGCCAGCGACTCGCGCGCCTTCGACACGTGTTTGTCGAGCGTTTCGCCGAGCTCCTCGGTGGAGGGCTGCTGGTACTGCCCGCGTCCCGCCGGCGGGTTGAGGTCGAGCTCGTCCTGCTCGATGATGAGCGTCACCCAGGACGGCATCGAGGCGACCAGCCCCGCGAGCCGTCCAAGGGGCATCGACTTCGGATGAGGCTTCCAGTCCTCACGACCGAGCGGCACATGCTCGAGCGCGCGGCGGGTGCGAGGGGCTTCACGATCGAGTTCGTCGAGCAACAGCTGCGTGAGTTTCATCGCGCACTCCAGTTCAAGCTACTTCGGTTCGACCGGTACCTTGGAAGAGCGGATCGAGCGTTCGTCGTCCGGCATCAAGCGCCTGCCGGTCGATATCTTACGCGGATTGAAGGCGAACGGGCGTCCGTTCAACCGGGGACGTTATCGTAAAAAAGGAGAGGCTTCGAGGCTAGATCCCCCCGCCGCCGGCAGACACGACTTGTCGGGGGAGGTGCCGGACGTGTCGCCCTTGTTTGGAAGGCGTTTCGGCGGCCGAAGAGGAAGGCACCGGGAGTATTGCCGAGCACGAGACCCCCGGCGGCGTGATAGCAAATCATCCCGACGGCGAACGGAACCCAGAAGGCGCCAAATATCAGGAACGCCAGCAGGCCGATAGCCAGGGTGACGCTGAAGTCCCATACGCTTGCCACGCACCGCTGACGCCAGTGGGACAGCAGCTGCGCCCCGAGAAATGACAGATCGTCATCACCCAAGGTGAGCCGGAGGGGGTGCCTGTCGAGAGCCTGTTCGCGCGGAGAGTCGTCGGTCGCATCGGGATACTGCTCGAGAAATTCGTGTGTGATCGCGACCGGATCGAGCCCTGCCGCCTCCGCATATGCCCGGATGAAGGCGCGCCGAAAGATGCCGGACGGCCAGCGCGACAGATCGTCGCGCTCGAGCGCCTGGAGAAGCCCAAGACTGATCTTCGTATTGGCGGCAATCGAGGACAGCGCGATCTGCCGCCGTTCCCGTTCGCGGCGCAGCCGTGCGCCGAAGCTCTCGTCAGTCACGGAGCTCATTGACCTGCTCGCTGCGCCACTGTTGACTGAGTGCACCCACGTTGATCCCACGCCGCTGCTTTGCACGCACAAATCGATGTCGGACGATCGCCAGAAGACCGACGCACGCAATTATTCCGGCGGCTACGGCAGCTGTATTGCCCATGGAATCGCTCGAGGCCTGGTGTTCGTGGCGCCCTGCAATTTCGGCTCCGGGGGCGCATGGAACTCGGCGACCTGCATTCGAAGTGACCGGTCCGAAGACACACATCGTGTAACAGTGTCATCCGGACCCGCGGGCGCCTGCTTACTTCGGCTTCGTGACGCTCACCGGCACCGGCTCGCGTGCCTCTTTTGTGAGCGCCAGGAGCAGCAGCGTGCCCGCAAGGACAGCGTAGGCGAGAGCAAACTGATACGGGATCTTTTGAGCCGTCGGCGGCAAGGTCCATGGCAGATACATCACACCGGCCGGCGACGAGGAATGGATCACGCCAAAAAACGTCAGAGCGGCCATGATCAGCAGATAGATCGCCGCGATCCTCAGACGGCGATCGATCAATTCCGCAAGAAAACCACCCCAGAGCATCGCGGTCAGGATAAAGCCGTTCCCGAGCGCAATGGTGACGAGCGTTTCGGGCAGCGATTTGCCTGGCGCCTCGAGGAGCCGCTGGAGAGTCTCGGGCGCGACGATCTCGGGGTTCTCCAGCTTGATGGCGAGCAGTCTGGCCATGGTGGGAAAGAAGGCGAAGGCGACCGCCGGAGCGTGCCGCGCCGGGCATGCCCGAAACGACTCGGCGACGATGTCGAGCGCGACGAAGATCAGGATTGGCGCAAGGACGGCGCGAGGAATCAACTCGACGAAGAAGGAGACGAAGCCGAGCATGCCTCCGAGTCCGATAAAGAGCCCGGTCAACAGGGTGTAGCCGGCCCGCGCGCCCATCCGTTTGTATGCGGGCTGGCCGATGTACGGCGTCGACTGCGCCACGCCACCACAGATTCCTGCGATGACCGTGGCGATCGCTTCCGTCAGCAGGATGCTTCTCGTGTCGTAGTCGTCGCCGGCGACGCGCGAACTCTCTGTCACGTTGATGCCGCCGACAACCGTCAGCAGGCCGAATGGAATCGTGATCGGCAGGTATGTGAGGGCGCGTGCGAACCCGTTCGTGAATCCCAGGGTTGGGGTCGGAAGGCCCAAATGGAGATCGACCGATGGTGGTCCGGCGTACGTGCCGCCCATCCAGCCGGTAGGCCCGAACACGTAATAGATGACGGTGCCCAGAACGATTGCGGCGAACACACTGGGAAAGTTGCCCGGCAGCCGGATACTGCGCCACGAGAGAATAGAGAATCAGCCCGAGTGACAGCATCCCGATCACCGGCATGCCGAAGACATCCACCAGCGGCGCAAGACCGATCAGCGCCAGGCCGATGCCAGCCAGGGAGCCCAGGAGCCCTGCCTGCGGCACAACCCGCTGGGCCCATTGGCCAATGAACGAGAAGACCACTTTGAAGGTGCCGATCATGACCATCGTGGCCATGCCGATGTACCAGGTCATCGTCGCGGCATCACGTTCCGTCATCCCTTCGGCCTTCAGCGCGACAAACGCCGGTCCCAGGACCACGAGCGCCATCCCAATCGTGGAAGGGGTGTCGAGTCCCAGGGGCATCGCCGTCACAGTCCGGCTTCCGGTCCGCTTCGAGAGTCGAAACGCCATCCACGTATAGACCAGATCTCCAACGAGGACACCGAAGGCGGTGCCGGGAAACATCTTCGAGTACACGACGTCGGCCGGGAATTGGAAGACGAAGACCAGCGTGCCCGCCAGAAACGAGAGCACGGTCAGGTTGTCGAACATCAGACCGAAGAACCCGTTCAAGTCTCCCGGCGCAAACCATTCGTACGTGTTCGAGGAGCGGTCCATGTCGATTCCCTGCTTGCGATTCCAGGAGTCGTTGGATGAAAAGCTCGGCCGATGGCAGCGTGATCGACCGGGCGAGGTCGCTGGCCGGCGCAGATTGCAGATTGTAGTCGACGACATCGATGAACTCCGGACCCCTCCAGGACGGTCCGGCATCATGCATCCCGGACTGCGCAATTGTCGGCGGCGCCGACTCCATGCGCCTGGATGTGGCGATTGCCCCTGCTACGCAGGTCAAGGACCATCGGACTCCTGCTTGCGCCGCGACTGTTCGGAGCCACGCGCGCGCCGCGGCGCGACGCTGTTGGATTTCACTGCGCGGTTGCCGCTGTGCTTCACGGCCCGCGCGCTCTGCGCAACTACTGCTGAGATAGAGACTTCGTCGCCCTTACAAGACCGAATCATGTAAAAAGTCCATCATCAGGCTGACTTTTTCCGCTACGGTCAGTGTAACGTCGAAGCCGGAGACGGCTCGCCAGAGGCCCGCCATTTCGCACTTTTGCATCATCTGGCTCACCTCTTGCGGTTCTCTGGCGCTGCCTTCGCTCACCCAAACCAACATATCTCCTAAATCGGAGACTGTCCAACTGGGGTCTAGGCACCGTCACGTCACGGTGATCGAATGTCATTGATCGACTGCAAGTAGTTCGCAATCGAGCCACGAAGGTGGCCGTTTCGAGGGAGGTGTGTGTATGAGACGTTTCATCTGGCAGTGGTTTCTCGTGTTTCCCGTCCTGGTCGCGGGGGGCTTCCTGCTGTTCCCCACTCAGGACGTGTCGTCGCAGTCGTTCGGCGGTGCGCGCGACCCCGGGGTGCGAGGCGGACAGGCTGGCGCCGGCGGACATCATCGCAGGCACTGACAGGGGAACCCGTCAGCGTTGGCGTTCTTTCGACCGGGCCAGGAAGACTTCGACGAGCCAGATGGAGAAGAGGTCGACGAAGGCCTGGGGCCGCGGATGAACCTGGACGGCTGCGGCGGGTGTCACGCTGCATCCCGCGATCGGTGGGTCGAGCCCGGCGCGTGAACCCTCAGGTCGCATTCGCGACGCAAGAACGAGGGAACGCGACAAGGTTCCGTCCTTCATCAAGGCGGACGGGCCGATTCGCGAAGCGAGATTCGTGAGGAACGCCTGACGGCACGCCCGACGGCGGCGTGGCCGCGCTGTTCACCATCACCGGTCGGGACGGCACCAACGCGCTCTGTCAGATCAAACAGCCGGACTTCGCGACGCAGCTCAAGAACCACAATGTGATCTTCCGGATCCCGACCCCGCTGTTCGGCGCAGGCCTGATCGAACAGATCGAGGACTCGACGATCCTCGCCAATCTGGCGGCGAACGCGACCAGAAGAGCCAGCTGGGAATACGCGGGCGAGCGAACGTCGCCATGTCCGGCCGCACGAACTCGAGCGTGCCGATCTCGGGCGTGGCGAACAGGAACGGCAACGACGGCACGATCACGCGCTTCGGGTGGAAGGCCCAGAACGTCTCGCTTCTCCTATTCTCGGGCGAGGCCTACAACGTCGAGATGGGCATCACCAGCGAGCTCTTCCAGAACGAGCGGGAGCAGGACCCGGAATTGCTATTCCGCGAGCGTGCCCAACGACGTGCAGAACATGGAGGCGGCCGACGCCCTCGACGGGCACGACCGCGATCCAGAACTTCGCGAATTTCCAGCGCTTCCTCGCGCCGCCGAGACCTTCGCCGAATACGCCGGGAGGGAGCGTCGTCCATCGCGAGGGGCCGCGCGTCAGTTCGAGAGCACCGGCTGCGCGCTACTGCCACACGCCCGCGCTTCGCACCAGCGACACCTCCACGATCGCCGCGCTGAGAGGTAAGGACCGCGAACCTCTTCTCCGATCTGTTGATCCACGACATGGGCGTGGGGCTGGCCGATGGCGTGTCACAGGGACAGGCGGGGCCGCGCGACTTCCGGACTGCGCCGCTCTGGGGACTCGGTCAGCGGATCTTCTTCCTGCACGACGGGCGGACGAAGAACCTGATAGAGGCGATCCGGGAACATCAGAGCAGCGGCTCGGAAGCGAACGGGGTCATCAACAGGTTCAACAACCTCGGGGACGGCGCCAAGCAGGACCTCCTCAACTTCTTGCGTTCGCTATAGCCAGGACAGGTCAGAAGAGCGGGCCCCACGTTGACCGCGAGATCGGTCAACGTGGGTCGGGCCATGGTCGAGCGCGGTGCGGGGCGAACACCCGCCGAGGAACCGTGTGTCGGGGCCGGCGATGCCGAATGGGAAGCGAACGAGCGGGTGGCCTCGACGAATCAGAACCTGTGGGTATACAGGGCTTTCAACGACAGCCGGCGGTCGAGCGTGTAGAACCGGTTCTCCAAGGGATCGTCCAGCCAGTTGCGAATGTAGACGAAATAGAGATCGTTGCCCGGGGTCAGGATCCAGCGAAACCGCGATTGCCAGCCCAGGACGGCGCTCTGCGAGTCGAACTGCACGTTGTTGACGAGCGACACCCGTGGGTTGAACTGCGTTTCGGCAATGACGCGCGACAACCGAGTGTCGAATTGCCCCTCGGTCAGCGACACACGGTTCCACTCATGGGCGAACGTGAACATCTGGCCAGGGGCAGCCCGGAAGTTGACCGTCATGCCCAGTCGGAGACGGTCGCCCGAATAGAAGCTCCCCCATTCCACCAGGGGCGATAGCGCGATCGGACGGCGACTCGCTGTGCTCTCCCTGGACGCGGTATCGTGTGAAGCTGTACTCGCTCCCGACGGGCAGCGTGATGCCTGGCGCGATCGGGAAGTCCGTCCTCCAGCAGCTCGTAGGTCGGAATCACCCGCACCTGGACCGAGTCTTTGGCGTGTGTGTCAATCTGCAGCGCTGTGATGTCGATCACACGCGTCAGGGTTTGATTGTTGTCGGGGTCGAACCGCCAGTCCACATCGCCGACGAAATTGAATCGACGGATCCAGGGATGCTGGCGCGGGCGCGGCGCAAAGCCGACGCGGGGCTGGATCTTGCGAAAGCCGGTCCGGCGCGTGTAGCCGACGGCCGCATCGTAGTTGTCCTGGACCTCTACGTAGTCGATGCTGAGGTGCAGCGGATCGTTCGGGTAGGCGACATCCGCTCCGAATGCCGAGCTCCTGCCGGTCTCGAAGGGGGTTGGTCGTGTGCAGAAAATACCCGTTTGCGGTCAAGTTCTGCGACCCGAGAAACGTGGACGTGGCCAGCCCGAGATCGACGCCTGCCGTTTGGCGATTGTCGCGGGCGCCGCCCCGGGTGTGCCGCATGGTGTACAGGGCCCCTACATAGGATTGACGCAGCATCCGCCGCTTGATGCGCATGACCGCGAAGTCTTCACCGAGGGCACCCTCGTCCTCCTCCTCGCCCGTCTGGACCTGTAAGACGCCGACATCGTAGTTGCCAGCCTGCCCGGTCAGCTTGCTGCCGAAGTTGATCCGTTGAGGAGTGTCCCGCGCATCGAGCCCGATGCGACGGCTGAAGAACGGGATGAGCTCGGGGCCGCCCTCGCGCTCCTTCCTGTCGTCTTCGGGCTCGGCCGCGCTGGCGAAATCGAAGAACAGGGCCCCGTCGAGGAAGAAGTCGCGCTTCTCGGGGAACAGCAATGAAAAGCGTGTGAGGTTGACCTGACGCTGATCGACCTCGGCCTGCGCGAAGTCGGTGTTCACGGTGAGATTGGCCCTGAGCCCCGGCGTGACGCTGTAGAAGAGATCGCCGCCGACCTGCGCGTCGTTCGTGACCCTCGAATCACCTCGCCCCGGGAACGACTCCGAGGTGCCCACCAGGTACGGCTTCACGTCGAGGCCATGCCCCTGGGTCACGTTTCGGATGCCGGTCACCAGACCGGCATTGCTCATCCTGTTCAGCCCCTGGTTTCGCGGCCAGCCCATCCAGAGGTTCTCTTCGTTCTTGCGGGCGATCGTGCGGCGGAAGTTGAAGCCCCACGTGTCGCCATTCGGGTCGAAATTCAGCGTCCGGAACGGGATTTCGATCTCGAGCGTCCATCCAATCTCGCTGCGGGTCGATCGGGCGTTCCAGATCCCGTCCCACTGCCGGTTGTTTGCATTGCTCGACCGCAGTGCGTCCGCCATCGAGCCCAGCGGGTTCATCTCGAACCAATAGGAGGTCCGGCCGTCAAGGAAGGTGTCGATGGCCCACTGGAACTTGTCGTCGGCGGGAAGGTTCCCGTCCCGGCCCATCTGATAGAAAATCAGCTTGTCCGGCGCGGAATCGAACATCGTGGCGCCGATGTAGAGATTGTCGGCGCTGAAGACGATCCGGACTTCGGTTTGCTCGGTCGCAGGCTCGCCGTTGTCCGGCTCCATCTGTATGAGGTTGGTCGCCGGCACCGCCCGCATCCAGATATCTTCATCGAGTCGTCCGTCGAGCGTGATCGATTCGCCGGCGCCCATCCGCACTGCCTCCATCGTGCGGCGCTCGTCAGCCGACGTCGACGCGCTGCCGGGCGGGACCTGTTGCACGGCCGGAGGAGCGATCGGCCGCAGCGCTTGCGGAAGTGAGAGCGGAGCGGCGGTCGGCTGCTGTCCTCGAGCGAGTGTCGGAAGAATGATAGCGATGCCAGAAATAAGACCAAACGAAATGGCATGAACTCCCCACGATAACATGCGGACCGAACGCCGGCCCGGGAGCGATGGTCCGGCCCCGATCACGGCCGGGAACGCGCGTCCTCGTCCGGGCAGACGACCGTTGTCGGCCCGGATGTATACTCGCGCGAACCCGCTCATGTCTCGCTGGCCCGATCCGCTGTCCGCATGGGCCAGCGTAGATTCACGCAACGGTACGCTGGTCCTGCGTGCAGAGCAGGGACTGCGCTGTCGACGGTCGATCCAATAAGAAGGAGGCGGGTATGACAAGCCGATTGTGGATGCTCTTTGTTGCAGCGGCACTCTTGGCGCTCGGTGGACCTGGCTTGGCTCAGGAGCCGGATGCCCGGACCATCTTGCAGACGGCCCTGAAGGCGATGGGCGACCTCAAGTCCATCCAGTATTCCGGGAGCACCGGCTATGTCTCTGTGGTGGGCCAGAATTATTCCCCGGCGAACGATTGGCCGGCGAATCAGTTGACCAGCTACACGCGAACGATTGATTACGAGGGCAAGTCCTCGAAGGAGGAGCTCACCCTCAAGCAGGGAACCGGTCAGGGCGGACCCACAGGAGGCGGCAATGCTCCCGTGATTACGACGCCCCTCGTGGGGGAGCAGCAGCGGACATCGATCGTCAGCGGCAACTACGCGTGGAACATGCAGGGCACCACGGTGGTTCCGGCGCCGGCCGACGCGGAGCAACGGCAGCTCGAGATCTGGCTCACCCCGCACGGCTGTCTCAAAGCGGCTCTGGCTCCAGGGGCCAACCCGATCGCCGTCGAACGGAATGAACAGGGAAAGGGCCGGATCAGAGCCGTCTCGTTCATGGCGCTCGGAAAGTACAGGGTGCAGTGCGCGATCAACGACAAGAACCTGGTCGACCGGACCCAGACGTGGTTCGCCAATCCCGTCGTTGGAGACCTGTATTACGAACTGGTCCTCACCAACTACAAGGACTTCGGTGGTGTGATGTTCCCCACCAACTTCCATGCGCACCATGATCTCGATGACGATCTGGAAGGTGAGGGCGTCAACGTGAGCGGCGGGCACAATTCGTTTGGTCTCACGGTCAGCAACGTCCAGGCGAACGTGGGCGGCGCCGCCCTGACCGTTCCCGACGCGGTGCGTCAGGCAACCGTTCCACCGATCCGGGTGGAGTCGAAGAAAGCGGCGGATGGGGTGTGGTACGTGGGCGGTGGAACGCACGCCAGCATCGCCGTCGAGTTCCGGGATTTCATCACGGTGGTCGAGGCGCCGCTCAACGAGGAACGGTCGCTGGCCGTGATCGCGGAAGTGAAGAAATTGATTCCCAACAAACCGATTCGATACCTGGTGAGCACGCACCACCACTGGGACCACCTCGGCGGAGTCCGCAGCTACGTCCACCAGGAGGGCGTGACCATCGTCTTGCAGCAAGCGAATCACGCATACTACGCAGAGGTCTTGTCGGTACGGCCGTGGACCTTGAAGCCCGACAGGCTGTCCCTGTTTCCCCCGGAGGAGGTCGCGGAAGGCTACACCTTTGAGTCGGTGGGCCAGAAATATGTGTTGACGGACGGGACGAAGGTCATGGAGGTCTACAACGTCCAGGGCCTCGCTCACGCTCAGGGGATGCTGATCGCGTATCTCCCGAAGGAGAAGATGGTGATTGAAGCAGATCTGTTCACGCCCCCTGCCCCGAACGCGCAACTTCCGACCACCGTTTCTGCGTCCAGCAGAACGTTCTACAACAACGTGCAGCGATTGAAGCTCGACGTTGCCACGATTGCGCCCATCCACGGCGGCCGAGTGTATCCGTGGGCGGATTTCGCGAAGTTCGTCGGCAGCGGCAAGACACCGTAATCCCTGAAAGCACGTGCGTGGCCCGGGTCGCCGGGCCACGCAGCGGCCGCGGCGCAGCACAGCTTTTCATGAAACACACACCCTCGTGCGACCCACATCGCCGAGGTCTCGTCAGCTCCTGCGTGCAAGTTCGACAACGGAGGTGCGCGATGAGCTCAGGAAGGTTCCCGTTTCGGGCGGTCGTTTCCATCGGCGCTCTCGTGGTTGCCGCAACGCTGGCCCCCGCCCAGACACCTTCGTCTGCCCGGCTGCTGGTGCTGCTCAAGGGAGGGCCGCCGGATGCCACCTGGGCCGGTGGAGGCGCACTGGCCATCGTCGATCCAATGACCGGCAAGGAAGTGGGCCGTGTGCCCACCGGTGAGAATGCCCACGAAGTGACCGTGTCGGATGACGGGAAGCTCGCGTTTCTCACGGCTGGCGTCATCAACGGCACCGATGCGGGCAGGCGGCGCTTCATTTACGTCATCGATGTGGCAGCCCGCAAGGAGGTGCGGCGCGTCGACGTGGGCCCGCTCAGCAACCCGCACGGCATCCAGTACGCCGGCGGCAAAGTGTACTTCACCGCCGAAGGCTACAAGGCGATTGGACGCTACGATCCGGCAACCAACCAGATCGACTGGTGGCACGGGATCGGCCAGAACCGCACACACATGCTGGTCCTCAGCAAGGACCTGAGGAAGATCTTTACGGCGAACGGCGATGCTGGCGATCGGTCCTCGTCCGACACTGTCTCGATCATCGAGGGTACTGGCCCGGCCGACTGGAAGGTCACCGTCCTTCCGGTGCGGAACGGACCTGAGGCGATCGAGCTATCTCCGGATGGCAGAGAGGTCTGGACCGCAACCAGGACCGACGGCGGCGTGTCGGTCATCGATGTCGCCACCAACAAGATCACCCGGACCATCAGCGTGCAGACAAAGGGTTCCAACCGGCTGAAGTTCACACCGGACGGCAAGTTGGTGCTGATCTCCGACAATCCCGGAGGCGAGCTGGTGGTGCTGGACGCAGTCGCTGGGAAGGTGATCAAGCGGCTCAAGATAGGCAAGACGACAACGGGCGTTCTGATAGCGCCCGGCGGCGCGCGCGCGTACGTCGCGGCTGAAGGCGAGGACAACGTTGCCGTGATTGACTTGAAAACGCTCGAGATAACGACCCGCCTCACGTTCCCGGCGCGTTCCCGTCCCGACGGAATGGCGTGGGCGCGATGAAGTGAATCGGGAGGCGCCGAGCAAGCGCACCCGGTCTGGAATGGACCGGCAGAAGTCGGGCGCCGGTGGATCGAGGAGGCCTCGAACCCGCCGGCGCACACGCACGAGACACGCGCCAACCCGGCTATTGCGGCAGCGCGAAGACGTACATGGCGTTGCTGCCGGAGGTCGTGTCCGCCTCTGGAGTCATGCCCACGCCGATGGCAGCGATCGGGCCGCCGCCGGCGGCGATGGCGACGTATTGACGGCCGTTGACCGAATACGTCACGGTGCCACCGACCACTTGCGAGGGAAGCCGCGTCTGCCACACGACTTGTCCGTTGTCGGCATCGAGCGCCCGCAGGTAACGGTCCATGGAGCCGTTGAACAGCAGGCCGCCGCCGGTCGCCAGGACCGGCGAGTAGTTCGTGACCCGCGTCTCCCAGCTCCACACCGTCTTGCCGGTCTCGACCGAGATCGCGTCGATGCGGCCCACCTTGTCCTTGCCGGGTGCGAACCTGCCGACGTTGGTCGTGTTGTAGACGAACTGCGGCGCAGGGCCCCGATCGGTGCGCGCGGTCGTGCTGATGCAGAGATTCGACAGCGGCATGAACATGACGTTGGATCGCGGATTGTAGGCGCCTTGCGGCCAGTCGCGGCCCCCGTTGTAGGTCGGGCAGATTTCATAGGCCTTGCCGACCTCCTTGAGCACGACGTCCTCGTTGACGGTGACCAGGCCCTTCGGATCGATCCGGGCGACGAGGTTCTGCGCGACGGTCGGCTTCGCCCACAGGAACTCGCCGTTGGCGGCGTCGAAGCTCCAGGCGATGCCGGTCTTGCACGGGACGCCGGTCAGCGTCTTGCGCGGCCCGCGGCGCGCATCCGGATTGACCGCCAGCATGCCGGCGGGGTCGGGATTGACCGGTGTGTTGATGATCATCATTTCGAAGGTGCATTCCTGATCCCAGTTGTCGCGCGGCAGGACCTGGTGCTTCCAGACGATTTCGCCGGTCTTGGGCCGAACCGCGAAGCGCGTGTTGGTGCCGGCCATGGTCGCGCCCGGCATGTTGCGCTGCGCCTCCGAGGCGGGGCCGACGGCGCTCGATCCGAAGAAGACGAGATCGAGCTCGGGATCGTAGGTGAGCTGACCCCAGACGCCGGTCATCCAACGGGTCTCGAACAGCGAGCCGGCCCAGGTCTCGTCCCCGGGCTCGCCCGGGCGGGGAATCAACGTCTTGCGCCAGAGCTCCTTGCCGCTCTTGGCGTCGTGGCCGCTGACATAGCAGCCGTGCGGAGCCACCTGGCACGTGCTGCCCGCGACGACCACGCCGTTGGCCACGATCGGGCCGGTCGAGTTGCTGATGTAGAAGTCGCCGCCGCGATCGGTCTGCCAGGCCACGTTGCCGGTGCGCGCCTCGAGGGCGACGACGACATTGTCCCAGGTCACGGTGTAGACGTGGTCGCCATACAGCGCGATGCTGCGCTTGCGTTGTCCGTGGTTGCTGCGGAACGACGTGGCGGGCGGCATCGGGTGCCGGTATTCCCACATCAGGTCGCCAGTGGCGGCATCGATCGCCTGGATCACGTCGCCGGGATTTCCCACATACATCACGCCGTTGTAGACGAGCGGCGTCGCCTGGTTGATGCCGGGCTCCATGGCGCGCGACCAGACCAGTTGCAGCGTCTTGACGTTGGTCTTGTTGATCCGGTCGAGCGGACTATAGCCCCAGGCCTGATAGTTGCCCCGATGGATCAGCCAATCCTCGGGCTTGGGCGCCCGCATGATCTGGTCGGTCACCGTGACGAAATTCGACACGGGTCGCACGGTTCTCGTGGTCGGCGTGGGCGGCGCCGGCGTGGGCGCCTGGGCCTGCCCCGTCAATCTCAGGGCGTACAGCAGGGCCGCGCTCAGCGCGGACAGCTTAATCGGGCATCTCATCGCACCCTCCTTGGTTCAAATCCAGGTCCTGTTGACAGAAAAGGTTCGCTATTGCGGCAGCGCGAAGACGTACATGGCGTTGCTGCCGCTGGCCGTGTCCGCCTCTGGCGTCATGCCCACGCCGATGGCAGCGATCGCGCCGCCACCGGCGGCGATGGCGACGTATTGACGGCCGTTGACCGAATACGTCACGGTGCCACCGACCGCTTGCGAGGGAAGCCGCGTCTGCCACACGACGTGTCCGTTGTCGGCATCGAGCGCCCGCAGGTAACGGTCCATGGAGCCGTTGAACAGCAGGCCGCCGCCGGTCGCCAGGACCGGCGAGTAGTTCGTGACCCGCGTCTCCCAGCTCCACACCGTCTTGCCGGTCTCGACCGAGATCGCGTCGATGCGGCCCACCTTGTCCTTGCCGGGTGCGAACCGGCCGACATTGGTCGTGTTGTAGAGAAACTGCGGCGCAGCGGCCGCGATCGGTGCGCGCGGTCGTGCTGATGCAGAGATTCGACAGCGGCATGAACATGACGTTGGATCGCGGATTGTAGGCGCCTTGCGGCCAGTCGCGGCCCCCGTTGTAGGTCGGGCAGATTTCATAGGTCTTGCCGACCTCCTTGAGCACGACGTCCTCGTTGACGGTGACCAGGCCCTTCGGATCGATCCGGGCGACGAGGTTCTGCGCGACGGTCGGCTTCGCCCACAGGAACTCGCCGTTGGCGGCGTCGAAGCTCCAGGCGATGCCGGTCTTGCACGGGACGCCGGTCAGCGTCTTGCGCGGCCCGCGGCGCGCATCCGGATTGACCGCCAGCATGCCGGCGGGGTCGGGATTGACCGGCGTGTTGATGATCATCATCTCGAAGGTGCATTCCTGATCCCAGTTGTCGCGCGGCAGGACCTGGTGCTTCCAGACGATTTCGCCGGTCTTGGGCCGAACCGCGAAGCGCGTGTTGGTGCCGGCCATGGTCGCGCCCGGCATGTTGCGCTGCGCCTCCGAGGCGGGGCCGACGGCGCTCGATCCGAAGAAGACGAGATCGAGCTCGGGATCGTAGGTGAGCTGACCCCAGACGCCGGTCATCCAACGGGTCTCGAACAGCGAGCCGGCCCAGGTCTCGTCCCCGGGCTCACCCGGGCGGGGAATCAACGTCTTGCGCCAGAGCTCCTTGCCGCTCTTGGCGTCGTGGCCGCTGACATAGCAGCCGTGCGGCGCCACCTGGCACGTGCTGCCCGCGACGACCACGCCGTTGGCCACGATCGGGCCGGTCGAGTTGCTGACGTAGAAGTCGCCGCCGCGATCGGTCTGCCAGGCCACGTTGCCGGTGCGCGCCTCGAGCGCGACGACGACATTGTCCCAGGTCACGATGTAGACGTGGTCGCCATACAGGGCGATGCTGCGCTTGCGTTGTCCGAAGTTGGCGCGGAGCGACGTGGCGGGCGGCAGCGGGTGCCGGTACTCCCACATGAGGTCGCCGTTCGTGGCATCGATCGCCTGGATCACGTCGCCGGGATTCCCCACATACATCACGCCGTTGTAGACGAGCGGCGTGGCCTGGTTGATGCCGGGCTCCATGGCGCGCGACCAGACCAGCTGCAGCGTCTTGACGTTGGTCTTGTTGATCCGGTCGAGCGGACTATAGCCCCAGGCCTGATAGTTGCCGCGATGGATCAGCCAATCCTCGGGCTTGGGCGCCCGCATGATCTGGTCGGTCACCGTGACGAAATTCGGCACGGCTCGCACGGTTTTCGTGGTCGGCGTGGGCGGCGCCGGCGTGGGCGCCTGGGCATGCCCCGTCAATCCCGGGGCGCACAGCAGGGCCGTCGTCAGGAGACATTCCTTGATCGGGCATCTCATCGCACCCTCCTTGGTTCAAATCCAGGTCGTGTTGACAAGAAAGCTCGCTATTGCGGCAGCGCGAAGACGTACATGGCGTTGCTGCCGCTGGCCGTGTCCGCCTCGGCGTCATGCCCACGCCGATGGCAGCGATCGCGCCGCCGCCGGCGGCGATGGCGATGTATTGACGGCCGTTGACCGAATACGTCACGGTGCCGCCGACCGCTTGCGAGGGAAGCCGCGTCTGCCACACGACCTGTCCGTTGTCGGCATCGAGCGCCCGCAGGTAACGGTCCATCGAGCCGTTGAACAGGAGGCCGCCGCCGGTCGCCAGGATCGGCGAGTAGTTCGAGACCCGCGTCTCCCAGCTCCACACCGTCTTGCCGGTCTCGACCGAGATCGCGTCGATGCGGCCCGACCTTGTCCTTGCCGGCCGCGAACTTGCCGACGTTGGTCGTGTTGTAGACGAACTGCGGCGCAGGGCCGCGATCGGTGCGCGCGGTCGTGTCGATGCAGAGATTCGACAGCGGCATGAACATGACGTTGGATCTCGGATTGTAGGCGCCTTGCGGCCAGTCGCGGCCGCCGTTGTAGGTCGGGCAGATGTGATAGGTCTTGCCGACCTCCTTGAGCACGACGTCCTCGTTGACGGTGACGAGGCCCTTCGGGTCGATCCGGGCGACGAGGTTCTGCTCGACGGTCGGCTTCGCCCACAGGAACTCGCCGTTGGCGGCGTCGAAGCTCCAGGCGATGCCGGTCTTGCACGGGACGCCGGTCAGCGTCTTGCGCGGCCCGCGGCGCGCATCCGGATTGACCGCCAGCATGCCGGCGGGGTCGGGATTGACCGGCGTGTTGATGATCATCATTTCGAAGGTGCATTCCTGATCCCAGTTGTCGCGCGGCAGGACCTGGTGCTTCCAGACGACTTCGCCGGTCTTGGGCCGAACCGCGAAGCGCGTGTTGGTGCCGGCCATGGTCGCGCCCGGCATGTTGCGCTGCGCCTCCGAGGCGGGGCCGACGCCGCTCGATCCGAAGAAGACGAGATCGAGCTCGGGATCGTAGGTGAGCTGACCCCAGACGCCGGTCATCCAACGGGTCTCGAACGGCGAGCCGGCCCAGGTCTCGTCCCCGGGCTCACCCGGGCGGGGAATCATCGTCTTGCGCCAGAGCTCCTTGCCGGTCTTGGCGTCGTGGCCGGTGACATAGCAGCCGTGCGGAGCCACCTGGCACGTGCTGCCCGCGACGACCACGCCGTTGGCCACGATCGGGCCGGTCGAGTTGCTGACGTAGAAGTCGCCGCCGCGATCGGTCTGCCAGGCCACGTTGCCGGTGCGCGCCTCGAGCGCGACGACGACATTGTCCCAGGTCACGGTGTAGACGTGGTCGCCATACAGCGCGATGCTGCGCTTGCGTTGTCCGAGGTTGTTGCGGAACGACGTGGCCGGCGGCAGCGGGTGCCGGTACTCCCACATCAGGTCGCCAGTGGCGGCATCGATCGCCTGGATCACGTCGCCGGGATTCCCCAGATACATCACGCCGTTGTAGACGAGCGGCGTGGCCTGGTTGATGCCGGGCTCCATGGCGCGCGACCAGACCAGTTGCAGAGTCTTGACGTTGGTCTTGTTGATCTGGTCGAGCGGACTGTAGCCCCAGGCTTGATAGTTGCCGCGATGGATCAGCCAATCCTCGGGCTTGGGCGCCCGCATGATCTGGTCGGTCACCGTGACGAAATTCGACACGGCTCGCACGGTTCTCGTGGTCGGCGTGGGCGGCGCCGGCGTGGGCGCCTGGGCATGCCCCGTCAATCCCAGGGCGCACAGCAGGGCCGTGATCAGGAGACATTCCTTAATCGAGCATCTCATCGCACTCTCTCCCTTGGTAAACGAACTGGGTTCTGTGAAAGAGATACTCATCGACGTTGGCCTCGTTCAGAGGCACAACGCGGTCGATGTCGAGCATTGCGAATGCGAAAACGAAACGACGGTGCGCCGCATGGGCCCCCGCCTCGTTTGCCCCGTCCACTCTAGCACTTCCATGCCCGTCGATCGATGAGCCGCTGCAAGATTGGACGAGGGGGTTCCGGCCGCGCACGATGGAACCGGCGCTTCGTCCCATCCGTCAAAGGTATACGGAGGCCATTCATGGTCATTCGTCGTCTCACCCGTTCGCGATCCGAAGGCACAATTGCCGGAGTGTGCGCGGGAATCGCCAACTACTTCGAAGTCGACGTGGTCCTCGTCCGCGCCACCTGGGTCGTCTTTTCCATCGTTCCCGGCATGCTCATTGGTGGCGTGCTCGCCTACCTTGCGGCGTGGCTGGTGATGCCGGAGGCGGCCGAACGGGCGCCGGCACCCGCCGTGCGGCGGCTCACCCGGTCCGCCACTGACAAGAAGATCGCCGGCGTCTGCGGCGGTCTCGCAGAACACTTCGGCGTCGATGCGACGCCAGTCCGGCTGCTCTGGGTGATCCTGTCGATTCTGTGTGGCGCGGGAATCGGCGGGGTCATCGCGTACGTGGTCGCGTGGCTCATCATCCCGCGGCCGCAGGACGCGATCCTGGCCACGTCGGCGCCAGCCTCGCCGCCGGCGTAGCGTGGCGCGGCGCGACCGAAAGTGTCCCTCTCCACGGCCGCCGAGACGGTGCCGCGCTACTTCCACCCGCTCGATTTGCGTGTGAACCGAGCGGGAAGCGCCGGCTTGCTGTCAGGCTCGGGTTCCGGCTCTCCCGCCGCGACGTTGATCTCTCGTTCCAGCTCGGCTTCGTTCGGCAGACCGGCCAGCTGATCCACGAACATCAGGGAGTGTTGCGAAGGGATCTCGAATTTCCTGCCGCAAGCCTTGCACGTGACCTCGTCGTCGAGGCGGAGCAGGTGGTCGCGCAGCTTCGCGAACTTGATCCGGTCGCCTTCGTCGGCCCCTGCCGGGAGCCGATCCTTCTTCGAACGCCGCACCCAACGAATGCTGTATTCGCCGGTCCGCCGGCACTTGGGGCACTGGTACCGCCCAGGCCGGGTTTCCGGTCTATCCGTGAAAAGAGTGCGTTCGTCGAGAGCCATTCCCCTATGGTAGCAATGAACGGCGGTTCTTGAGATCGCGACCAGCGCGCCGCGCCTGGGAGCCCCGTCCTTGATCGCGTGACGCGAAGGCGGAAGGCGGACACGACAGCTCTGTGAAGACCCTCCTAGCGCTCTCGGGACTGAAGCTTGGCCAGCAGGTGCAGGATTTCCAGGTACAGCCACACCAGAGTCACAAGCAGCCCGAACGCGCCGTACCACTCCATGTGCTTTGGCGCGCCTCGCGCCACTCCCTGTTCGATGAAGTCGAAGTCCAGGACAAGATTGAGCGCGGCGATCACAACCACGAACACGCTGAACAGGATCCCGAACGTCCCGCTGGAATGAATCAACGGCACATTCATCCCGAAGAACCCGAGGATGAAGCTCAGAAGGTAGACCAGTGCAATCCCGCCCGTCGCGGCCACCACGCCGAGCTTGAAGTTCTCTGTGGCACGGATCACACCAGACCGATACGCCACGAGCAGCGCGCCGAGCGTCCCAAAGGTGAGAAACACCGCCTGGCTGACGATCCCGGGATACCTGGCCTCGAATACGACCGAGATCCCACCGAGCGCGATGCCTTCGAGGGCCGCGTAGGCCGGTGTTGTGTAAGGCGCCCACGTCTGCTTGAAGACCGTGACCAGGGCGACGACGAACCCCGCCACGACCGAGACCATGATCCACGCCCCCAGACTGGGATTGTCCGCACCGCGGTTCCAGACGTAGCTGGCGGCCACCAGCAAAATGCCGAGCGAAAGAGCCGTCTTGTTGACCGTTCCCCCGAGCGTCATCTGCTCGGTACCGGGAACCGCCCGATACTTCGCGAATGTATCGGCTGTCAGCGCCGGGTTGCCGGATCGCATTGTCATCACGCCAGCCATTGATTGCTCCTGACCCGTATTCTACTTCACTTACCGTATCCGCCCTTCGTCTGTGGCTGAGCAAGGGCAAGCGGTCGGCTGGCTGGGCCGCCTGCGGCCCGGTGGGCACGCTGAGGCGCGGAGGGCTCGATGCCCTCCGCCGCGTCCCCGCTGTCACTTCGCTTTGGTCATGAACTGAGCGAACTGCGTCATCGGAGTCGGATTTCCGTGAATACCCACGATCGTTGTGACATCCAGCTTCAGGCGCTGAAGGTTCTGGTTAAACGTCCGGTTGCTGGCGTTGGGGGCGGCCGCCGCCGGATTGTAGAGGTCCGCCTGCACGACGATTTTCTCCTTCGGGAAATACACGATCAGCATGCCCAACGCATGGGGGAGACCCTCGACGTTGTAGAGTTCGACGGTTCTCGTGGCGTCGCCGAGGATGTATTTTTCCCGCACGGTCTCGAAGATGTAGCCTTCCGACCACTCCTCCGGTGGGTGCAGCGAAAACCGGTCGGGCTGCAATGACTCCACGGCCTCGCCCGCAAGACCTCCTGGTAGTAGGGGCGGTTTGCTTCATGCGTGATGATGGTCGCGCCCTCGTGGACGTAGGTGCGGATTCCACCCAGATGGTCCCAGTGATGATGCGTATTCACGACAAACTTGATCGGCTTGTTTGGAATGAGCTTGTTCACTTCGCCGATCACCGCAAGCGACCGCTCCTCATTCAACGGCGCCTCGATAACGACCGCATGGTCGCGGAACTCGACGGCCAGGCTGTTGTGGGAGCCTCCTGCGATCAGCCACAGGCCATCGCCCAGCTTCTGTGACTGCACGCGGACAGGCTCAATCGGCAGCTTTCTGTACTTCGTCTGGAACCGTGAGCGCGGCGTTCGCCACATTCACCTTAACGTCCGAGACGGTTTCCAGACCAAAGGCATGGTCGCCGCCGCTGACATTCGGCGCGCTCGCGCCATCGTCATAATCCTGATGCTGATGGAACCGGGGAATCTTCACGCCGCCCATATCCCGGTAGTTGGTGTAGACGTTTTCGTAGTACAGGTCGCCGACGACAGGGTTGGGAACCCAGGTCTGCACCCGCCCTACCATATTCTGAGCGTCGATCGTGCCGTTCACCCGGTACTTCCCGAACGCGACATACGAGATCACGTTCACCCTGCCGCCATACTCATTGCGCGTGACCAGGGTCGGGTTCGCGCCCGGCGCCATCGCGCCCTTGAGGAATCCGTACGGCGTCAGGAGGATCTCGAGCCGCCGCAGCTCGGCGGCGGCCGGCTGAGGAACGGGTTCTCCTTTCGCGTTCAAGGTCCACGCGTAGTTGCCGCTGACGAGATTGGTGACCCGCTGTTCGGTCAGGAACGGAAACCCGGCGCCACCGCCTCTCTGCGGATGGTTGCCTTGCACCCGGACGTATTCCTCTTTCGACGACATCGAGTCGAAATCAATCGTCCGCGTATAGCTCGTCAGATCCACTCGCGGCCAATCCTGATCCGGGGCGAAATTCTGACCGACCATGCCCTGCCAGCCGGTTCCGGTGTATTGGATGGATTTCACGTCGCTCACGCCCATCGCTTTCGCGGCGGCTTGCAAGACGCTCCGTGCATCCTGCGCCGCGGGTGATCCTGTCATCAGCACCGCGAGGCTCAAGGACAGCCAAAATCGCTTCACCATAATTCGTCCTCCCATGTGATTCCGCTGATTCATTGACAAGCTGAGCAGAGGCTCGATGCGATTCCGCCGCCGCCACAGGCGTAGTTTGCGCGGCCGGCAATGCTCCGACAGAAATCCGAGGCAGCTTTTCCGAAAGAGTATAGCCGCGGGACTTCGTTCTGAAGAGGAGAATCGCGCGTTGCTGAATTGGCGCGGAGGCGCCCGCGCCCTGGCCCGGCGAAGCGAGGCCCGCATTGGCTGAGCATTCCCTCGCGAGGGCCATGGTCTCCGGACGCTAGAATGGCGGGAAGGCACTGGGGCAGAAGGGGTTGTAGCGCTCGCCGGCAAGGAAGCTCCGAGACCGCGTCGCCACGCCCCGGGGCACTTGTGGACCCTCAGAAAACGGGAACGTTTCTCATGAAATACGAGTTTCTAGTCGACACATACGCATCGGAATGCGTCAAGGTGATCAGCGTGTGGAGTGAGTTCAAGGACGACGACCTTCTGGTGCGCCCGCACCCGGCCGACCGTCGAGGGCGTAGCGTGCACGAGCAGATGGTGCATCAGTGCGTGAGCGAGGATCTGTGGTTTCGCAACATGCTGGGGATCGACGTGGGCGCGCCACCCTTGCCACATGCGGAGACTCGTTTGGAGTTCATCAAGCGCTACGCTGAAGACAGCGGCAAACGCCTTCAGGTCCTGCGTGAGCAGCCCGAACCGTGGTGGGAAGAGGCACGACCCTTCTTCGATGTGCGCCATTCACGGGCCTGGATCATGACGCGGCGCATGACGCACACGTCCCACCATCGAGGGCAGTTGATGGCCATGCTCCGCATGCTGGGTCGCGACGTGCACAGCAACTATGGGCCCACTGCCGACACCGGAGGGCTGATGCAGAATCAGGCGCCCACCATCTATGCCTACCCGGACATCGACGCCCTCTTGAGCGGGAAGCTCAGGGCGGCGCCAAAACGGCGCTGCCGGGAGCATCGGGCAAGCCGGTCACCGAGCGGCCCGTATCAGGCTGATCGAACAGGTGCGGACTCTTCACAACGGAATTGGTCGGGACGACAGCGGCTCGCTGCTCAGTACGCGGCGAGTCCCTCGATCAATTCAATTCGCGCGCCGACGGGATCGGTGACAAAAACAGCTCTTGAGTTTGGTGCCTGGCCGGGCACCCGTCTCGACCTTCACACCCCCCGCCTCCAGCTTCTGGCGCAGCGCGTCCAGTCCCTTCACTTCGAGGCCGAAGTGGTCGATCGCGCGGCCTTTCGTTGGCGCTTGCGCCGCGGCAGCCTTGTTGAAATCGACTTCGCCACGCTCGAACATCGCGGCCATGATCGTGCCGCGGCGCAGGCCCTCGGTGGCGCCGAGGGTCTTGGCGTACCACGCGCGAAGGCCCTGCGGATCGGTCGTTTGCATGTGAATGTGATGACTCGCCGCGGTACCGCTCAACTGTTTGTCTTCGGTGAACTCGACCCCTACGCCGTCCGGAAAAGCGATCGTCATCTGACAGGCAGGAGTGCCCGGCGCGGATGCGCATTCGGCCGCCTTGTAGTTGTCGGAGATGATGGTGAGGTGCGCGGCGGTGACCTTCGCCTTGATGGCGTCGTAGTCCTTGATCCACAAGCCAACGTGGTTCACGCTGGATCCGTTCGAAGGGCCGATCGGTTCGCCCTTCTCGAGACTGACAAACAGGCCCGGGAGTTTGAGGAGCTCCAAAGACCCGCTGGATGTCACCTGGGCGCCGAGCATGTCGATCCAGAGCTTCTTGTGCTCCTCTGGATTTCGCACGATCAGATGGACAAGGGCCACCGAGACGCCACTCTTGTTCGGCACCGGGGCCTGAGCGATCAGCAATGCCGACAACGGCAGCAGGCCGACGATCGATGCGATCAGGAGCTTCATACCTACCTCCCAAGCGTGAAAACGGAGCGGGCCGCGAGCAGCCCGCGATGTTTGGATCGGCGTTGACGCTCGCCAATTATAGTGGCTTTGAGGGTCGCCAACCGCGCCGGCGCAAATTCTCCGGATCCCGGCGCGAATGCCGTGGCGCAGTGCCGCGGCGGGTATTTCACTCACCCGCGGAACGCTGATGAGGTGCGTGCTTCGATCAGCATCTTGATGCCATGTCGCGATCGCAGCGTGATCAGTGGCCACGGCTCTACGGGGTGCCGGGGCACCAGCGTGAGCCGATAGCGGCGCGCGAGCGTGGCCAGCACGAGAAGGGCTTCCGTCATCGCGAACTGATTCCCGATGCACTGGCGCGGCCCGGCGCCGAAGGGCAGGTACACGAACTTCGGGCGGGCCGCGCTTCGCTCGGGCGTGAACCGCTCGGGATCGAACGAGTCGGGTTCCTCCCAGTAGGCTGGATGCCTGTGCATCACGAACGGGATGATGAAGACGAGCCACCCGCGCGGCAGGTGATAGCCGCCAATCTCGTCTGGTCCGATCGCCTGGCGCGAGAAACCCCATGCCGGCGGGTACAGCCGCATGGCTTCCTCGATCACCATGCGCGTATACGGAAGGCTGCTGAGATCGGTGCAGGCGGGAAGGCGTCCTCCCAGAACGGCGTCGAGCTCGTTCTCGAGGCGTCGGCGCGCCTCGGGATGCTGCGAGAGAAGGTACCAGACCCAGGCAAGCGCCAACGACGTCGTCTCATGGCCGGCGAGTAGGATGGTCATCACTTCATCGCGCAGCTGCCGGTCCGTCATCGCCTGGCCGGTTTCCTCGTCCCGCGCGAAGAGCAGCATCGACAGCAGGTCGTTGCTCTCGTGTCCGGCCCGACGCCGCTCGTTGATGATGTGAAACACCGTCCGATCGAGCACATCGAGCGCGCCGTCGGAAACGCCGGTTCCTCGGGGTCGGCCACCGTTCGGTGAGCCCCAACGACCAGAAACTCTCACCGATGTGCTGATTGACGAGCGTCCACGCCCGATCCACCTCACCGGCATACGGCCCCTGATCGACACCGAGCATCGTGCGCAACACGATCGCTTGCGTGAGCCGCATCATCTCGTCCGCGATCTCGAGCGACTCACCGCGTGCGGCGATCGCTTCCCACCGGACCGCCGTCTCTGTCGCCGCATCCGCCATGACGGACGCCAGCCCCTCGATGCGCTGCCGATGAAAGGCAGGCTGCGCCATGCGCCGCTGTCGCAACCAGTGCGCGTCCTCGCTCGTCAGCAGACCGTTCCCGAGCGACACCCTGAGCTTGTCGTAGAGCGGACTCTTGTGATAGTTGCGCGCGTTGTCCTGCAGGACGTGCCGGATGTCGTCGGGGTGCGTGACGAGATAGCCGCGCCGCGGCCCGATTTTCAGGTAGGCGACGTCGCCGAACGAGCGCGCGGCGTCGGTGAAAACCGCGGTGGGATTGCGCCTGAGCGCGGGCATCATGCCGAGCAGCGGGACACCACGCGGACCGGGCGGACGCCGATGGGTATGGCTCGCTGTAAAGGTAAACACGTCCGGGACGACTGTATCGCCGAATGTTGAGCGAACGCGATCCGGGGTGGCCCTACTAGTGTCCCACTACCGCCGGATGGGCACCCAGGGATCCTCGACCCAGCCCGGGCCGTGGCGCGCCACCTCGACGTCGATGAGATAGGGCCTTCCGTCGGCCGTCTTCTTGCGCGCGTGGGCGAGCGCGGCCTTGAGCTCGACGGGAGTCTTCGCCCGCTCGCCGTCGACGCCAAAGCCTTTGGCGATCGACGCCATGTCCATATCGGGCTTCTGCTCCTTCCACGGGTTGAACATCTGCCCGAGCGCGTTCGTCAGCCCGACGACGGCCGCCTCCATGACGATGAACTAATTCGTCGTGGACGCGCCTGATACTCTCTGTCCTACCAGCAAGGCCGGGTTCACGCCCGGCTTGGGCACGAATTTCTGCACGCGACCTACATGGACGTCGGCGATATACAGGTTACTGGTGCTATCGACACTGAACTGATGGGGCCCCCAAATTCCGCCAGGCATGTTTCCAAAGGTGCCCCACGAATAGAGGAGCTTCCCGTTGAGATCATACTTGAGGATCTTGTTCGTGTGACCGTCGCCGACCCACAAGTGTTGGTCGTTGGACATGTAGATGTAGTATGGAAAGCGGGCATACCATTCGTTCAGGTACTTTCCGTTCTCGTCAAACACCTGAACACGATGATTTGCCCGATCGCCCACGTATACGCGCCGCTGGTTGTCGACGACAACACCGTGAACGGTGTTGAAGTGGCTTGGACGTGTTTCCTTGCCGGCTTCGCCCGGCTGGCCCCACTCGAGCAGATATTTGCCGTCCTGGTTGAATTTCACCACGCGGGTGTTCGTATAGCCATCGCTCACGAAGAAATCACCATTCGGCAGCCAGGCCACATCGGTCGGGCGGCCGAAGTGGGTCTGGTCTTTTCCGGTACCCTGGAATTCCCCAAGCTTCATCACGAGCGTTTTGCCATCATTCGTGAACTTGTAAATGGAGTGCGCTCCGTCATCGATCAGCCACACATGCTTCTGCGGATTGTTAGGGTTGATCTTGACCCGGTGCGGCCGGACGAAGAGCTTGTTGTGCTGCTCCCAGGACTCGACCAGTTTTCCGTCCCGGTTGTAAATCAGCAGGATGTGATCCCAGCGGGGGTGCCGCGCGGGATCCTTCTGCGACAAGTCAAACCCGGATGCGTTGCGGTCGGGGACGACCTCGCCGGGTTCGAGAACGGGCAAGCAGCCGCGCTGGAAGACGAACACGCGATCAGGAGTTTCTGCGAATACTCCCCCGACTGAGCCGCCTTGGTGTCCCGCTCCGCAGACATTCTCCGGCCAATTCGCCGAGAGTGTATAGGGGCCGGCGATGTCGTCGCCGCCTTTTTCAGGTTGCGGAACACCGAGGGTTGCCCACGGGCTGCCCGGCGTCTGGGCTGCAGACTGTGCAGCCGGCGCCTGCGCCGCGGCCGCCGATTCCCCACTCCCCGAGCTGCACGCGGCTGCGCCGACCCCCAGCGCTGCCAGCGCCCCCATTAGACGTATCGTGCGACTGTGTTTCGCCATCTTGCTTCTCCCTTAACCGATTTCCGTGCCGCAGCTCACAACGTTCGTTGGTGAATGCCAAGCTCACCTGTACAGGCACAACGCACTGGCGGGCATGGTCGAGGTCGTTCGATCAATGTCGCGCACACTTGACAACGCCCTTGCGCGACCCCCGTGCCTGACGTGGAACCCCAAGCCACTCAAGCTTCGTTCGGGACCGCGCCGTGCCCGAACGAAGCTCGACCGATGGATGTTGCCCGGTTCCGGCGGGCGCCAGACCGGGCAGATTGCTCACCGAGACGATTTCGATGTGGAGGGCGCCCGTTGGACCAGCTCGACGCGGGTGCCCCACGGATCGGTGATGTAGGTGATCGCGTTGCCGGTCGCCGCGTTCTTCCGGTAAGGCTCATCGAGCTTGATGCCCTCCGCTTCGATCTTCTTGATGAAGGCCTGCAGGTCCTTCACGTCGAAGCCGATGTGGTCGAGCACGCGCCCTAGGGTTCGGAGCCTGCGGGGTGTCGGCCTTGGCAAACCGGAGCTGGCCACCCGGGACATCGACGACCGGGGCATTGTTGCGGGTGCCTGCCTTCCCGCCAAAGGTCTTCGCATACCAGGCCTGGGCCTTGGCGAATCTCCGCTTCCGGCAGGAACAGGTGCACGTGCTCATGCCGGATCGGCATCGGTCTGGGTCTTGTCTTCCAGGATTTCCATGCGCACGCCGTCCGGCGTCTCGACGTAGGCCTGATCCAGCCGGTTGTTGCTGCCGAGGCAGCACGGCAACGCCATCGGCCTTCCACTTGGCCACCTGCTCCTGGACGTTGTTGACGATGAAGCCGACGTGGTTGACCACCGACCCCTGACCGATCCGCCGGACCCCGGTCCGACTCCCAGGTTCAAATTGACAAGGACGCCGGGGAACCTGACGTACTCGGCAGTGCCGATCTGTGAACCGCGTGCCGCCCATGCCGACGAAGATCTTCTTGTTGGCCGCAACGTCGTTCGAAGCGAGGTGCCAGTGACCCATGGTCACGCCCACTTCGTTGAACGGGACCGGTTGCGCGGCCGCTGTCCCGGCGGCCAGCGTCGACGCAAGCCATAGACCAGAAAAGAAAACGGGCGAAACGTCGCGTTTCGCCCGGTCTGTCTTCCGGTCGGTCTTCAGTTCGGCTTCTGAACGAATTTCAGGAAGTCGGCCCACGGCACCTGGCGGCCGTGCAGCGGCGCGATCGTCGTCACGTCGAGTTTGTAGGCCTTGATGTTCTCGTAGAGATTGAGGGCGGCGGCTGGTGCTGTAGCCGGCATGGGAGCGCCCGCGGCCGGCGGCGTGTACATGTCCGCCTCGATGAGGATCTTATCCTGCGGGAGGTAGGCCATCACCATGCCCTCGGCATGCGGGCTGCCCTGAACGTGAAAGACTTGCAGAATCCGCGTACCGTCGCTGAGCGTGAAGCTCGAGTCCACGATCTCGAACTGGTAGCCTTCATCGTACTCGGTCGGCGGATGGAGAGACAGCCGATCCGGCTCCAACGTCCACGGTTCGTGCGACAGCACTTCGTTCTTGTAGAAGTCCTTGTTGCTGGAATGCGTGATGATGGCCGCGCCCTCGTGGAAGGCGGTGCGGATGCCGCCGAGGTGATCGAAGTGGTTGTGCGAATTCACCACATACTTCACCGGCTTGTTGGGGTACATCTTGCGTACGGCGTCGAAGACGGCGAGTGTGCGCGTCTGGTTCTGCGGCGCTTCCACCAGCGCCACGTAGTCGCGGAACTCGACCGACACGCTGTGATGCGAGCCGCCGGTCAGGTAGAACACGCCCGGCGCGAGCTGCGTCGACGTCACGGTCGGCACGGCCGGCTTGGCGTTCTGCACATTCGCCGGGACGGTCAAGGCCGGGCCGCACTCGTTCGGCTTGATGTCCGTGACGTTGAGGCCGAACGAATTGTGCCCGCCGTTGTAGTTGGGGGCCTGGGTCTCGTTGTCCCAGTCGGTGTGATTGTGGAAATTGCCCGGGAACTTGACACCGCCGACCTCTTTCCACTGGGTGTATTCGGCTTCGTAGTTCAGGTCGCCGCGGACCGGATTGGGAATACGTGTCTGGACCCGTTCGAGGAGGTTCTCGTCGTTGAAGGTGCCGTTGATCCGGTATTTCCCGAACGTGAAGGAAACGATGTTCAGTTTGCGGTAGCGATGGCCCGCCATCGTGCCGATCGCGCCGTTTTCATAGCGCGTGATCAGCACCGGATTGGCGCCCGGCAACATGGCCCCTTTGAAGAAGCCATGCGGGCTCATCCAGATGTCGACCTGCCGCAGGTCGGCCTGCTCCGGTTGCGGGTTCGGCTTGTCGCCCACCAGGTTCCAGGCGGATTTGTCGATGACGTAATTCTGCTGCCGCTGATCGGCCTGGAGCGGGATGCCGCCGCCGCCAACGCGGGGGTGATTGCCCTGTCGGGTGGTGCGATCCTCGAATGAGGATTTGGCGTCGTAATTGATCGTCCGGGTGTAGTTGGAGATCTCGACCTTCGGCCAATCGTCGCGGATATCGTGCGCCTGGCCGACGATGCCGACGTAGCCGCTGGTGCCCGAATAGGTGATGCACTTCAGATTGTCGGCGCCCATGTTCTTGCTTGCGGCCTGCAGGACCGATTGCACGGTCTGGGCCGACGCCGTCCCGCTCATCAGCGCCAGCGCGGCGACCCAACTCCATAGTGTTCTTCGACATGTCCCCTCCTTCTGCGTGCTAGAGACTGCGCGCGGACCGCGGGCTCTTCGGGTCCGCGCCGGCATTCGAGCGTCTCGGGTGTTGGGTGAAGGCTACCACCTTGCTCGGATGTGCGAAAGAGTGGCGGGCCGGAATGTTCCTCGGCCCGGCCGCCGGCCGTCACAAACAGTTGCCCCACGAAAGCTCGAACCTGGACCCGGGCTTCAATGACGCTGCGCTCTCCGCTGCGGCCGCTGCGTGGCAGGGCGCTCGTGGCTCGGCGACAAGGTCAGGTCCCTGAATGATTTATCGTCGCACACCGACCATGGACTGCTCCAAACGCCCCTTCCGATGCCGTCCGCGCCCGCCCAGCCGGCTTGCTAGTTCTTGATGTACTTCGTCACGCCCCTGAGGTTTGCTTCCGCCGTGTAGATGTTGCCGGCGGCGTCGATGGCAATCCCTTCGCCCATCGCTCCATCGGCAGAATTCGGCGTCATGTGAGGCGGAATGAAGATCGTCACCTTGCCGTCCTTGAGGCTCCCGATCCGGACCCCTCTCTGCCAGCCCGGGTGACGTCGCTCGCTGGACTCCGAGTCCGCCGTATAAATCACGTCGTTCCCGTCGATGGCCATCCCGCTGGTCGCGGCCGAAGTCGTCGTATTCGGAGATGAACTTCCCGTCCTTCGTCAGGATCTGAATGCGATGGTTGTGGCGATCGGCGACGATCAGCCGCCCTCGGGAATCGAACTCGAGCGCGTGCGGCGTCCGGAACTCGCCCGGCCCTGTTCCGGTCTTGCCGATGACTCTGAGGAACTTTCCGTTCTTGTCGAACACCGAGATGCGCCCGACCAGATTGGGATCTGTCACGTCGGTATGGCTCTCAGCGACGTAGATGTCGCCGTTCGCCGGATCCGTCACGACATCGGTCGGGTCAGTCAGGGCGTCGGGAGGATTTCCCCTCACGCCGGGTTTTCCCAGCGTCATCAGGACCTTGCCTTCGGGACTGAACTTGACGACCACGCTTCCCTTGTTGGCCTCTCCGGGAAATTTCTTGAGCTCCTCCGCGCTCGCGGCCCGTGCGTCGGTCACCCACACATTGCCATCTCGATCGACATGGATGCCGTGCGGCCACACGAACATGCCGCCGCCGAAGCTCCGGATCTCCTTTCCCGACTCATCGAAATGGTGGACTGGATTCGCCTTGGTGCCGAGACAGCCCGGGGTCGTCCCCGGCGAGCATCGGTCGGTCGCCCACACGGACTTGCCGTCCCGGTCGATGGCCACGCCGTTGGATCCGCCCCACGGCCTTCCCTCCGACTGGAGCTGCGCCCAATCCCGGATGACGCGATAGGGGTTGGCGCCGCTGTTGACGGGCTGAGCCTTGTCCGCCTGAGGGCTGCCTGCCCGCTGCTGCGCCTGTGCGCCGGCTCCCCGCAGCGGATCGGTGATGTTGGCGAGGATCGCTACGTGATTCATCGTCACGACACCCCCTCGGCGTTCTGCGCCATCCCCACATGCACTGCCAGACCCGCGAAGAGTCCGGCCGCGAATAGCGTTGCTCCACGCATATGTTCTCCTCACTGATCTGTTGGTCGGCGAGGGCGCCGGGCTGGCTCGCCGTGGCGTTCATGGCTGCTCAGTGGCGCCGCTGAGCGCCCTGTGGCGAATCCCCGTATTGTATTGTGGGTCAGCGCGGAACGGGGTCGGGAGCGGGCGGGGGCGGTGGGCAGGCCCCGGGTACGGCCGGTCTGCACGGGGAGTACACCTCGTAGGCGGTGTCGGCGGGTCGTGGCTTCGCGTCCGGCGGTACAAACGGCACGCTGCCGCCGGTCTCGGTCGCCTGGCAGATCTTCACTCGTGACTTGCTGACGACCGGTTGCAACATGTACGACCGGAGGCTGTAACCTCCGAGGTCGTCAAACACGCTGCACATCGGAAGCGTCGTCGTCTCGCGGTCGACAAACCAATTCCCCGCGCCGTCCTGCTCGTACGGGGCGCTGTCCACTTGTTTGACGATCCGACGGTCCTCGTGGATGGTCCAGCCGCCCGCTATCTCTTGCGGGCTGGCGATGCTGTCCAGATAACACTGAGCCCCGGCCGCACTGGGAAAAGAGACCGCGGCAACCAAGGCGGACAGGACGATAGCCGCTCCCCTGGTCGTCGTCATGTCGTTCCCTCCGTCCCGAAACTGGAGCGCGCCCACTCCGCGGAGAGGCAGAAAAGCCCGAGATCGGCCAGCCCTTGCGGACCGAATGCGATGCCCCTACAATTGCTCACCAGTCGAGAAGCAGGGTGTGAGCCTAGCACCGCGCCGGGGTCTCGTCAAAAGTGGGGGTTACGGCCATGAAATCGAACAGGATTGCGGCTACGGGGGCGGCCGTCCTTGGTCTGTTCTTGATCGCTGCGGTCGCCTGGGCGGCTGGCGAAGAGCAGACGATCACCGGGGTGATCAGCAAAGTGGATCCCACGACCCGTATCGCGACGGTGACACCCGCCAGCGGCCCACCGATTTTCGTGCAGTTCTTCTTCAACGCAGGTGGCCCGTGCAACATCTGTCTTGGGTCGGGTCGGTCCGGACCCACGTTTGCCGAGACGGTCACCGAAGGATCGACCTGGACGCTCACCTACACGTCGTCACTCCCCGCGGGCGCGGCCACCTGGTTTCCGGGAGGCACCGTGAACACGGTCTACAGGGCAGTGCTGGTGAAGGCAAAGTAAATAGCCGTCGGCGTTTTCACACCCGTTTCGTCGGATCAAACAGCCAATGCGCGTCGGGATTCTCCGGCGGGACGACCGCGACTTCAACGTCCACGGTGAGGTCGTCGTTCACATCCAGGACTCGTGAGAAGGCCTCGTAGCCTGTCTTGAGCACGTCAAGGCCATATGTGCCTTGGGGTAGCGCCACTTTTGCCAGGCCGGTCGGGTCCGAGCAGGCGAATTACACGCCCAGGCGCACCTGGGCATCCTCGACAGGCGTGCCGGCGTCCTTCTGGACGACCTTGACGTTCACCGAATACTGCGGCGGATTGACGGTCTCGAATCCGAATCGGGCGGACGCCCCGCCGTGGGGCAGCCGCAACTCTGTCGGCGCGAACCCGATCGACCGCGAGGTTGAACCCGCCGTCGCGGGAGCAACCAGGTCGACCTCTGTCCAATAGAGCGCCCGGGTTCCGTCCCACGGGGCTTCACCAAGGTTCCCGCGAGCTACTCGGGCGCCGGTTTCGTCGCAAATCTCGATTTCCTTGCCTGTAAGGTCGCAGCCCGCGGAGCACGTTGCCCCAACGTGAATGCGGAACGGATGGTCGATCACGATCGGCGACGAAAAACACTCCACACCGCCAGGCTGGTGTCGTGGGCAAGGGTCGTGACTGTGATCGGAAGCGAGCCTTCCTCATGGATAGCGCCTTCGGCCTCGTGCTTCGGGAACACGAGAGTCCACGAATACTCGCCCACCTCGTCCGGAGCCGTGAAGGCGAATTCCGCCGTCTCGTTGGCGTGATCGGAAAAATCGGTAAGCCCACAGCCGGCCACGACGGCGCCATCGGGCGCGATGACGTTGACGACTTCGCCGCGAAGGTCGCATCCGTGAGGGCAGGACACCTTGATCTTCAAGACAATATCGGTGCCGGCGTCGACTTCCGCAGCAGGCGGCCGGCTCATCGCCAAGCTGGTTGGATGCGTCGGCGGTCTCGTCCGCGCGCTCGACCTTCTTTCTCATGACGCTCGTCTGTCTGCGAGGGAATAGCCGGAGTGGGACCGACTCGAGGCCTTCAGTTCGCCGCTCGTTCCGAGAAGGGCTCGAGCTCGGAAATCCGAGCCCGGCCCTCGCGGCGTCTTGTCGTCAGTTGGTGCTACGCGTCGACCTTCCGGCGTGAAGTCCAGCGATACGGCCAGAGACGAGGTCTCTGCCCAGGCCATGCTGAGCCAAGCCACCCATGCTTTCGCCGCCGGTATAGAGGCCGGGGATGACCTGACCGTGAATATCGATCACCTGCTGGTCGGTATTGACCCTGAGGCCGGTGAGCGAATCGTGGAGGATGGGAGTCGCCCACGCGGCATAGAAGGGCGGCTTCTCGACCTTGTACATCGGTTTGGGCTTCTTGAAGTCGGTGTCGACGCCCGAGGTGACAAAGGAGTTGTACCGCTCGACACTCTCTTGGAGGACCGTTCCCGGCATCGGCCTCTTCTGGTACGGATTCTTGATGTTGGCCGCCAGTTCCTTCAGAGTCGCACCGCTCGCGAAATACAGCGGGTCCACATTGGGCGGCGTTGGATTCCACTTTTCGCGCGCAACGGCATCGGCATCGAAGATGGCCCAGATCGGCCCCCCTCCGTTCAACTTGTCCGGATCTCCGTTTTACGCCATCGCGGCGGCGATGAAGTTGTAGCCGCCGTCGAGCTCGTTCCAGAACCGCTTGCCGGTCTGGTTGACCAGGATCACATCTTGCCAGCTCGCCACGGTGAGCCCGGTGGCCCGCGCAAGATGGAAGATCGGGCTGTCGGTCTCGATGACCACCTGACCATAACCCCACTGACACCCGATGTGCGACGTCCTGGTGATCGCCGCGCCGCCCTCGGAGGTCTGCAGTGCCGTGGTCCAAAGCGAGGCCCCGATGTCCATGGACATCACCTCGGCGTCGCCGCTCTGACGGGCGTACGGGGCACACGCCTGCTGGTACTCCTCTGTGAGCCGCGGATTGAACGTCCGGCGGAAGTTGACGTTGCCCGGGTTCCCGCCGGTGCCGACGTACACGCCTTTCTTCCCCTGAACGTTGATGTCTTTTCCATTGACCCGGGCGGTGATTCCGAGCACTCTCCCCGACTGGGGCTTCTCGCGAATGATGCGCGTCATCGAGTGCTTCAGCAGGATTTGCACGCCCGCTTTGCGCGCGCTTTCCTCGAGCCTTCTGACGAGTCCGGACCCGTTCCGGCCGCGATGTGGCGCTATCAACTGGCTCGGGATGTGCCATTCCACGGTTTGGTAGGTTCGGCCGGCGTTCGTCGTGGCTCCGCCTCCGCTTTCCTCGCGACCGGTGAACTGGACGCCGTGGGCCAGTAGGAACTCGAACGTGGCGGCGTTCTCGTCGGCGAACTTGCGGACGATGTCGCGATTGCTGTAACGGGACGACGGGTGATCGTGCCGGGTCCAATCCGCGAAAATCATGTCGGCCGAGTCCACGGTGCCGTATTTCTTCTGCAGGCTGTGCCCGCCGCCGAGCTGGATGCTCCCGCCGCTCATGATGCCGCGGCCACCGATGTCGAAATTTTCCTCGATGACGATCACCGAGGCCCCGGCATCGCGGGCCGCGCACGCGCACGCGAGCCCCGAAACCCCCGCACCGACCACCACCACATCCGCCGACCGGTCCCATTTGATGTCGGCGGCCTCGGCCTCCTTTGGTTGCAGTCCGGCCGCCGCTATGGCGATTCCGGCCCCACCCTTCGCCACAGTCGTCTTGAGGAAGCTTCTCCGGCTGACGGGATTCGGCCCTTTGGTATCGGTCTTCATGGCCCTCTCCTCACTCGTGATGATGGTTGGCGGCCTCAAGGCTTCTGTACGAACACGATCAGTTTTGCGGTGTCGGGTACGAGCTCCTGATTTCCTGGCGGAAACTCGTTGGCCTGAAGAATGAACGCCAGGATGTCCATATACGTCTTGTCGCCGAGACTATTCCCATTCCCCAGCGGCATCGTGTCCCGTATCCTCTCGAAACGTTCTCCCAGGGTCTTGCCGTCCCACCTGGCCCGGAAGGCCGGACCCGTGAGATCCACCGCCTCTGGGTCCGTTGCGCGAAGATTGCTTCCATGGCAGCCCGAGCAACTGGCCTGATACGCGTCGTCCCCTCGCTTGGCCTGGGCCGCGGTAAACACCCCGCTCCCGATAGACGGACCGGAAGCGCTTTGAGCGGCTGCCACCAAAACCCCCGACAAAAGCAGCATCGAGAGCGTGGCCCCAGCCCCTTTCATACCAGTGCCGTTCCGCCGAGACACCCCAGGCGCAGACACTTACTCCAGCATCCCGCGAACCACCACCTGCCGGGCATGCTGTCCAAGCTCCGGGGCGGAGAAAAATGGCGGAAAACGGTTCATGGCCCCGGAACGTGCGCGGTTCACGGCTCA
>CAVUXJ010000015.1:0-578872 GCA_963745495.1 uncultured Acidobacteriota bacterium
ATAATGGACACAGCGGCAAATGGCAGCGCGATGAGCCAAAAAACGGCCGCGGCGACAGCCAGAACCGGCTGGAGTAGAAGCACCTTTGATCCTGAAAGCTCGGAAGTGAAGGCAGAATTGGAAAGGATCGTCGTGGTCATGGTGTTTGTGATGGCCTCTGATTCGGTTATTGTCACCCTATTTTGAGCAGATCACATGCCGCGGAGCGAAAAGAGCTCCTTGATCGCCGCGCTTTCTTCTTTTGCGCAGGACGTTTCCTTGTCTGCCACGGGTTCCAAGCGCCCGGCCCGGAGTTGCAGCCACCGCCCCTGGTCGAGGGTTTCTGCCTCGAAATGCGCCTACAAACATGGTCGAGCCAGAAGTCGCTCCTTCGATGAGCTTTTCCGAGTCCTTCGCTGAGACAGATTCACATCGCCGACACGAACTGGACCAAATCTTCGGTTTCTTGATTTCGTAGATCGGCCCCGGAAGCTGGGGCTCGATCTATAATGAACATCAGATTACGACACCGACCTAAGAATCTTCTCGCTTGACTTTCAAAATCCACATGACAACTATCGCCGCAGTGCGCGAAGCCATAATATTTCAAGCTCGGCGCATCCGAGCGTCAGGCATTCGCCGCCTCAATAAGGACGGTTTGACTATGATCGGAAAATTACAATTCGCGCTTGCTCTGTCTCTGCTCGCTGTCGCCGGCCTAGCGCCGGCTCAAACGCTTCAGAATCTGGCTCACCAGCCTCCGGGTGGAGCGTATCTCAGTTTTCAACTTACCGATGCAGCCGTCGCCCTGGTTCGAGAGCCACTGAACAATTCACCGTAGAATCCCTCTGCGGGAAGCTACGACGCTGGCGCCTCATCGTTCTCATTCATGCGCATCGCAATCATCGGCAACTCCGGCTCAGGGAAGTCCACGCTCGCGTACCAGCTAGCCGCGGTCCATACGCTGACCCCGCTCGAGCTCGACTCCATCGTGTGGGAGCCCGGCAAAATCGGCCTGCTGCGAAATCGTGACGCTCGAACGGCCGACGCGAAGGCCTTCTGCGAGTCGACTGAACGTTGGGTCGTCGAAGGGTGTTACGCGGAGCTGACGCAGACATTCCTCGAGCACTCGCCGGTCCTCCTGTTCATGGAGCCCGGGATGGAGGCGTGCCTGTCCAATTGCCGAAGCCGGCCATGGGAGCCACGCAAGTACGCATCGAAAGAGCAGCAGGACGAGATGCTCGAGTTCCTGTTGTCATGGGTGCGTGACTACTACACGCGCGAAGACGACCTGTCGCTGCGCGTGCACCAGGCGCTGTTCGACGCTTACCGGGGCCCGAAATATCTACTGAAGCAGCCGGTCGATCGGGCGTTCGTCGAGGTGCAGCCGCTGCGGTGGTTCAGTCACCAGGTCGACGACTTTGCTGCGCGTTTTCAGTCGTGCTCGCTTCCTGAAAGCGCGTGGACCCACTCCGCGCACCTCGTCGTCGGGCTGTGGCACGTTCACCGTTACGGCGCAGAAGAGGCGCTCGCACGGCTGCGAACGGGCATCCGTCGGCTGAATGAGAGCCACGGCGGCGTCAACAGCGACACGCACGGATATCACGAGACGATCACGGTCTGTTACGTTCGCTTGCTGGCGCAGTTCCTCGACGCGGGTCCGGCGGCGCCATTGCCGGATCGCGTGGCGATGCTGCTGGACAGCCCGCTTGCGGCAAAGCGGATGCTGTCCGCCTTCTATTCAACCGATCGGCTGATGTCCACGACCGCACGCGCGCAGTGGATCGAGCCGGATCTCGCGCCCCTCTCGATTTCGACGATTCTCGAGCAGCACGTTCGGACGTAGCGTGACTCGATCCACGGCCTTCCTGGTGAGATCAGATGGTCCTTGCGCTGGGCGGCCTCGCGCTGCTCATGGCTTCGCTGGGTGGGTTCGCCTACTTCGAGGACGTTGCCGCCGCACGTTGGCTCGACTCTCCGACCGTCGCGAACAGCTCCGGCGCGGTCATCACCTTCTTCATCGTGGGTAACGTCGCGGCTGTTGGGCTCGCGCTGCTGTTGTCCGGCCTGCAGAACCTGTCGTTGGTCAAAGACCCTCTGGCCCGTCGCGCGATGCTCGCGAGACTGGCGGCATCCAACCTGATGCTTTTCTGTTTGCTCTTCGCGGCGGTGATCGATACGAATGCGTTCGATCGTCAGATCGAATGCCGACGCACGAGTCGCCGTCGCCGGCGTGTTGGGGCTCGGGCTCTTTGTCTACACTGCACGTACTGCCGTTGTTCTCTACCGTTCGAGTTGGAAGTATCTGGTCCCGTCTGCCGACGAGGCGATGCGTCGTGACGAACGACCACCGGTGGTCTACGTGCGCAGTTTCAGCAGCGATGACGAGCTTCACGGCGTCGAAGGACCGCTGTCACGCGTGTACAAGGGACTCCACTACACCGCCGCCGTGAGCCCCGAGCAGGAGATGGCGTGGATCATGGACCGGGCCGGCCCGGTCGTTGCCATCGGAAAGCCCGGCGAACGCCTCCCGGAGCTGGGTGCGGCGAGGAAATATGTCGACGACGACCACTGGAGGGACACGATCACCGACTTAATGGCTAGGGCCGCGCTGGTCGTCGTCAGAGCTGGTGACACGGCCAATCTCTGGTGGGAGATCGAGCAGGCGGCCGCCCGTGTGCGTCCGGAGCGCATCATCGTGGTGGCGCTGGGCGGCAACGAGCGCTGGCGTGACCTTCGCACCCGGTTCACAGAAACATTCGGCCCTCCGACGTTGATCGAAGGGCCGCCGCCGTCTCCAGTCGTGTCGTGGCTTCGCCGCGTCATGATGCCCGGGCGCATCCAGGGCTCGGTGATCTACTTCGACAGAGCCGGGGCGGCGTTCGAGCGGCCGCTTGCGTTCTCTGTTGGTTGGCAGTCCCTTGTCACCACCGTCGTCAGCCCTCATGGTGCCGTGCTGCGCGCGACGCTTGAACCTATTCTCGATGCGGCTGGAGTCCCTCCAAGACGATCAGGCCGATCGCAAACGGTGGCCGTGACACCTGGCGTTCGTCGGTGGGATCTTTGGCGTGCATCACTTCTATCTCGGTCACCATCGAAAGGGCGTCTGGTGCTGCGTCTTCTTCTGGACAGCCGTGCCCTTCGTCCTGGGCTTCATCGACGCGGTCAGGCTCGCGCTCCTCGACGATGCGCAGTTCAAGCTGGTGCTATTCTCGTCACGTGTCCATCCAACATCTGCAACCACGTGATTTCGTTTCAGTCTGCTCTCGCATTCTTCTGTGTGTCTCTTTCATAGGGCTCCTCGGCTGCAGCTCACCGGCGAGCGGGCCAGGCAATCCGAAAGTGCCGGCGGGCGCCAAGAGCTCCGGCGGCATGCACGGCGTCATCGAGACCGACAAGGGCTCGATCGAGATCGAGTTCTTTCCGACAGACGCGCCGAAAGCCGTCGAGAACTTCCGGCTGCTCGCCGAGCACGGCTACTACGACGGCCTGACGTTTCACCGCATCGTCAGCGGCTTCATGATTCAGGGCGGCGACCCGGCGGGCAACGGCACCGGCGGCGAGAGCGCGTGGGGCGCGCCGTTCGCCGACGAGATCAACCCGGAGTCGCCGCTCTATCGCGGCGGCTATCGGCGCGGTCTGCGTCGCGATGGCCAACGGCGGGCCCAACACCAACGGCAGCCAGTTCTTCATCATGCATCAGGACTATCCGCTGCCGCCGAACTACGTGATCTTCGCGCGCGTCACGACGGGCATGGACGTCGTCGATGCGCTCGCCGACACGCCGACGACGATGGGCGCCGACGGCGGCATGAGCCAGCCGCTGACGCCGCCGGTGATCAAGAAGGTCACGATCAGACCGTAGGTCGGACGTCGCGCGAGATTCAGCGCAGCTTCGCTGTCGCGGGCATCAGACCTTCGGACTTCAGGCGAGCTTCCAGGACCTCCATTACGCGGGGCATGTTGGCCTTTGCCCATTGCTCGCCCATCGCCGCTCCTTCACGCGTGAGACTGGGCATCGCGGCGATTGTCTTCTTCCCGAGATCGGTCTCGTAGACCGCCAGCAGCCCTTTCACATCTTCCTGTGTGAAGTACTTGGCGTAGAGCGCGATCTGTTGACCTCTGATCTCGCTTCCGTTGAACGCCTGTGCGAACTCGGTGTTCATGACTTCGCGGACGATCTCCGACGACGCGGGGAGGGACCGAGGGCTGGGTTTGTCTGAGGCCGTTGAGAAACGCGTCCGTCACGGCGCCGGCCAGTTGCACACTTGTCGCGGACACGCCGGTCACGTCCATCAGGCGCTCGATATCGGCGCGGAGCCCCGGGTCAACGGCGGGTCCTTTGCGCGCCTGCGCCGAGGCCTGTGCCAGTGACTGCGTTTGTGCTGCGGCTGGCCCGCTTATCGATACGAACGCGACGACCACCAGCACGCATCTCAAATTTCTCACCATTGCATCTCCCTCGCTCGACGTACAGGTATCGTGAGATGCGGTGGGGCGCGGTAGACTTCGTCGCGAGACCTCGCCGCACTCGTGAAGTCATTGACCCGCACCGCCCTGATCGTCGGCGCCGGCATCGGCGGCCTGTCGGCCGGTATCGCGCTGCGGCAGGCAGGATGGACGATCCGCATCTTCGAACGGGCGGCGTCTCCGCGCGAGCTCGGCTTCGGACTCGGCCTTGCGCCGAACGCGATCGCGGCCTTGCGAACGCTCGGCGTTGCGGACGCGGTGCTGGCTCGCGGCTTCGAGCCGCGACGCGGCGAGCTGCGCCGGATGGACGGCACCGTCCTGAAGCGCGCCGAGTTGCCACCCGAGGCACTCGGCGGCCCGATGGTCATGGCGCTGCGGCCGGCGCTGCACGGCGCCTTGCTCGAAGCGGTTGGCGTGGACGCGATCACGCTCGAGAAGCGAGGTCACCGGATTCACGGTGACCGGCGCTCGCGTGACGCTGCAGATGGCGGACGGCGGAGTCGCGAAGGCGACCTGCTGATCGGCGCCGACGGCGTCGGCTCGGTCGTCCGCCGCGCGCTGCATCCGGCGGAACCGCCACCGCGGTCGAGCGGCATCGTGGCGGTGCGCGGCGCCGTGCACGGCGCCCTGCGTCACCTGGGCGATCTCTATGCCGTCTACTACCTCGGTCGGGGCGTGGAATCCGTGCTGGTTCGCGCCAGCGAGACCGGTATCTACTGGTTCCTCTCGCTGGCGCGCGAGCTGGTTCCGCGCGGCATGCAGGATCCGAGCGGCGATCCTGGCGCACATGTCGCCGCGATTCGATGCGACGTTTCGCGCGGTGACGTCAGCCACCGACGATCTGCGCTTCGACGAGCTCGTCGACCGCGATCCGATTCCGTTCTGGGGAAGAGGCGTTGTGACGCTGCTGGGCGACGCGGCGCACCCGGTGTTGCCGCACACTGGCCAGGGCGCGGCGCAGGCGATCGTGGATGCGGTGGCGCTGGGAGAGGCGCTCACCGGCGACGTCGATGCCGAGCGCGCCTTGCGCGCGTACGAACGCGAGCGACTGGCGAAGACGGCGACGCTGCTCGCAGCAGGGGCGCCGGACGGCGCGCATCATGCGGACGACGAATCCGGTGGCGTGCTACCTTCGCGAAGTCGTGGTGCGGATGATTCCGGTCAAGCCGTTCGCGAAGTTCTACGTGAGGATCAATCGGCGCGCGGGTACTGACGTGAGCCGATGATGAGCGCCGCGTTGCGCGTGTTGCGTCAGGTGGATGTCCCATCCGTGTTTGATGCCTTCATCGGCACCGACGACGACTGCCGCTGCTCTCATCGCGCAGGCCCGAAGGTCGAGCACGTCGACCCGTCCCGTAACGCCGTACGCCAATGGTTCTCCAGCCCGTCGTCCAATCGTCGGCGCGCAGACGGGCTGAGCTGGGGGCGCACACGGTTCCGTCGTTCTTCCATTGGAGAGGATCTTCGAGCACAAGGTGCACACGCTGGGTCGGGCGTCGCGGTCTCGCCGATCGATCCGAAGCATGTTCGTGACGCGCACACTCTTGGAGAGGTGCTCGGGATGACGCGACGGAGCCGTTCCAGAGGCGTTGGTGGCCGACGTTATGCGAGTCGAGGCTCCGAGCGCTGTGAGTTGACCATCATCCCAGTTGGCCGCTGGCACCCGGGCACAGATCTTGAGGTTGCTCTTGAGCGGCGATTCATGCACATCGTTCAGAATCGGGAGATAGTCCGGCATCCGCGAGCGACCATGAGCATGGACGCACGCGATGTCCAGTCTGGGAACGTCTCTGCTTGGCGCGGATTGGCCACATGCCGCGTGGCCATTCAGGCTGAGTATTGCCGCCGCCGGACCGGACATGACCCTTCGAGTGCGCCGCTTGGCTGGGTCGCTCACTACAGCATCGGCGTCACACTGGCGCTCGTGTTCGTCGTGCTCGCGTCGGCAAGTGGCTCGCTCGACCGACGTTGCTGCCGGTGCTGTTCTACGGGCTTGCCACCGTTGTCTTCCCGTTCTTTGTCCTGCAACCGTCGCTCGGACTCGGCGTCGCTTCATCACGAACGCCGAATCCGACGCAGGCGAGGCTCAAGAGCCTGATGACGCACACGGTCTTCGGAGTCGGGTCATGCTATCTGGACTCGCTGTGAGGTACATGGTCCGATGACGCCCATTCGTTCGGTGTCTTATAGGTTATGAGAACTCGATTAGCCTGGATGTTGATCGCAGCCGCAGCAGGGGTTGGCGCGCCCTGGGAGTTGCAGGCGGTCCAATCAGCGACCGTGTCGGCACCGCGAAAAATCAAGGACGTGAAGCCCGTGTATCCCGAGCAGTCGCTGGCGGCCGGCGATGAAGGCGTGGTCATTGCCGAACTAGACGTGGACGCTTCAGGAGCGGTGACGGCCGCGCGAGTGCTGTGGTCAAAGTGCCCTGCACTGAACGATTCCGCGCTGAAGGCGACGCGAAGCTGGCGATTCGAACAGTGGCGAGTGAACGGAGGCCAGACCGTCTGGACCGGTGGATGCCGGCTACGTTCCATTCAGGTTGCCTGAAAAGCTGAAGTCGCGTGCCGGGCGTCCCGGTGCCTGTCGATGGGTTGACCCACCGAAGCCGCTTTGTTGAATTCACTCCACGGAGGACCCATGCGACTAGTCACCCGACTCGGCTTCGTCATCGTCGTCATAAGCCTCGCGGTAGTGTCCAGTGCCAGCCATGTGGCCGCACAAAGTCAGGCGACGACGACCGTCACACGACTGTATACGGGCGCCGACGGTCAGTCGCACGCCGAGGACAAGGAGGTCGCGTGGCGGCCGGCGAAGCTGCGCGCGGAGCTCAAAGAATCGGAATCGGTGAAAGTGACCGGCGCGCAGTTCCTGCGCTGGCCGCGCGGCTTCGTGTGGGCGGGGCATCCGGCGTCGAAACGCCAGTACGTGATCATCGTCAGCGGACGTGGTGAGGTGGATGTCGTCGGCGGGAAGAAGGTGCTGCTCGCGCCGGGACGAGTGCTGCTGGCCGAAGATGTGACGGGGAAGGGGCACACGACGCGGGTCGGGCCCGACGAAGATCCGTGGATGATGGTACGCTGCGCCGGAGCCGAAGGATGCACGGGGCTATGGCGCGGCTGGTGTGACAGTTCGCGGGGCAACCGAAGCGCAGGCGAGTCTGGCGCACCTCGACGATCGTCGCGAGATGCCATGCGGGGCGGCGAGGTGTTCGTCGCCATCGGCCACTCGAAGGACAGCAGGTGGTGCTGGGCTTTGCGACGCATCGAGTTGACGTGCGCGGGATGGCGCGTCAGTCGCGGGTCGGCTGCCGAAGAGCATGCGCGTGCCCACAAAGCGACCAGTCTTCAGATCCAGGCGTCGCTGGCCGGCGTCGAGTTCTATAAGGCGAATGGATTCGAAGAACTGCAGCGCGGCGAAGCCGTGCTGATGTCCGGCAAGTCGATGCCGTGCGTGGTCATGCGCAAGCAACTCTCGAAGCCGGCGCTGAGTCTAAGTTGAACGAGATGAGGAACGTGAACCACGACGCGGTGATTACTCGCCGCCAGTATCGGTCTCTCAGTTGTTGTCGTCGAAGCCCAGCAAGTTCAGGACAGCGCGTTCGCGCCCAGATTGCGGAGCCGGCGTACCAAACGGGCCGAGGTCCGAGGGTCGTCATCGACGCTGCTCATTTGAACTTTCACACTGAAGACGGAGGGTACGCACCGTTTGCGAAGTTGTTGCGACTCGACGGCTACAGGGTGGAGTCGAATCGCGAGCCGTTCACCGCTGCGTCGCTGGGTCGCGCGGATGTTCTCGTCATCGCGAATGCGATGCACAAGCAGAGTGAGGCTGATTGGGCGCCCCTGCCGACCTATTCTGCGTTTACTGATCCAGAGATCGCCGCAGTTGAAGTGTGGGTTAGGCAGGGCGGTTCGTTGCTCCTGATCGCTGACCACATGCCGCTCGCCGGCCATGCCCAGGGGCTCGCAGCAGCCTTCGGCGTTCGATTTCAGAATGGCTTCGCTTTGGACTCCGCCGGCAGCGGCCAGATCACATACCGCCGATCGGACGGCTCTCTGCCGTCAGGCCCGATTGCCAATGGCCGGAAAGCGAGCGAACGGGTTGACTCGGTGACGACGTATACCGGGCAGGCCTTTCGTCTCGATCCCGCGCTTCGGGCCGAACCCGTGCTGGTCCTGCGCGACGGCTATCAGTTACTGCTTCCGAGGTCGCCTTCCAGTTCTCTGAGCGGACGCCCCGGATCTCGGCGACAAACCTTCTCCAGGGAGCCGTCGTGTATCACGGTCAGGGGCGAGTCGCGGTGTTCGGCGAGGCGGCGATGTTCAGCGCGCAAGTGGTTGGACCTGATAAACGTCCGATCGGGATGAACGCACCGGATGCGCGCGAAAACTATCGCCTCGCGCTCAACCTGCTGCACTGGCTCAGCGCAGTCCAGCCGTGAACGCGGTGACCTCGTTGATCACATCGGCTGGCCGAGTCAGAAACAAGTAGTGACTCGCACGAGGCCATCGCAGCACGCGTGCGCCGGGGACGCCCCGTTCGAATGCGCGCGCCTGGCGTTCAGTCACCGCTTCATCGAAGCGATCGAACGCGGGGTCTGGTGTCGCGGCACCGGTGTCGTGCGGGCTGGCAAAGATGGCCAGCGCCGGGAGTCCAATCTTCGTGAACTGGCGGCCGCCCGCAGGGATTGCCTCGCGAGCCGTTGTCTCTCCACGAGGCTGACGTCGTTCGGCTTCGGGAAGCGTGAACGGAGGGCGAGCCACAGCGGGCGGTGTGGGAGGCGGAGCGGGAAGACTCGGGAAGTCCTTCTCGAACTCGCCCGGCACGTCGTACGCGTATCGATAGGCGGCGTCGAGGTATACGAGCCCGGCGATTCGATCCTGATGCGCTGACGCGAGATAACTCAGCTCCTGCCCGGCCATCGAATGACCGACGAGCACCGGTTTCTCCAGGCGCAGCGTCTCGATGACCGCGAGGACATCCTCCCCAAGACGCGCGACGTCGTAGCCGGACTGCGGGCGAGATGAGACACCAAACCCACGTCGTGTGACGGCGTAGATATGACCTGCCCCGGTCAGCTTTGGTGCGAACTCGTCATACACGTGTGCCGTGTTGCCGAATCCCGCGAGCAGGACGATGGGACGTCCGCTGCCACCGAAGTCGAGCACTTCGAGCTGCACGCCGTCGGCGACGTTCACCATCTGCATCTGATGTCGCGCGGGATCGACCCACGACGACGCCTGAAGCACAGCGACGAGCGTCACAAGCGCGTAGACGAGCATGTCTCAATAGACACCGGCAGCCGGGTCTTGCTCCGCGGCGATACTCTATTCGGGATCACGCACGACCGGAGGGTCAGATGTACGGATTGATCAGCAAGGTCAACGCGGTGCCCGGACAGCGGGACGCACTCGTCGCGATTCTGCTGGAAGGCACGCAGGCGATGCCGGGATGTCTCAGTTACGTGATTGCGACCGATCAGGCCGATGCCGATGCCCTCTGGATCACTGAGGTGTGGGACACTCAAGCCAGTCACAAGGCATCGCTGTCGTTGCCCGCGGTCCAGGCCGCGATCGCAAAAGGCCGGGCGATGATCGCCGGCTTCAGCAGTCGCGTCGAAACCGTTCCGATCGGCGGGCACGGAGTCTGACGTCGATGAGAACCGTCGCAGATCCAGAAGTCGTCCGGTCATTGAAGGCACGTCTGGAGATGCTCCGCCCGGACAGCGCGCGTCGCTGGGGAACGATGACGCCACAGGAGATGCTGTGTCACCTCGGCGACGCGGCGGCGATGGTCCTGCTTACCCGGCCGCGACCGGCCCCGATTCCCCCTCGCAGTCGGCCGATCGTCAAGGCCGTCGTGCTGTGGGCGCCGCTCCCGTGGCCGCGCGGCTTTCCAACCAGCCCCATGCTCAATCCGAAAGCAGATGGTACGCAGCCGTCGGAGTTCGCGAGGGATCTCGCGCGGGCCATTGCGGGTATCGATGGCATTGCCACCGCGAGGCCGGGCGCGCTCGAACCCGTGCACGGAGTGCTCGGCACCATGACGCTTGGGGACTGGCAGCGGTGGGCCTATCGTCACACGCACCATCACCTGCGGCAGTTTGGCCTGTGATCGTTCTGCCAGAATGCACGGTGCGCGATGGCGCTCGAAGCGCACATCCTCGAGAAGGCCGGATACCGGCTCGAAGGGCGAATGCGGCAGAGCGTGATCAAGGACGGCCACGTGCTCGATCAGTTCATGTACGCGATACTTCGCGACGAAGTCCCGCAATAGACGGTGAGACAGCGTGGAAGAGTTCCGCATGAGTGCTCATTCAGGCGTTCGCGTTGTTGCTCTCGCCCTTTTCGTCCTGTTCCCAGCGACGACCTTCGGTCAGTCCGTCGTCGGAGTGCTCGGGATCGCCGGAGAAATTGCTCCGATCGAGAAACGTCTCCAGGACAGTCGCGAGGTCACCGTCCAGGGGTACGTGTTCCGCGAAGGCACGCTGAACGGACGGCGCATCGTCGTTGGGCGTTCAGGTGCCGGGAAAGTCAATGCCGCGATCATCACGACGCTGTTGATCGGCCACTTCAAGCCGTCAGCCATCCTGTTCTCAGGAACCGCAGGAGCCGTCGATCCGGCTCTGTTCCCTGGTGATGTCGTGATCGGGAAGATCGTGGCGCAACACGACGCGGGTATGCAGCTGGCGGACGGTATTCGACGACGCGGGATGCGAAACGCGGTGACAGGCAGTCTCGATCCACTGTTGGTGCCAGCACCTGAGGCGCTCTTGTCATTGGCGAGATCGTCTTCGCAAGGGCTGAAGCTGCCAGCGGTCGCCGCACCGAATGGTGAACAGCGGACGCCGCAGATCGTCGAAGGCGTGATCGTGACGGGTGACGTGTTCATGGCGGATCTCGCGCGTCGCGCCGAGCTTCGGAGCTCTCTTGGCGCGACGGCGATCGAAATGGAAGGAGCCGCCGTCGTTCAGGCGTGTCGCCAGTTCAATGTGTCGTGTCTCGTGATCAGAAGCATCACCGATCGCGCCGACGGTCAGGCAGCGACGAGTTACGAACAGTTCGTCGCTACCGCGAGTGAGAACGCCGCCGCACTCGTGGCGGCAACGATTGCCAGACTCGGAGATGGGGTCCGATCGGGCCAGGCTGGATGAAAGCGTTCGACAACGAATGGATCTGTGATGCCTTCGCGCAGCATCGGAGCTTCTTCACGAAGAGGATGTTCGGCGGGCTGGCCGTCTATCTCTTCGGCCGGATGATGATGATCCTGGTCGAACCAACGAAGACAGGACGATGGAAGTGGCACGGCGTGCTGGTATGTACGGGATACGAGCATCAACCGGCGATCGTCAAAGAGTTCAGGCATCTGGCGCCGCACGACGTCCTGAAGAAGTGGCTCTATATCGACTCGCGTCACAAGCACTTCGAGCGGACGATGGAAAACGTTGCGCAGGCGATTGCGCGCGATGACAAGAGGTTCGGAATTCAGCCTCGACCGAGGAGGGACAAGGCTCGATGAAGGGACGACGCAGATTCGTTGCGCGAGTGTGGCCGAGCCGCCCTCGCGACTCCCGTTGCTTTCGCTCGTAGGCTGCTCACGCCAGGCATCGACGACGTCAGCGCCGAAAGATGCCGCCGGTGCCGGGGACGGGTGGGATGAGTTAGTTGCGGAGCTAGAGAAGCAACTTCCTGCGCTGCTTGCGAAGGCCACGACCGTCCCTGCTGTCTCGATGGCGCTGGTGACCGACGCGAAGTTGCGATGGCGCGGGGCGTATGGCGTGAAAGACTTCGTGTCGAAGGCGCCGGTCGATCCCGACACGGTCTTCGAGGCGGGCTCTGTCAGCAAGACCGTCTTCGCGTACGAGATCCTCAAGCTGTGCGAGAGAGGCGTGATGGACCTCGATACGCCGCTGACGAAATACACGCCCGATCGTTTTCTGAAGGGCGAGCCTCGTCTCGATCTGATCACCGCGCGCCACGTGCTTTCTCACAAGACCGGGTTCCCGAACTGGCGATCGGACAAAGAGCCGCTGGCGATTCAGTTCACACCGGGCGAGCGCTGGAGCTACTCAGGCGAGGGGTATAGCTACCTGCAATCGGTCATGACGCACCTTACCGGTCACGTGGACACGAACACGTGCAAGACACTCCATGACGGCCTCAAGATGTGTGCGACCGACTTCGACGGGAACATGAAGGAGAGTCTCTTGTCCCATTCGGGATGACGTCGAGTGGCTATCTCTATCAAGAGGGCATGGCACGCCCGCACGACGAGACAAAGGCGCATGATTGCCGACAGGAAGGCGACCGCGATCGAAGCCGCACGCTACGGGTCGGCAGGCGAGCTGCACACGACGCCGACGGACTACGCGAGGTTTCTGATCGAGCTGCTGGACCCGAAGCCGAGCGACCAGTATCGCCTGACGACGGCATCACTTCAGGAGATGGTGCGTCCGCAGGCCAAGATTACGGATTCGCTGTCGTGGGGTCTGGGCTGGGCGATCGAGCACAAGAAGTCGGGCGGCGACCTCATCTCGCATTCCGGTGACAACCCGGGGTTCAAGGCGATGACGGCGGCATCGCTCGAGAAGAAGACGGCGTTCATCATCATGACCAACGGCGACCTCGGGTTCGACATCATCACGAAGGTCGTTATGAGCGAGCCAATGCAGCGATTCCTTCCGGTGACACTCGGCTGATGATGGCTTCGAGATCGTCGCTCTGCCTGAGCGTGTGCGCGCTTCTGTTTCTCGTTCCAGCCATCGCTATGGCGCAGGCCACGACAGGCACGTCGTCGGCCGGGATCTTCTACGAAGTAAGCGGCGCGGGGGAACCGGTTGTCCTGATTCACGCCTTCAGCGTCGATCGCCGGATGTGGGCGCCGCAGATTGCCGCCCTGGAGAAGCGCTTCAGAGTGGTTCGCTTACGATCTCCGGGGTCACGGCAAGTCAGAAGGTCCGTCCGCGCCGTATGCGCAACACGAGGATCTGCGCTCGGTTCTGGACGCACTGGGCATCAACAAGGCCACGTTGATCGGGCTCTCCGCGGGCGCGACCATCGCCACCGACTTCGCGATTGCCTACCCGGATCGGGTGGCCCGCGTCGTTCTTGCGTCGCCAGGCCTCAGCGGCTACGTGCCGTCCGCGCCGCTCACGTGGACGCAGCCGGTGTTCAAGGCGGCGGGTTCTGGGGATTCCGAAGGCGCGGCGAGGTTGTGGGCCGACACGCCGATCATGGCGTTGCGGAATGACCTGAGCGCCGCTGCGACGGTGAAGGATCTCGTCATGAGCAACGTTCGTCTGTGGACGTACAGGACGAATCCGGTCCAGCCGTTGACGCCACCTGCGATCGGACGGCTCTCGGAAGTGAAGTGTCCGACACTCGTGATCCTTGGCGAGCAGGATCTGCCGCACATCAAGGACATCGCGAGGCTGCTCGTCAAGGGAATCGCGGGTGCCCGACTGGTCACCATTCCTCGCGCCGGTCACATCGTAAATCTCGATGCGCGTGATGCATTCAATCAGGCGGTCGAGTCGTTCCTGGCCGGTCGATAGTTGATGAACAAAACCTACCCTTACACGATCGACAACGGCAGCGGCGAGCTCATCACCTTTACTGGACGGACACAGGGACCGGCGGGTGAGCGGCTGGGGATTGACGGCGTGGCGCAGCCGGGCGCCGGACCTCCGATGCACGTGCACTATCTTCAGGAAGAGGCCGTCCAGGTCGTCCGCGGACGTGTGGGATATCAGGTGCCCGGCGGCGAGCCACAATTCGCGGGACCAGGCGAGTCTGTCGCGTGGGGTGCAGGCACTCCGCACAAATGGTGGAACGCCGGCACCGACGAGGCGCAGATGCTTGGCTGGTGCACTCCGCCGGGCAACATCGAGTTCTTTCTCAGCACGCTGTTTGCGTCGACGAAAGAGAACGGCGGCAAACGGCCCGGACTCTTCGACGCCGCATTTCTCGTCACGCGGTATCGAACGGAATTCGCGTTGCTCGAGCTGCCGGCGTTCGTGACAGCCGTCGTGATGCCGTTCGTCTATCGGCTGGGAGTCGTCCTCGGGAAGTACGAGAAGTTCAAGGACGCTCCCGCACCGATGCAGCCCCAGGCCTAAGCGCCGTCGGCGCGCGGGCCGAGAATCATCCACGACGTCCCGAAGCGGTCTCGCAACATGGCGAAGCGCTTCGCGAAGAAGGTCTGTTCCATTTTCATGAAGACCTGGCCGCCGTCCGTGAGCAGCGCGTAGACCCGCTCCGCTTCTTCAATGCTGTCGACGCTGAGCGACAGATACGCGCTTCGCATGGGTTGAAAGCGATCGGGTGGAATGTCAGCACCCAGGAGCTCCGTTCCCCCGAGCGACATCCGCGCATGCAGCACGGCGTTCTTCCATTCTGGCGCGACACTCGATGCATTCGGCTGCTCGCCGTGTCTCATGAGCATCGTGATCTTGCCGCCGAGATGCTCTTCATAGAAACGAAACGCCTGCTCGCAGTTGCCGCCGTAGTTCAGATAGGTGTTCAGTTGCATAGAGCTGCGATACCCTCCTACTGATGTTAGACGCTCGGCGCACCGAAAATCATCGGTCGGTTCTGGAGGAACGGCATGAAGGTCGTGCTCTTCGGTGCCACCGGGATGGTCGGGGCCGGGGCCTTGATCGAGTGCCTGGCCGACCCGCGAGTGGATCGTGCTCGCCGTCACTCGCCTGCTTCTTCTGCCTTGGCGTCTCGTCCATCGGCATGAGCGAGACGGAGTATACGCGCCTGACGTATGACCTGACGCTCACCGCCGCACGCACCATGGCCGCCGCGAATTCGCGAATGGTGTTTTGCTACGTGTCTGGCGTCGGCACCGACAGCACGGAGCGTGGCCGGACGATGTGGGCGCGCGTGAAGGGGAAGACGGAGAACGCCATTCTGGCGATGTTTGCCAACGCCGCTAGATTCGGACCATGAGCACCGACTATTTCATCGGCGTGAATGACGCGGAGGTCGATCGCCTTCACATGCAGCACGAGGCGTGGAGGCCCGAAACCGAGCTGCTCTGGAAGGACGCAGGTTTCTCCTCGTGCCGATCGATTCTCGATCTTGGCTGCGGTCCTGGCTTTACGAGCCTGGATCTCGCGCGAGTCGTCGGACCCTCCGGCGAGATCTGCGCCGTGGACAAGGCGGACAGCTACCTGCAATCGCTGGTCGAGAGTGCTCGTGCGCTGGGCGTGACGAATGTCCGGGTCGTGAACGCCGATCTCGCGCGACGTCAGTCGATCGCTGGCCCCTTCGACGCCGCGTTCTGCCGCTGGTTTCTCGCGTTTCTTCGGGACGACATGGATGTCGCGCTCGAAAACATCAGGCAATCGCTGCGGCCGGGCGGCGTCTTTGCCGCGATGGAGTACCTGACGCTGCGCAGCGTCACCTGCTCTCCGCCGAGCGAGGCCTTCGATGCGAACTCGCGCGCGTGGATCGAGTTCTACGCCCGGCACGGCGGCGACGTGACAGTGGGCCAGGCACTGCCTCGTCGATTGATGTCCGCCGGCTTCAGAATCCGATCGGTGAGATGCGTCGGGGGCATGGCTGACCCACAGCATCGATGGTGGAGCTGGTGGGGCCGGCTGATTCATGACTTCGGCCCGAAGTTCGTCGACGAGGGGCTCCTTCAACCGGAGCAACTGGACGCTCTGCAGCGCGACTGGGCGGACCTTTCAGGTCAGCCACACGCCTTCATCTACACGCCAATCCTGCTCCAGGTCATCGCTGAACGAGAGTAGGGGAGGCCTGTTACAATCCGCTCGTGAGATCAACAGGACTACACGCCGCACTCGCGTTGCTCATCATGGTGCTCGTCGCAACCGAACCCGGTTCAAGCGCACCGTTACAGTCTCCGCCAGCGCCGCCGGCCGCGGGACAGGGCCGCTTGATCGTCTACGGAGACATCGCACTGTTCCAACCGCCGGGACATCCCGAGAACTGCATCCTCCGCAATCGCTTCAAGCGCGGCGAGCCGGTTGGTTTCCGGATGTTCGTTGCCGATCCCGCGACGGGGAAGCGCGAAGAATCAGCTCAGCTCGTCGTGCATGTCAACGTTGGCGGCAAGGTCGTGGACATACCTATGCGCTATCGGGCGACGGAGAAGCAACCCGAGCGCGAGTTCTGGGTCGCCAAGTGGGTCGTGCCTCAGGAGACGGCGACCGGCATCGTTCGATTCTCGGTGACCGCCACCGACAAGTACGGGCGGTCCGGCGAGTTCAAGCCTTTCGAAGTCCAGGCTTCGCAAATCACCATCGTCGAGTGACGACCGGTGGCCGCTGCACCATCGCGGCGATTGCGGTCACGGCGTTCGCGCTCTGCGATCTGGTTCACGAGGTCATCGGTCATGGCCTCGCCGTGCTCCTCGTTCCTGGAGTGAGTGCGATCTCACTCAGCTCAGTGGCGCTGCAGACGACAGGCGAAAGCAGACTCGTTGCCGCAGCCGGTTCCCTGGCCAACATCATCATCGGCGGCGCTGCGCTGGCGCGCTTTCATCGACAGCGTCGCTTCTCTCCGAACATGTACTTCCTGTGGCTGTTCGCCGCCGTGAATCTGCTGAATGGATCCGGGTACCCGCTGTATTCGGCGATTCTTGGCTCTGGCGACTGGGCAGTCGTGGTGAAGGGGCTGGAGCCGGAGCTGGCCTGGCGAATTGGGCTTGGCGTGATGGGCGCCGCTGCGTACGTCGGCGCCGTCGTCCTGTCGGCCAGGGAGCTCGCTCGTGCTGTTGAAAACAATTCAGTGTCGAGCGCCGAGATTCCTGGTCTCGTCTTGCTGGCGTACGTGGTCGGCAGCACGCTGCTGGTCGCCGCGTCGGCGTTCAATCCGATCGGGCCACGTCTCATCCTGTTGTCGGGTGTCAGCAGCGGATTCGCTGCGATGGCTGGACTGGCGGCTATTCCACGCCTCGTTGAAAATCGCGTGGGCCGGCATGAGGCAGGCGCAGGCGCGGTTTCATTCAAACGGGGATGGGTTGTCACTGGGCTCGTTGTAGCGATCGTGTTCACGACGGTCGTCGGACGAGGTATACAACTCTAGAGTCGACGAGCCACAGAACATGAGGAAGCTGCTCGCCCTGCTGGCATGCATCGCTCTACCAGAGGCCGTCATCGCGCAGACAACGGAGTCCAATCCTCACGACGCGCAGCCCGAGCGACCATCCGTTGCGACACACGCGTGGACGGTTGCGCCGGGATGGATTGAGATCGAGGCGGGCACTGAGTTCGATCGATACGACGACCACGCGCATGGCGAGACGGCCCCGCTCGTCGCGAAGATTGGCCTGACGCGCCGCACGCAACTCGAGCTGCAGACGCCGATCGTCCACTCACGCGGTCTCCACGCCGCTGCCGGCGATCTCCTCGTCGGTGTGAAGTGGCGCGCGGTCGAGCACGCGCCAATCGTCGCAACCCTTGCGGTCTTCCCGAGCATCAAGTTTCCAACCGGCTCGACGGCATCAGGCGCCGGGACGGGCACGACCGATGTCGGCGTCGTCGTGATTTCCAGCCGTGAGTTCGGCAGTGTGTCGCTCGACGTAAACGCAGGCTTCACGCATCGCATTGGCGAGGACGATCTCGCGCCGCACAACAGCAGCGTGTGGGCGATGGCGTTCGGTGGACCGGCATACGGTGCGCTCGGCTGGGTCGCGGAGTTGTTCGGATATCCACCGACCTCTGGTCCGAGCGCCGATCGCGCGGTCGTTGCGGCACTTTGTGGGCCGACGATGAAAGTGCGCGGATGGCTGGTGCTCGATGCCGGTGTCATCGTGCCGCTCGAGGGCCCGCAACCGAAAGCCATTTACGCCGGCGCTGTGTACAACATCGGACACCTCGGACGCACCCAGTAGTAAGCTTGCCCGACTGCGGTAGCATTACGCCCCATGCCGGACGTCCACGTACCCAAACTCGACGAACACCAGGATGAAGAACCGACCGCACCTGTTCCCGCGCCGGTGTCGAAGTCGCATCATCGAGGCAAGTCTTTCGTCACGATCGCGTTAGAGGTCGTGCTGATCAGCGCGGGTGTCTTCCTCGGCCTGATGGGAGAGCAGTGGCGCGAACGTACGGAGCATCGAGAGCTTGCCGCCGAGTCTCTCAGGCGCTTTCGGACCGAGATCACGACGAACCGCGACGCGCTCGTGAGTCGCAAGGACTACCACGCGACGCTCAAGACGGAGCTGACGACCCTCTTCGCCTCGGACGCGCCACGGACGTCGGCGAGGATGGCTGAGACTGTGCACATGACGATGGGCGTCGGTCCGGTCTTCTTCGAGCAGGCGGCGTGGGACGTGGCGCTGGCAACGCAAGCGCTCGCGTACATCGACGCGGGTCTCGCGTTCAGGCTCTCGCGCGTCTATACGGTTCAGCAGGAATACGCAGGGCTCCAGCGGGCGATCGTGCAGTCCACGATCTACGGCCGATCGTGGACACAGGATTTCGAAGGCGTATTTCGCTCGATTCTGAACTACATGGGCGATGTGTCTTACTTCGATCCCGCGCTGCTCAAGGCGTACGACGAGGTCATCCCAGAGATCGATCGCGCACTTGGCGAATAACCTCCGGAGGTCTACGCTAGGCCTCTAATCCGCGGCGCATCGACGGCCCCAGTCTCACCAGGAGGCACTCATGCGTGGCTCACTCGTATTCGTTCAGTTCCTCCTGCTCGCCGCGACGGCGAGCTTCTTCGGTCCGGACGGCCGGTTGCGCGCGCAACCGGTTGCGGCAGAGCAGGATCTCCTGCTCGGGTCCTGGCAGCTCGATCTGGTCAAGTCGAGGTACACCCCCGGCCCTCCACCGCGCGGCGAGGTCCGCACCTACGTCCGTGACAACGAAGGCATGAAAGGCACCATTCGCCGGCGCCGCGAAGACGGGCGCGAGGAAGTGATCGAGTATCGAGCCGACTTCGATCGCGAGTATCCGGTGATGGGCACTCCGGCCTACGACACGATCCGTCTCAAACGAGTCGATGCGCGCACCGCGGAGGCCGTCCTGTCGCACGCGGGCCGTGTGTTTGGAACAGCACGCCGCACGATCTCCGAGGATGGCCGGACGCTCACGATCACGTTCCGCCAGGAGAACCAGGGAATTCTCGAGAGCAACGTCGCCGATCTATCGGAAACAGTAGGTGCCCTCTCTTTGCCCGAGGCAGCAGCGCCATCGCCGCAGGGCGCATTCTGACCCGGCGCTCCGGTTCGACGCCGTGGAAAAACGGGCTCTCCACAACGCTTCGGCGACCCGCGCAGCTCCGTGAGCTGCGCGGCAGTCACGCTCCGAGCCCGTTTTACCCTCTGTAGCGTGTCACGGCGCTCACAGTCGCGCCTCTCAGAAGCGCCCTGCGGCGCTGTGGCGTCGGCCGGCTGATTGAACCTGCGGCGGGACACATGCTGCGGCAGCGAACCATGCGAGCGGCGCGTCGCACGCGACAGACGGGAAACCGCGAGCGCAGGGCCGAGTCCGGCGCAGGTCACGGACCTGCGCCTGCTGCAACCAGTACCCGGAGCCGCGGTTTCCCGCGCCGTCGAGCGGTTCGCCGAGCGGCGTGTGTCCCGCCGACCCGAATCGGGGCCGCATCCTCCTCGTCTATGATCTAGGTCGCCACTCGGGTGGCCTCGAGTGCGGCACGAGATTCCGAACGAGCTGGAGGGTGAATGAGATCGGTGGTCGGCAAGATTGTCCTCGGTATCCTGGTCGCGGTCGTGACCACGACTGTTTCCGCACAATGGCCCAAATACACGACGCCCGACGTACCGCGGCTGGCTGATGGCCAACCCAATCTGACTGCGCCCGCGCCGCGGACGGCGGACGGCAAAGTCGATTTCTCCGGCATCTGGGAGATCGTGTTCGGTGGCGGCGGCGGTCGAGGCCGCGGTGCCGCGCCGGCACCCGCGCCTCCGCCGGATCCGAACGCGACTCCGGTCTCGCAGTTCTTTGAAGTCGCAGGGCGTGGTTATCCGTTGCCCCTCCAGCCCTGGGCCGCCGAGTTGAAGAAGAAGCGGATGGCGGACAACAGCAAGGACAACCCGGACGTGTGGTGTCTGCCGATCGGCCTGATGCAGTACCACAACCATCCGCAGCCGCGACAGATCGTCCAGACCAAGAACCTGATGCTGATCACGTACGAGTCGAACTACGGTCTGCGCAACATCTACACTGGATGGCCGGCCGGCGCCGAACAACGACCCGACGCCGTGGTGGTTCGGCTACTCGCGTGGCTGGTGGGAGGGCGACACGCTGGTCGTCGAGACGACGAATTTCCGCGGCGACGAAAGGGCCGGCTGGCTCGACGTCAACGGCAGTCCGTACACCGAGGCGCTCAAGATGACGGAGCGCTTCCGCCGCCCGAACTTCGGTACGCTCGAGATCGACATCACGATCGACGATCCCAAGGCGTACACCAAGCCGTTCACCGTGCGCGTCAACCAGAAGCTCATGGTCGATTCGGAGATGATCGAGTTCATCTGCAACGAGAACGAGAAGTCGACGGACCACCTCGCCAAGTAGGAGTCCGGTTGAACCGAGCGATCGCCACAGCCGCTGCGGGACTCACGTCCCTTGCCCTCGCGACGGCGTTCGCGCAGGCTCCGCCACGCGAGGCCCAGGCCGACCTGCCTGGCGTGCACCTTTCGTACAGCGACACGGGTGGTAACGGAGCCGCCGTCGTGTTCGTCCATGCCGCGACCGGTAGCCGTCGAGTGTGGGAATACCAGGTGCCCGCGTTCACGGCGGCTGGCTATCGCGTCATCGCGTACGACAGGAGAGGCTTCGGACGATCGACAGTCGATCCCGCCGGTCCACAACCGGGAACTGGCGCGGACGATCTCCTGGCGCTGGTCAACCACCTCAAGCTCGATCGATTCCACCTCGTCGGCACCGCCGCCGGAGGCATCGTCTCGCTCGACTTCGCGGTGTCGTTTCCTCAGAGGCTGCGAAGTCTGGTCGTGGCCAACAGCATCGGCGGCGTGCAGGACGAGGACTACCTCGAGCTGGGACGACGGCTGCGGCCGCCGCAGTTCAACGCGCTGCCGCCCGACGTGCGGGAGCTCGGGCCGTCGTATCGCGCGGCCAATCCCGCAGGCACGGCGCGCTGGCTGGAATTGGAGAAGCAAAGCCGACCGGAAGGCACGCAGGCTCCAGCGCAGACGTTCCGCAATCGCTTGACGTTCTCGTTGCTGGAGTCGATTTCAGTGCCGACGTTCCTGCTGACAGGTGATGCCGATCTCTATGCGCCTCCGGCAGTACTGCGTCTCTTCACCGCGCGGATCAAGAACTCGGAGTCGCTGGTCGTTCCTGAGGTCGGGCACTCGACGTATTGGGAGCAGCCGGACGTCTTCAATCAGAAGGTCCTCGAGTTCATTCGCAAGCACTGACGTCGATCATGTCATCGTTCATCGATCTCAGGTCCGATACGGTTACGCGCCCGACGCCCGCGATGCGCGAGGCGATGGCGGCCGCGCCAGTGGGCGACGACCAGTTCGGTGAGGATCCCACCATCAACGCGCTGCAGGAGCGCGTGGCCGCTCTCCTCGGAAAGGAAGCCGCGCTGTGGCTGCCGACCGGCACGATGGCGAACCAGGTCGCACTCCGCGTGCTCACGCGTCCCGGCGATCACGTCGTCGTCAGTCGCGAGTCTCATGCTGTGTGGCACGAGACCGGTGGAGCAGGCGCCAACGCCGGCGTGCAGTTGACGGAGATCGGTAGCCGCGGTGTGTTCACCGCCGAGGAGTTTCTGGCCTCGCGCCATCCGCGTGGCCACATGCTCCTTCCGCCGACGACGGTCGTGGAGGTTGAGAACACGCACAATCGCTCCGGCGGCGTGGTGTTTCCGCAGGACGAGGCGCGGCGGATCTGCGTGGCGGCGCGAGAGCAGGGCGTTGCGAGTTACCTGGATGGCGCGAGGTTGTGGAACGCGGCGATCGCGAGTGGGCGGACTCCATCCGACCTTGCCGCGCCGTTCGACCTCGTCTCGGTGGCGTTCTCGAAAGGGCTCGGCGCACCAGGAGGCTCGATGTTGGCGGGCTCGCGCGCGATCATCGATGCCGCCCTCCGGCATCGCCGGATGCTGGGTGGCGCAATGAGGCAGGTGGGTATCTTCGCCGCGGCGGCAATTCACGCGCTCGATCGCCACATGGATCGGCTCGTTGAGGATCATGAGAACGCGGCGCTGATCGCACGTCGCCTGTGCCACAGCGCGCGTGTCATACTGGACGCGTACGCCGTTCAGACCAACATCATCGTTTTCAACATCACCGCTGATGCGCCCGACGCGCCGGCTATCGTTGCGCGCGCTCGCGATCGCGGTGTGCTCGTCATCGCCTTCGGGCCGCGAACGATTCGTCTGGTAACGCACCTGGACGTGTCGCGCTCGCAGTGCGAGCAGGCTGCAGACATCCTGCTCGATATCATCTGACTCGATCCGAATCCCGGATCCCGAATCCCGAGTCCCGAGTCCCGGGAAAAGGAGTCTCTATGCTGGTCTCAGTGAACGGAGCGGAGCTCCATTACTCCACGCGTGGAACCGGAGTTCCCTGCATCGTGCCGTGCATCATCGGCGTCAAGCCGTTCGAGCGGCATGACACCGCCGCCGCTCACCGACTTCTTCCAGTTCATCTACGTCGACCTGCGCGGAGGAGGGAAGTCGACCGGCGATCCGAGCGATCTGACGTTCGATGTGCTCGCCGCGGACCTCGAGGCTGTGCGCAAGGCGCACGGCATCGGGCGCGTCGTCGTCCTCGGCTATTCGATCCTCGGCGTGCTGGCGCTCGAGTACGGCAGACGCTGTCCCGACACCGTCTCGCACGTCATCATGGCCGGGACTCCGCCCACCGGTGATATACCGAAGCTGGTTCAGGCCGGCACCGCGTTCTTCGAGGCAGGATGGATCCGAGGAGCGCAAGACGATCCTGAAAGAGAACTACGCGAAGCTCCCGCCCGGCACGCCGCCGACGCAAGCGGTCTTTGCGCAGACACCGTTGCGCTTTCTTCGACCCTCGGTTCGATGCGATGCCGCTGTTCGCCGAGGCGGACTTCAAGCCGCAACTGTTTCAGCACGTCCTCGGACCGCTGACGGCGAATTGGGACGTGACGACTGACACGGCATCTCTGCGCGTGCCGATCCTCGTCGCGCATGGGCGATACGACTACGTCTCCCCGTACACGATGTGGAACGGCATCATCGATGCGCTGCCTGACGCCACGCAGCACGTCTTCGAACGAAGCGGTCACCAGACGTTCTTCGAGGAGCCGGAGCGATTTGTCGAGGTGGTCCGCGGATGGATGGCGCGTACCGGCACATCTGGGCGACAATGAGCCGCCAGCATCGTCGGAGTCGCCTGTGTCCGCCTCCAGCCCGGAACGGCTAGCAGAATGGATCAGCGCTTCACCTGAAGCACGATCCCGTGCGCTCGCGAAGTGCCTGGAGACCATCGCACTCAAAGACCCGCGAATCCACGCGTGGGTACAGATCAACCCTCAATCCGCGACAGAGACAGGGCCGCTGAGTGGGATTCCGTTCGGCGCGAAGGACATCATCGACACGCGCGGCCTCGTCACCGAGTACGGCTCGGCGATCTACCGCGGTCGCGTCGGCGTCGAGGACGCCGACATCATTGCCGCCGAACTCCGAAACTCAACCGGAGCTTGCTCCGTCCGCCCGGGATCCTGGGCGCGAAGGGCGACGCCGGAGGGGGCCAGGATCGCCACTGCGCAGACCGTCAGGGTCACGCAGGCCCGTCGAGGCAAGCGATGCAACATTCCTAATTCCAACAGCTGAGCACTATAACACTGTGTCGGTGCCGGTCCGACGCTCAGCTGTTACGCAAATTGAGCGAAAGGCCAATTGTGTTGGCGGCGGTTCGGGTGCGGCCGCTGCGAGGTGGTGCTGAACGTGCTGGTGGAAGCCGGCGTGCTGCGCCGAACGTCCCAAGGCCATATGCTCCGGCATTTTCGGCGTTCGACCGGACGCGCAGCCGCGTGAAGCGATCCGGCACGAACCCGGATCTGCTCGAACGGCTGTTCGATTGCGTTCCTTGCGATCGTCGAGACGTCAATCAATCCACGGGGCGTTTCAGAGGCCTATGGACGGACAGTCTCATCGCCGAGCCGGCGCGGAGCTGGCTGGCTGGATGGACGCCACGCCGTTCATACGCGCGTATACCACCATTTGGCCGTAGTGGTTGAAGCTGTGGTACGCCACGCCGGCAGCGACTGCGGCTCTCGCCATCGGCCCGAAGTAGGTCTGAATCGGGTCCAACTGGTTCTTCTCCGTAAGCGATGCCATCGCCTTTCGTGCGTAGGCGAAGGAGTCCTTCAGGTACTCCAGGATTTCCTTTTTCGACCGGATCGAATCCGGGCCGTTGTCGTTGGTCCCAGGGCCGTAAGGGGTTTTCTCCTCCAGCACGAGCGCGGCGGTCATGTAGATCATCGTGGCGAGATGTTTGACCTGCTCGCCGAAGGTTCGAACCCCGGTGAACGCGCCCTGCGTAGGCGCAAAGCCGTAGCTCGCAGCTGGCATGGCCCGAACCAGGCTCAAAACATCCTCCTCGACGAGCTTCAGTTGGTGGAGATACATCTCGGCAACCGGGTCGGCGGCATGCGCATGGCCGCCCATCAGTGCGTCAGGAACTCAAGCTGAGCCCGGCCACCGCCCAGCGCCCGGGGCCCAGGAAGCCATTCTCGTACGCCAGCTTGTCCCACAGGTTTTCGATCTTCGTGTAGAGTGCGAGCTTCTTCGCGCCCGCCACCGGGATCTCGTACCGAAGCACCAGGTTCGCTCGTGTCGCGCCGTTGAAATCGAACAGGCGGCTTCCTCCGCCAAACATCGTGATGGCGTAGTTGCTTCTCGTGAACAGGTCGAATGTCGTGTGGAATCTTGGCCCGAACCACTGCGTGGCGGACAGCGAGAACGCATGTGGAGACAAGCCAGAATCTTGAAATAGTCGGTATCAACCGTGGGAGCGTCCGACTTGGAATCCGTGTACGTGTAAGAAAGCAACGCGGTCGTCCTTCTGGCAGTCGACACTTGGGCGCTGAACTCGACCCCACGCGCCCGCCCGCCTCCGCCGTTGGCGTAACCACCGAAGGACCTGCCGAACGGGTCGCCGGCAGGCAGCGTGTTCTCGAAGCGAATGGTTTCCTTGAGCTTGGTGTAGAAGACGGTTCCGCTCAGCTGCAGCTTCTGCTGGAGCAGCCATTGATCGACGCCGCCGTCGATCGCGACCGCCCGCTCAGACTCGAGCCGCGGGTCGCCAGAATACGACCCGAATCCGCCGCCGAAGCGTTCGTACGTGCTTGGGGCCCGATAACTATTGCCGCCGTGCGCTCGAAGCTTGGTCTGGCTCGCCTCATTGAAATATGACACCGAGCCGTCACCCGTGTAGGCATTGGGCGTCGACACCGCCGATCGTCTCCGTGTAGGGATTGCTGTCGCGCCGGAGAAGACCGGCCGGTGGAGGTTGAACAGCTGCGCGCGTCCCGAGAGAGTAACCTGAAGCGGTTCGCCGACCAGCGGAATTTGGTCCTGAGCGTAGAACGAATGACTGAAACGGCGACAGCCTGATCCCGTTGGTCTCAGTCTCGTCGGTCGGCGTGTCATCGAAGCTGATGTACTTTTCGCGGGCGACCGATAACCGGCGGTCAGGAAACTATGCGCGCCGAGGCGCTGGTCGAGCCGCGCCTGAAGGGTGTCGGTGCGACCGTTGAAGTGACTCGTCCCCGAGGGAGAACGGGTCGAACGGGCCGGGTCCCTCGGGTCCATCCAGATAGCCGCGCCGGGTATCGACGCCCTGATAGGCGGCGCGGTACGTTGGCACCGGAGAAACGACCTGCTGGAACGTGGCCGTTCCGTTCACGAACGATGACAGCTGGTTGCTGTCGGGGTCGATTTGACTTGGAATGTAGGTGGCGTTCCCTGCCGTGATGGGCAAACCCTGCTCGAACCGCTCCAATTGATCGGTCGAAAGCGCGATCGCCGGCACCTTCCCCGTTGAGGGGGTATTGGCCAGAACAGCGGGCGTGAATGTCGGGCTTTCGGTACTTGTGAGTTTGGCGGTGTTGCCCCATATTCTGCCCGTCACGACGGCTCCGGGCGTCAAGCTGAACCTCACGGATCCTTGCGCGCTGGTGTTTCGATAGGGGCTGCGTTCGCGGACGCCGTCGGCGATGTTCACGTGCGACACGCTGCCGCTGTAGTTGACGCGATCGCTGCCACCGCCAATGCCAGCCACGCCGCGGAACAAACCGAGGCCGCCCCCCTGGCGCGAAGTTCCCCACTCGCTTCGGCCCGCCCCCTGAACGGGAGACGATGTTGATCACCCCAGCCATCGCGTTGGAGCCGTAAATGACGATCCCGATCCGCGCAGGAATTCGACGCGTTCGGTGTCCGTCGTCGTGAGGTCCCCGAGAAACGAGGTGGCGTCATTCTGAATGCTGCCCGAATCCGGCAACCGTATTCCGTCGATCAGGACGGCCGTATCGAATGCCCGTAGACCCCTTGTCTTGATGGTCGTAAAGCTTCCCGGCCCTTCCAACGTCTGTATTTGTCCTCCGGCAGCACGCGAAGCGCTTCGCTGATCTGGAACACATCGCGGAGTTCCATTTGCTCGGCGGTCACGACGTCGACAGCCTTCGCCACCTCGATGATCGTCTGAGGCGTGCTGGATGCGGTCACGACGACTCCGGTTCGCGTGCCGGCCACTTTGAGCGTCAGATCAATCGTCTGCTCATCCCTGACCGAAATGTCCTGGGAGACGATCAGCGCTGAGCCGGCGGCGTCAGCTTCGATGAGGTACGCACCCGCGGGTATGTCGGCGAAGCGATAAGTGCCATCCTGAGCGCTTATGGTGTTCCGCTGGTCACTGGTGTTGCGATTGAACAGCACGATCCTTGCGTTGGGTACGGCAAGACCCTGTGCATCCACCACCTTGCCGGCCAGACTGTCGGCGCGCGCTGAGGTGGACGAGGCGAGGATCGCCAGCGTCGTGAGAGGGGCCACGATGTACAACTCGAATAGCTTCGAACGTCCCGACATCTCTTTACATCTCCTTCGCGGCGGAGCCGGCCGCGACGGTTTGCAGAACCGCCGCGCACTCGTCGGCAGAACGTATATCGCCATCGGAGGCGCCATGGCGGAGCATCGCTCTCGGTGTCAGATCAACTGCAGGCTGTTCGGCGGTGCCGAGTATATCGGCGGGATTTGCGCACGCACCTGAAGAATTTCTGAACTTGTCGTCAGATTGGTCTCGCCCGTGGATTTTTCTGCTAGTCTCAACCGTGCGTGATGGCAACGAAGAAGTGTATCTGTTCGTCGGGCCCGTCGACGAATTGAGGGCAGGGCGTCAATCCGCGCGCGACACGCGTCACATGGACGGCCGGCGAATCGATTGGCTCGTATGTCGCGTGGAACGGTCGTGAAATCGGCCTCGCATGGTGCGACGACACCGACGGAGGACAGCACGACATCTACTTTCAACGGCAGCGGACCTTCCGGCGTGACCTCAAGCTTGCGTGTGCGCCTGCGGGCAGTATGTGCGCTCACCACTACACGGCTGCGGTGGAGGCCGGCGCGATGTTCGGGTTCAACCGGAAGAAGTTGTCCGGATCGTACTGCGCCTTGATCGGCGAGCCGAGCCATGTTCGCACCGTACGCCGTCGCCGCCAGCGCTCCGGCGGTCTCGTCCGCCTGTCCGGTGAAGTTCGTGTAGGTGGTTCCACTGGAGTAGGGCGTGATCTGATTGAAGCTCTCCCGAACCCACGCGATGTTGGCCTCGTTATCGGCCGGGTTCTCCCAGTTGCCATCGATCGACGACATCCAGAGCGCCGAGCGCTCGGCGTAGGCCGGTGTCGGTCGCGCCGACCTTGTTGATGGCGCCTCCCATCTGAAAGGTCACGACGAGCGTGAGCGGTGATGGACGCTGATTCGCCCGCGCCGCAATGACGCGCAATCGCGTCGTCGGGCAGGCCCGCGAGATTCTGCGCCTTCCAGTAGCTCTGGAGCTTCCCCATGGGGAAGAACGGATCGAATGCTGTCTGCACAGCCGTGAACGGCATCGGCTGAGAGATGTCGGCCAACGGGGTTCCCAACTCGCGCAGCGGCTGCATCACCTTCATGCCTTCCTCGGGCGTCGCCCGCGTACACACCACCGACGATCAGACACGCGCTGGTTGTGGATCGGCTCGGGCAGGTGCGGGTCGGCCGGCATGGTGATCGCCACCGCAACCGACGTGACCTCGTCGGGAGCGTCCGCGCAGTAGTCGCGCCAGCGGCGAAGGATGGTCGGTGCTTCGGCGACGGAATAGAAGACGCCGGCGAACGCCACGATCGGCCCCAGCGGATGGGCGCGGAACTCGAACGAGGTGACGATGCCGAAGTTCCCGCCGCCGCCGCGGATCGCCCAGAACAGATCGGGCGCTGAGGTCGGCGACGCCGTGCGCACGGAGCCGTCCGCGCACACGACCCGCGCCGAGAGGAGGCTGTCGATCGTGAGGCCATACTTGCGACGGACCCAGCCCTCACCGCCGCCGAGCGTGAGTCCCGCAACTCCGGTTTCCGAGACCACGCCACCGGGTACGACGAGGCCGAAGGTCTGCGTCTCGCGATCGACGTCGGCCCACAAGGCTCCACCCTGCACGCGCGCGATCCGGGCGTCTGGATCGACCTCGACGCCGCGCATCCGCGTGAGATCAATGACGATGCCGCCGTCACAGCTCGAGTGACCCGCCACGGAGTGGCCGCCCCCGCGGACGGCAACGACGAGCGCGTGCTGGCGGGCAAACCTGACGGCGTCGACGACATCGGCCGTTCCCGCACACCGGACGATGAGCGCAGGGCGGCGTTGGTGCATCGCGTTGAAAATAGGCTTGTCCGCGTATCCGGGGTCACTGGGCTTCAACACGTCTCCGCGCATCGTCGTACGGAGCTGTTCGAGTGCAGCATCGTCAATGCTCGTTCGTCCGCCGTCCAATGTCGCGACTGAAGTCGCCATCACGTCCTCCATATGGGTTCGCACCCTTTGCGCCCCAGACTAGCGGATGCAGAAGAGCGTGTTCTGGCCGCGCAGGTAGATCTCGCCGTCGACGATCGCCGGTGTCGCGATGAACACCTGATCCTGGAGGGTGTTCGTGGCGAGCACCTCGAATGTCCGACCCATCTTCACCACGATGACGTCGTCGTTCTCTGAGGCGAGGTACAGCTTGCCGTTCGCGCCCACGGGCGAGGACTTGAAGTTGTAGGGTTTCGGCAGGCGCATCTGCTGGTAGTGCGGCTTGCCGGTCTTCGCGTCGAAGGCCGACAGCATCCCCGTATCCGTGAGGACGTACAGCGTGCCGTCGTGAAGGACGGGCGAGGCGCTGTACGAGTTGCCGCGCTGGTTCTGCCAGACGATGGCATCGGTTCCGGTCAGATCGCCGTCACGCCCGAGACGGATCGCCATCAGGTTCGGATTGCGGAAGCCGCTCATGACGAACACCAGACCATCCGCGGCGACCGGCGCCGGGATGGTGTTCTGCCCGAGGCCCCGCGCGCTCCAGAGTCGCTTGCCGGTCTCGAGGTCGTAGCCGCCGGCCTCACGCGACGCGGACACGATGACCTGCTTGCGGCCGTTGTGCGTCGTGATGTACGGCCCCGACCAGTTCGTATTGCCCTGACGCGGCGTGCGCCACAGCTCGCGCCCGGTGGTCTTGTCGAGCGCGATCAGGAACGACTCGCCTTCGTGATCGAGGACGACGACGAGCGTGTTGCCGTCGAGCACGGTCCACGCGCCCTCGCCGAAGTTGTTGTACATCTGCAGCGGACCGAAGTCCTTCTGCCAGACCAGCGTGCCGTCGAGCGTGTAGCAATAGAGGCCGCGCGAGCCGAAGAAGGCGATGACGTGCCGGCCGTCGGTGACCGGCGAGTTCGAGGCGAAGCTGCCGTACTGCTGATGGTGCGGCTGATGCGGGGTGGCGACACGCGCGACCCGCTCCCACAGCAGTCGACCGGTCTTGCGCTCGTAGGCGAGCACCATGAACCGGTGTTCTGTCAGTGAGCCTCGTCGGTCACCGCTCGAACTGGCGGTCGGCACGGCGGTGGTCAGGAAGAGGCGGTCGCCCCAGACGACCGGCGACGAATGGCCCTTGCCGGGGACGGTGGCCTTCCACGCGACGCGTTCCGTGTCGCTCCACCGAAGCGGGGCATCGCCGCGGGCCATGCCGTCCCAGTTGGGTCCGCGCCATGCGGGCCAGTCCCCTTCAGCGGCCGTGGATGGTGAGGCCAGGAGTGTCCAGGCGCAGATGATGGCGGCACACGTTCGCAGCATGGGGATTACTCTAGCATCCACGTCCCGCGAGGGGCAGCATCCACGTCCCGCGAGGGGCAGGGGTGCGCGAGAATTCCGTCAACCAAGACGACATTGTCGAGGTCGAGGGCACTTTTGCGCCCGCCAAGGCGCTGATGCGGGCGATGAACTCGGCAGCATTCGTCGATGGAGAAGGCCGTAACCGCGGTGCGGCCGAACACTAGCTCGGCCTCGTCCCTGGCACGGAGGCGATGAAGACCGACATCGCGCAGAAGGCGACTCATCGCCGGCTCCATCCATGAGCTCTGCGGGCGCGGCGCTATAGGTCACAGAGAATGTCCTTCCTCCGTGAGCACCGTACTGGCCCGGCGGCTCTGAAAGCGTGCTTCCCGCGCGAACAGCGCGACAACGATCAGCGCCACGATCAGTGCCGAGAGCACGAGCGAGACGCGAACGCCGACGAACGCGCCGAGCACGCCGACAGTCAGACCACTGCCGGCGCGCAGGCCCAGCATTGCGGTGTTGAAGAGGCCGACAATGCTGCCGCGCACCCTCGCCGGCGCTAAAGTCTGCACAATTGTCTGCGCGATTGACGCAAACGCGATGTTGAGCATTCCTGCCAGGACGAGGAGCGCGATGGCCAACTGGTAGTTCCGGGCTATCGGGAAAAGGCCCATCGTCATCGCCCAGAGGCCTGCGCAGACGATCGCGGTGCGAACACCGGGCCGCAGTACGTTGGCGCTTTCGAGCAACAGCACTCCGAGAACGGCGCCCGCGGCGTTCGCGGCGAGCAAGACGCTGTACCAGATACCTGCTTCGTCGGTGCCGAAGTAGTGCGCGTATTCGGGCATCTGCGCCTGAAACGCGTTGCCGACGAAGAACGACGTGACGCCGGCGAGCACGATCATCGTCATGATCCGTGGCTCCGTGCGCGCCGTGGCGAAGAGGTCCAACGCCTCGACGAAGCCAAACGGCCGTGTCCGCCGCCGCGCGTCGTGTTCAGTGTGACCCGTGTACGGGATTCGCATGAGGAGGATACTGAGTGGCAGATAGATCAGGACGTTCGCCAGAAGTCCCCACGCGGGGCCGAGCAGCAGCATGAGGGCGCCGCCGACTCCGGGCCCCAGCAGGATCGCGAGCTGGCGGCTACTCGCGGAGAGCCGGATTGCGCTCGGCAGATCTCCGCTCGGCACCATGTCGTGGATGATGAGCTGCGACGCGGGGGCGCCCACGACGCCGGCCGCGCCGTGGATCAGCAGAATGACGACGGCATGCCACATCCGGAGAGCGCCGGTGAGGAAGAGCACCCCCCATGCGACCGACGCGAATACGAAAAGCCCCTGAGAGACCTGGATCAGTTTGCGGCAGTCGTGACGATCGGCGAGCGCACCGGCGTGCAGCGAAAACAACAGGTACGGCATCCAGTGACTGATCACGGCGAACCCGCCCAGCGCCGGCGAGTGGAACGCCTGGAACATCACCCAGTAACTGATGACGTGCTCGATGTTATCGGCCGTCATCGACATGAGAGTGACGGCGAAATATCGACGGTAGGCCGGAACGCGAAACGCCGCAAATCTCGGACCCGGTGAGTGGGGCACGGCCATGCGTGGAATATTAGAGCGAAAATGGATGAGCGCCGCGCCAACCGGGCCGGCGAGGGCGACCGTCGCCGTGGCGGGTTGGTCTTCACATGCGCCTGCGCGAGCCCACCCATACGGGCCTCCCAATGTCCCGTCGTATGAGCCGCAGCCGTAGCGCCCACGTTCGGCGCAGATGATCGACTGGATCAACCCTGCGTGCGACCTGGAGGTGGATGGGGGCGACGCGGCGAGGGCTCCGCTGGCCGTTGACGCGGGCGCCAATATCCTCGTGTCAGGCTCGGCGATCTTCAACACTGGAAGAGGACAGAGTCATGCAACTCGGAATGATTGGATTGGGTCGGATGGGGGCAAACATGGTCCGCCGGCTGATCGACGGCGGCCACGAGTGCGTCGTCTTCGACAGGTCGCCGGAGGCTGTGGCGGAGCTGGTCAAGGCGAAAGCGATCGGTGCCTCCGCCCTCGCCGACTTCGTCAAGAAGCTCGCGAAGCCACGCGTCGTCTGGCTGATGGTCCCGGCCGCCGTCACCGACGAGTCGATCGCCGATCTCCTTCCGCTTCTCGAGAAGGGCGACATCCTGATCGACGGCGGGAACTCGGTACTACGTGGACGACATCCGGCGCGCCAAGGAGCTGGCCCTGAAGGGCATCCACTACGTGGACGTCGGGACGAGCGGCGGCGTCTGGGGTCTCGAGCGAGGCTACTGCATGATGATCGGCGGCGAGACGGACGTCGTGACGCGTCTCGATCCGATCTTCAAGAGACTGGCCCCTGGCAAGGGGGACATCCCGAGGACGCCTGGACGCGAGAAGGCGAAGGGCACCGCGGAAGAGGGGTACCTTCACTGCGGCCCCAATGGCGCCGGCCATTTCGTGAAGATGGTTCACAACGGGATCGAGGACGGCCTCATGGCTGCGTACGCGGAAGGCCTCAACATCCTGAAACACGCGAACGCGGGCAAGACGGGCCGTGAGGTGGATGCGGAGACGACGCCGCTTCGCCATCCCGAGCACCACCAGTACGACATGAACCTCGCGGATATCGCTGAAGTCTGGCGGCGCGGCAGCGTCGTGGCGTCCTGGCTCCTGGACCTGACGGCCATCGCGCTGATCGAGTCGCCGGACCTCGCTGGCTTCTCGGGCCGGGTCTCGGACTCGGGCGAGGGACGCTGGACCATCCAGGCCGCGATCGACCAGGGGACGCCGGCCGATGTGCTCACGGCCTCTCTCTACCAGCGCTTCAGCTCGCGCGGCGAGGCCGATTTCCAGAACAAGGTGCTGTCGGCCATGCGCTTTCAGTTCGGCGGACATCACGAGAAGCCGGCGAAGTAGGGGCCAGCATGAGCACAACCCGTTCAGATGCGCTGGCCGTTTCCGGCGCCACCGGCCGGTGACCTGCCATCACGAGGACGCCTTCTCGACTGAGCGGTCGCGACGAAGAGGCTCAGCGATCCACGACTTTGCCGCCCGCTGCATGCTCCGGCGCACACGCTTTATCCCGATCCACAATCCGATACCGCTGGACGCGACGCCGCCAAGGCTCAGAAGAATCATTCCGATGTCCCACAGCGGACGCTTGTTGTACCAAAGGAGAAATCGAGGCTGTGCAGTCCGTTGAAGAGCCAGCGTTCCAGGCGGCTGAAGCGGTGGACGCTTGCCAACAGCTGGTTCATCTCGGGGTCGATATAGACCCAGGTTCGGTCTGGATCGGCAAACTTGACTCGCAGGACCGGGAGCGGAGTCTGACCACTGCGTGAGTAGTAGTAGGAGTCATAATCGGACAAGAGCGTGGTTTCGACAATCGGCGCATTCAGCACACCGGCGTTCAGGCGGCGCACCAGCGACTCGACAGGGAACGGCTCGCGCCTGATCTCCAGCGTTTTCGCGTTCACCACGAACCGGTCGGGCTCAGTGCGTCCGGTCACGGCATACGGTTGATGAAGGCGCTCGGCTTTCTGCTCCGCCGCCAGGTGTTCAGCGGCTAGTCGAACGACGTAATACGGGTCGTCTTGCATCCGTACAAGCTCGACTTCCTTGATCGCGCGTCCCCCCGAGAGTCCTGTCCAGGCTGCGGCATCCATTCGCGAGAATTGTGAAAGATCGAGTGGATCGCCGCTCAACATCGCGTTGTTGACGCGCAGGCCCTGATGCCTCGTCCAGCCCCACGGCTCCATCGACATCAGTCCACTGAACACCCAGGTGAGGGTGAACACGCCGAAGACGACGCCCGTGATGTAGTGCCACCGCATCCAGCCGGAATACGGAATGGAAGAGGACAGGCTGAACGGTGTGGACCGCCTGAACTGGGTCACGCCGAGGATCAAGCCGATCGACGCGAGCACGCAGCCGAGAGCAGAAGTCCAGACAACGACTCGGGTCCAGAGCGGCCCGTTTAGCCGCAGCGGGGCGAAATACAGCCAATGCGGAATTGTGCCCAACCACGCCAGCACACGGCTGCGCCGCGTCGTGAGAACCGAGACCTCTGCGCTGCGGGCCGAGACGTACAGTTCCGTGTGCGTGGGGTCATCGACCCAAAACTTGAAGGAGGGCATTTGACGCTGCGTCAACGTCCACTGATCCGGCCGCGTCAACATCCCCGCGTCGTGCACCTGCTCTTCCGGAAGGTTCATGAAGCGGGCAGCGATTGTTCTGGCCTGTGTGGGTCCGACATCGTCCAGCGGCTCACCCGTGTCGGCAAAGATGGTCACGCCCCTCTGACCGGCGAAGCGGTACGCCGGCCGGTCCATGAGGGTAAGCAGCGTCGCGCGATCAGGACTTCCTCCCGGCGTCGCGCGTTCGGCTGCTTCCGACGGCGATAGCCGTACACGCGCCAGGTCCAGATCAGGCAGCCGCTCGAGTCGCAACTGCGGCGTCAGTCGCGGCATTCCGCCGGCATACATCATCGTGATGCCCGACATGAACCAGACGACGAAGAGCAGGCTCAGGACGATGCCGAGGTAGCGATGAGTCAGGATCAGCCATCTGCGAAACATCGGCATGACGAGACCTTTCCTGCAACGCGGGTCGGTTCCGCAGGGTGGCAGTGTCCTGCTCGGAGCTGTCCGAGGTCAAGTCCCACATCCGTGCAGCAAGACAAGCTCGATATCAGGGGCAGGAGGCAAGGAGCGGAGAGACCGGAGGATGATACGCCCCATGCCTGCGAACACTTCGGCTGAGGCCATCCGCGCGGCGGTCACGGAGCGGCGCGCGGCGCTGTTTTGCGGCGCCGGCATCAGCATGGACCCGCCCGCGACGCTACCTCCAGTCGAGGGAGCCCGTGACTGAACGTCTCAAAACATCAGTCGCACGCCGAACTGAAGCGTTCTCGGGTCACCGACCGCAGTGATTTGATTGAACGTCGACACCGGGTTGATGGGATACGCTCCGGCGCCGAACGTGTTGTTCCGCGTGAGACTGTTCACGCGGTCGGTCACGTTGAACGCTTCGACGAGACCCTCGACCTTCACGTCGCCGCCAATTCGAAACGCACGACTGACACGCAGATTCAGGCTGAAGAAATCGCTGCCGACGCCAGCATTTCGCTGAATGAATTCGACCGCTCGCACGTCGAAGTTCGGGGCCGCGGTCGCCCCATTGGCGAGCGGGCGACTCGTCGTGCCCTGCAGGTTGGCGACACCGGACGTGATGTTGAACGGCAGCGCCGAGTAGTACTGCAACATGCTGCTCAGTTGGAATCCATGGCTGATGCGCTCCCACGCCGTCGTGGCCGGGGACATCGGTGTATTGACCGTCCCGTTGATCACGAGACGGTGCCGTTGATCGTCGTCGGATCGGCCCCAATCTCTCATGATGTCGGTCGGATCGATCGGCGAGCTGAAAAACGCCTCGCCGACATCGTTCATCGACTGTCGAGAGCGTGTAGGTGAGTCGAACGCTCGCCCACTTGAGCGGACGCTGCACGAACGAGACGTGCAGTCCGTGATACGTCGAGTCCGCGACCGATGAGTACTGGTTGTTGTTTCGGTACGTGGAAATCGGGCGGCAACCATTGTTGGTACCGGCCGCCACGCACGTCGGCACGTTCTGGTTCACCGACATCAGCAGGTTCTGTCCGCGGAGGTATTGATAGCCGACGCTCACCGTCCGTCCCTCGCCGAGCATACGTTCCACTTCGAGGCTGGCCTGCTTCGAGTACGCGTTCTGCAGAGTCTGGTCCATGGTCGTGAAATCGACCAACGTGGTTGTCAGCAGGCGCGCGGGCAGAATGGCCGGAAACGTCGGCGCACCGTCCTGTGTGGGAATGATCCCCGAGACGCTTGGCTGGTGCAGGCTGCTCAGATCGGTGGTGTTTCCCGCCGACAGTATCGCGTTGGCCACGGCACGCAGCGGCACGCGATCGAAGAACAGCCCCGCATTCCCGCGAACGATGACATTGTGTGACGCCGACGGCGACCATGCGAACCCGACCCTGGGCGATACATTGCTCGTGTCGGTGTTGATGGGCTCGAGGAACTGCAGATCGTACCGAAGGCCGAGATTCAGGGTCAGCTGCGTGCCGACGCGCCACTCGTCTTGCACGTACATTCCCAGATTCGGATTCGTCTGGGATACGACGGGATCGCCGAATGTCTGCGCGAACCCGCTGTAGGCACCAGTGAGGAACGTCGCGAGAGAGGCGAATGCATAGCTGCCTCGCGCGGACCGCGGATACGTGATCGTGTCATCGTTGAACACGAAGTCCGACGCCCGCTCGCAAGGCGTGCGCGCCGGCCTGGTGTGAGATGTTGTCGACGATCTGATACATCGCGTTCTTCCGGCGGGTGGGACTCCCCGAGAGCGTTCCAAACGAAGCCACGCCTGCGATGCTGACGGCCGGTCCAATCGGATCGGTCGGCGGCGCCTGCAAGTCCCCATACGCGATTTGCGCTCGCGTTTCGTTCACGGTCCTGGTCGAGATCGTCCAGGTGTTGCCGAATGCGAGGGAATGGTCGATGTTATCCAGGCCAGCGGATGCGGTGGGGGCATTCAACGCACCGGCTCCGCGCGAGTTGTCCGACGTGACGTGATAGAGGCTGTACCTCACGAGAAAACTGATCGGATCCGCTGACCTGATGATCGACTTTTCCAAGGAAATTGGCGCTGTGAACTGGATTCGGATACACGCCGGTCGTGACCGGAGAACCTTGATAGCCGACTGCCGCCAGCCTGGCGTTGATGATCGGGAGGGTTTTGCGGCAGGATCGTGACCAGGCCTGTTTGATCGAGCAACCGTTGCTCGAAGTTTGAGAAGAAGAACGTTCGATTGCGGGCTATCGGCCCTCCAAAGCTGCCACCATATTGCTGCTGGTCCATGGGCAGCTTGGTGCCCGAGAGGGCGTTCCGCCCGTTGAAGTTGTCGTCGCGTATGAAATCGTACACCGTGCCGTGCATGGCGTTGGTGCCGCTCTTCGTGACGACGTTGATGTACCCGCCGAGCGCGCGACCGAGTTCGGCTTGCCCGCCGGATGTCACCACCTGAAACTGCTCGACCGCGTCGACACCGTACGGCATGCCACTGAGGCCCGCCGCATCGTCGTTGGCGGACAGCCCGTCGACGATGAAGCTGTTCGACAGGTTGCGTTGACTGGCCACCGAAATGCCTTGGCCCGGCACCGCGGACGTTTCTGGAAACAGCTGTGTGCTCCCGATGTTGGTGGGCGACACTCCAGGAATGAGCAAGGCGAGATCCAGAAAGTTCCGGCCGTTCATCGGCAGGCTTTGGACCTCGGCCTGTGGCACGGTGCCGGCGATTTGGCTTCGTGCCGCCTCCAGGACGGCCGCCTCGCCCGTGACCGTAACGCTCGTGTCAAGTCCTCCAACGGACAGTGCGATCGGAAGGTCGAAGGCCGATCCGATGGTGACGGTCAGTCTCCGCGTGCTGTCGCTGAACCCCTGCAGATGGACCTTCACCTCGTACGGTCCGATCTTCGAGGTACGGGAAGCGGAACCGTCCTTCCGAATCCGTCACGGTGTCGGCCGTGACGTTGGTGTCGGTCTGCCGGGCGCGCACCTGCGCGCCGGGGACCACGGCGCCCTGAGGGTCCGTGACGCGCCCGCTGACGCTGGCGTAGTTGATCGTTTCTTGTGCGTGTGCGACGCCAGCAGGCGTCATGGCGCAACAGACCATAGCCACGAGCATGCCGATGAAATGCCGTGTCACTGTCGTCCCTCCCCGATCAAACGCGCCGCCAAGAGAACACGCCGACGCGATCGTCCGAAGACAGTGCGTCTCAGCGATTACAGGACCGTGGCCGCTAGGGCGGCGGTCGTGTCAATTGGAGCTGCGGGCAGCGGGCCCTGCGGTAGGCAGCAGCCGCCTTCGTCGCTCGCGGGCGACGCAGATCGCTCGCGCAACGGCGAAAGACAGTGCCACGCGGACGCAGCCATATCGGCTACGCGATGGCAGTCCGCAGGGTGACTAGGCGCGAGGCGGCGGAGGATCGGGCGGGACGGGACGTTCACCTCGGACGTCAACATCTATAGGTCTGACGCCTATCGAGGGAAGCGGAGCAACCAGTGATGGTGTGGATTCGGGTATGAGGCCCGCAAATCCGACGAGAGTCGTGAGTGCGGTGGCCTCACCATTCGCAGCCTGCATCGCGCAGTTGCTGTTCGGGTTTCCCGCCGGTTTATGGCCGTGCATCGGGCACATGGCGTCTGCGCCGTGTCCACAGGTGCATTCTGCAGCGTGCGGATCCGCGGCGCTTACCCACAGGGCGACTGGCACGAGCGCAACCGTGCCGATCTGGCAGGACAGCCAAATGGCGGCCATCGGGGCGAGTGCGCGACACCGACGCATCATCAGGAGGACACCTTAGCGCTCAGAAGCTCAGCGTGTCAAATCATTCGAACGCCACGCGCTGCCACAGAGAGCGGCGAATCTTTCTCTCTGCATCTACTGGATCGTGGATCGCGAGATCGAGACGGGCGATCGGCCAACGCGAGGCCACACAAGCTCGCGCCAGCGAGGCGCACCGGTCTTTGAAGCCGTTATCGGAACGAGAATTCGACGCCCACCCATGCCGCGCGCGGCGCACCCGGACTGAGAAACCGGGGATCGTCGTAGTCGTCGCCGAGCACCTCCTCGGCCTCACCGAGCAAACCGAATGTGGAGTGCTCCGAACCGAAGACATTCGTCACCCGTCCCGTCAGCCTGACGTGATTCCAGATCGCGTATTTCGCCGAAAGGTGCGCGACGGCGAACCCGTCGATGGCAGGCAGCAGATTCGCTTCGTCGCCGCGCAGATACTGATTTGACGTCGTCAAGAGGCTGCCGCCGAACGTGAGGCGCTTGATCGTGGCCGAGAGGTTCGCCTTCAGGTTGTGCTGCGGCACTCCCGGAATGCGGCTGCCGGCCTCGACTTCGATCTCCCCGTCCTCCTCGTCAGGATGATTCGGACTGCTCAGAGTGAGCGGTGTGTCGAAGCGCGCACGCAGAAACGAGTAGGCGACGCCCCAGCGAACTGCGTTGACGACGCCCGACGCACCGAGCTCGATGCCCTGCCGGAGCGTGTCGCCGACGTTCTCGAAATGGCCGGTGTTCGTCAGCGGGCCGCTGCTGATGAACATGATGTCGTCGCTGTTGGCCGTCCGGAAGAACGACGCGTTCCACGTAAGCCCCTGGCGACGTCCCCGGATGCCGCCCTCCCACGTGTTGGCCACGACCTGCTCGAGCGGAGGGTCGGCCACAAACGCATTCGGAAGCCGACAGGGATCGTCGGGGTCGGCACAGCTCAGCTCCGATGGGGCCGGTACGCGAGACGACATGCTGAAACTGCCGTACGCCGTCGCCTCGCGCGGCAGATCGTAGGTCAGGCCCACGGCAGGATTCAGCCGCGAGAAGCTGTGGTCGCCGTCCAGCTCGGTCCCTGCTTGGTCTCTCAACGTGACCCTGCTGTAGTTGAATCGCGCGGCACCCATGAGCGTGAGCTTCGGTGCGACGGTGAAGAAGTCTGCCGCATACAGGCCGGTGTGTCGCACCCTCGTGCGAAGCCGCACGACGGCCTCCTGGTCGAAGAGCCCCGTGCCAACCGTGCCCCGCTCGTCCGTGAGCCGTGCGATCTCGGTGTCGGCCTCGTAATTCGAGCGCCCGCCGTCGAAGGTCATGCCGGCGACGAAGTGATTCGGTCGATCCGACAGCGGCTTCACCGCGGTCGCCTGAAACGCGCCCCCCCAGCCGTTCGTGATGGTCTTCGACGTATTGTTGGTGCCGTTCAGCTCGTTCTCTTCATCGACGGGAATGAGCTCGTCGAACTGATCCTGGACCGGCTCGCCCGCGCCCTCATCCGAACAGAGAAACTCCTCGAAGCCTTCGTGTGTGCACGCGTCGTAGTCGGAATCGTCGCCGTTGAATGTGCGAATCGAGGCACGACGATAGAAGAACATGCCGTCAAGCGCAACCGCTGGGCCGGCGTTGTGACGGGCGCGGAACGTCAGCAGCGTCATCTTCGTCTTCGTCTCGTCCGGGTAGGTGAAGATCGCCGATCGGTCCTGCTCGAGGAGCTCGATCGGCGCCGGGCCGTTACCAACGAGCCGGTTGATGCCAGACGTGACCGTGGCGTTCAGCGTCGTCGATGCGCGACGCCACTCGACGTCGCCAAACAGCTGGCGGATGCGCGACGGGGAGAAATCGCGCCATCCGTCTTCCGAAAGCGCGCTACCGGCCACGAAATAGCTCACGCGATCGGTGTGTCCGCCGCTCGCAGCGTCCACCATCTGCCGGCCGAACGACCCTCCGGACACGCTGACGGCATGACCTGGATGGGAAAAGCCGGTCTTTGTCTGAATAGAGACGGCACCGCCAAGCGCGTTCAGCCCGAACAGGGGGTTCGATCCCGGCATCAGGTTGATACTGGCGACGGCGGTGCTCGGCACGAGATCCCAGTTCACGGTGTCGCCGAATGGTTCATTCATCCGCACCCCGTTCTGGTAGACGGCGATCCCCTGCGGAAGGCCAAGCAGCGGCGAGCCCACGAATCCCCGAAACTGAAGATCGGGTTGAAAAGGATTCGTCGTCGCTTCGTTGACGTGGACGCTTGAAACCCCGAGGTTCATCTGCTCGCCGATCGAGCTCCCTCCGGTTCGCTCCAACGTGTCGGCCGTCGCAGTCTGAACGTTGCTGGGAATCTTGTTGCGATCGATGTCCAGCCCGTGGATCGGCGTCGCACCGACGACCTCGACGGTTTCCTCGAACGTCGGGGGCGCTTGCTGGCCTGCTGGGTCCTGCGTCGGTGCAGGCGCCTGGGCGGCAAAGAGATGGCCGCCCAGGCCGGCCACGATCGCCGGCACCGCGGCCAGCCGCCACAATCGACCGATTGCCGCGGACACGCTTCGCTCCTCACGCATGGTCAATCTCTCGCGTCCGCATGTGAAACACCCGCGCCATATCGATTCTCCCCAGGGCAGACTTACCCACGTTCGACTTACCCAAATTACGACGGCGGTTGTCCGAACCAGCGCTGAAGCCGGCTCGATCCGAAATGGGCCTTCTCGGCGACGAGCGCCTCGGACGGCTCCTGGAAGGTGCCCGTCGGTTTGGGGCCGCTCAGAAAGTCCACGTCAACGCGTCCGACCTGGTCGTGACCGAACTCCACATAGCAGGAGCCCGCTCCCTTGTAGGCCTCCGGTGACGGCCCTCCGCGGAGCTGCGCGATGATCGCGGCCGCCACGACGCGCGCCGCGCCTTCGGCGAAGACGCCCGCCTTGGGCGTGCCCACCCCGTTCACGTCGCCCACGGCGTAGACGCCGGGAAAGTTCGTTTCCAGCGTCTTCTTGTTCACCGGCACCCAGCCATAGGCATCGGCGGCAAGCCCGGACTCGACGACAACCGGCGGCACGCGATGCACCGGCACGCCGAGAAACAGCTCGTACGGCATCTCGGTCCCGTCGCTCAGCACGGCCACCTTCCGCGCCGGGTCGAGCGCCTTCACCAGGCTGTCCTTCACGAACCTGATGCCGCGCTCCGCGAAGGCGGCGAGAATCGCCTGCGAGGTGTCGGGCGACGGCGGAATGGGCGTGCCGAAGGGCATCACCACCGAGATTTCGGTCGCCTCACGTCGCCCGCGAGCGATGAGGTAATCGTGCAGCAGAAGCGCCGTCTCGCTGGGAGCGGGAGGGCACTTGAAGGACTTTCCCGTGACGCCGATGATGGCCGGGCCCCGCTCGAATCGCGGGAGCACGTCGCGCAGCGCGAAGGCTCCCGCAACCGAGTAGAACTCGTTGCCGCCTTCCACCAGCCCCGGCGTGGCCGCCGGATCGAGGTCGGCGCCGAGCGCCACCACCAGCACGTCCGCTTCGAACGTTCCATGCGTCGGTCACCACGCGCCGGGCGGCCGGGTCGATGGATCGCACCGTGGACTGCAGAAATCGCACGCCCGGCTTGACGATGTCGCGGTACGGATGACGCACGGCGGCCGGCAGTCTGCCGTCCGAACATCACGTCGAGTTTCGAGAAGCCGAAGACGAACGCATCGCCCTTGTCGATGAGCACGATGTCGATGGCGTCGCCGAAGGCGTCCGAAAGAATCGTCGTCAGCTCGAGGCCGCCGAATCCGGCACCGAGCACCACCACGCGTGTTTTCACGTTCTCTGTCCTTTCCGGGGAGACCGGAGGCCGGTCCCCCGTCGCCGCTAGTATCGTCGCATCCACCCCGGCAAGCACGGCAAAATTGAGCCGATCGTTTTCGGATCGTTCCTGTTGTGCCGAGAGGTCACAGTCCAAGCAACCGCGTGAAGAATTTCCGGACCAGTTCAGCGAGGGGATACTGGGACAGCAGCAGGGGCAGGAACGGGACAATTGCGGCGACAGTCATCTGGGGTCAGCAGTCGCGGACCGACCGGGGGCCATCGCATGACGCGCAACGAGTCCCAGTCGGCGGCCCGGTTGGTGAAGGGGACCCCCGAGCAACGAAAAAGTCAGGGGACCGTCGCGCAGGTCGTTGCCGGCCATGCGTAATTCTTACTCAATGGTACGCCGAATGCCCAACCTGCGACTACAGATCGCCGTCGCCGCAAGGCGGACTTGACTTACGTCAAGTCACAGCAATGGGTTACCGAGCGATCGACGATGCAGCAATTCGGCTCGCCATCGTCTGCTGCCCACGAGATGTCGTGGGCCTGCTGATAGTCGCGGCTTGAATGCTGTTGGGATCGCGCCTGTTGGGCGTCGCGCCGAGCAGGAGCTGCACGTTCACGCTGGTCCTAAGGAGGGGACATCGCCGAGGTGCGAAAGACCAAGACAAGCCGGCCTGAACATCCTTGGTAATATTCGGCGACGACATCGGAGAACGTGGACCGCCGGGGCCTACACGCACGGTCTGATACTACTATCCGGGAACGTCGCCGGTCCCCGAAGGTGTTGCCGTCAACGTCCGGGGACCTTCGTATAAGATCCTAGCCGACGTGGAGATCAGGGATCCGCACTGCTCGGGCGTGATGTTCAAGCCGGAGCAGAAATTTGTGTCGCCCGAGCTGAAACCCGGCAAGTACACGCTCGGCATGGAGCTCACCGGCAGAGCGCCGGCCAACACGGTGAATCCGTCGGCACAACCAGGCTCTACGTCAATGGGAACGTCATCGCGGAAGGGCCGATGAAAACCCAGCCGGGCAAGTTCACGTTGTCCGGTGACGGCCTCTGCATCGGGCGCGACAGCGGCGACAACGTCAGCTAGGACTGCAAGGCGCCTGGCGAGTGCAAAGGCGGTACGATCCTCGCCCTGGGGTCAGTATCGGCACGCAGCAGTATCTCGATCTCGAGAGGGTGGCCGCAGCACTGTTCGCCGCCCAGTAAGACTGGCGACAGAGCGGTCGGAGACGGATCATTTCCCATGCGAGCGCTGGGAGCACTCTGGATTTGCGTAATGCGGCGGTCGAGAGCGACCGCTGCGAGGAGGATTGAATGATCAGGAATGGGTTCTTCAAGGCGGCCATCGTCATGGCGGCGCTGTCGGTCGCGTCGCTGGCTCACGCGCAAACGGGTCCGACCTCGAATTGGATCGTCGAGTTCGGCATCGGGTGGGACAACAGCATCAGCGGCAACATCAACTCCAGCGCCATCGGCAGCCTGAACGATCAGACCGTCGTCATCCTGAAAAACAAATACGAGGATGTGTACGGCACCGGTCTCAACCTGCGATTCGGCGGTGGGTACATGCTCAACGACGAAACCGAGGCCAGGGTGATGTTCACCTTCCAGTCGCTCGACGCCGACCTCGCGACGCTGGGGGACTACGGCGCCAGCCCTCTCTACGGCCAGTACTCGGACTATCAGAGCTTGACTCTCGACGTCGGCCTCAGACGCTATGGGAGGTTGCGCAGCAACAACCTCCGCCCGTACGCGGAAGGCTCGATCGGCCTCGGATTCGTCGACAAGACCGATGTCGAACTGGTGGCGCCCCAAGCCAATCTCAGAAGGGACGCCACCGATTTCTACGATCAGACGACCGCGTTCACCTTCTCGGGGAATGCGGGCGTGCTCTGGAATGTGTCCCCACGGCTCGGCGTGTTCGCCCAGCTCGGGCTTCGTTGGGTGACCGGGATGTCTGAAGTCGACGATTTCGTGGGCACCGGTCTCGAGTCGATCAATGACAACAGCTCGCGTTGGACCATGCCGTTCCTCGTGGGCGCTCGCCTGGGCTTCTAATTCGGCAGCTCTCCTCCGACACGCTGAAGGCGGCGGCGTTCGGCACCGTTCCGGGCGACTCGATGACCTGCGGATCAGTCCGTCTGATGGTCCAGCAGCCACTCATGAGACGCCTCAGGATCCGTGTGGCTGACTAGCCAACGTGGGTGTACACGCAGTGGCACACGACCGCGCTCTGCTCGCCCACGCGCTCCACGTTTCTCACCGGCCGCAATCATCATCTGAACTCATGGGGGAGATTGGCGCCGCCAACTTGTACGGGCAGTACCTCCGACTATCAGGCCCTCACACTCGATGCGGCCTATCGGCGATACACAACGCTCTCGACGAGTGTGCGTGCGTACGGAGAAGGCACGATCGGCTTCGGGTTCGTTGACAAGACCGATGTGACTCTCGTGGCGCCCGCGGCCGATTTTTCCCGCGCCGCGACCGACTTTTACGATCAGGCGGCGGCGTTCACGCTGGGCATCAATGGCGGGCTCATGTTCGAAGCGAGCAGGGGGCTCGATTTCTTCGGGCAGATGGGCTTCCGGTACGTGACGGGCATGTCTGACGTGGACAATTTGACGGGTACCGGCCTCGAGACCATCAACGACAAGAGCGCTCGCTGGACGTTCCCGTTCGTCGTCGGAATCCGAAAGCGATTCTAGCCGGCGATCAGCCTTCGCTGTGCCACCATGACAGCGGCAGGGGGCTCGGCCGTTGCAAACACCTTTCTTTGACAATGCGATGGTTTCGATGCTGGGATCGCTCTGCGTCACCCGACGTGTGCTGCTGCTCGTCATGGCCGTCTGTGCGACTGCGTGCAGCGTTGACTCATCGCCTGTGACGCCGGCCGGCACCACCTGGCGGCTTTGGGGAACGATCAATATCGTCAGCGGCGGGCGGCTCGCCGGGCCGATCCCTGGCGCTCGGTTGACCGTGCAGGACGGCACGAACAAAGGTGCCCAGGTGACGAGCGACTCATCGGGGCGTTATAGCTTTACCGGCCTGGAAGGGGGGCGCTTCACGATGACCGTTGAGGCGAGCGGCTTCGTCAGCGTCGCTCCTCTTGTCGCATTGTCCAGTGACATCGAGGTCAACTTCGCGCTCCGCAGGACCGGCGAGACGCCATGACGCCGACTTCGGCGAGCGCCAGCAGCGTCGATGGATCGCGGCCCGAGAACGTCTGGAGCGACGGGTAAGAAGGGGTGAATAGTCGCAGCTCGGCCGACGGCGGTAGAGCGTCAAGTTCTCGCGCCCTGATGTAGACTCCCGGGATAGCAAAGAGGTGCACGCATGACGCAGTTCCTCGGTCGTCTTGCTGCTGGCTGGCTCCTGGTGGTGGTGTCCGGGGCGGTCGCCCTCGCCCAGCAGCAGGCGCCGCGCACCGCCGCGGGATGTCCGCTCGCCGATCCCGCCAAGTTCCACGTCTGTGCGGTTGAGAGGATGAAAACGTTCACGCCGCCGCAGACCGCGGACGGCGTGCCGAATATCCAGGGTCACTGGGAGCGCGCGTATACGTCGCAGGACATCGAGGAGCATGGGGCCGACCAGCTCAACACGCAGGCCGGCCCGAGCATCGTCCTCGACACGCCGGATCGGAGGATTCCGTACCAGCCGTGGGCGATGGCGCTCAAGAAGGACATGGTCGCACGCTACATCTCCCCGCTGGCGGCCTGCCTGCCGCCCGGTGTGCCGCGGTATGCGATTGCGCCCGGGCCCCACGAGGTCATTCAGACGCCGGGCTATGTCGTGCACCTGCTCGAGTTCTCGCACTCGCACCGCATCATTCCGACCACTGCGCAGCCGCACGTGGGGAGCGCCATCAGGCTCTATCTGGGCGACTCGCGCGGGCGTTGGGAGGGGAACACGCTCGTCGTCGATGTCAGGAACTCGAACGGGCTCACCTGGATCGACAATGCCGGCAACTTCTTCAGCGACAGCCTCCACGTCGTGGAGCGGTACACGCTGGTCGACGCCGATACCATCCACTACGAGGCGCGGATCGAGGACCCGCAGGTCTATACCCGTCCCTGGACGATGGTCTCCGCCCTGGTGCGGAACAAAGAGCCGGGGTTCGAGCTCCTCGAGCAGGCGTGCCATGAGGGGAATCACAGCATCAAGGGGAGCGAGAGCATCGGGATGAAGATATATCGAGGAGTCGTTCCGCCGGACAGATAGTCCGGCCTCGCCGTGCAACGGCCGGAGTTCGGCTAGCGCCGAGGCAAGATCGTGACAATGCTGCGCACGCGTACCGTGGCGAACGGCATCGCTCGTTGCGGACTTGGCGAGTGATTAGTCAGACGCGCACAAATGTGTTCGGCAGCGGGGAGCAAACGCCGGGATGGACGATTGGGGCGCACCGCGAACACAACCCTTCGCTCGGCGAGGACCCCGATCGCACGATTCGGACCGGTACGTACTGCGCGTATCTGCCCGATTCTCGAATGCCCGTGGGTTGGAAAAGCTGACGCGTCCATTCACATCTGGATTTCTTCCAGACCGGATATCAGCTCGAAGATTTGGTCCGCTGACGTCCGCAGCTCGCGGATGATCTCGCGATTGTCAGCGTCTTGCTGGCGCTCGAGCGCGCGTCTCGCCTCATCGATGTATCGCAGGCACTTCGCCATCTTCTGACGCTCCGCATCCGTAATCTGAAAGACTCGAGCAGTCGTCGGCTGCTCTTGGTCTATTTGCTCGCCGACGTAGTTCCCGATCTCGATGATGCGGCCTACCGGAATGGGCCATGGGTGCCTGAACGGCTTCGCAAGTGTTCGCCCATTATATGAAGTATGGTTGGGTCCAGTACGCTCACGACGCGTTTCTGGACGAACTGCCGCAAAGATGAGGACAAACAGCCGACGGAGGCCCTCCCGAAGCTCGCACGAGCGGTGACGATCCACGTCGGCCAGGAAATGAGTACCCGTTTCAACGCTTCCGGCGCGCAAGCGACCCAATCTGATGCACCTCAGCGCTCAGGCCGCGATCGGGTGTGACAGTCCGCGTCGGCAAGGCTGGCTTGTGCTGGCCCTGATTGTTGTCGTCGGGATCGCGCTTCGCCTGATTCACATCACACAGCCGTTCGTCGATCAGTGGAGCTGGCGTCAGAGTGACGTCGCGATGATCGCACGGCATTTCTCGGAAGACGGCTTCCGGATCTGGTGGCCGCGGATCGATTGGTTCGGCGACGTCGCCGGATACGTCGGCACCGAGTTCCCGCTCGTCCCGGCTGTCGCCGCGCTCCTGTATCAGCGTCGTTGGCGTCCGAGACTGGATCGGCCGCGCGGTGTCGGTCGCGGCATTCGCCGGTGCTGCGTTGCTGCTGCATCAACTGATGGTATCGGTCGCCGGAAGGCGCGCGGCAATCGCCGCCACCGTCGCGTTCGCGATCATGCCGCTGTCGGTGTTCGCCGGCCGCTCGTTCATGCCCGACATGACGGCGCTGACGCTCTCGATCGCTGCGGTCGTCGCGTTCCGGCGATGGCTCGACGCCCGCGACTCGACGCCGCGGGCTCATTGTCGCCGTCGGCACGCTGTCGCTCGCGCTCCTCGTGAAGCTGCCGGCGGCGACCGTCGGCGGTCCGCTCGTGTACCTCGCGTGGACCCGCGGGGGCGTGCGGATGTTCCGCGACGCCCGGCTGTGGGTGATCGCGGTGGCGGCGTGGATTCCCCCGGCGATCTGGTACGCACACGCGCTGCATGTCGCGAGCGCGTACGAGCCGCACCACATGTTTGGCGAGGGCGGTATCGGTTTCGTGACCGCGATCGAGTACCTGGCCAGACTTCGTGTCCTTCGTCTTCAGCGGCACGACGTTGACTGCATTCGTGGTTGCCGCCGCCGGCATGTGTCTCGCGCCTCGTACGCGCGAACGCTGGCTGTTCCACTGGTGGGCTCTGTCGGGTCTGGCGTTCACGATCATCGCCGGCCTCGGGAGCACCCATCCGTGGTATCAACTTCCACTGATCGCGCCGGTGGCGGCATTCGTCGGTTTCGCATGCGACCGGCTGCTCGGCGCCGCGCATGTTCACCATCGTCGATTGGCAGCAGGCGTGGTGATGTCAGCGCTCACGCTGTGCGCCTACCAAGCTGTCGTCGCACTCACGCCGCTGTACGTGCCCTGGGGCGAGCCGCTCCGCCAGGCCGGCTTGGACATTCAGCGGCGTCATGTCCAGGCGCGCACGGTGTTTATCGACGATGGGGATCCCCTGGGCATCTACTACAGCGGTCAGCCCGGTTGGAATTTCCTTCTGAGGTTCGGATCGGAACCGGCGACGAGCGAGGAAGCGATACTGGCACTTGAACAGCTTCGGTCCCGGGACGCGACGCTTGCTGGTGACGACCCGTTACACGAATTGGTGGCTCACTTACTATCGCGCATTCGGGGATCATGTGCGCGCGCGGTATCCGGTCGTGAACTCCACAGACCAGTTCACCATCTACAACCTGCGGCCGACCGGAACGGTGGCGGCAAGCAGCAGCTTCTTCACGAGCTGCCACGCCCCTCCTTGAACGTATGGCGACGCGGGTCACCGAAGCGATGCCGCCACGAGGTGCGCCGCCCATAGGAGCAGGCGGTGCTCGATGAGCGCGATCATCCTCCGCATCACGAGATCTCCCCCACAACTGAATCTGCCGAAGGCCAACTCTGAGAAACTGCCTAACGGGCGAAGAAGCTGTCGGGCAAAACGATAGAGAAACGTCAGACGCGGCTAATGGGAGTGCTGAGTCTGACCGTTCGGCATAGGACCTACCTCGAGCCGACTGTAGGCCAACGGTTGTGCACGGTCTGTCACTTCCATTACGAAGCGGGGAATGTTCATCCCGAAGCGGGCAATGTAGGAGATGGTCCTACATTGCCCGCTTCGAGATCAGGCGGAGCGCGATTCACCGTCTTTTCTTCGACGACTTCAACGCCTTGCGCGTGCGGGTTTTCGAGGCGGCCTTCTTGCGCGGACTCGACTTCGCCGAGCGCTTCGGCGTGCGCTTCGTGGCTTTCCGTCGAGGACGTTGACGCGCGTGGGCGCGAATCGCTTCCCAGCCGCGCTCGAAGGTCGGTTCGTCGGCTGGGAGCGGCGCGGCGGCTCGCGTGCCGCTGCGCGGGAGCGGCGCGTCCGCGACGCCCAGCACCTTGCGCGCGACCGCGTAGAACGCCTGCCGCTCGGCCAGGCCGTTCGTGCCGCCATTGATCCGCCTCGTGATTTCCTTGAACGCGGCGGGGGTCGCGACGTCGGCCAGCTCATTGAGGCCCTTCTTCGACCAGAAGAGTCCGGCGACCCTGAACGCGACGCCAGGGCTCGCGGCTCGCGGCGGATCTGCCAGGAGATCGACGCTGAGGAGATCGCCGAAGCGCTGATAGTTCGCGCGTCCGGTCAGTTGAATCGGACCGCGTCCCTTGAATCGCTTACCGTCGCCGGCGCTGGTGTTGCCGAGATCCTGTGACAACTTCGTGACCGGCTCGTACCGGCGCTGAGCGTCGGTCGGTCCCCAGATCTCCTCCATGAAGCGGAACTGGCCGGACTCGTGCGCCAGCTGGGCGAGGAAGGCGGCCGCGCGCGCGGGCGCCTCGATTGCGAACTCCGCCATCGCGCCGGTGAGAAATGGCAGGAATTCGCTGTTCGTCTTGCTCGAGAGGCGCGGCATGATCGACTGCAGCTGTTCGGCCGTCAACATGGATACACTCCTGGGGTCTATTCTGGCCGTGCGCAGTGGGCCGCGCAACGCGGCAATTCGTACGCACAACCGGGAAGGACCAGCCTCGCTTGACCCCTAGGAATGGATTTCATAGCCTTGACAGCGCGCGAGGATTCCATGGAGAGAGCCGCACCTGAGCCGGAGACTCGCTCGCCGCCGGGATCCGTCATGATTCCAGAAAAAATCGCCCGGTTCCTCGAGCAGCGGGCCAACGTTGCGTTCGCTGGGACCCGCAACCGGGATCTGGTGCCTTTCGGCCACCGCGTCTCCGGGTGGTGCATCGGCGCCGACGGACGCACCTTGACCGCGTTCATCCCCGAACCGTTCACGGCCGGCCTTGTCGAGTCGCTTCAGGAAAACGGCGAGCTGGCTCTCACGGTCGAGGACTTCCCAGCCCACGAAACCTATCAATTCAAGGGCCGGTATGTGCGCCACCGGCCGGTGCAACGCGAAGACATCGACATCGTCGACCGCATTCGTGAGCGCTTCATGAAGAACATGAGAGCGGTGTTCCCCGTGGCGCCCGAAGACATCGTGGGAGCATTCATCTCGAAGCCAGCACTCGCCGTCGAGTTCGAGGTGTCTGAGATCTATGTGCAGACACCGGGCCCCGGCGCCGGTGCGCGCTCGTGCCGCCGGCGGAGGCGTGACGCGCCGATGACCCGTCTCCCCGACGAGATCCGTCCTGTGCTGGACAACGGGATTCCGGCAGTCATGGTGACGTGCTCCTCCGACGGGATACCGAACGTCACGGTCATCTCGCAGGTCTACTACGTGGACGAGACGCACGCCGCGCTTTCGTTCCAGTTCTTCAGCAAGACGATTCGCAACGTCCGTGAGAATCCGAGGGCTTACGTCCGCGTGTGGGACATGATCGGGCACACCAGCTGGGTTCTTCAGCTCGAGTTCCAACACTCCGAGACCGAGGGGCCGGTCTTCGACGCGATGGACATGCAAATCGAGGCCATTGCCTCGACGACGGGCATGTCGGGCATCTTCAAGCTGCGAGCGGCCGACATTTACCGCGTGGTCTCGGTGGAGCGCGTGCCGTACCCGGAATGGACCGCTTCCTGACGCCATGCCCGCTCCTCCCGAGGACGATGACGACTCGGCGAGACAGGCCGGCCGCGGTGCCCCGGAGCCTGACCGTTCCGCCTTCGCCAAGGCTACGGCGGACAGGTCCGAGATAGCGATCGAGCACGATCCCGCAGCCCTCGCTCGCAAGACGGCAAAGCTCGCCCGCCAGATGCGGGAGTTCCAGGTCCTGCAGCGCGTTTCCGCCGAAGTCAACTCGACCCTCGATCTGGAAGAGATCTACGACATCGCGCTGAGGACGATGGACGAGCTCTTCGAGTTTCATCACGCGATCATCCTGCTCGTCGAGCCTGGCGGCCAGACACTGAGAGTCGTGGCGAGCCACGGCTACGAGAATCAGGCGGTCGGTGGACGCGCGAGGGTCGGCACGGGCGTCATCGGCGTCGTGGCAAAGAAGCACAAGATGCTGCACGTGAACAATCTCGGCCAGCAGCGTGCCTACGCCGCGGCGCAGCGACGCCAGATGATGAAGGCCGGTCGGGGCGAGGAGCTTGGAGACGCGGTGCCCGTCCCCGGGCTGCCCAACGCGGAGAGCCAGATCGCCATTCCGCTGCTGATTCGGGACGATCTGATCGGCGTGTTTTCGATCGAGAGCCCGGTGCGGTACACGTTCAGCGAGCACGATCGCGGACTCGTCTCGATTGTCGCCAACCAAATCGCGAGCGCCATCAACAACGCGCGTCTCTACGAGGAGAAGCAGCGCGCGGCCGAGGCCCTGCAGGCGGCGAACGCGTCGCTCGAAGCGCGCGTCGCGGAGCGGACGGCAGCGCTCGAGCGCGAGCTGCGCGTCGCCGAAGAGCTGCTCAGCAGCGCTCGCAGCCGCAGCGAGGGCCCGTTGCTCGGCGACAGTGTTGCCATCCGCACCCTCCGCGACGCCATCGCCCACGCGGCAGGGCGGACCGATCCCCTGCTCCTGGTGGGTCCTCCCGGGGCAGGAAAGGAGGCGTCGGCTCACGCGATCCATAGCGCCTCCAAGCGCACGGGCGCGTTCATCTTCGTCAGCTGTCCCGAGCTGCACACCCAGAGTCGGCACCCGGTCGATGCTCGGTCGCACGCTCGACCCGAGGGTTCCCTGCTGTCGAGCAAGCTGGAGCTCGCTTCGGGTGGCACGTTGTTTCTCGACGCCGTCTTCGAGCTTCCGCCGGCGATCCAGCTCGAGCTTCATGAGGAGCTGGAGAATCACGAGAGGGCGCGCGCCCGCGGCGAGGCGACGGTGCCGGACGTGCGGGTGATCGCCTCCACCACTCGCAACCTCGCCCACGAAGGGCAGAGCGGGCGCCTGGGTCCGCTGCTTCGCCTGCTCGCCAGGAACCAGATCGCCGTGCCCGCGCTCGTGGACCGACGCGAGGACATTCCGGTTTTGGTCGACGTCTTCGTCCGCCGGCACGCTCGGCAGCTTGGCAAGGTGATCGATGGTGTATCGACCGAGTCCATGCGACGACTCGAGACGTACATGTGGCCGGGAAACGTTCGCGAGCTGCGCTCGGTTCTCGAGCGTGCAGTCCTCGTCTGCAGGAGCACGCTGCTCGAGATCGACGACGAACTGCTGGACGAAGGGCTCACGGTTGGCAGCTACCGGCTCGTGACGCTCCTGGGCTCGGGGGGGATGGGCCAGGTGTGGCTTGGGAAGACACCGGCTCCTGGCGCGCCCCGCGGCCGTCAAGCTCATTCGCCACGACGCGCGGCCCGGTCAGGCGGAGGAACAGCTCGTGCGGCGCTTCCAGCGCGAAGCGCAAGTGACCGCCGGCTTGCGCTCGCCTCACACCGTGCAGCTCTACGATTTCGGGGTGAACGACAGCGGCAGCTTCTACTACGTCATGGAGCTGCTCGAGGGTCTCGACCTGCACCAGATCGTCACCCGGTTCGGACCACAGCCCGCCGAACGGGTCACGATGCTCCTGCGCCAGGCGTGCCGGTCGCTCGCTGAAGCGCATGAGCACGGGCTCGTGCACCGTGATATCAAGCCCGCGAACCTGTTCGTCACGCGGCTCGGATCCGAGTACGACTATCTGAAGGTGCTGGACTTCGGGATCGTCAAGGATCAACCAGGGCAGGACGCGACGATCCTCACGAGTCAGGGGATCCTGCAGGGCACTCCTGCGTTCATGGCGCCCGAGCTGGTCTCTGGTGAGCGCGCGTCGATGGCAGGACCGATCTCTACTCGCTCGGATGCGCGGCGTACTGGGCCCTCACCGGACAGCTTCTATTCCAGGCGAACACGCCGGCGCAGATGCTCCTCCACCACCTGCAGACGCCACCGGTGCCACCGTCCGAGGTCTCGGAGCTTCCCATTCCAAGCGATCTCGAGGCCATCCTGATGATGTGTCTCGAAAAGGATCCGGCCCGGCGACCGTCCTCGGCTCTCGAGCTCGATGCGCGGCTTGCGCGCGTTTCTTGCGAACCGGACTGGACCGACGAGAAGGCGCGCGCATGGTGGGATGCGCACGCGCCAGACCTCGTCGCGGGACGGGAGGATGGCGTGAAGGGAGTGACGGAGCAGTGAGCCGCGGCAAGATGCTGTAAAGTGCGTTTACTGAGCAACGAGGGCGGGTCCGAAGCGATCGGCCAGGGCGCCCAGCGGGAAAGGAGCATCAAGATGAAAACAGGGCTTGTCGGTGCCGCCGGTGCGCTAGCGGCCGGAGTTGCGATCGTAGCGCTGTTGCCCGTCGGCCTTGCTGGTCAAGGTGCCGTCCCGCCAAAGGCGCGGACGACGACGCAACCAGCGGCGATCCAACGGACGCCGTGGGGCGATCCGGATCTTCAGGGAATCTGGTCCAACACGACCACAACGCCATTCGAACGACCAGTCGAACTGTCCGACAAGACCGTTCTTACCGAGGAGGAACGAGCGGCACTCGCCCGGCAAGTGGCTGAGCGACTGGACGCGGATCGCCGGCTCGCACAACCGGGCCAGATCATCGCGTACAACGAATTCTGGTATGAGCGAGGGACGCTGACGAACCGGCCCTCTCTGATCATCGATCCCCCCGACGGCAAGCTTCCTCCGTTCACCCCGGAAGGACAGAAGCGATGGGACACCATGACGGAACATCGCAAGAACGGAGCCGAATCGTGGCTGGATCGCAGTCCCTACGACCGCTGCATCACGCGCGGGATGCCGGGCTCGATGATGCCCGGCTTCTATAACCACAATTATCAGATTCTACAAACGCCCGGGTACGTGGTGATTGTAGTCGAGATGATTCATGACGCGCGCATCATCCCGGTTGACGGACGTCCGCATCTCAATGCCGAAGTGCGGCAGTGGCTGGGCGACTCGCGTGGGCGCTGGGAGGGCAACACCCTTGTCGTGGAGACCAGGAACTTGAACGACAAGTATTTCGAGAGGGGGGCAGGAACCGGATTCGGCGGGAACCTGACGATGACCGAACGCTTCACGCGCGTCGACGCCGATACCATTGACTACCAATTCACCATCGACGATCCGACGACGTTCACCAAACCGTGGACCGTGAGTGCGCCGATGAGCCAGATCGAAGGGCCGCTATTCGAGTACGCGTGCCATGAAGGCAACTACGCGCTGGCAGGCATCCTGGGCGGTGCTCGCGCCGATGACAAGGCCGCGGCGGAAGGGGCTCGGAAACCATAACGCGGCCCCGCAACCCTGCACGTGTGTGGGCCGTACGGCGCTTACTTCGACCAGATTTTCCAGCGCACGCCGACACGAAGCGTTCTGCCGTTCCGTCCGATGGCGTCCTGCAAATACCTGACACGTAGAAGCAGTCTGCTGAATCGGTCGCCGGCGGCCTGTTCAATACCGGACAGGCGCAATCGGTAACAGGCGAAGACGAGACTCCAGCGGTTCTGCGGCGTCTCTCAAAGGGCCGTGATGCGACAACCTCACTGGACCGTCAATCCGTTGACGTGCCGCCTCGGAATCGTGGGGCCGCTGCGGCCCAGGGGTAGCGGCCCCCCGATTCACGATGACGCACGTTGGATCCTGGTCCTGGCGGATCAACAGCGTCATTCGACGCGCACGACCTTGACCGTGACGGGATTGGCGAACGGACCATTCTGGTTTCGCTGTTGCGTCACCCACATCGTGTCGCCATCCAGCTTGTACGAGTAGGTGATGAACACTCCCGGACCCATGACCGCCGGGTTCTTCGCGGCGATCGGTCGCATCGTGATCCGATTGTCAGTCGGTCACCTCATATGTGCCGGCTTCGCCCACGAACGGCCCCCACACCGCCCGCAACTCGTCGGCGCTCGCCTTTGTCACGTCCGCGGGAATGGGACGCGGCCTTTCGGACTGGTCCTCGACTCGGCTGTAGTGCCTGGCCGTGATGATGGTCAGGTTGGGTCGCGGTTCGGGGATGGCGATCGTGCGGGCTCCCGGTCCCGTGATCGTCACTTCCACAGCCTGCCATACGCCTTGAATTGACTGCGCGCTTCGATCCACCTTCGCGCTCCGCGCTTCGGGGACAGCTGCCCAGCGACACCGGGCTGGCGAGCAGCCCCGCGGTGAGTACTCCGAGGAACAATTTCGTCACGATGCACCTCCTTGAAGAACGCCCTGCATTGAGCGTGGGCCCAGTGTGCGGCGCGATTTTCCGCTGCTCAAGCGCAACGACATGCCACGGACGGTGTGGCGTGTTTTGGCGTGTGTCTGCGCTATCCTGTCGTCTTCATGGCCGACAACCCGGAGGCGCAACCCACGCCCGGCCCCGTGCAGCCCCCTGAGGGTCGGCTCGACTCCTGGAAGGAGATTGCCGCGTATCTCGGCCGCGGCATCCGTACCGTGCAGCGATGGGAGCGTGAGGAGGGGCTGCCCGTGCATCGCCTCGCCCACGAAAAGCGCGGCAGCATCTATGCGCGACGAGAAGAGTTGGCCGCCTGGTGGGAAAGCCGGCGACTCACGCTCGCCGCTCCCCCGACCTCCGACGCCGTTGACGCGCCGGTTGCACCCCGTCTCGAACGAGTGACGTGGACGACGGCGCTGACCAGCTGGCCGGCGCTCTCGTCCGACGCACGCCTGATCGCCTATGTCTCGGATGCCGGGCAGGACGGGACGACGCCGCAGATCTGGATTCAGCAGATTGGCGGCGCGGCATTGCGGTTGACGAACGGTGAGCGCGAGTATTCGCATCTCTCGTTCTCACCGGACGACACCCGCATCATTTTCACCGCCAGCGACGATTCGGGTCCGAATGTGTACGAGGTTCCGACGCTTGGAGGTGAACCGCGGCTCCTGCAACGAGGCGCGAGCCGCGGCCGCATTTCCCCCGATGGTCTCTGGCTCGCGTGTGTCCCGCACGACGCCGCCGGCATCCGGGTCGCTGCCCGCGGCGGCGCCGGTTTTCGAACGGTCGCGTCTGAAATGGTCGATGTGGCGTGCGCGACGTGGTTGCCGGACAGCCGGTCCGTGCTCGTCCATGCCCGTCCGGATCCGGCGCTCGAGGCGGATTGGTGGATCGTGCCGATGGACGGCGGTTCCCCGACGAACACCGGGGTGGTCCAGCGGTTCCGCGAGGCAGGAATGTTCACCGTGCCCACCGGGGTGGCGTGGGTGGATGACTCGCTGGTGTTCTCGGCGGCCGGGGCTCAGGGTGTCAGTCTCTACCGGCAGCGACTCGCGGCGTCGACGTTCCAGCCAGCGGGTGCGCCGGAGCGGCTGACGGCAGGCAGTGAGTCGGCGTGGCTTCCCACTGCCGCCGCCGGGCGCCTGGCGTTCTTCAGCAGCCGCGCAGACGCGAATCTCTGGTCGGTGGCATTGGATGCGGCGAGTGGCATCGCGCATGGTCCGCTGCGCCGGATGACGCGAGGCCCGTTTCCTCTGGGCTATTTGACAGTCACGAACGACTTCCGAACGCTCGCCTATTTCTCGTTTCGGCTCGGAAACGGTGACGTCTTCCTGAGAGATCTCCGAACGGGCTCGGAGAGGGTTCTCGCCGACGGACCTGCCGGCGCGAAGGGGTATCCAGCGATCTCGCCAAGCGGAAGCCTGCTGGCGTACGGCATGAGGATGCCGGGAGGCGGGCGCGCGCTACGGCCCATCTTCGTCGCCTGCTTGCCCGACGGGACCTGGCGAACGCTGGGTGACGATTGCGGCGGCCGGCCGCGCGAGTGGGTGGATGAACGCCGGCTCATCATCGAACGGTTTGCGCGCCTGAACTCGATTGCGCTCATCGATACGGAAACTGGAGACCAGCATGAGCTGCTGGAGAGCGCCGAACGGTCGGTCAGCAATCCGCGGTTGTCGCCGGATCGACGATGGATCGCGTTCGATGCATCGCGTCCGGGCGAACCGGCCAGTGTGTTTGTCTCTCCGTTCCGAGAACAGCCGATTCCAGAGTCAGAGTGGGTGGTGGTGGATCGCTCCGCGAGCCATCCCTTCTGGTCTGCGGACGGGCGGTTGCTGTATTACACGCCCACGGGCACGAACCCGTTGGTTCGCAGCGCCGTTCGTGCGCGGCATTTCGCCTCCGCATCAGGACTGGTGGAAGGCGAACCGATTGCGGTGTACGCGTCAACCGAAATGCTGATGCCCGCGTACCTTCCAGGCACTGCGCCAATCGCCACGCCCGATCAGATCATCCTCGTGCTCGGCGACTTCAGGGGCGACGTCTGGCTGATGGATCTCGATCCACATTCGAACAAGGTCGCCGGCAACAGCCGGTGATCCGCGGGGCTCCGGCGCGGGGAACCGAGGTCGCGGCCCATCGCCTCTCGGGAACGCACGGCCATCAGGCGGAAAGATCCTCGGGTCCGCTCGGACGCGTGGCCGTGCCGGCTCTCCAAAAGGGCACGACCTCGTTCCTGTCAGTCGAGCGGAGGGACGTCGCCCGACGGCACCAGGACCTCAGGTCGGTCCGTCGGTGGCGTGGAAGTGCCGTCCCCGTGTTTCGGGCCCCAGCCACAGCAGGAGGATCACAAGGGCGCCCGATGCGGCGATACACGCGGCCATCGCCGACGGCAGCGCCAGCCCGCGGTCCTGCAGCAGGCCGACGAGCGTCGGCGTCAACGACCCGAGTCCAGCGCCGACGTGATACGCGAAGCCGGCGCCCGCCGCGCGTGCGGCCGTCGGGAATCGCTCGGTCAGATAGCCGGGGACGACGCCGAAGTTGCCGGCGCCGAAGAACCCCATGGTCAACGCGCCGATCCACAGCAACGTTCCCTGCTGCGTGAAGACATACATCGGCACGACAAGGATGCCGACGAGCGTCGCCATCGTCGCGGCGCCGCGGCGGCCCAGCGTCCCCTCGGACAATCGGCCGAACGCCACCGCGCCGGCGATGGCGCCGACGTTGAGCGCCGCGAGAAACGGCAGCGTCGGACGATGCATCTGGGTGAGGAGCGTTGGGTACCAGTAGGTGATCGAGTGATACATGAACAGAAACGCGCCCATCAGGATCGACGTGTGCACCGTCGTCCACACCAGATCGGGACGGAAGAGGCGCACGAGGGACAACGTGTCGCGCTGCTTGTGCTCCGTCAAATGGCGCCGCCGCTCGAGCCACACCGGACTTTCCTGCACGCTCTTCATGATGAAGAGCACGAGAAAGGCCGGCAGGACGCCGATCCAGAGCATCACGCGCCACCCCATCTGGCCGCGATTGACGAGCGGATAGCCGAACTCGAACACGAGCGACGAGAGCAGGAACCCCATCGAGTAGCCGCTCTGCATCAGGCCCGACGCGGTCCCGCGCAGATGAGCGGGCCAGTGTTCGAGGGTCAGCGGCATTCCCGCCGCCCAGACGCCTCCCATGCCGATCCCGAACAGCGCGCGGATCGCGAACAACATGCCGTACGACGTGGAGAAGCCTCCGAGGAACGAGAAGAGCGAATACCACAGGATCGAGAACATCAGCGGACCCTTGCGGCCCCAGCGATCGGCGGCCGTCCCGGCGCCGATGCCTCCCGCGACGCGGAAGATCAGGGTGATCGTGCCGAGGGCGCCCGCGAGCGCCTTATCGACGGTGAAGCTCCGCTGTATGTCGACGAGGAGGAACGTCAGAATCGTGAAATCGAAGCCGTCGAGCACCCAGCCCAGATAGGCGCCCATGAACGCCTTCCACTGGGCCGGCGTGACCTCGCGATACCACGCGCCTGCCGGGCGCGCGGACGCGGGGTCGGCTCAACCACTGCTTCTCACCGCACTGGCGGAATCTGCCTCGTTCCGATGAAGGCGAATTTCTGGATTCGTCTGTTGACAGGCTTCAGCGGGGTGACTTCGGCGGTGTACAGATTTCCCTTCGAGTCAACAGACAGGTGGTGAAGCGTGCCGAATTGCCCGGGAGCTGAGCCCCACTGTCCGAACGAATCAAGGAACTCCAGTGTCTTGCGGTTGAACACCATCACCTGCGCCTGACTCCTGTTCGCGACGTACAGAAACCGCTGTTCCGGATCGGGTGAAAATGCGATGCCGGCGGCCGTCGTCCCGTTCCCGCAGTCCGGAGCGTGGCATTCCCGCCCGATGAATACCTGTGACACGTATTTGCCATCAACCGTGAACACCTGGACACGCCTGCCGCCCCGGTCGCCGACGTATACCAGTCCGTCAGTCGAAACCTTCACGGCGTGCACCGGATTGACGAACTGTGGAGGACCATCAGGGCCTTCATCAGCCGGCGGCGCCGGGTCCTCAGCCGCCGCGCCACGGCCCTGCGCTCCAACCGGCGCCGGGGGGTCGTCCTTGGGGATATTGCCGAATGCGCCCCACATCCGCTTGAAGGCGCCCGTGTTCACGTCGAAGACGATGATGCGCTTGTTGCCATAACCGTCGGCGACGAAGAGCTCGTCGGTCTTCTGATTCACGAAGACATCCGCCGGCTTCCATAGATTCTGCGTGTCCTGGTTCGTCTTCTTGTGACCACCACGTCCGATTTGCATCACGAATTTTCCGTCTCTCGTGAACTTGAGGAGCTGATCTTCTTCGCCCTGGCCGCCTATCCAGACAAACCCTCGGGGGTCGACGTAAATGCCGTGCTCCGACGTGGGCCAGGCATACCCTTGTCCGGGCCCGCCCCACGCCTGCAGGAAGTTGCCCGCCGCGTCGAACTCCAACACCGGGGGCGCCACGCGGGGTTTCTCTTCCGGAGCGAGAGTCAGCGGACGCTGCAGGACCCACACGTGATCCTGCGCATCGACAGCCGAGCTCGAGACGATTCCAAGGATCCACTTGCTCGGAACCTTCAACCAGCCGGGATCAACCTTGAACTTCGGCACCTCGCGCGCGGATGCCGGACGGGTCTGCGCGGCCACGGTTTTCCTCACGGCGACCGGGTCCAGGCCGAGAACGATGCCGACCACACTCGTGACCACGACAGTTGTGACAATTCGCTTCATGGCAGCCTCACCTCTTCCACGGCTTCAATTCCACGCCGCCTCTTGGAAACGTCCAGAAAAGCGGCAGCGGCCAACCTTAGCCCTCGGTACTCCGTCCGTCAAGCGGGCGACAAGTATTGTGGGCGACAAGTATTGAAATTCGGGCCACCAGGCGCGCTCACGGTTACGCATACGGGAACGGATGGACAACGACGGGGCCGCTTTGAGATACCCTATCGACGGACAGCCAGGGTGCTGTGCCAAAGGGATAGTCCCCAGGTGCTGGCGCGCTCTCGTACACCGAGAGGATCATCGATCCAATGCCGCGCGAACGTGTCGCCGCCCCGATCAACCGGCCGAGCATGCCAGTGATGTCCGTGATCAGCCCGTTGACGTCACGAGGCGCGGGGTGCAGCGTCTGCTGACGGCTGAACGCGAGGAGTTGCTTCGTGAGCCCGGCGGCCCGCCGGGCCGCCTTGATGATCTCGCCGAGATCCTTCCCGTGCTTGTCAGCCAGCGTCACATCGGCCGTCACGAGCTCCGCGAATCCGAGAATGACCGTGAGCAGGTTGTTGAAATCGTGGGCGACGCCTGATGCCAGCCGCCCGATCGCGTCCATCTTGCTCGCCTGTCGGACCTGTCCCTCGAGCAACTTGCCTTCGGTGACGTCCTCGGCCAGGCCGGCGAAGCGATAGATGTCGCCGACGTCGTTGTAGATGGGAAATCCCCGCGACCGGATCGAGCGCCCGCTGCCGTCCGGGCGTACGATCCGGTACTCGACATCGAAGGGGACGATCGTGCCGCGCAGCGCCATCTCGCCCAAAGCGCGCTCCCTGTCCTCGGGGTATATGGCGTCGTCCCACGAGCGGGGATTGTCGTACAGGCCACGGCAACTCCGCCCGAAGATGCTTCCGTATGCCGGGCTCACATAGAACATCTTGGTCATCTGGGGGTCGGTGAGAAAGAAGACCTCGCGGATCGCTTCCGCGACTTGGCAATGTAAACCTTGTTCTTTCGCTGGTCTTATCCTCCCGTGATCCTCAGGCCTGTCGGCGCACTCGGAGGGCTGGCGTAGGTCGCGGTATAAGTGCGGTTGGTACTCGGCGTCACCACCGAGTGTGTCGCGGCTCCGCTGTCGGACCACGAGACGAAGCTATAGGTCGTGCTGCCGGATGTCTGTGGAGAGACCACGCCAAGAGCGCGGACAATCCCGACGACGCTCGTCACGCTGAGGGGTGTGAGCACAGGTTGACCATCCAGCGTCACACGCAGGCCTGCCGGGCTGGTCGCCAGGGTGATGACCGCCGTGTTGGGTGCGATGTCCCGGAAGCCCGTGGTCGACAGCCCGCCAGAATCCCTCACCGTCAAGTGCAGCCGGTACCAGACGTTCGCCGAGGTTTCCCCGCTGCTGGGAATGGCAAACGTGCCGCTCAGGATGCCCACCCTGTCCAGCATGGCCGGATGTGTGTGTGTGTCGTGGTGGAAGTCAATCCGCCAGGTGAACGCGCTCGCCGGCAGGGTCCCGTCCTGCGCGTCGGTGCCCGTGCCCGAAAACGACAGCGTCGTGCCGCCGGAATACCTGGAGCCTGCGGTCGGGGTGACGATCGTCAGGGACGGAGCCGTGTTGCTCGTGATCGTGAGAATGCCCGCATTGCTGGTGACGGTGCCGGCCGCATTCGTGACCACGCAGCGATAGGCCGAGTTGTTGTCCCCCGCGCCCACCGGAGGCGTCGTGTAGGAAGCCGTGGTCGCTCCCGCAATGTTCGTGCTGTTCTTCTGCCACTGATATGAAAGCGGTGCGGTGCCGGTGGCAGCGACGGTGAATGTGGCGGTGCCACCGATCGGCACGGTGCGGTCTGCGGGCTGCTGGGTGATCTGCGGCACACTGCTGCCCGTGCTCGTGATTCTGTACACGCTGGCCGCATCGCGCGCCAGATAGTACAGCGCGCCATCGGGGCCGACCTTGAGATCGACTGGGGCCGGAATGCTGCTGGCAAATGGCGTCGCCGTGCCGGGACTGGCCGGGTTGATGTAGTAGATCCAGCCCGAACAATAGTCGGCGAAGAAATACTTGCCGACATAGGAAGCGGGAAATGTCGGACTCGAAGGGTTGTAAAACGTTCCGCCGGTAATGGCGCAACCCGTTGGAGATCCGCTGTTGTGTGCGTAACTGTATACGGGGTTGGTGAACTGCGGAAAGCTCGAACTATTGAACGTGCCTTCGGTTGTCGGCCAGCCGAAATTGCGTCCGGCACGCGCGTCGTTGATTTCTTCCCAGGTCGTTCTCTCCGACGTCGTTGATGTAGGTCAGGCCCGTGCCCGGCTGAATGCTGAACGTGAACGGATTCCGGAGGCCCCTGGCCCAGATGAGACGATTCTTTCCGGTCGCCGTGGTGAAAAACGGGTTGTCGGTCGGAATCTGGGCGGTCGAGTCGGGGACGGGGTTCATCCGAATGATCTTGCCCAGCAGGTTGGTCATCGATTGCGAATTGCTGCTGTTGGCGTTCTCGCCGTGGGCGGCATAGAGCATCCCGTCCACACCAAAGTGCATGGCGCCTCCGTTGTGGTTGGTGGCGCTGCTCAAGTTGTCGAAGTCGAGGATGACAACTTCTCCCTCCGTCGTGTCCGCGACATCCCCGTTGGCCCTGAAGCGGCTGATGCGATTGTGGATCGATGGCGTGGTGGCGGTGTAATACACGTACACGTACCGGTTGGTGGCAAAGTTCGGATCGAAGGCCACACCCAGAAGACCACGTTCGCCGGAGGAGTTCACGGGAATGCTGACGAAGGGACTTGGAGAGGAGCGTGCCATTCTTGACGACGCGCAGCTGCCCGGTCTGATATGCCACGAAGAGACGGCCATCGGGCGCAAACTCCATGGCGGTCGCCACAGAGGACAGGCCGTTGACGAACAGCACATCCTGAAATCCGGCGGGAAGTCCGGTCGCCGCCCGGCCGAGGTGCGCCGGCCAGCAGGCGGCGATGAGCAGAGCCAGCAGCGGGATCCGCCAGTACGTGCGCATACGGCGCCGGCACACGGCGGACGGTACACTAGGTCCGATGGGTGAGGAAGCAGTGCGCACTGGTCGCTTGCGCCGCTTCGCCGCAAGACGCATACCGTGACGACCGGATCAAACGGGCGCCCTTCGTGAACAGATTGGCTCAAATCCGCGAGTTCGTGGACGCCGCCCTCGAACGGGCGACAGTAACACCGTCAGGAATGTAATTGATTGGCTATGAACGTTTCACGATCCGCGACGGTCCGGCTGCCGCCTCCGCGCGCGAAGCGCGCTTCGGCGAAGGCGGGGCGCTGGACACTAGGACTGGGGACTGACGAGAGACGGCAACCGCTCAGCCGACTTCACTTCGAGCTCTTTTTCGCGGCCTCTGCCGCAGCCTTCTCCGCGACACGGGCGCCGGCGAGAATATTGACCAGCCCGTAGTTTCCCTCGTGACAGGCATACTCGATGATCGGGCCTTCAATCCGCCTCAGGTACAGCTCTCCCGACCAGGGTCTCGTCCACACCGACGGATCCTCCACCGTGAATCGGTAGACAATCGTGTCCGCGTCGGCCGCCGTGAAGCGCTCGATCACGTGCAGATCGCGGCTCGAGAAGATATCCTGCCGGCTGTTCGCGGGCGCTCCACGGAAGTTCGTCTGGTCGGTGAAATTCCTGGAATCGACGACTAGCGTGTCGCCCTCCCAGCGGCCGCGGGAGTCACCGGTCAGCTGGCGGATGTCGGACGCGAGGTGGGGACGGCCGTCCAAAGGGACGACGCGAACGCCGTGGATCATCTCGTGGAGGATGACGACCGACTCGGTCGTCTGAAGAATCTGCAGATTGGCGTTATAGGTGGAACCCAGCATGGGTGGGCCGTCGGCGCCCCAGGTGATGCACCGTTCCGCGAGGTTGCGGCTCTCCACGCTTTCGGCGGCCTCCCGCCGCCGCCCCGCTTCCCGCCGTGCGGCGGCCAGCTTCTGGCCGTTCTCGGTCAACGGTGGAACTCGCCCGTCGGGCGGATCGAAAATCAGCGACGTGCGCCGGTTCGAGACACCCTTCCCATGGTTCGCACCCTGCCAGATCACATTGTCGTAGTGAAGATCGTCCTTCGCCTGGCTGTTCTCGCGGATGCGCCGCTGTTGTTCATAGGCAGCCGCTTCCTCTTCCGTGAAGAACTCCTTGTCGCCCAGCTCCGGGGACCGCTCCAGGGGCGTAAAGGTGGTGTTCGTCCAATAGCCCTGCAGATCGGGACGGCCGTCAGGCAATCGCGGAAGCGTCCGCGTCTTGACCGCGTTCGCGGCTGAGCCGGCCGCTTGACCGGTGACCGGTGCCGGCGCCGCGATCAACAATCCGAGCCCTGCGGCCACCGGACCGATCAGCGCGTATAGTCGAAGGCGCATGTTGCTCGTGGCTCCCCTCATCCGACCGGGTCGGAGATTCCGAAGCGTCGCTCTACCCGACAGGGCTTTTCAGCATACAACAAGGACCGCGCGAATTTCATCGGACGGATCGGCGATGCTGGGCGACCAATTCAGCAGGCTTTCCTTCAGTATCCACACGCCGGAGGCACACCCACGAAATAATGCCAGCCGGTTCGACCGGAGACGCGCCATAATGAGCACCGGTTGATCGCGAGGTGAACCATGACGAAGCAGGTCTCCGCTGTGTTGTGGCTGGCTCTTGCGGTACGGTTCCTGGCACCGCCTCTGCTGGCGCATCACTCCTTCGGCGCGGAATACGACGCCAACAAACCTGTTACGCTGACGGGCGTGATCACCAAGATTGAATGGACGAACCCGCACAGCTATTTCTACGTGGATGTGAAGGACAACGAAGGCACCGTGGCCAACTGGAAGTTCGAAGGCTATCCTCCGGGCGTGCTGTACCGGACCGGCTGGAAGAAAGACGTCACCATGAAGCCGGGCGACACAGTGGTGGTCTTCGGGCTGGCGCGCCAGAGACGGCACGAACTGGGCACATTCGCGGGAGGTCACGTTCGCCGACGGCAAGAAGCTGTTCTTCGGGCCTCCTGCCGGCACTGGCGAGGGGGGCAAGGCTCCTGCCGTGGAGGTGCGGTGATGCGCGGCATCCTCATGGCAGCGGCGATGGTCACCATCTGGCCTGCCGTCCGCAGTGTTCGCACAGCGAGGCGCGCGGAGCACTGGGGCCACTCAGGCGAAACGCGCGGTCCCGCGCACCGCCGATGGGAAGCCGGATCTGACGGGTGTCTGGCAGGGCGGCAGCCAGCAGCGCGGAACCTGGGAGGAGGCCAACACGGGTTTGGGCGTCGGCGGAACGGGGCTCGATCCGTCCGCGCCCGCGAATCCGTCCTCCTCGGAACGGCCGGCCGGCGCCGAGACGGCGCCTTATCAGCCATGGGCCGCCAAGAAGGTCGTGGAGGCCTTCAACAGGAGGGGCATCGACGATCCGACGACCCACTGCCTGCCGCCCGGGCTGCCGCGGGCGAACAACGTGTCGCTCTTTCCCATCCAGATCGTCCACACGCCGCAGCAAGTCGTGTTTCTTTACGAGTACATGAGCGTCTTTCGAGTGATTCCGCTGAACGCGAAGCATCCTGACGATCTGCTCCCGAGCTACATGGGCAATTCGGTCGGGCGCTGGGAGGGCGACACCCTGGTGGTGGATGTGATCGGCTTCAACGACAAGACCTGGCTGGCAGGTGCCGGCACCTTCCACTCGGACGCACTCCATCTCACCGAGCGCTATACCCGGGTCGACAAGGATCAAATCAACTACGACGTGACCATGGAGGATCCCAACGTGCTCACGAAGCCCTGGACGATGCACTCGACCCTCATGCTGCGGGAGGGGACACGTCTGCAGGAATACGTCTGCGCCGAGAACAATCTGGGCCCGGAGCGCTTCGAGAAGCTTCTGAAGGAAGGCGTCGATATCAGAAGACCGTAAGCAGAGCACGCCGCTCGCGCGTGAATTTCCTGCTCAACAAGTTCAGAGGCTCGGCTTCATCGAGCACAAGGACGAGACCCGGTCACCATCAACGCCTTATTGCCGTCATTTCTGGTGATGAGGCGCACGATTCCTCCTGGCCTGCGACCCCCGGCCACCAGCCTACTCAAGCCGCTGCTCAGGGGCTCTGCAATAGGGAATATCGAGGACCCGCCCAAGGGTGTTCCGGCGGAAAGTTCTCCCACGACGTCGAGACCGTCACGACGAGTGTGCCGGGGGATCGAGTATGGCCGTGTCGTGCAGCTGGCGACAGCGGTGGACGGTCCTTCGGAAGACGCGGGAACGTCTTACCGTGCCAGGCCGGGCACGGTGTTCTGTTGTGCACAATCAGCCGGACAGGCGGCACGTATCGTCGCGTGTGAGGTTTCCCGACTCGATCCAGAGATGTGGAGGTTGCGCTCAGCTGGAGCGCTCCTCGTTTGCAACCGCGGAACCGAGAGGGCCGGAGATTGTGAAGGGTTGTTCTCGCTCGAATGCGGACGCAGATCGCAGGCGGAGCGTGCCTCGTCATGTTCGGGAGACGCCGCGCCTTGCCGGGCGCAGGTAGGGATCGCGCCCATGCGGTCCGTGCTGATCGTGGATGACATCGAGGGCAGCGCTCGATTGATCGCGTCGCTGCTGGCGCCGGACGGCCACGCCGTGCGGGCGGTCAGCGGCGGGGCCGAGGCGCTGCGCCTCATCCGAGCCGATCCGCCCGATCTCGTCCTGATGGACGTGATGATGCCGCGCATGGATGGCTTCGAAGCGTGCCGGGCGATCAAGCAGGAGAGGGGCACACGTCTGATTCCAGTCGTGCTCCTCACCTCGCTCGACGATACCGCGAGCCGCATGCGCGGCATCGAAGCCGGTGCCGGACGATTTCATCACCAAGCCGCTCAACGCACCCGAGCTCCGGGCACGCGTCCGCTCGTTGCTCCGCATCAAGGGCTACACCGACGAGCTCGACAGTGCGGAGTCGGTGAGACGACGGATCGGCCGTACCGGGCGGCACTGCCGATCGCGGCGGCCGCGCAGGAGCTTCGCAGCGAAGTGGCGCGCGGCTGGCGCCGCGAAAGGCTGCTCGCACAGGTGTATCCCGACTGCGCCGACACGCTCGGTGACGCCGATCCGTGTCAGGCCAAGCGCTCGAATGTGATAGGTGCCGAGGATTGAGGTGAGCCATGCCGATGGTATTGGTCGTCGACGACGAAGGTCAGGTTCGGGAATTGCTGGTCCGATGGGTCAGCCGTGACGAATACCTTCTCATCCTCGACCGTGTGGCCATGCCTGTGCGCCCCCGGCTACGAGGCGAGGCGAATCGGCGATCGCTGCTGTTCCTGTGGCGGCGGACCGGCGGCCGCAATAGCCAGGGCCCGCCGGTAGGACGCGCTCCGTTCCTGACATACTCCGCAGGCGCACACCCGCTCGTGTTTCACGCAGGGCTCTGAACGGTCCTTGGCGTAGACCAGGAGCCCGGTCCAGAACTCCAACGCGTGATCGAGGCAGACCTCCTCCGGGTAGGAAGCGATCTTTGTCGCGGCTGGCTGCCCGCAATAAGCACAACCCATCATGCCGGCAGGATAAACGGCCGCACCCGAGCTCGGCTGTACCAATTTGAACACCCGCCGCGCCGGAAGGGCGGGAAGGGCGGCCAAATTTCAATGACTACCGTTTCAGCTCGGCGTAGATGGCCTCGATGGCCGCCTTCATGCGTCCGGTTTGATAGCCCTTGTACTTCGTCGTCAGGTCGATCGACGCCACCGCGTCGTCGACACTCTTCCCCGCCTTGATCGCGCCCTGAACGGCAGCGAGCAGGTCGCTCGAAAAGCGCTGATACTCCTCGAGCTCTTTCCTCGTGGTCACCGGTATGTGGCCCGGGATGACCGTGTCGACATCCTTGATGCCGGCCAGCACATTCGCGATTGTCTGCGGGTGGGAGACGCCGCTCCCGCCGTTGTTGCGATCGTAGAACGGGGCGTCCTTCCACGGAAACATGTCTCCGGCGTGCAGCACACGCAACGCCGGAAAGACGATGAACGCATCGCCGTTCGTGTGGCCGACGCCGAAGTAGTAGAGATCGATGCGGTCCTTGCCGCTGGTGATCGACATCCTGTCCTTGAACGTCTTCTTCGGCAGGAATTTCGTATTGTCGCCCTTGAAGGCATCCATCTTCGCCATGTTCGCCGCGGTGTTCTCGTGCGTGACGGAGTCGACGGTCGCCCCGAAGAACCCGTTGTTTCCGGTGTGGTCGCCGTGAGTGTGGGTATTGATGATGGTGGTGATGGGCTTGCTGGTCACCGTCTTGATCTTGTCGAGCATGGCCTGGCCCCAGCCGGGGAGCTTCGTATCCACCAGCACCACGCCCGCGTCGGTCACGAGCACGGCGGCGTTCCCGCCGCTGAAGGTCGCCGGGTTTCCGACCGTCGAGCTCGTCAGGACGTACAGGTTGTCTCTGAGCTTCTCGATGTCGATGACTTTCGCCGCCGGCGGCCTGACCCTGCGGCCTCGCCACCGCCATCGAGAGTGCGCCCACCACGATCACCGCGCCGAGCACTGTGCATCGCCTCAGGTGGCCTCGTCTCATGTGATCCTCCGCAGTTTCAGTTCAAGTGATCAATTCGGGAGCCTGAATGCCAGCAGTTCGCCGGAATAAGCGCCGCCGCTGATGGCGATGACCAGGTACTGCTTGCCGTTCAGCATATAGGTCATCGGCGATCCGCTCTGCGGCGCTGGCATGTACACCGCGCCGACTTCCTTGCCGCTCGCCTTGTCGTATGCGCGCAACATGGCGCCCCGCTGGCCCGACGCCGTCGTCCCGGCCGTACCCTCGCCGGCAATGAGCAGCGTCCTGGTGACCAGGGTCCCCACGTCGTTGCCGGCCTGGCCGGTTCGCGGAATGTTCAGGCCCTTCAGGGCCGGGTGGTTGCGGACAAACTCCGGCGTCTCGCCATGCGCCACTTGCCACCGGATTTCGCCCTTGTCGAGATCTATCGCGCTGATGTGACTGTACGGCGGCTTGATCAGGGGCAGTCCCTGCACGGCGAGGACTGCGCCGCCCCCGGGAGTTTCGGAGGCGGCGGCGCCGGCACTTGCGCCGGACCCGCCCTGGGTCCGCGCGCCGCTGAGGACGGTGCCCTGATGATACGGCATGTCGGAGGCGCCTGGGGGAGGGGGGACGAGCCCGAGCGTGGCGACCACGCTTTGGGATGCGACGTAAAGCGTGTGCGTTTCCGGATCGTAGGAGCCACCGGGCCAATTCGTGGCGGATCCCTGCGCCGCCATGGTCAGTGTGCCGATCGGGCCCTCCGATCGGCTGACGGCCGGTGGCGTGTAGATGGGTCCGATCCGGTAGCGCGACACCAGCTTGATCGCCTCCGCGCGAAGCTCGGGAGTGAAGTCGATCAAGTCGTCGATCGAGAGGCCCTGACGATTGTATGCCGGCGGTTTGGTGGGAATCGGCTGCGTGGGCGAGTACCATTCGCCCGGCGTATCGCCTTGCGGGGCGGGTCTCTCCTCAATCGGCCAGACGGGCTGGCCGGTCACGCGATCGAAGACGTACAAGAACGCCTGCTTGGTCGGTTGCGCCACGGCCTTGATCGTCCGGCCGTTGACCGTGATGTCGGCCAGGATCGGCGCACAGGGGATGTCCATGTCCCACATGCCGTGGTGCACCAGCTGGAAGTGCCATTTGCGTTGTCCGGTCCGCAGATCGACGGCCACGAGACTTTCCGAGAACAGGTTGTTCCCCGGACGCTCGCCCCCGTAGTAGTCGTGCGTGGGCATCTCGACCGGCAAGTACGCCATCCCGAGCTCTTCATCGACGGAGATCTGGGCCCACACGCCGGTGTTGCCGCTGTAGGACCAGGAATCCTTTTCCCATGTCTCGTTGCCGAATTCACCGGGCCTCGGGATCGTGTGGAAGATCCAGAGCCGCTTGCCGGTGCGCACGTCGAAGCCGCGAACGTAGCCTTTCACGTTGCTCTTGCTCCGCGGGTTCGCCCCTGTCTCATGGGCGGCGCCCACGATGACCACGTCCCTGGCGACGATGGGGGTGGCGTGAAGGCCCACGCGAGCGGTCGTCACGTCGATCTGTTGATCGAAGTCGAGCTTCAAGTCGACGATGCCTCCGCTGCCGAATCCGTTCACTGGGATGCCGGTCTTCGCGTCCAACGCGACCAGTCGGTACCCCGGCGTCACGTAAAGGATCCGCTCCTGCTTCCCGTCGGTCCAGTACGCGAGGCCACGACCCGACAGTTGCCGGGGCGCAGCGGCGCCGCGCGCTCCCTCGATCTCGCTGTGCATCCAGAGCAGCTCGCCGGTCGCCGCATCGAGCGCGACGACCGCGCGCCGCGACCCGCCAGTCGAATACAGCTTGCCGTTGACCATCAACGGCGTCGACTCGAGGTTGAATTCGCGGCGCGGGCCCAGGTTGTCCGTCTTGAATCGCCAGGCGATCTCCAGCTTGCTGAAGTTCGCCGCGGTGATCTGATCGAGCGGCGCATAACGCGTGTGGCCCAGATCGCCGCCGTAGGTCGGCCATTCGCCGTTTTTCGCGCCTGACTGGCCCCGGAGCGCGGCGTTGGTCGAGACAAGGACGCCGGCCAGGGCGGTCGAAGCCAGGGCGGCACGCATCACCGTTCGCAACATTGATTGGATCTCCATGCCTTACGTCGGTACCTTCACGAATTCGGAGGGTGTCAACGCCCGCGGCGTAAACCGCGCCTGACGCACGGCCCCCTTGAAATAATTCACGCGATTCAGCCGGACACCAATCGCTGCGCTTCCCGGTCCCTGGGGCGTGTAGCGAATCTCCGCTTTCCCCTGGAGCTCGCCGTTCACATAGCTCCGGTACTCGGTGCCGTCATACACCTGCGCGACGTGATACCACCGGCCGAGCGGATGCCGCTTGTCCTGGAACATCAACGCGTGGCTGTATCCGGGACCGTTGACGAAGGCGTCCAGGTACCACTCGCTTCCAACCACCCGCAGCTCGAAGAGGAAGCGCGAATTTGCATCCACGCGTGTCGTTCGGGTCGATCGTCGTGACCTGTCCCGTCCTGCCGTCGCGCTCCGCCAGGTGAAACCACCGCTGCTCGAAGTCGCCACCATCGGGGCGGACAACTGCTTCGAACGTGAATGTCTTCGCGCCGGCGAGCGGGTGGTTGTCGATGAACAGCGCATCGTGAACACCGTCGAACTGCACGGCTTTCCCGATCGGCGTCGCGATCACTTTCGGATTGCCCTCGACCACGACGGGATGCCCGCCGATGCGATCGAGTCGATCGAACGTCCACGTGACCGAGGCCGGGAGCCCGGCAAGCCCGCGTGCGGGCGCCGGACACAGGCAGAACGACGCCACAGAGACGGCAATCGACAGCCTCACGAGCGACATCCGTCTCGGGTCTCGGGTCGTGACCATCGCGGAGTGCGATTATATCCCGTGCTAAACTCACCGCGTTCATCCCGCGAATCAGATTCACATCGTCGCCAACCGCCGCGCGCCGGTAGGAACCGGCGCATGATCTGGAGGATGTCGACGTGACGACGTGGCAGCGCTGGGTGCGACAACCCGCAGGGTCTCTGGTTGCGGAAGGCGATCTTCCAGATCCACCTCTGGACGGGCATCGGCGTCGGCCTCTACATTCTGGTCATTTCCGTCACCGGCAGCATTCTCGTCTACAGCAGTGACCTCTATCGATGGGCGACACCGCCACCGCTCGCGATCGTGCCGGCGGGACCGCCGCTGTCCGACGATCAGCTGAAAGAAGCGGCCCGGCGCGCATATCCCGGTTATCAGGTCACCCGCATCGTCAGGTTCAACAGCGCAAAGGCGGCCACGGACGTCTCGCTGGCGGGTGAGGGCCGCGCGAAACGGCGACTGTTCAATCCCTATACCGGGCAGGATCTGCGCGACTCGGTGCCGTTCCGTATTCGGCTGGTGTCGGGCCTGGTTGACTTGCACTACAACCTGCTCGCGGGGGCCACGGGGCGGATCCTGAATGGGGTCGGCGCGGTCCTCAGCCTCGCCCTCGGGATGACGGGGCTCGTGATCTGGTGGCCCGGCATCACGAAGTGGCGTCGCAGCCTGACGCTCCATCGACGCGTCGGTTGGAAGCGCGTCAACTGGGATCTCCATAGCGCGGTCGGGTGGTGGTCCTTCGGGTTTCGTGCTGCTGTTCGGTATCACCGGGGTGTATCTGAGTTTCACGGCCACATTCACGCACTTGTTCGATATGGTCGAACCGCAGACCGACGCGAACATGGGCAAGCGCCACGTCGATTGGGTGATGTATTGGCTGGCCTACGTCCATTTCGGCCGGTTCGGAGGATGGAAGACCGAGATCCCGTGGGCGATGTTCGGATTGGCCCCGGCGGTCCTGTTCGTGACCGGCGCCGTGATGTGGTGGAATCGCGCCGTGTGGCCTCGACTCCCACAACTCACCGGTTGAAGCCATCGATCGGCGCTGCCTCAGCGAGTCCGCCTTCGCGCGCGAGCCCGTCGTTCCGAGTTCGCCAGCCCAAGGGTAGAGGGACTATCGACTGACGCTGACGACTGATATATACTAGACACTGACACGACGACTGATATTATAGTCCGGCACGCACGAACCACACGTGTCCAGGCGGGCCGGGCACAACAGGAGGTGAGCGATGGCTCTTCAGTTTGGTGACGTAGCGCCGGATTTCGAGGCCGAAACGACCGAGGGTCACATTCGCTTTCATGAGTGGCTCGGCGACTCCTGGGCTGTCCTCTTCTCCCACCCGAAGGACTTCACGCCCGTGTGCACGACCGAGCTCGGCTACATGGCGAAGCTCAAACCCGAGTTCGACAGCCGGAACACCAAGATCATCGGGCTCAGCGTCGATCCCGTCGACAAGCACGCGAAGTGGTCGGAGGACATCAAGGAGACGCAGGGGCACGCGCCGAACTATCCGATGATCGGAGACACCGACCTGAAAATCTCGAAGCTCTACGGAATGCTCCCGGCGGAACTGACGGGCAGCTGTGACGGACGAACGGCGGCGGACAACCAGACCGTGCGCAACGTCTTCGTCATCGGCCCCGACAAGAAGATCAAGCTGCATCATCGTGTACCCGATGACGACGGGCCGCAACTTCGACGAGGTCCTGCGCGTGATCGACTCGCTGCAGCTGACCGCGAAGCACAAGGTCGCCACGCCGGTGAATTGGAAGCAGGGCGACGATGTGATCATCGCGGGCTCGGTGTCCGACGAAGAGGCGAAGAAGACGTACCCGCAGGGATGGACGTCGCCCAAGCCGTATATCCGAATCGTTCCCCAACCCGGAGCGTGATCGGCCAAGAAGGGGACCGGAGGCCACCAGCTGGTGGCTTCCGGCTGTTCGCGGATGATCCTGAAGCAGTTCTACCTGCCGTGTCTCGCGCATGCCTCGTATCTCGTCGGCGACACCGCGACACACACAGCCGCCGTCGTCGATCCGCAGCGCGACGTCGAGCAATACCTGGCCTTTGCCGGCGAGCACGGCCTCCGGATCGCGCACGTCTTCCTCACGCACTTCCACGCCGATTTCATCGCCGGCCACCTCGAGCTGCGCGAGCGGACCGGCGCCATCATCTATCTAGGGGCCGCGGCGAAGGCGGAGTACCGGTTCACGCCTCTTCACGACGGCGATGTCGTCGAATTCGGCCAGGTCCGCCTGTCGGCGCTCGAAACACCCGGTCACACGGTCGAGTCGATTTCCATCCTTGTCTACGACCTCGACAAGAGCGCGACCGATCCGCAGGCGGTGCTGACCGGCGATACGTTGTTCGTCGGCGACGTCGGACGCCCGGACCTGCGGGTAGCGCTCGGCTGGTCTGCCGCGGACCTGGGCGGGATGCTCTACGACTCGCTGCGAACCAGACTCCTGCCGTTGCCGGACGCCAGCCTCGTCTACCCGGCCCACGGCGCCGGCTCGCTCTGCGGCAAGGCGCTGAGCAAGGAGACCGTTCTCGACGATCGGGGAGCAGCGGCGCTCCAACTACGCGCTGCAGCCGATGAGCAAGGCGGCCTTCGTCGAGCTCGTCACCGCGGATCAACCAGACGCGCCGCCCTACTTCACGTACGACGCGGTGCTGAACAGCCAGGAGCGCCCGACGCTCGACGAAACGCTGGCGCGTGAGGTGAGTCCCCTCAGCCTCGATCGCGTGCTGGAGCTGCAGTCGGGCGGCGCGCAGATTCTGGACGTGCGCGATCCGGCGGAATTTGCGGCGGCGCACCTCGCCGGGAGCATCAACATCGGTCTCGGTGGTCAGTACGCCACGTGGGCCGGCACGGTGTTGAGTCGCGACAAGCCGATCGTCATCATCGCGGACCCGGGGCGCGAGAGCGAAGCGGCGATGCGGCTGGGACGGATCGGCTTCGATCAGGTCGTCGGCTATCTCCAGGACGGTCTCCGAAGCATCGAATCGCGGCCGGAGTTGACGACATCGACCGAGCGCATCAGCACGCAGGTTGCCGCCGAACGGATGGCCGCCGGACGGCGCGACACCTCGCCCCTCGTGCTCGACGTGCGCGCGCCAGCGCGAGCGAGAGCAGAAACGCATCGGCGGGCAGCGTCAGCATGCCGCTCAATCATCTCGGCGAACGGCTGTCGGAACTGCCGACGGATCGCCCGATCCTCGTGTACTGCGCGGGCGGCTACCGCTCGGCGATCGCCGCAAGCCTCCTCGAGCGTCACGGGTTCCGGCAGGTGAGCGAGATGGCAGGCGGCATCGCGGCGTGGGAAGCGGCGAACCTGCCGATGGAGACAGGCGCCGGCCCTTGAGACGTTCTCGGTAGTTCTCAGCTCTCAGCCGTCAGCTGAAAGCAGAGCTGAGAGCTGATCACGTCGCTGCGAATCCCTTCGCCGTGAACGTCATCGACGTCCCGTCCAACCGAGTCAGAATGGCCCGCATCCGTGGATAGGCCGCGAGCAGCGTCGGCGCGAGAGCCTCGCCGGCGACGCAGATGGCGGTTGCGAGCCCGTCCGCTGCCGTCGCCCTCGGACCAATCACCGCCACGTCCACAAGGCTGTTGGCGCTCGCGCCGGTCCGCGGATCAAAAATGTGGTGAAAGCGTCCGCTCGCCTCGAATGTCGTGCCATACCCACCGGACACGGCGAGGGCCATGTCCTCGAGGTCGACCATGCGGTCGATGCTGCCGACGTCCCTGCCGTCGCGGATGCCGATGCGCCAGGGACGGCCATCCGGGTGGCGGCCGATCGTGCGGTATTCGCCTAGATCGACGACGGCGCTCTCGAAGCCTTCATTGCGCAGCATGTCGGCTATCGCGTCCGTGATGTAGCCTTGGGCGATGCTGTTCAGCGTGATCGCCATGCCGGGGCGCGCGAACGCGATTGCCGCCGCGCCGCTTTCGATCTGGCGGAAATCCACCACGGCGTGTGCAACGTCGTGCGCGCGCGCCGCGATGTCCGGCTGGATGTCGGTGCGCGACCAGAAATGTGCCTCGTACAGTCGCCACAAGGGCTGCACCGAAATGTCAAAGGCGCCGCCGCTCAGCTCGCCGAGACGCTGGCTTTCCTCGACCAGTGCGCGCAGCTCGGGCGACGGCTTCTTCAGCGTGCCGGCTTCATTGAGGCGCGAGATTTCGCTGTCCGGCCGATAGAGGCTGAAGATCCGCTCGAAGCGCTCGATCTCGTGGCGCACCCGCAGGATCGTACGTTGCGCGAATGCGGCGTCGGTGTGCCATAACGTGAGCTCCGACAGTGCGCCAAGCACTTCGCCCTGCCAGCTGTGCAACTGAGCCTTCGGCGCGGTCGCGCGCACCGCCGCGATGATCAGCGGCAGGCCGGCAACCGCCGCAACGACGCGCAAGAAACGACGGCGTGGCGGACGTCCTTCCACGCGGGAACAATCGGGCGTGCCTGCTCGAGCTGCGAGTGTCTCTTCAGGCATTGTTCACCCTGACGCCGATCGGCTTTGACCTCGCCGCGCAGCTTGGCGGCCCACACCAGCGGCGGACATCGTTTCTCGTCGTAATATTCGACCTGGCAATCGAGGCACTGAAAGCACTCGGCCGTGACGATCTTGCCGGTCGGCTCGATCGCCCGCACGGGACACGCGCGTTCGCACAAGTGGCAGGGACTGCCGCATTCGGGACGACGCTTGAGCAGATTGAGCAGGTGCAGCCGATCGAGGAATGCGAGCACGCCGCCCAGCGGACACAGGAAGCGGCAATAGGCCCGCTCCGAGAACAGCCCGATGGCCAACAGTGCGCCGGCATAGAGCACATAAGGCCAGGCGCGCGTGAATTTCGTGGTGATCGCCGTCTTGAACGGCTCGATCTCCGACGTGGCCGCCCGCCGGGTCGATCTGCGTCATCACCAACACCAGCACCGCTGCGGCTGCGATGTACTTGCCCATCCACAAGCGCTTCTCCAGCGCGACCGGCGGGTTCCATTGCGGCACGCGCAGCGCGCGGGAGAGCTGGCCGAGCAGTTCCTGCAGCGCGCCGAACGGGCACAGCCAGCCGCAGAACACGCCGCGCCCGATCAACACCACCGAGACGAGCGTGTAGCCGGCGATGATGACCATCAGCGGCTCGGCAAGGTAGAAACCAATCCCGGCGTGATTGAACGGCGCCCTCACATAGTTCATGACATTGACGATCGAGAGCTGCACGCCGGCGGTCCAGCCGAGCCAGACCAGAACAACCAGCAGGAATCCAGTGCGCACGAGCCGGTGGGCGACGCGAGAGCGCGCCAGCGTCGCCTGGAAGATGAAGATCAGAGTGAGCACCGACAGGAGCACGGCCAGAATCGCAATGTCGACCCGCGCGTCGCTCCAGGCCTCGACCCAGGCGGCGACGGGCGGCAGCAGCTCCAGCTCCGGCTCCGGCTCCGGCAGTGTCCGGCTCCGGCTGCGGCTCCGGCTGGCAGCTGCGGCTGCGGCTGCGGCATGACGGCACGGAGGGCCGGGCTGAACCGGGATCTGGAGGACATGGGCGTCCGGGATCTTGTAGTCGAGCCCGAACGCGACCGTCAGCGGTGGAGTGCCGGTGCTATTGATCAGAATTTCCAGTCGCCACGGCTTCAGCGGGATCGAAGCCGGACATTGGCCGGCAGCGCGAACAGCCCGGTCACTTGCTGGCCCTGGATGGGCGTGGCATAGGAATAGTCGCTTTGCACGAAGCCAAACGTTTTCCCGCCTTGAATCACGCGCAGGCGATCGAAGCGGTTGCCCTCGGACTCCTGAAAGTATTTCGTGCCGAGAAAATCGTACGGACCGTTGGAGGCGACGAAGATCGCCTGTGCGCCGCTCGGCAGCTGGCCCTTGTAATCCTCGAATTTCAGCAGGCCGAGCAGATTGCCGCCGATGGCGGGTGGCGTGACCAGCGCCGTCATGAATTCGATATAGAGATCGTCGCCCGTGCCGAGCGGCCAGTCGAGCCTGGCGCCGGTCGCGCCCGCATCGGCGAGGGCCGCCGCAACCTCGCCCGAGGTCACCCGCCGTCGCACCACGGCGCCCTCGGCGAGGAGGTCGTCCCAGGACTTGATGCTGAAGCTCTCGAGATCGAGGGTCGGAACGGTCACCGTGGTGACGGCAGGCGCAGCGGTCGCCGCGGTCGGCGCGGCCGCAGCGGTCACAGCGGGGGCAGCGGTCGGCGCGGTCCGCGCGGCGCGCGCGCGCAGCACCAGCCCCGCGGTGGTGAGGACGGCGGCGCGCATGGCGCGCGCGCTGATGGTCGCACCGTCGACGTAGTCCGGCGGCAGCGCGTTGGTGCCGCCGCGCAGCGGCCTGCCGGCTTCGCGGGCAAGAAGCGTATCGAGCTGGCGCTGGCGCACGATGTCGTGAACGATCATCGACTCCTGGTGGAAGACGACCTTGGCCCCGGTGATGCGGCCGCTGAGATCGACGCCGGCGATGACGTCGAACGGTGTCGACGAATAACCCGTGCGCTGCGATGATATCGAGGGTCGAAAACACATAGGCGACAACCTGGTCGCCCTTGAAGACCGCGATCGCAGGCGGCGAGCCTTCCTCCATCCCGAGGCGTTCGGCGCCGGGATAGACCACCGCCATGACCTCGGGCGTCAGCCGTTCGCGCAGCTTGCCCTGCTCAGCAATGGCAGGTGAGGCGAAGACGAGTGCTATCAAGGCGATGCAGACGCTGCGCACCCATGCGAATGAATCCGGGAAGTGCCTCGCACGGAGCGCAGCCAGAGGGTTCAACATGCGAATTCAGGCTGAGAATAGCGAGCCGTACCAGCCAGCACACAAGCGCCATTTGCGGCCAGAAATGTCACATGGAAAGCTTGTAAGGGGGCATACTTGGTGTAATCTGCCGCTGTCATGTGACCTGTTTGGCGTGGGAGGGACGCGACACATGATTCGAACCCGAGCACTGACCTCAATAAGCATGTTGCTTGCGGGCGCGGTTTTCTTTCCCGCGGCAACTCTGCCGGCGCAAAATTCCCCCTCCGCGGCCGCGACCGCCCATCGCGCGACGATCAATAAATATTGCATCGGCTGTCATGGCGGCGCCACGCCAGTTGCAGGACTGCAGCTGGACACCTTGGACATCGCCAATTTCGAGACCAACGGCGCCACGTGGGAGAAGCTGGCGCGCAAGCTGCGCAACCGCGAGATGCCGCCTGCCGGCATGCCGCGGCCCGATGCGGCCACCTACGACGCGCTCGTCAAGTACATCGAGACCGGGCGCGATCGCCTGGCGGAGACCAAGCCCAATCCGGGACGCCCCACGCTCCATCGGCTCAACCGAACGGAGTACGGGAATGCCGTTCGCGATTTGCTGGCGCTGGAGATTGACGTCGCGGAGCTGTTGCCGGCCGACGACATCGGTTACGGCTTCGACAACATCGGAGACGTGTTGCAGGTATCGCCCGTATTGCTGGAACGGTACCTGTCGGTGGCACGCAAGATCAGCCGGGCCGCCGTCGGCGATACCACGATGCCCGTGGCCTATCAGACCTATACCATTCCTCATGGGCTCGTTCAGGACGATCGTCTGGACGAAGCCGCGCCGGTCGGCTCGCGCGGCGGCAGCATCGTGCGCCACCTGTTCCCGGTGGACGGCGAATATGAGATTTCGGTCGCCATACAAAGGAGCAGAGACGACGAATATCTGGGCCTCGAGCGGGAACGCAAGCTCGATCTCCGGCTCGACGATCAACGGCTCAAACTGTTCACCATTGCGGCCAGCCCGAAGAAGGTCGTGCTCGGCGGCGGAACTCCCCCCGATGCGCATCTCAAGGTCCGCGTGCCGGTGAAGGCCGGCAGCACGAGAGCTCGCTGCGACGTTCCTGAAAGATACGCTGATCAAGGAAGGCATCATCGAACGGGTCCGGGACGACGTCGTGACGACGTACTTCGAAGGCGTGGGCAGCATTACGGTTGCCGGTCCGTTCAACGTGCAGGGGCCGGGTAAGACAGTCACCCGCGACAAGATTTTCGTCTGTCATCCGTCCGGGACCGCCGAGGAACAGGCATGCGCGAAAAAAGTCCTGTCCAACCTCGCCCACCGCGCCTATCGGCGTCCGGTCGTTGCCGGCGACATGACGCAACTGCTCGCGCTCTACAAAGCGGGCGCACAGAACGGCGGCTTCGAGTCGGGCGTGAGACTGGCGTTGCAGAAGATTCTGGTGTCGCCCGATTTCCTCTTCCGTGCGGAAGTCGATCCGCCGGGCGCGGCGCCCGGGAGCGTCTACAAGATCAGCGATATCGAGCTTGCCTCACGCCTGTCCTTCTTCCTGTGGAGCAGCATTCCCGACGACCAGCTGCTCGCCGTTGCCGAGAGCGGGCGCCTCTCCGACCCCTCGGTCCTGCAGGGCCAGGTCAAGCGCATGCTGGCCGATTCCACGCTCGCGGGCGCTGGTGAAGAACTTCTCCGGCCAATGGCTGTTCCTGCGCAATATCGAAAGGATGTCGCCGGATACGACGTCCTTTCCGAAGTTCGACGAGAATTTGCGCCAGGCCCTCGCGAAGGAAACCGAGCTGCTGATCGAAAGCCAGGTGCGGGAGGATCGCAGCGTCGCCGACCTGCTGACGACGGACTACACCTTCCTCAACGAGCGCCTGGCCGAGCACTATGGGGTCAAGGGCATTTACGGCAACGAGTTCCGCCGCGTCAAACTCGAAGACCCGAACCGATACGGACTGCTCGGACAGGCCAGCATCCTGGCGGTGACCTCCTATCCCAACCGGACGTCGCCGACCATCCGCGGAAAGTGGGTGTTGGAGCAGCTCCTGGGTACTCCCCCGCCACCTCCGCCGCCCAATGTTCCATCGTTGAAAGACGATGCGACCGCACAGAAGCTGACCATGCGCCAGCGCATGGAACAGCACAGGGCCAATCCCACCTGCGCGGTTTGCCACCGCCTGATGGATCCGCTCGGCTTCGCGCTGGAGAACTACGACGGTCTTGGCAGCTGGCGCGACTCCGCGGGACCCGGGTCGGGACCGATCGATGCCTCCGGCGTCCTGCCCGACGGCACTCCGTTCAACGGGCCGGCGGGCTTGCGCGATGTCCTGATGAAAAAACAGGACATGTTCGTCGAAACCTTCACCGAGCGGCTGCTCACCTATGCGCTGGGTCGTGGCGTGGAAGAGTACGACCACACGGCTCTTCGCAAGATCGCGCGCGGGGCTGCCGCGGACAATCAGAAGTGGTCATCAATCATTCTTGGCATCGTCAACAGCACACCGTTTCAAATGAGGAGGGCTAGCGATGGTAGTCTTTAAGAAAGCTATTCCCCGGCGCACGTTCTTGCGCGGAGTGGGTGCCACCCTTGCCCTGCCGATGCTCGATGCCATGACGCCGGCGTTGACCGCCGCCACGACACGGCCGATCCGCATGGCGTTCCTGCAGACGCCGAACGGGATCTTCAACTTGAGGAACGAGTGGACGCCCAAGACCGTGGGCGCCAACTGGGAGATGACCCGGACGCTCGAGCCGCTCGCGGCCTTCAAAGACCGCATGTTGGTGATATCCGGGCTCGATAGTCAGCAAGCCGCGGGCCTCACTGGCGAAGTGGGCGGCGACCATCCGCGCGCGTGCACCGCCTGGCTGACGGGAACACACGCGAAGATGACCTCCGGCGCAGACCTCCGCGCCGGAATATCCGTCGACCAGATCGCCGCGAAGGAGTTCGGCAAGCACACCCAGCTCGCCTCGCTTGAAATCGGTCTGGAGTCGGGCGAAGTGGTGGGCGCCTGCGAGTCGGCCTATGGCTGCGCCTATTACGACACGATCTCGTGGCGCAACGAGACCACGCCGCTGCCGATGGAGAACCGCCCACGCGCCATCTTCGAGCGTCTGTTCGGCGACGCGGGCACCGATCCGAAGGTGCGTCTGGCCCTCAGACAGGAAGACCGCAGCATCCTCGATGCCATCAACGCGGACGTCAAGCGGATGCGCATCAAGGTCGGCGGAACCGATCGCAGCAAGATCGACCAGTATCTGGAGGCGGTCCGCGATGTCGAGCGGCGCATGCAGCTGGCGGAGAAGCAGAGCCAGGGCGATCAGGAAGTGCCCCTGGGAAGCCCCGTCGGCGCCCCGGAGGTCTTCTCGGACTACTTCAAGCTGATGGCCGATCTCATGGTGCTGGCCTGGCAGACCGACATGACGCGCGTCATCACGTTCCAGATGGGCCACGAAATGAGCGGCCGCGCCTATCCCGAGCTGGGATTCGGCGATGCCCATCACCCCTGCACGCATCACCAGGGCGATCCCGAGAAGCAGGAGAAGACGACGAAGATCAACATCCTCCACACGAAGATGTTGTCGTACTACCTCGGCCGGTTGAAGGACACGTCGGACGGCGACGGCTCGCTGCTCGATCACTCGATGATCCTCTACGGCGCCGGCCTGAGCGACGCCAACCTGCACCTCTATACCGATCTGTCGCTTCTGCTCGTCGCCGGTGGTGTTGGCGGGATCAAGGGCGGACAGCATGTCCGCTATCCCAACCGCACGCCGATGACCAATCTGCTCCTCACCATGCTGGACAAGGCAAATGTTCCGCACGTGGAGAAGCTGGGCGACAGCACGGGACGGTTGGACTTGCCGACCACCTAGCGCGGCATTCGCCGAAGGTCCCCGCGAAAGCGGGGACCTCGGACTGCAGACGTAGGATTGTGAGTGATCCGCTCCTGGATCGGCGTTCGCCCCTGGGAGCGGGAACGCGCGGAAGCGTTTTCGCGAAGCAACTCGAACGGAACACGGTCCAAGCGGGAGAATGGCGATGAACACGAAAGCAACGATTCTGGCGGCACTGATGGGCTCGACGATTTGTGCGGGCGCCGCGCTTGCCGCCGGCGCGATCGACACTGTCGCTGGTGACTGCCGCGAAGCAAGGGGACCGCGCCGCCGTGCAGTCCCTGTTGAACGGCCGCGCGAAGCAAGATGTCGCCGGGGCCCGAAGGCACGACCGCGTTGGTCTGGGCGGCCACCCGCAACGACCTGGCGATGGCCGATCTTCTCTTGCGCGCAGGCGCGAACGTGAAGGCTGCCAACGAATTCGGCGCAACGGCGCTGTATGCGGCCGCGGCGCACGCGGATCCGGCGATGACCGCCAAGCTGCTGGCGGCAGGCGCCGATGCCAATACGGCCCTGATGTCGGGCGAGACGCCGCTCATGGAAGCGGCCCGCCGGGGCAACCTCGAGACGGTGCGTGCGTTGCTCGCGAGCAAAGCCAGACCCCAACGCGCGGGAATCCAACGGCGGACAGAACGCCTTGATGTGGGCGCTCTCGGAGCGTCACTCCGCGGTTGTCGAGGAACTGCTCAAGGGCGGCGCCAACGTCCACGCCGGTTCGAAGACCGGCTTCACGCCGCTGATGTTCGCCGCCCAGCAAGGCGATGTGGACAGCGCCCGCGTTCTGCTCCGCGCCGGCGCGAAACCGAATGACGCCCAGCCGAAAACGGGGTTGACGCCCTTGATGATCGCCAGCGCCATGGGTCACACGAAGGCCGTGGACCTGCTGCTCGACAACGGCGCCAATCCCAACCTCGTCGGATGCGAACGGTTACACCTCGTTGCACCGCGTCGTGCGGGATTCCGATTACGGAATCGACCTGGGCTCAAAAGACAAGGTCTTGACCATTGTCAAGTCGCTTCTCAAGCACGGCGCGAATCCGAATGCCCGTCTCAGCCAGGACAAGGAAAAGGCTGCCGAGGAAATCAGGAACGGCAGCGTCGCAACCTACGAGAAGCGCACCGCCGTCACCGTGACTGAAATCGTTCTCCAGGGCGCCACGCCGCTCTTCCTGGCTGCGGAAGTCAACAACCTCGACGTGATCAAGACCCTGGTGGAAGCCGGGGCGGATCCGCTCATTGCCACCGAGCGGGGCACGACGCCGCTGATGATGGCGGCCGGGGCCGGCACGGACGTGCAAAGGGAAAGAGCGCCCGAGGAACGGGCCACGGCGCTCGAGACGGCAAAGTTCCTGGTGGAACGCGGCGCCGACGTGAATGCCGCCGGGCAGTACGGCTGGACCGCACTGCACGCGGCCGCCTATCAGGGAATCAATCACGTCATCGAATACCTGGTCAGCAAGGGCGCAAAGATCGATCAGAAGGACGAGTTCGGGCAGACGCCCTTGAGCATTTCCCTGTCCGTCCTCACCAAGGAGATCGGGGCCCGCCGCCTGCAGATCCCGCGCAGATACCGGCAGGAAACAGCCGAGCTTCTGCTCAAATTGGGCGCCGGCACACTCGAAAAGACCGGGGTCGAGGTGGTCCTCCAGCGCAGCGGGGACCTGAACCTGGGGAATCGCGCGACTCCCTAGTCGCGGCTGCTTGTATTGGTTGTGCCCGCCTGGTGTGTGGGCGATAGCGGGGTCTTCGCTGAAGCGGAGACCCCGCTATTTTTTCCTGTGGCCCTTTGGCAGGTCTCCATGGCTAGCAACCTCTCCTTACCCCTGAACTGTTGTAGGCTTTGCCCATAGTGCTTCTCCGTGCGGCCGTGTTTCTCCTGTGCGCTTCCGTGTGCGTCGCCAGCGCGCACGCGATCTCGCCCACGCGCGAGCGTCGAAGCCGGGCAGGTCGGCCCGCCCGCGAAGCCGGTCGCCGAAGGTGCGGGCAAGGAGATCCTCACGCGGAAGTGCTTCCAGTGCCACCAGGTCGGCATGTGGAGCTCGCTTCGGCAGGACCGGAAGGCGTGGGAGAGCGTGCTCTACCGGATGGTGGGCCGCGGCGCGCTCTGGACCGAGGCCGAAATCAACGCCATGGCCGACTTCCTGGCGCAAACGAGAGGGCCGGTGAAATGAGGCCCGCCACACGTGAGGCACCGCCTTATGGGGCGCCGGCGAATTGAAATGAGAAATCTCGTCGCGCAGCTCTTGTCGAACGGCATCTCGCGGCGCGACTTCGTGCGCCGCCTGGTGGCCACTGGAGTCACGACGGCCGCGGCGAATTCCATTCTCGAGTCGGTTACGGCGCTCGCGCAGACACCTGGCGCACCGCCGGTCGCGCCGGACGCCATCAGAGTGTTTCAGGGCACGGGCGGCGAGGCGTTCGCCGAGCAGCTCATCGCCTCGGGCGTGAAGTACGTCTTCGGCAACTCCGCCAGCGAGGACGCCGCGTTCTACGAGGCGCTCGTCGATCGGCCGCAGCTCCAGTACATCCTGACGCCGCACGAGGGTCCCGGCGCCGCGATGGCGGCCGGCTACGTCAAAGCCTCCGGCCAGCCCTCCATCGTCATGGAGGCCGCTGTCGTCGGGCTGACCAACGCGCTCGGCCAGATGTTCAACGCGTGGAAGGAGCAGACGCCGCTCGTCTTCTACTCCTACCGCTCGGAGGACTCGCTGGCGTCCGGGCGCGATGGCTTCGAGGAGCTGCCCGGGCAGGACCAGCTCACGACGCCGATGACGAAGCTGACGTGGATGGCGCGCGGGCCCGCGCAGATTCCCGAGACGATCCGCCGCGCCTTCCGGGTGGCATGGACGCCGCCGTACGGGCCGACCTACGCCAACTGGAACTCCGATTATCACGAGCGAGCGGTTCACGGCCGAGATCATCCGGCACGACCAGGTGGACCCGCGGATGCGCGTGCGGCCGAACCCCGTGGAAGTGCAGCGCGCAGCAAAGCTGCTCGTCGAAGCCCGGCGTCCGCTGCTCATCGTCGGCGACGAGATCTACAAGGCGAAGGCGTTCGACAAGGTCGTGCAGCTGGCGGAGCTCCTGGCGCTGCCGGTGACGCAGGCGCGCCAGGTGCATGCGAACTTCCCGCAGCAGCATCCGCTCTGGGTGGGCGGCATTCCGGGCGGGCGCGTCGAGTCGCTGGCGTATCCGACCGGGGCGGATCTCGTCATCAACATCGGCAACAAGCTCCAGCACAACTCGGTCGCGCCGATCGTCTCGCGCAAGACGCCGTTCATCGACATGCGGAACGACGCGGCGAGCATCGGTAACGTGATGACGACGGCCGCGCCGCTGGTGGCGGATGTGGCATATGGGACCGAGGACCTGCTGGCGGCGGTGAATGACCTCCTGACGCCGACGCTCAAGGCGCGGATGGCGGAGCGCTCCGAGGAGGTGCGGGCGTTCAGCGCGCGGGCGCGGCAGCTGCGCGCGCTCGTGTCACGCAATCCAGACTGGGATTCGAGTCCGCTCGAGGCGGATCGCGTCACCTACGAGGTGGCACAGTGGGCCGACCGGGACGCGATCGTCGTCCATGAGGCCGGCTCGGTGGACATTGCGCACAGCTTCGAGTTCGACCCGCGCGGCGGGCGCGAGCTGTTCTTCTACTACGGCGCGCATCTCGGGTCGGGCGTCGGAACGGCGGCCGGCGTGCAGCTCGCGCGGCCAGGCAAGCAGGTCGTCTGTCTGGTCGGCGACGGCTCGTTCCTCTTCGGCCCCACGGCGCTCTGGAACATGGCGCGCCTGGAGCTGCCGGTCACCGTGGTCGTGTACAACAACCACGCCTACGGCGGCCCGCACAACCGCGCCCTCGCGAATCTCGGCGGCAGCGGGCGCTCCATCGACGTGAACAAGTTCGTGCACGACTACCTGGGCAAGCCTGATATGGACATGGCCGCGATCGCCAAAGGGTTCGGCGTCGACGGCGAGCGCGCGAAGACACCGGCCGAACTCAAAGCCGCGCTCGGCCGCGCGCGGAGGAACACAGCGGACGGGAAGCCGTATCTGATTGACGTCGAAGTGGCGCGCCACGGCCCAGGCTGGGCCGAGGATCCCTGGGTGCCCAGAATCTCCCGCCCGTAGTACGCGTTCCCGCCATCACCGAGCGGTGTACTCCAGAAGCGACTCTTCAACTGTTGGTGATCTGGAAGTGATCTGGACCGTGATTGACGGTGGGGGAGTGATCGTGTAGGTTTGGCGACACACAGCACGGCGCACAACCTATACGGGCACGTCCCACCGCATATGTGTCCACCACTCAAGCCACAGAGGAGAGCCATCCCGGCCAGAACCTCGTGTATCGGTTTAGGGATTGTCACGGCATTGATCGTTTTCCTGACGATACCCAATGAAGCGGCTGGACAAACCTCAGGGACGACCGTGGCGCGGACGCCCGATGGGCATCCCGATCTGTCAGGTATCTGGCAGGCTGTCAACACCGCCGCCTGGGATCTCGAGCCTCACCTCGCGCAGCCCGACGTTCCGGCAGGCATCGGCGTGATCGACGGCAACCAGATTCCGTATACTCCAGCCGCTCTCGCGAAGAAGAAGGAGAACTACAAGAACCGCGCAACTCTGGACCCGGACCGCAAATGCTTCCTGCCCGGGGTGCCACGCGTCATGTACATGCCGTTTCCGTTTCAGATTGTGCAGACGCCGACCCTTGTGACGATGCTCTTCGAATACGTGCATGCCGTTCGTAACATTTTCATGAATACGCCGCATCCGCGAGGTCCGATCGAATGGTGGATGGGCGACTCCCGCGGCCGGTGGGAGGGCGACACGCTCGTCGTCGATGTCGTCCATTTCAATGCGGACACGTGGCTCGACAAGGCCGGCAACTTTCATACCGAGGAGATGCATCTGGTCGAGCGCTTTACGCCGATCGGCGCAGACCACATCGACTATGAGGTGACCGTCGAGGATCCGAAGGTGTTCACGAGGCCGTGGAAAATCAGCATGATCCTTTACCGGCACAAGGAACGGAATCTACGGCTCCTGGAGTACGAGTGTTATTCGTTCGAGGGCCCGGAGATCTACAAACCGATCCACACCCCGTAACTCACATGCACTGGAGCGTGTCATGACAGCCCGACATTCGGTTGCGATCAGAGCGGCAGTGGTGGCTGTCCTTCTGTCAGCGGCGAACATCGCCGGCCAGCAGAGCGGGACGACAAACGGGGCTTCGGAGGCGAGGGCGGCTTACCGACAGCCTCGTACTCCGGACGGCCAGCCGGATATCCGAGGCTTCTGGCGCAGCGTTCCCTTCGGAACCTACAGTCTTGAAGACCTGAGCTTACAGGGGCTGGGTGGCGGCGACTTCTTTACCAAGATTCCAGGCGGAAGCAGAATTGTGGACCCTCCAGACGGAAAGATTCCGTATCAGCCGTGGGCCGCCGCGAAAGCCAAGGACATCTACGACAACCACATGGATCCGAAACCCTACCAGCTCGATCCGCAAGCACGGTGCTGGCTGCAGGGGGTGCCGCGCGGGACGGTTCAGAGCGAGTCCCACGTCGTCCAGACTCCGGGACAGATCGTCATCCTCCATGACTACTCGCACAGCTATCGCGTGATTCCGTTGGATAACCGGCCCAAGCTGCCAGACCACATGAAATTGTTCATGGGCGAGTCCCGCGGGCGATGGGACGGCAACACGCTCGTGATCGATACCACGAATCTGAACGACATACCGTGGTTTGACATCGTCGGGAGCTTCCACAGCGACGCGATACACCTCATTGAGCGTCTCACCAGGATCGACGACGAGACGTTGGAGTACCTCGCCACCGTCGAAGACACCAAGATGTACACCAGGCCGTGGACGATGCGCTTCACGATGAAGCGCAACACCGAGCCGGGCTACGAGCAGTGGGAACATGCCTGTCACGAAGGCGATCGCAGCCTGGATCGCCTCTTGACGCGGCCAGACGGCGGGCGCTGATAGGGAGTGAGGCGGACCAGGTTGAAACGGTCGCCCCGATCAGGGTTGTCCTGAACCGGATCGAGCCAGTCCAAGACGGGAGGGGGACGTGACGAATATCACGCGCCGGCGCGTGCTCAAGGGCGCGACGGCGGCTGCTGCGGCGGGCGCGTTTGTTACGCGTGCGGGTTTCGCTCCGACGAAAGTGTTGGCGCAGCCGAAACCGGGCGCGACAGCGGATGGCGTCAAGGCGCTCGTCTATGACGTGTTCGGCACTTGCGTCGATTGGCGGAACGGGGTCGCGCGCGACGCCGAGCGTATCTTGAAGCCGCTTGGCTACAAGATCGATTGGCTCGCCTTTGCCGATGCCTGGCGCGCGCTCTATCAACCGAGCATGGAAGAAGTGCGCTCCGGGCGCCAGCCTTTCGTCACGCTCGACATCCTGCACCGGCGCATGCTCGACCAAATCAGGCCGAAGTTCGGTTTGGAGAAGCTCGACAAGAAGGTTGCCGACGATCTCAACCTGGCCTGGCATCGCCTCGATACCTGGCCCGACACCGTGCCCGGCTTCGTGCGGTTGAAGCGCAAATTCATGCTGGCTCCGTGCTCGAACGGCAACATCGCGCTGATGGTCGACATCGCGCGGCGCAACAATATTCCGTGGGATGCAATTTTGGGCTCCGAAATCGCGCGCGACTTCAAGCCGAAGCCGGCCGTCTATCTGATGACCGCGGCCGCGCTGAACCTGCAGCCAAACGAGGTGATGATGGTCGCCGCCCACAGCGACGATCTGCGCCAGGCAGCGTCGCACGGGCTTCGCACCGCTCACGTCGCAAGACCGGGAGAGAATGGACCGGGGACAGGAGAATCGGCTCCGCGGGTGCCCGTCGATTTCGCTGCGAAGAGTATGGAGGACTTGGCCAGCCAGCTCGGAGTTTGAATGAGGGGGTCCTTCCCCCTTGAAGGTAGGTGCCCAACGGACGAGTCGTTCCGCGCCGAAGCTCGCAAAAAACTCCTGACTGCGGTGTCCGCTGGTAGTGACAGAATAGGCCCATCCGTTTCCTGGGAGGAGAGGTATGCGGTTGATCCTTCCGATGTCGCTTGCACTGATTCTCGCAACAATGCGAGTAGCAGCGCCCGCAGCCAGTCAAGATTCCTCCCGGGTTGTCACCTTCCAGAAGGACGTGCTGCCAGTTTTGCAGAGAAATTGCCAGAGCTGTCACCGGCCGGGCCAGATCGGGCCGTTCTCGATGCTGACCTACAAGGACACCAGGCCATGGGCGAGGGCGATCAAGCTGGCAGTCGCCTCGAAAGCGATGCCCCCGTGGTTCGCGGATCCGCGCTATGGGCACTTCAACAATGACCGGTCTCTGAAACAGGACGAGACTGACACCATCGTGGGCTGGGTCGATAGCGGAGCCCCCGAGGGCGATCCCAAGGATGCGCCGCCGCCGGTTGAGTGGCCCCAAGGCGGTTGGCAAATCAAGCCGGACGTGACCTTCGATCTGCCGCCGTATCCCGTCCCCGCGACCGGAATCAGGGAATGGGAGCGCATGGCATTTCCAGCCCCGTTCAAGGAAGACACCTGGGTCACATCAGTCGAGATTCTGCCCGGCGTGCCGGCAGTGGTGCATCACATGTGCTTTGGTTTCCAGAAGCATCGCCCGACAACTCCGTACAACCTCTACGAGTGGATGGAAGTGCCGCGGGACGACGACGGCGTCATGAGGAATCGTGATGGCACGACGCGTGGCCCAAGGGAAGGGATCGTCCTCACTCGAGACTTTGGCAGCACCGAGGAGAAACGCCGCCCCGGCCGCGCCAGGATCGTGCACGAGGGCACAAACGAGTTTTGCTACCTGCCAGGGTTGCCCTATGAAGACTACCGCCCGGTGAACGCGGGTGTGTTCGTGCCGGCGGGTTCCGACATGATCGTGAGCCTTCACTACACCTCCACCGGTTTGGCGGTTGTCGATCGGAGCAGGATCGGCTTCACGGTGACGAAGGTGGCACCGCCCAAGAAGTTCCTGCCCCAAGATGGGCCGGAGGGGGAGAATCCACCCGTCGGTGAACGACAGGCCAACGCTGAGCTGGCGATTCCGCCTCATGCCAGCAACCATCCGGGTCCTCCGGCGCAAATCAGCTTCCTCAAGGACGTCGAGCTCGTCTGGTTCCGGCCTCACGCGCATGTGCGCGGAAAGAGCGTCCAATACAAGCTGACATACCCCGATGGGCGAGAAGAAATCGTGCTCAATGTTCCGAGGTACGACTTCAATTGGCAGCTCACGTACAGAACGTCGCTGAAGATACCCAGGGGCTCCACGATGCACGTTCAGTTTTTCTACGACAATTCCAGGGCGAACAAGTACAACCCTGACCCCGACAAGTGGGTCTACTACGGTGGTCAGAGTTGGGAAGAAATGGGGACCCCAAACATGGGATTTCTCATAGACCGTGACGCTGACGGGAACGACGTCCTGAAGGAACGCTGATCGGGCAGCTGAGATGAAGACACGCGTGGTTGACATCCATAGCCGTTCTGCTCTTCGCGACCGTGTCCGGTTGCTGCGAGCACAGACGTCAGCTTCAAGGCCGCAGACGGATTCGCGCTGACGGGCACCTTCTATCCTGTAGAGAAAGGCGGACCGGCAATTCTTCTGTTGCACCAGTGCAATGCCGATCGGCGGATCTACGATCAGCTCGCCACGATGCTGAACACCGCGGGATACAACGTGCTGACATTTGATTTCCGCGGTTTCGGCGGGAGCAGGGCTGGAGACTACACGGATCTCGCCTCAAACCGTCAGGGAATCATCGAGAGGATGCCAGGCGATGTCGATGCCGCCTTGATCTTCCTGACCTCGCAGAGCACCGTCAACAAGAGAGCCCTGGGTGTTGTCGGCGGCAGCTGCGGTGTGAATCAAGCCGTCCACGCTGCCAGACGTCATCCGGAAATCAGGACGCTCGTGGTCCTGTCGGGCGGAACGGATGCTGAGGGTGAGGCGTACGTCAAGGATTCCCCCAGGATTCCGATTCTTGGAGTTGCCAGCGAAGAAGATACGACTGCCGCGGCGGCAACCAAGAAGCTCGTCGGGCTGTCGACGAACCGGGAGAGCCGTGTGGAAATCCTCAGGGATGCCGGGCATGCCGCGTCGATGTTCAGCAGCACAGCCGGAACTGCAGGCGGATATCGTGATTTGGTTCAGATCCAATCTGCCGCCTGGAGGTTATGGTCTTCCCCCAGCGATCAGATGATGTAGGCCAGCTCATCTACGCTATCTTTGTACGCTCTTTCTATTTCGGGCGACCTTTGAAGCCCTGCGAGAGCATTTCGACCTTGCAGATGGCGCCCCGGGCGGTGATGTAGAGCGTCTTCTTGTCCGGACCAGCAAAGGCCAGGTTCTGTGGATTCCTGGACACCGGAATCGTGCCCAGGAGCTTGCCTTGCGGGCTGAAGACCTGAATGCCAGCGGCGCTAGCAGCGTAAAGACGTTCCTCGCTGTCTATGGTGATACCGTCTCCACCGAATCGCTGATCGGGAAGGCCCTCCGGTCGGCGGTTGATGAAGTCGTAGGTGGCGAATACGCGGCGGTTGCGCAGCGTGCCATCGGCCTGAACGTCGTACGCCAGCAAGGTATTGCCCCCGTCGGTCTTGAGGTCGGCATTCGTCAGCGCTTCGCGGGGCGTTCGCCCCTGCGTCGTGACGTAGAGCGTCTTTTCGTCGCGGCTGAGGATGATCCCGTTCAGCCGGTCGGTTTCGGTTTGAACCTTGACGCACATGCCGTCTGCACGGCCGTAGAAGATGAAGCCGTCCTGATCGCTGAAATAGACGCCCCCCTTCTTGTCGGCAATCAGATCATTGGCTTCGGGCATCGGCTTGCCCTCGCACGTATCGACGAGCACCTTTTCGCTGCCCGGGGGATACACCACGGCGATCCTCGTCGACGTCTTGTCCTTATCCAGCGTGATCAGGCGACCCTTGGAGTCGAAGGTCATGGCCTGCGCGCCGTTGCGGCCGACGCCTATGCCCTGGGTGAGAAAGGTCGAGGCGTTTCCGGCCTTGTCGATCTTTACAATGGTCTTGTCGGGGAAGTTCCAGAAGATGAGGCTGCCGTCAGGCAAGGGGACGGGCCCATCGGTGGCTCTGAACCCCTGTTTGACGACCTCGACTTTCGTGCCGCCCTTGACGACGCCCGGGATGTCCGGCGCGACCGTATCGGTCGCCGGCGCCTGCGGCGCTGGAACTGCTGCGGGCTGCCCTTGTGCCGCGCCGTGCCTCTGGCCGGCAAAGGCCACGGCACAGACAACGGAACCAGCAACCAGGAGTCTCGACGTCGGTCTCAACGCGCGCCGCTCTATCGTTCGGATCATGGTCTCACCAGGTTCGAAATGTCCTGTTCGGTTTCAATCGCCGCCACTCGTCGGTCGCCTGCGAGCGATCCAACTCGAGTGCGCCCTTCCCGCCAGTCCTTGCTACTGTTTCTTGTTGGGATCCTCGCCCGGGCCCTGACTGGAGGCGGCAAATAGCCGCTGACCGGTGCCGGCCAGCGTCACGATCCTTGCGTTGGCCAGGTTGGTGCCGTTCTTGGCTCGACCACCCTCGACGGTGACGACGTCGCCAATCTTCAACGTACTCCGCGTCCAGCCGGCCCTCATGAGCCCGTTGATGCTCCCCATCTCCAAGGCCCAGTTCGCCACCTTACCCGACTCGTCCTTGACGTCCAGGTAGAAGTACGCGTGCGGGTTCATCCACTCCACCTTCGTGACCGCGCCTGTCAGCTTGACGGGCTTGTTCGCGTCGAACTCCGCGGCAAACGAGTGGTGAGCCTGGACCGGCCGGCCGGCCGCGATCAACCCGAAACCAGCCAGACAGGCAATGAACCTGATGGTTGTCATCACATAACCTCCTGAAGGGACCCGCCTTGCTATTCTACGCGTTCTCCAGGCGGCTCTGCCACGGCGGTGCGCATGGTCAACCAGCCAGGGCTCTCTCGAGCTCCAGCGGCTGGCGGTTGGGCAGGTCCGTAATTTCCATTGCGCGACCCATTTCCGGGGTGTATAAAAGCTGTCACACCCAGCGGTCGGTCACGACCTTGAGGAGGGCTGATGTATGCGTAGATTTTTCGGCTTCGGGCTACTCGCTGTAATGCCCTTCGCGGCCATCGCGGTGCTTGGGGCGCAATATGCGCCGCCGACGCCGCCAGGACAGCCCGCTTGGGCGTACGGAATTACTGTCCCACCCCCGGCGGGGGCGGCCATGCCAGCCGCGCCGACTCGAAGGATCCCAAGTGTACAAGCTCGCCGGCACCGATAGAACGTTCACGATCGCGCAAATTGCGATCCGTTCGGTCCCGCCGATTGGTATCCCAACGACCATCCGCCGATGCCGGATATCGTGGCGAAGGGTCGTCAGATTGGCAAGACCGTGAACGAGTCCATTCGGGCCTGTGGGCTATGCCACTATCCCAATGGCAAGGGCCGCGCGGAAAACTCCAGCGTGTCGGGTCTGCCGGTCAGCTACTTCATCCAGCAGATGCGCGATTTCAAGAACGATTTGCGGAAGACTTCGGAACCGCGGAAGGCGAACGCCTTCATCATGATCAAGATCGCGAAGATGATGACGGAGCAGGAGTTCAAGGACGTCGGCCGAGTACTTCGCCGCAATCAAATGGACGACCCGCTACTTCCGGGTCGTCGAAACGAACACGGTTCCGAAGACGCGCATCCAGGGCGGCGTGCACCATCGCGAGGGAGCCGAACCGGGAACCGAGCCGATTGGCCAGCGCATCATCGAGATCGCCGGAGCATGACGAGCGCTTCTTCATCCGCGACCCGCGCGACGGCTCGATCGCGTATGTTCCGGTTGGCAGCATCAAGAAGGGTGAGGCGCTGGTCAAGACGGGCGGCAACGGCAAGACCGTAGCCTGCGGCATCTGCCACGGCGCCGACCTGTTGGGCATGGGCCCGGTGCCTCCTATTGCCGGGCGTTCTCCGAGCATGTTCGCGCGGCAGATGTGGGACATGAAGCAGGGCACCCGCAAGGGCGAGTGGTCCGAGCTGATGAAGCCGGTCGTGCAGAACCTGACCAACGAAGACCTGGTGAACATTCTGGCGTACACGGCATCACGCCCGGTGAGCAGCAGCTCGACCAACTAGAGTCGCCATCGCTTGTCGCGGCGTGACGCGCAGTCCCTGCGCTCGCAGATTGCCCGCACGTCCGCGACAAGCTTCTCGACCACTTTACATACATGTCCAGAGGGCTGGTGCCGTCCTGTGCCCGTCGGCCGACAGTTGTGCTCGCGCCAGCTCTCGTCGTCATCCTTCTCCTAGCCAGGATCCTCCTGGCGTCAAACGGAGTAGTCCTTCAAGTCAAACGGAGTAGTCCTTCAAATGGATAGGCGCGATTTCCTGATCATGGCCGGGGCCGCGGCGTCTTCGGCGCTCGTTCCGTCGCCGGCAGCGCTGGCCTCGGAGCAGACAGCTCACGGGGGGGAGACGCCCGACCCCAAACTCCTCGAGGACCTCGTCGCCGCCAATCGCGTCCTGGCAGACCAGGGCATCCTGGATGCGTACGGAGCCGTCAGCGTCCGCCACAGCCGCGCGCCGAACCGGTTCCTGCTTTCACGATCGCTGGCCGCGGAACTGGTGACGGCCGCGGACATCCTGGAGTACGACTTCGGCGGGGAACCGATCAATCCCGCCGGCCGCGTGTCCACTCCCGAGCGATACATCCACAGCGAGATCTACAAGGTGCGCCCGGACGTACAGTGCATCATTCACTGTCACACGCCGTCGCTCATTCCGTTCGGCGTCACCAAGGTGCCGCTCCGGCCGCTGTATCACATGAGCTATTTCATCGCTCAGGGCGTGCCCGTCTACGAGATTCGGGAGGCCGGCGGGATGACCGACACGTTCGTCCGCGATCCGAAACTCGCCAAAGCGCTGGCACAGGTACTGGGCGACAAGCCGGCGGTCCTCCAACGCGGGCATGGGGCCGTGATCGTCGGCGATTCGATTATCGCGGCCGTGGGGCGGAGCGTGTACCTCGATATCAACGCACGTCTTCAGACCGACACCATGGCGCTCGGGGGATCGTCGGTGACGTATCTTGATCCGGAAGAGGCTCGCAAACGGGACGCACCCAACGTCTACGACCGCGCGTGGGAGATGTGGAAGCGGAAAGTGACCCTCAAGTGAGCTCGGCCACGTCCAGGGTCCACGACGCCCGATCATCCTTTATTTCTATTTCGTCCAGACGTCGGTCGCCTGATGCAGGTCCATGATCTTCCGCGCCTCCTGCAAGGTCGTCAAATGACCGTCTGAATCCCTCGTCTTGCGGCGTCAGCGAGACGAGGAAGCAACAGGGCACGATAGTGAAGGTGACGGCCTGGCGCGGCGGGCCATGGGTGTGTGGACGCGAATCAGCCGAGGCGTTACAATACACCGAAAGCTGGACCATCCGAAAGGCGGACTATCTCGAAGCGAGCCGCGATCGGGCCCGTTTTTCGTTCCGTGTTCGCGCCTATCTGCGCAATCAACGCGCTCCATCAGCGACGTCAGGTTGTGTCCGCGTGTATTCGACAGCTCGTTGACGGTGTGGATTCGTTGATCTGGAGCCGGCCGCACTGGAGTTCACCATGGTCAAGATCGCGCTCGCCTTGCAGGCTACTGTGTTGCTCGCTTCCGTCGCGTCGACGTTGCAGGTTGCGCCGGCCGCACGCACGGACCTCGCCCCCACGGGCAAACTCCGCGTGGGCATCAACTTCGGCAACACCCTTCTCGCGGCCAAGGATCCGGCGACCGGCAATCCCCAGGGGATCGCCGTCGACCTGGCGAAGGAGCTTGGCCGGCGGCTGAACGTGCCCATCGAAATCGTTTCGTACGACGCCGCCGGAAAGATGGCCGACGGCGTCAAGACGGGCGCCTGGGATGTGGCGTTTCTGGGGGCCGAGCCGGAGCGCGCCAACGAGATCGCCTTTTCGACGCCGTACCTGGAGATCGAGGCCACGTACCTGGTACCGGCAGGGTCGCCGCTCCGCACGATCGCCGAGGTGGATCGCGAGGGGATACGAATCGCCGTGTCCGAGAAGAGCGCGTACGACCTGTTCCTCACCCGCAATTTGAAGAGCGCTCGCCTGATGCGAACGCCTGGCGCCGACGCGTCGGTCGTGCTCTTCACCGCGGAAAAAATGGACGCGCTCGCCGGCCTCAAGCCGGCGCTCCTGGCGGCCGCGGAGAAGATTCCGGGATCGCGCGTGCTGGAGGGGCGATTTACGGTGGTTCAGCAGGCCGTGGGCACGCCCAAGTCGAGGGGCGCCGGCGCCAAGTACCTGCGTGAATTCGTCGAGGATGTGAAAGGCTCGGGGTTCGTGGGCCGGGCGATCGAGAAGAACGGCATTCGCGGCGTCTCGGTTGCGCCGAAAGGTAGTTAGGGCCGCTTCGCTGGCCCTTAGCCGAACGGCGGTTGCATTGGCTGGCGTGTGGTGAAGCGTATGAAGAAGGGCTTGCTGATTGGTCTGGCGGCGGCAGGATTCTGGGTGCTGACCGCGCGCGCGCAAAACACCGAGAGCGCGAAGGCGGCGCTCGATCGGGCGGCGGCAACGCTCGGCGCCGCGAGCCTCGGATCGATCCAGTTCTCGGGAACAGGATCGGACTACCAGTTCGGCCAGGGGTACGACGGAAATGCCCCGTGGCCGCGCTTTGGTTTGCCGCGCTTCGCGATCACCATCGACTACACGATCCCGGCCTTCCTGGACGAGCGGACGCGCGTGCAGGTCGAGAATCCGCCGCTCGGGGGCGGTTTCCAGCCGCTCGTCGGTGAGCTGCGGCAGATCTGGGCGCTCAGCGGCAAGTACGCCTGGGACATCGCCGGCGGGAACCCGGTCCCCGCTGCACCCGATCGCGACCTGCGATCCGCGGTCGATACACGCCTGGCTCAGATCTGGATGACGCCGCAGGGCTTCGTCAAGGCCGCCATGGCCGGCAACCCGACGGCGAAAACCCAGACCGTGCGCGGCGCACGGAAAACCGTCATTTCGTTCACCGCGCCGAACAAGGCGGTGTTCGAAGGCGTGCTCGACGAGCAGGGCCTCGTCGAGCGGATCGAGACGCGGTTCGACAATGCCGTCCTCGGCGACACATTGTTCGAAGCCATCCTCACCGAGTACAAGGACTTCGGCGGCGTCAAGTTCCCGACGCGCATCGTCCAGCGCGAGGGCGGCTATCCCGTGCTCGATCTCGCGATCGCCGACGTGCGACCGAATATCGCGGCATCGATCGAGGTCCCGGCGAGCGTGAGGCAGGCGCCGCCATCTGCGCCTCCCCCGATGACGGCTGAACGGATCTCCGATGGCGTCTGGAACCTGCATCTCGATGGGAGGGACCGCGCCGTACTGGTGGAATTTCGCGATCATCTCGTCGTCGTCGAGGCCCATGACAGCGAGGCGGTTTCGCTTGCGGCCATCGACTTGATCAAGCGGACGGTCCCCAACAAGACGATCAGATACATCATCAATACGCACAACCACTTCGATCACGCCGGCGGGCTTCGTACGTATGCGGCCGAGGGCGCCACGGTGATCACCCATCGCGACAACGTGGCGTTCTACGAGCAGGTGTGGGCCAATCCCCGGACGATCAATCCCGATCGCCTGTCGAAATCGGGCCGCAAGCCCGTGTTCGAAGGGGTCGTCGGCAGCCGGACGCTGTCGGACGGCTCACGCGAGCTCGTCCTCTATCATTACCCGGGGAACATGCACAACCCGGGGATGCTGATGGCGTACCTGCCCAGGGAGAAAATCCTGATCGAGGCCGACTCGTTTTCGCCCTCGCCCAACCCGAAGGACGTTCCGACCGCGATCCCGAATCTCGTCCACTTCTATCAAGCCGTCGAGCGGCTGAAGCTCGATGTCCAGGTGATCGCGCCGATGCACGGCCGCCTTGCGACCCTCGACGAGGTGCGCAAAGTCATTGCGGGCTACGAAGCCACCCAATTGTGGACGAAATGATGGAGTCGACAGGGCCCCGAAGCACGAGAGCGCATGAGGTTCGACGGGTCAAGGGTGATTTCGATTTGGGTGTTTCGCTGCTTAGGTGTATAACGATCGAGACAGATGTGGGACCGCTATCGCTCTTGAGGAGGGTTTGATTATGCGCAGATTCCTCGGTTTTGGGGTCCTGGCTCTAGCACCCTTCGCCGTCGTCGTCGTGCTCGGGGCGCAGTATGCGCAGCCGACGCCACCCGGTCAGCCGGCGTGGGCCTACGGTATTCCCCCGGCGGCTCCGGCCGGTGCAACGATGCCGACGCCGCCGGCCGAATCGAAGGACGCGACGCTGCTCAAGGTGCCCGGTTCGGACAAATCCTTCACGCAGGCGCAAATCAGCAATCCGTTCGGCCCTGCCGATTGGTTCCCCGGCGATCATCCGCCGATGCCCGATATCGTCGCGAAGGGACGCATGGTTCCGGGTAAGACGGCGAACGAGTCCGCTCGCGCCTGTGGGCTGTGCCACTATCCCAACGGCAAAGGTCGCGCGGAAAACTCCAGCGTCTCGGGCCTGCCGGTCAGCTACTTCATCCAGCAGATGAACGATTTCCGGAACGACACGAGGAAGAGCTCGGAGCCGCGGAAGGCAAATGCCATCGTGATGGTCAACATCGCGAAGGCCATGACAGAGCAGGAGATCAAGGAGGCGGCCGAGTACTTCGCGGCGATCAAATGGACGACCCCCTATTTCCGAGTCGTCGAGACGAACACCGTCCCGAAGACGAAAGTCACTGGCGGCGTGCACCACCTGGCGACGGGCGCGGATGCGGGAACCGAGCCTATTGGCCAGCGCATCATCGAGAGCCCGGAGCATGACGACCGCTTCTATCTCCGCGACCCACGCGACGGCTGGGTGGCCTATGTGCCGGTGGGCAGCATCAAGAAAGGCGAGGCGTTGGTCAAGACGGGCGGGAACGGGAAGACCGTGGCCTGCGGCACCTGCCACGGCGCCGATCTGCTGGGCCTGGGCCCGGTGCCGGCGATTGCGGGTCGTTCGCCCAGCATGCTGGCGCGGCAGATGTGGGACATGAAGCAGGGCACCCGCAAGGGACTGTGGTCCGACCTGATGAAGCCGGTCGTGCAGAACCTGACCAACGAAGACCTGGTGAACATTCTGGCGTACACGGTGTCGCGCCCGGTCAACAGCAGCTCGACAAACTGATTGCCATCGGCGAGGTTGGCGGCCGGGAGGTCGCACACCGGACCGGCCCCAATCTCGCCAGTGCCAGGACAGTATCTGCATGAACAATCATCTCGGATGCGCGAAAGAGACTCGTCGCGAAATAGCTGGCTGCGATCGATCGTGACGGCGGCAGCCCTGGGGGGCATCGTCGTCGCAGCGCCATCACCAGCTGCCGCGCAGTGGCTGCACTACCCGACCGCCGGTCTTCCGAGGACGGCCGACGGCAAGCCGAACCTCGCCGCCCCGACGCCGAGGACGGCCGACGGCAAGCCGGATCTTTCCGGCATCTGGGCGGCGGAGGACAACCGGCCCTGCCCACCGGGTGGTTGCGCGGACATGGCCGTCGGGCAGGAATTTCTGAATATCGGCTGGAGCCTCAAGGGCGGCCTGCCGTATCTGCCGTGGGCGGCCGAGGTCGTGAAGGAGCGGTCGGAGCACTTCGGAAAGGACGATCACCAGACGCACTGCCTGCCTTCGGGCGTCGTGAAAATGCACACCGATGCCTTGCTCAGGAAGATCGTTCAGGTGCCGGGACTCGTCCTCTTCCTCAACGAGCGGGACACGGCCTACCGGCAAATCTTCACCGACGGGCGACCGCTGCCGGTTGACCCGCAGCCAACATGGAAGGGCTATTCCTCGGGCAGATGGGAGGGAGACACGCTCGTCGTGGAAACCAGCGGTTTCCGGGATGGGCTCTGGCTCGACCGGAACGGCAGCCCGCTGACGGACGCCGCCAGACTGACCGAACGGTTCCGGCGGCTGAACTACGGGACGCTGGAAATCGAGCTCACCGTCGACGACCCCAAGGCGTACAAAGCCCCTTGGACGGTCAAGCTGAACCAGTCCCTCACGCCCGATACCGAGCTGCTCGATTACGTTTGCCTGGAGAACGAAAAAGACATTCCGAATCTGGTCGGAAAATAGCGCGCGATATGCCCGGGCTGGCGGAGCGTCTGGCCCTGCCGGAACCTTGACACGTCTGTCGATTCTGGTTGATTATCTGTGCACTTATCCATCATCTGACGTGGGTCCGCCAAGAGGAGACAGTATGACGAAGAGGGTTTTGTATCCTGGACTCGTTGGGGTCGGGATCGCCGTGTTCCTGGCGGCCTCACTGGCCACGCTCAGTGCCGGCCAGGTTGCGGGCGGTCCAATCGCCATCGACGCCGATGATATCGCCGGTGTGGTCACCAGCGCCAAGGGGCCTGAGGCGGGTGTCTGGGTGATCGCGGAAACCACCTCTCTGCCCACCAAGTACAGCAAGACCGTCGTGACGGATGACCAGGGGCGCTACCTGGTGCCCGACCTGCCGAAAGGGACCTACACCGTGTGGGTGCGCGGCTACGGCCTGGTCGATTCGAAGAAGGTGCAGGCCGCGCCCGGCAAGGTTCTGAATCTCACCGCGGTCATCGCACCGAACGCTCGCGAAGCGGCCCAGTACTACCCGGCCAGCTACTGGCATTCCCTGGTTCAGGTGCCCGCGAAGAGCGAGTTCCCGGGCACCGGGGCCAAAGGGAACGGCATTTCGGAGAACATCAAGAGCCAGGCCGACTGGGTCTCCCGCATCAAGATAGGCGGCTGCCAGGCATGCCATCAGCTGGGCACCAAGGCGACGCGTGAGCTCCTTCCGAAGCTCGGAACGTTCAAGACCACCGAAGAGGCGTGGGCGCACCGCGTACAGGTCGGGCAAGCGGGTCCGAACATGGTCAACCAGATCAACAACCTGGGACCGCGGTCGCTGAAGATGTGGGCCGACTGGACCGACCGGATCAAGGCCGGCGAAGTGCCGCCGGCGCCTCCCAGGCCGCAAGGCGTGGAGCGAAACGTCGTGCTCACGCAGTGGGACTACGGCGACCCCAAGAAATATACCCACGACGCCAGCGCGACCGACAAGCGTAATCCCACCGTCAACGCCAGGGGGCCGATCTACATCGATCCCGAGATGAGCACCGACGCCCTGTACGTCGTCGATCCGGTGAAACACTCCGCGTACGCCGTGGAGGTGCCGTTCCGCGACGCGGGCGCTCCTTCTCTGTCCATTCAGGAAGTTGCTGCAGCCCTCGCCGTACTGGGGCAACGAACCCATCTGGGAAGGGAAGACGACGCCGCACAGCTCGATGATGGATTCGCAAGCGCGAGTCTGGACCGCATCGAGGATCCGTGAGGACGACAACCCGGCGTGGTGCAAGGCCGGGTCGAGCCACCCGTCGGCGAAGCTGTATCCGATCACGAAGAACGGCCGGCAGCTCACGATGTACGATCAGAAGACCCGGCAGTGGACGATGATCGACACCTGTTTCGGCACGCACCACCTGGCGTTCGACGACAAGGACGTGCTGTGGTTCACCAACCAGGGCGCCACAGGCGACGGGGATGTGGTGGGCTGGTTCGATACGAAGATGTACCTTGCGACCAAGGATGAGCAGAAGTCGCAGGGCTGGGCCCCTATGGTCCGCGACAGCAACGGCAACGGCAAGCAGGATCCGTGGACGAACCCCGGTGAACCCGCCGATCCGGCGAAGGACACGCGGATCGCGGCACCCTTGTATAGCGCGTTTCAAAGCCCGGTCGATGGTTCCATCTGGGGCGCGATCACGGCGTTCCCCGGTTCGATCATACGGGTTACGCCGGGCTCGAACCCGCCGATGACCACACTGACGGAAGTCTACGAGCCGCCCTTCGATCGCAAGACGATGACCGGCGAAGGGTTCACGGTGCGCACGCTCGACGTCGATCGCAAGGGCGTCGCTTGGGTCACGCTGACGGGCAGCAGCCACCTTGCGAGCTTCGATCGCACGAAGTGCAAAGGCCCGCTGAACGGACCCACGGCTTCCGGGCAGCACTGTCGCGAGGGCTGGACCCTGTATCCGCTGCCTGGCCCGAAGTTCAAGGGCGACGAGGTGTCGGTGAGCACCGAAGCGACCTACATCAATTGGGTCGATCAGTTCGACACGTTCGGCCTGGGCAAGGACACCCCGATCACCGTGGGCAACGGATCCGATTCGCTGCTGGCTCTGGTGAACGGGAAGTTCGTCACGCTTCGGGTTCCGTATCCCCTGGGCTTCTACGCCAAGGGCGTGGACGGCCGGATCGACGATCCGAAGGCCGGCTGGAAGGGCAAGGGCCTCTGGGCGGGCTCGGGGACTCGCACGCCGTTCCATCAGGAAGGCGGCGCGGGCACCAAACCCAAGCTGGTGCAGTTCCAGCTTCGTCCCGACCCGCTCGCGAAGTAAGCACAGCAAGACAGCACGACCAGGGAGGGCGCGCGCGAAGGCGCGCCCTCTCCTTCCCTCCGCGTGTCGACGTTCAATGATCCAGGCGCTGATCGCGGCCGCCTCGTGCGTCTTGTTCAATTCGGTGCCCGCTCGAGGATTGAGAACGGCTGCTGCGAGAATACCAATCGGTACCCACTTTCTGTGACGTACTTCCGGCTGTCGATCATCTTGAACCGCGCCCCGGAATCGGTGCAGTCCACCCTGTGCACGCCCAGGTAGAAGCTCAGGAAGAACGGTCCCTTCCACGGCTCTACCGGCACACAGTCCGCAATCGGCTCGCCTTCCAGTGTTCCACCGAGCTCATCGTGCGCCTGTTCCATGAACCACTCGAACGGTCGTCCGTACTGCAGGAACAACGAGGGCACACTCGCGGACAGGAACAGCGTCGGTACGATCAGCGCCAGAGTCAGGGTTGCGTAGTATCGCTCCAGGACCCGCTCGGAGACCAGATACCGGAGTGGCAGCGCGGCGAGGAGGCTGGATCCGACGTAATGGATGGCGGTGTACCACTCAGCCTTGTGTGTCATCAGCGTGAAACCAATGTAGGTCCCGGCCGTCACAAGGCCGCCAAGCACGAGGGCGGGCACCGCCAGCCGATCTCTTTTCCAGGCCACCAGCAGGACGCTGAACAGAACGACCGGCCACCAGGGCCAGTCCCGAAGGAAGGTGTTCAGGTAGTACATCCAGTCGTTCTCCGCCGTGCCGCGGCCTTCGAGAATCGTGGACGTCAGTTGGTGGCTGATGTAGTGCGCGAAAAAGGAGGTGCCGGCCACTGCTCGATGCCACAGGTCCACCAGCATCACAACCGCGGTCGAGATCAGGACGAGGGCAATCACGTGAATCGAAAGCCGCCTGCGCGGGAGCATCAATCCCTTGAAAGCGTCCGGAAACGCGTGGGCCGCGCACTGGAAGGCGATGATGACCGCGAGGGCCAGGACCGCGGGCGGCCCCTTCGCCAGAAAGGCCAGCCCCAGACTGAGTCCTGAAAGGATGGTGTTGCGGAAGAACCTCCCGGGTCGAGTCGCCACGACATGGAAGTACGCCGCCAGCATGATGAAGAACATCAACGCGGGCTCCAGCATCGGGTTGCGGCCGCCCCTGACGAATTCCGGCGTCAGGGCCAGGACCGTCCCGGTAAGAAGGCCAAGGCGATGGTCGAGCAGCAGGCGTCCCAGCAGGTACGCCAGCAAGACTGTCGCGAGATCGATCAGCAGAATCGGCAGAATCGCGGTGAGAGTGCTGACCCCGAACACTTTCATGGAGGCGCCCAGCATCCAGGGTGTGAGGTGCGGGTGCTCATAAAACGGTGACCCGTTCCACGTCAGGATCACCCACTGGCTGATCGGCTTGAGCGTCAGTTCCTTTCCGACCAGCGAGTAGACGATGCCATCGACGGAGTAGAGCACCTCGTTCTCGATCTGGCCGCACAGGATTACCGCAGCCAGAAACATCAGGAGCAGGACGTGGCGTACGTCCGGCAGGGCGAGCATCTTCCGCAGGGAGCGAAGGGCCGGGGGCTGTCGGTCGGCGGAATTGGCGAACATGGACGCCACGTTACAACAATACCCACAAAGGCGATCTCAAACATGCGACGACCAACACCCGGCTCTCCCGTGTTGGGACGGCGAGACGGAAGGCAAGTCGAAGGGCCTCCGAGTGGTGGCAAAAAGACCCTGCGTAGGGGAACCTCTGCGCCACACGGAGGCTTTGCCGACCCAACATCGCGGATTGTCCAGACTACACACCTACCGACCAACGCGCCACAAGGACGCCGTTACAAGGGTCGGCGCAGGCGCCATCACGGCATCTTTCACTTCGTCACCGTGGGCGACGATCACAAAGGCGGTCTCGACGGGAGACGGGGCACCAGGAAAGTAGATGAGGGAGGTACCCGAGCAATTGGCGTGGACTTCGTACGTGCCGTACGCCGGCACGTCCTGCCGAAAGCCGGTAATCGCACCGTGCCCGTTGTCAATTTGGGTGAATTGACCTTGGCCGTCATACGTGCGGAGGGCGGTGCCGACGAATGACTCAGCTACTCCGGGGCCGAGTCCGCGAATGCCCGAGACGAGGATGCCGTAGTCGCCACGGAGCGTCCGGTTAGTGCACCCTCGAGGGCCGTCGTCGTGCGCCGCCGTCGCCGTGCCCGAGAGGCTCAGGCCAGCGATGACCACAAGGCCGGCCGCCATCGCGACAGGTACCGCTCGACGCAAGGACCGTGCTCTCGGGCTGACCTGAGTACTCTCTGCATTGGGGGTGTCGTGAAGATGCATGATGATTCTCCTTGTCCGGGATTCCATTTTGGAATCCTCGCCGGACCGGTTCGTGCCGGTCCTCACCAATGGAGGCGAGAACGACGTCGAAAAGGGTCAAGACCTTCAAAAAGCGGCCGAGAAACAACGGACATGGCATCGGGCGCTATTCAGGCAGGTGTAGAATTGGCGCATTACGAGTCACGGGCACGACCCCACCGCTCTGCTGCAGGCATGGGGGCGGGGTGAGATGGCGGCGCTCGACCGCTTGCTGCCCCTCGTCCATGGGGAACTGCGCCGCTTGGCCGGGCGCCATATGCGCCACGAGCGTGCCGGCCACACGCTCCAGGCGTCCGCGCTGGTCAATGAGGCGTATCTCCGGCTGATCGAAGTCAAGCAGGTCCAGTGGCAGAATCGCGCGCATTTCTTTGCGATGGCCTCGCGCCTCATGCGGCGGATTCTGGTGGATGCCGCGCGCGCGAAGGGCTATCAGAAGCGCGCGCGGGGGACAGAAGGTGTCGCTTGACGAGGCCGCCGCCGTGGCGGACACGCCCTCCCAGGATTTCGTGGCACTCGACGATGCCTTGAACGCGTTGGAGGCGGTCGATCCCCGGAAGTGTAAAGTGGTCGAGATGCGCTTCTTCGCCGGAATGAGCGTGGAGGAGACCGCGACGGCGCTTCATCTCTCGGCTGGCACCGTCAAGCGCGACTGGCGGCTGGCGAAAGCGTGGTTGGCGCGCGAATTGGGCGATTCCCGACGTGACGACACCTGAGCGCTGGGCGAGGATCGAGCGGCTGTATCACGAGGCGCTCGCGCGCGGCGCGCACGATCGCGGGCCGTTTCTGGCCGACGCGTGCGCGGGCGATGACGCATTGCGCTGTGAGGTCGAGTCGCTGCTGGCATATGACGGTGGCGCCGCGTTCCTGAGTACTCCGGCCGTGGCGAATGGTATCGGCGGGGGGATCCGGATCGGCCAGGCGCTAGGGCCGTATGTGATCTCGGCGCAGATTGGCGAAGGCGGCATGGGTGAGAAACTATGTGGCGGCTGACGAACGCGGGTCATGGTTGTTACGCTTCCCTTGAGATTCCACTCAACAAAGGAGCGTAACGATGAGGACCATGACCCGTACCGCAGAGTCTACCGCGGCGACTGTCCGGTCTATTGCTGGCATTCGAGCTCGGCGAGCGCACCTGGAAATTGGGATTCACGATCGGCATGGGCCAGCGGCCGCGCATTCGGCAGATCCCCGCCGGCGCGCTGGACCGCGTGTGGCGGGAAATCGCGGAGGCGAAAGCGCGCTTCAAGGTCGCGGCCGATACGCCGGTGATCAGCTGTTACGAAGCGGGCCGCGACGGGTTCTGGATTCATCGCGCGCTCGTGGCGCACGGGGTGACGAATTCCGTGGTGGATTCGTCGAGCATCGAAGTGAATCGGCGCGCGCGGCGGACCAAGAGCGATCGCCTGGATCTCGGGCGGGCTGCTGACGCTGCTCGCGCGGTGGGTGGTCGGAGACCGAGCGGTGTTGGCGCGTGGTGCGGGTGCCGACCGATGACGACGAAGATGCGCGGCATCTGCATCGGAGTTGGGAAGCGGTGCAACAGGACCGCACGCGGCTGCATCAACCGGCTGCAAGGGTTGCTGGTGACGGCCGGCGTGCGCGTGAAGGTGAGCGGGGACTTTCTGGCGCGGATCGCCGCCGTGCGCCGCTGGGATGACACCCCGCTGCCGGCCGGTGTGCGGGAGCGGCTGACGCGGACGTGGGCGCAGCTGGAATTTCTCACGACGCAGTTGGCGGAGCTCGAGGCGGCGCGGACGGCGCTGGCGCCCGATCCGCAGACACCGACGGGCCGCGCGGTGAGGCAGTTGCAGACGCTGCGCGCGATCGGGCCGATCGGCGCGTGGGTGCTGACGACGGAGATCTTCGGCTGGCGGCAGATTCGGAATGGCCGCCAACTCGGCGCCTTGGTCGGCCTGGTCCCGGCGCTCTATCAGAGTGGCGAGACGGCGCGCGACTTGGGCATTACGCGCGCGGGGAATAAACACGTGCGCCGGCTGATGGTGCAGCTGGCGTGGAGCTGGCTCCGCTATCAGCCCACGAGCGCGCTGGCCCAGTGGTATCAGCAGCGGTTTGGTGGCGGCGGACCGCGCGCCGCGCCGGATTGGGATTGTGGCGGTCGCCCGCAAATTGCTCCTGGCGCTGTGGCGCTATCTGGAGACGGGCGCCGTGCCGGAGGGCGCGGTGCTGAAAGGGTAACGTCGCCGCGCACGACGCGGCGCGACCGAGCTGGTGCGCGTCCCCGGCGAATAGACCGGGTGCCTTCGGGTACCGTGGGTGAGAAGGGGGACGCGCTCCCAGGCTTCCTGCAAGAAATTTCTGGTGCTCGGTGCCTCGCACTGACACGGATAGAAGGTGGTCGGAGCCGAACGGCTCGGACACGAGGAAGCCGCCAGCGCACGCGGTCGAGCCGCCCGTGTTCGGCGTCGCGGGTGGACGACGTCACGCTCGGGTATGACCGTCGCCTCCGCGGCCCCGCTCTTGGCGGGGGGCCCGCTCCGGCGACTCAGTGGAGGTGTCTCGTAGAGAACCGACAAAATCAAGGGACTTGACAACGATCCGCCTCATAGAAGGTGTATCGCGGCCACGCGACACGAAGCTCAATCGCGACGTCGCGCATCAAGGTCCTGCCCGACGTCCGTGGCTGCCGATCCCGATCGCCTCGCGCGGTTCCAGCGCGAAGCCGAAGTCCTCGCCGTCGCTGAATCATCCGAACATCGCGGCGATCTACGGCCTCGAGCGATCGAGGGGCGTCGCGCGCGCTGGTGATGGAACTCGTCGAGGGCGACGACTCTGTCGCAGCGGATCGCGCGCGGCGCGATCCCGCTCGACGAGGCGCTGCCGATCGCGAAGCAGATCGCCGACGCGCTCGAAGCGGCGCACGAGCAGGGCATCATCCATCGCGATCTGAAGCCCGCGAACATCAAGGTGCGCCCGGACGGCACCGTGAAGGTGCTCGACTTCGGCCTGGCGAAGCGCGATGGAGCCCGGTCGGGCGCGACGTGCGGCGAACGTCGTCGCAGTCGCCGACGATCACGACGCCCGCGATGACGACAGGCGTCGGCATGATTCTCGGCACGGCGGCGTACATGAGCCCGGAGCAGGCGCGCGGGAAGGCCGTCGACAAGCGCGCGGACATCTGGGCGTTCGGCGTGCGTGCTGTTCGAGATGCTGACCGGCCAGCGCGCGTTCGAGGGCGAGACTGATCTCCGACACGCTCGCGTCGGTGCTGAAGACGGAGCCCGAACTGGCAGCGCGCTGCCCGCCGACACGCCCGCGGCCATTCGGCGACTGCTCCGCCGCTGCCTGGAGAAGGATCGCAAGCGACGACTCGCAGGCGATCGGCGGACGCGCGGCTGCGAGATCGACGATGCGCTCAGCGGCGCCGCCGGCCGCCGACGGTGCCGCCGCGCACCCGCAGCGCGCCGCGCTCGCGTGTGGCAGCGCGCGCTGCCGTGGGCGGTCGCCGGCACGCTCGCAGCGGGACTCGCGGCTGGTGCTCGTGCTGTGGGCGCCGTGGCGCGCGGCGGCGCCGCCGCGCGTCACGCGCACGACCATCACGACCTCCGGCCCCGCGGCCCTGACGATCAACGGCATCGATCGCGACCTGGCCCTCTCACCCGACGGGACGCACGTCGTCTACGTCGGCAACAACGGCACGCAGCTCTTCGTCCGCGCGCTCGATGCGCTCGAACCGGTGGCGATCGCCAGCGGCGGCGCCCTGCGGGGGCCATTCGTCTCGCCGGATGGCCAGTGGGTCGGCTTCATCGACGGCGCAACACGCTCCAGGAAGGTCGCGATCACGGGCGGCCCGCCGATCACGCTCGCCAGCCTCGACGGCGCTCCCCGCGGCGCGACGTGGGCCCCCGACGACACGATCATCTTCGCGACCAGCAACCCGGCGACGGGGCTGCAGCGCGTGTCGGCCGCAGGGGGGACGCCGGAGGTGCTGACGCGGCCCGACCGCGCGCAGGGCGAAGCCGACCACCTCTGGCCGGAAATCCTGCCCGGCGGCCGCGCCGTCCTCTTCACGATCACGTCGCAGACGGGCGGGCTCGATACGGCCCAGGTGGCGGTGCGCGATCTGCGCACCGGGACGCAAAAGGTGCTGCTGCGCGGCGGGAGCCACGGGCACTACGTGGCCAGCGGCCACCTGGTCTACGTCGCGGCGGGGACGCTCCGCGCGATCCCCTTCGATCCGAATCGGCTGGAGACGCACGGCACGGCGGTGCCGGTGCTGCCGCGGCTCGCCACAACGGACACCGGCGCGGGCGATTTCGCCGTGGCCGCCGACGGGACGCTCGTGTACGTGGACGCGCCGGGAAGCCTCGCGGCGAACGCGCGCACGCTCGTGTGGGTCGATCGCACGGGCAAAGAGGAGCCCGTCGCCGCGCCGCCGCGCGCCTACGAGCATCCGCGCCTCTCGCCCGACGGGACGCGCGTCGCGCTCTGCGAGCAGCGATCAGGAGAACGACATCTGGATCTGGGACCTGCGGCGCGCGACGCTCACGCGCCTGACGCTCGACCCGGGCCAGGACTGGTTTCCCGTGTGGACGCCGGACGGCCGGCGGATCATCTTCAGCTCGAACCGCGGCGGCGCCAGCTCAATCTCTGGTGGCAGGCGGCCGACGGCACCGGCGCCGCCGAGCGGCTGACGACGAGCAGCAATGCCCAGTTTCCCACCGGGATCACGCCGGATGGGACCGCGGTCGTGTTCAACGAAACGACGCCGACGATGGGCCGCGATCTGCTGCAACTCGCGCTCGACGGGACACGCCGCGTGACGCCGCTGCTGCAGACGAAGTTCGACGAACGCAACGGGATCGTCTCGCCCGACGGCCGGTGGCTGGCGTACGAGTCCAACAGTTCGGGCCCGTTCGAAATCTACGTCCGGCCCTTTCCGAACGTCGGCGGCGGCCAGTGGCAAGTCTCGACGGCGGGGGGTACGCAGCCGCTCTGGGCGCGGAGCGGCAAGGAACTGTTCTATGTCGGTGCCGACGGTGCGCTGCTGCGCGTGCCGGTGGAGGCGAGCGGCGCGACGTGGAACGCCGGCACGCCGATGAAGCTCCTCGAGGGGCGCTACTATACCGGCACCGGCACCGCTGGCCGCACGTACGACGTGTCGCCCGACGGTCAGCGCTTCCTGATGATCAAAGCGCCCGGGACCGACGCGAGCGCCGCGCCGCCCGCGCTCATCGTCGTGCAGCATTGGGACGAGGAGCTGAAGCGCCTCGTGCCGACGAAGTGACGGGCAGCCAGTCCCTTTCTGAATCGCACCCTCGCGGGATTACGCCGGATTACTCCACACTGGGTCGCGAAGGGAAGAGGAATCCCCGCCGGGGCCTCGGGTCGCCAGATCCTGGTGATAGCGATGACTTCAGTGCCGACGACGAAGTGACACGATGATCCTCACGTGCGACGTGATCCGGCGCGAGATCGAGGCGGGGCGAGTGGTGATCGATCCGTTCTTCGCGGACCAGGTGGGGCCGGCGTCGATCGACCTGCATCTCGGCGACGAGATCCGCGTCATGCACGCCGGGCGCGAGCCGGTGCCGGTGACCGACGACGTCGACTACCGGACGATCACCGACGTGCGCTCGCTCGAGACACCGTATCCGCTGGCCCCCGGCGAGACCATCCACGGCATCACCCGCGAGCGCATCACGCTTCCCGGCGACATCGGCGGATGGCTCGAGGGCCGCAGCCGGTTCGCGCGCCTCGGCCTCATGATCCACGTCACCTCGGGCTTCGTGCAGCCGGGCGTCGCGAGCCGCCAGGTGCTCGAGATGTCGAACGTGTCGGGCCGGACGCTGCTCATCCACGCAGGCGTGCGGCTCCTCCAGATCGTGCTCCAGCGCTGCGAGGGCAGCGCCGTCTACCAGGGACGCTTCGCGCGCCAGGACAATCTGTAGCCCGCGCCCAGGCATTGTCAACTTGATCGGCTACTGGCGGGGGTAGAAACACCACCCAACAACAATATGACGTCGCCCCAGACGGACGATTCCTGATCAACGCGGAACTCAACACGGAACTGGAGAGCGCGACCAAGCCGATCGCGCTGCTGATGAACTGGCATCCCGAGGCGAAGACGTGACTGCTCGCGCGGCCGTAAGGTCCTGCCTTGTCGCGAAGTGTAGACCTGTCCCCGCCCGGGGGCTCAACTCGCCACTGCGCCGTTAGGACGAAGCCGCTGGCGCGGCGGACGCTACGCGTGAGACACTGAGGGCGTTGTGGCCCCTCCGAGCATCACACATCGACTTTCGCCTGTTTCGTTGAGACCTGTTAGTTCAGGCCGCATCTCGTCTGTTCTTGGCGAAGATCCGATTCAAAACACATAGCGTCCGGCGTCCGGCGTCCGCCGCAAACGCCAACGGCTCCGTCCTAACGCCTCTATCGAAAGTGACCCGGCGGGCCCACGTCCGCGTGCGTCCTCGACGTCTGCGCGCCGGGTCACTCCCGATAGCGTCCTATCGTTTATGGGGAGTTGCGTCGCGCGTTTTGAACCGCGACGGGGTCACTCCCGCCTGGCCGCAGGCCACCAGCGTCCTGTCGCGAGGCCGATACCAAGCGGCAGCAGCACCGATCCGATGACCACCTGCTTCGGGTCGGCCGATCGCGACCGTGGTCGCGATCAGGGAATGAGAGCCTGGCGTGTGATGTGTCCGTTGCTCTCCCAGAAGGTCACTTTGCTGGCCAGGAACGGATCGTTCGGCGCCGGCTGCACGTTGCCGTCGGCGTCGAATGCCCTGGACGTCACCAGGTGCTGGCCGGTGGCGGGCATTCCCCAGCCGAACGTCCAGAATCTCCACGCCAAGCCGCGCCTGTTCCGGTTGTGGGCCACCGGCCCGAAGAGCCTCGCCGGCAGCCACGGTCCGTTGTCGATGCGGACTTCCACTGCCGCGATCGGCGCACCCCAGGCGGCGCCAAGGACGACGTAGCGGCTGCCTCGACGTACGACTCTTGCTGGGGCGGACTTGAGGCGATCGTGCCTCACGGTGCTGAATGTCCAGAGCGGCTGGCCGTTGCGCTGCTCCTCGCGGATGGTCACGTAGTCTCGCGCCATGAAGTTCCCCGCATGGCGCTGATTGCGTACCTCGATGCGCGTCAGCCATTTGACGTTGGCCACGCCATACCAACCCGGAGCGATCAGGCGGATCGGGAAACCGTTCTTTTCGGGAAGGGGCTCGCCGTTCATTTCGTAGCAGAGCAGGTTGCGCGGGTCGAGCGCATCGTCGAGCGACATGCTGCGGGCGAACTGCTCGGTGATCGTCAAATCCAGTCCGCCACCCGCATCCGGTTCGACGGCGCCCGTCAGCCCACCGCTCACGATCCCCGAGTTGTCGCGGATTACCTGGGTTCCGCGATCGATCCCGTAGAACACGATCTCGACGGCCCCCTCGAGGAGACCCGCTTCCTCCAGCACTGGAGCGAGAGGTGTACCGGCCCAGCGGGCATTCCCGATGAAGCCAGTGGCAAAGGGCAGCCCGGTGCCATGGTTGCCGGAGCACTCCAATGTGAAGTCGATTTCGCGGCGCGGGCGGTCCTTGAGGTCTGCCAGCGACAATGACAAGCGATGCCTGACCAGGCCGGCAACCGCCACGCGCCACGCGGCAGGGTTGTCAAGGCCAGTCGGTATACCGTAGTGCGTGACGAAATGGAACTTCTCGGGAGGGGTGAGCCAGGAGTCGAGCTCCTCCCAGACGAGCTGGCTTCCGGCGAAATCCGGGGCGGGAAACGGCGGGGGCTGGTCGAGCCACGGGATGACCACGTCGCCGGGCTGTCCCAGTGATTGCGACGGGTCAGGCTGGTCGTCATCCCACGCGTGTTGCTCTCGATCGTCGTCGCGTTGGAAGGCGCGGGCCGGGCCTGCCACCTGCAGCGACAGCCCTGCCAGCGCCGCACCGCCACCTTTCAACAACGTGCGCCGTGAAACGTCTCGATGCTCCATGGGGTCGCCCTCCTTCTTCGAACGAGTGTGCCCAGCGTCCCTGTAGACAGGGACGAATCCTACATCCTCGCGAGCCGGAAGCTTGAGAAGTTAAATATCGAAAGATCGGAAAAGCCTGTTTCAATGACCGCCAGCGGGAGGACGATACTTCGAGACCTCGGCCCTGATGGCGTGGCCCGCTTGAACTGCTGCCTGCGTTTCGAACGCGGTATACGTACCGGGCCGGCCGATGCGCTGGTACAAGAAATACATCGACACCGCGTCAACAACACTTGAGTCGCCCAGTATTTCGATGGCGTGACGCAGCTCGTGGCCGATGAGTTCCATGAGCTCGCCGTCAGCGTGCCGGATGTCCACCTTCACCACCAGGATACGGTTCGTGGCGGTCTGGGTCACTGCCGCGACACAGGACTTCACGATGTGGCGGCCGCACTGACCCTCTTCGACATAGACGATGCCGTCGCTGGTGTTGATCGCTTCAACCAGACCGCGAAACGTCTTCGATCGCTCGGCTGCCCGCTCGATCAGCGAGGCGATGCCAGGGTGATGGGACCGTACCCGAGGCAACGCCGGCGTGTCGACACCCGCCGCGACGGCGGCGCGTCCTCCCCCTGCCAACGTCGTCATCAGCGCCCCCACCATTACGTGCCGTGTCGTCCTCGTCATGGCGTTCCCTCCACCGGACGGCCATATGACCGCCGGCACGGTGGAATGCGGGAACGCCGGGTGGCAGGGTGAACATCGTCAGAAACGCGCCAGAAACGGCCGATCTTCCGCGTTCAGTGCCAGACCAGCCGGGCGTAGAATGTTGGGCAGTCCACGGAGCGGAGGCGTTGTGACGACAGCGGCACCCGGGGCGGTTACCGAACTGCTCCGAGCGTGGAGCGACGGCGATGAGGGTGCGCTCGAGCGGCTGGTGCCGCTCGTCGAGGCGGAGCTGCGCCGGCTGGCGCGCGGGTACATGGGCCGCGAGCGGCGCGGCCACACCTTGCAGGTCACGGCGTTGGTGAACGAGGCGTTTCTCCGCCTGACCGACGCTCGGCGCCTCCGCTGGCAGGACCGCGCGCACTTTCTGGGGATCTCGGCGCGCCTGATGCGACGCGTGCTCGTCGATCACGCGCGCGCGCGGGGCTACCAGAAACGCGGGGGCGGCGCCCAGCGGGTCACGCTGGACGAGGCGCTCCTGGTGTCGCCGGAACCGGCCGTGGACCTGGTCGCGCTGGATCGCGCATTAGTGGCGCTGGCGGCCGTCGATATTCGGAAGAGCCGGGTGATCGAATTACGGTTTTTCGGAGGCTTGAGCGTGGAGGAAGCGGCCGACGTGCTCCATGTGTCGGCTGACACCGTCAAACGCGACTGGCGGCTGGCGAAACTCTGGTTGCTGCGCGAGCTGGACGGAGACGCGCGGTGACCGACGCCGAACGCCGGCGGCGTGTCGAACACGTGTGCGACGCGGCGCTCGATCGCGACCCGCGCGAGCGGGCGGCGTTCGTGGTGGCCGCATGCGGAGGTGACGAAGCGCTGCGTCGGGAGGCGGAGGCGTTGCTGGCGCACGCCCAGGCCGCGGAGGGGTTTCTGGCGGCGCCGATCGGAGCGGTGGCGGCCCACGTCCTGGGGGAGGAGCCTGCGGCGTCGCTCCTGGGGAGGCACGTCGGCGCGTACCAGATCGTGTCGCATCTGGGGACGGGCGGCATGGGCGAGGTGTATCGCGCGCGCGACACGAAGCTCGGGCGCGACGTCGCGTTCAAAATTCTGCCGCGTGTCTTCACCGCGGATCCCGACCGCCTGGCCCGCTTCGAGCGCGAAGCGCGGGTGCTCGCGTCGCTCAACCATCCGCACATCGGCGCGATCTACGGGGTCGAAGAGGGCGACGGCGTCCACGCGTTGGTCCTGGAACTGGTCGAAGGCGAGACGCTCGCCGATCGCCTGACGAAAGGCGCGCTGCCGCTCGATCAGGCGCTGAGGATCGCGATCCAGATCGCGAGCGCGCTCGACACGGCGCATCGCGCGGGCATCGTCCATCGCGACCTCAAGCCCGGCAACATCATGCTCACGCGGAGCGGCGGCGCGTCCGCGGCACCGATGGCAAAGCTGCTGGACTTCGGGCTGGCGAAGGCCAGCGCCCCGGCGGTCGCCGGTGCGGACCGCTCGATGCGGCCGACGGCGCCGCCCAGTTTGACGGCGCCGGGCACGATCCTCGGGACGTGTCAGTACATGGCGCCGGAGCAGCTCGAAGGCCGCGAGGCAGACGCGCGCACGGACATCTTCGCGTTCGGCGCGGTGCTGTACGAAATGCTCACCGGGAAGAAGGCGTTCGAGGGCACGAGCCACGCGAGCGTGAGTGCCGCGATCATGTCGTCGGACCCGACGCCCGTCTCCGCGCTGCAGCCGCTCACGCCGCCGGCGCTCGACCGCGTCGTCGCCACGTGCCTGGCCAAGGATCCTGACGAACGGTGGCAAAGCGCGGGCGATCTGGCGCGCGAGCTGAAGTGGATTGCTGAAACCGGCACGCAGGTCAGCGGCGCGGCGCCGCGTGCGACGACCGTTCGCACGCGCGCGCGCCTGGCGTGGGTGATGGCCGCCGTGGCGACCGCGGCGGCCCTCGGTATCGGCGCGCTGCAGTTCGCTCGCCCTCGTCCGGAGCCGGCCGCCGCGATCCGATTTCAGGTCTCGCCGCCCGCGGGCAGCTCGATTGTCGGCGGCGCGGTGGCGCCCTCTCAGGCGCTTTCTCCGGATGGCCAGCGCGTCGCCTTTGGTGTCAACACCGCTGGCGGATACGCGCTGGCGGTCCGGTCGTTCGACGCGGGAGAAGCGCACGTGCTTCCAGGGACGGAAGGTGGGGCGTTTCCGTTCTGGTCGCCCGACAGCCGGTTCATCGGCTTCTTTGCCCAAGGCAAGCTGAAGAAGATCGACGTCACCGGCGGGCCACCGCTGACCCTGTGCGACGCGAGCGACGGAGGAGGCGGGACCTGGAACCGCGACGGCACCATCGTGTTTGCGCCGAACCATGGACGAGCGGACTGTTCCGCGTCTCGGCCGCCGGTGGCGCCCCCGCGCCGGTGACGACCCTGGATGCCGCCAAGAAGGAACAGGCGCATCGCTGGCCGTGGTTTCTTCCCGACGGCCGGCGCTTCCTGTACGTGGCGACGCCGCCGACCACCGTCTACGTCGGCTCCCTCGATGCAGAGGAGCGGACCCCGTTACTCGCGTCGGACTCTAAGGCCATCTACGCCGACGGATACCTGCTGTTCATGCGGCAGGGGACGCTCCTCGCGCAATCGTTCGATGCGGCGCGACTGCGGACCATGGGCGAATCGTTCCCCGTGGCCGAAAACGTCGATGGTCAACGCGATCCTCGCCGGCGCAGCCTTTTCGGCATCGACGACAGGCGTGCTGACGTATCGGACTGGTGGCCAGCTCGACCAGTCCAACGCACGACAATTGACGTGGGTCGATCGCGCCGGCAAGGCGCTGGGTGCCATCGGTCAACCGGGCGTGTACCGCAACCCAGCATTGTCACCGGACGGTGCGCGGGTGGCCGTGAACGCCCTCGATGCCCAGGGCCGCACCCAGGACCTCTGGCTGGTGGAGCTGGCGCGCGGCGTCGCCTCGCGCTTCACGTTCGATCCGGGGAACGACATCTATCCGGTCTGGTCGCCGGACGGCAGCCGGATTGTGTTCGGTTCCGATCGCGATAGCGGCGTCTACCACCTGTACCAGAAGCGGGCAGACGGCGTGGGGATCGAGGAACCCGTCGTCAAGTCGAGCCTGAACATGTTGCCGCACGATTTTTCGCCCGACGGGCGCTTCCTCGTCTACCGCACCCTCGTCAATGGCCGCTCCCAGATTGGGATCGTGCCCCTCGTGGGGGAGCAGACGCTGCGCTTGTTCGATCCGTCGCCGTTTATTCAGACCAGCAGCCAAGTGTCGCCGGATGGCCGATGGCTGGCGTACAACGCCGACGAATCGGGACGATACCGAGGTCTACGTGCAGAGCTTTCCGGCGCCGGGTGGCGGCAAGTGGCAGATCTCGAAGGACGGCGGCTTGTACCCGCGATGGCGGCGGGATGGTCGAGAGCTGTTCTATTACGCCAGCGACGAGCGGCTCATGGCCGTCCCTGTCAGGAGCGCCACGAGGCTCGACGTGGGTGACGCCGTTCCGCTGTTCGAGGCGCACCTGCTGAACGGCCCCGCTAATTCGGCAGGCTTCGGCACCAGTACGACGTGGCGCGCGACGGCCAGCGGTTCCTGCTCAACGTGCCGCTCGAAGACGCGGACGACTCATCGATCACCGTCGTCCTGAACTGGGCAGCAGGTCTCAAGAAGTAGGCAGATCCTCATGGCCAGCTCGACGACGGGGCATGGGCGAGATCATGGATGCTCCTGGATAAGGGGTGCCTTGAACCGGCTACAGCGCACGTGTCTATCCAGGGTGAACATCGTCAGAAACGCGCGCAGCTGGCCGTGTCCGCGAACGGCACGCAGGTGTACGTGCCCGGGCGCGAGACGACGGCCAACACCATCGACCGGATCACGCGGGACGGCAAGACGTCGGTGCTCCGCGCGGCAAAGGCCGACTGGGGAATCCGCGGTTCTCGCCCGACGGCCAGAAGGTGGCAATCGACATCTCCGACGGTAAGCAGCACGACATCTGGGTGTATGAGTGGGCGCGCGACACGCTGACGCAATTGACCTTTGACCCGGGTGAGGATCGCAACCCCGTCTGGACGCCCGCCGGCCGCATCGTGTTTGCGTCCGACCGGGCCCAGCCCGGCGAGTCCAATTTGTATTGGGTGAACGCCGACGGCACAGGTGGGGTCGCAGGCTGACCGACAGCCCAGAAAATCAGGCGCCCTGGTCGTGGCATCCGAGCGGCAAGTTCCTCGCCTTCCATGTCAGTTCCTCGCCTCGAACCCCCGTCGTGGTCGGCGGCCCGACGTCGGTAGACCTGATGATCCTGCCGATGGAGGGCGATGCCGAGCGGGGATGGACCCCCGGCACACCCACCGTGTTTCTGAGCACGCCGGCGGTCGAGGCGCGTCCGATGTTCTCGCCGGACGGCCGATGGATTACGTACGTATCGACCGAAGCCGGAGGCGCCCTTGATGTGTATGTGCGCCCGTTCCCCGGGCCCGGTGGAGGATGGCGCATCTCCACGGCAGGTGGGAACTATCCGCGGTGGTCGGCCACGACGCACGAACTGCTGTTCCTGGCCCGGACGCAAGGGCAGATCATGGCCGCACCGTACGCCGTCGTCGGCGATGCCTTCCGCGCCGAGACGCCGCAGATCTGGTCGCCGACCAACATTCTGGACGCGAGCACCACGAAGAGAGCGTTCGATCTCCATCCGGACGGCAAGCGCGTCGCAGCTTCTGCGGGCCCGAACCAGAGCAGCGTCGCTGAGGACAATGTCGTCTTCGTCTTCAACTTCGCCGACTACCTGTCGACGATCGCGCCACGGAGCCAATGACGTGTCAGGCCGCGCAGAGGATTACTCCTGCCTTGTCGCGAAGGGTTTACCGACTGCGGTGCGGCGCATCGCCGCTCTGCGACCGCAGGCAGGAACGTGCGGACTTAAAGGCGGAGATCTTCCCAACCATCACAGTCCCGAGGTCTTTTCCCCGTAAGATCAGTCATGTCGCGGCAGTTAAGGCTCGATACTGATTTCTGTCCCGTGGTGTCCTGACCGATGTTTTGCGTCCCGTTCGTTAGACTTTGAGTGACACTCCACGCACCGTCGGCAATGTTCGCTTTGATCGTGGCTGTCGAATTCACATACCCACGCACCTGCCCGTCGTATGACGTCGGCGTGCAGGATGGCATCGCGTTCCTAACCGGACAGATTGAAGGACCCACCACTGTTCCGGTGCGGCTTCTTAGTCAAGTTCGCCGCACTTACATGGCGGTCTCCCCTCCGCGCCGTCGTGGCGCACAATCATCCGCGCATTGTTGGCCGCAAAGTGACTAGAATCGTCGATCTCCGGCCGGTCACCTATACCGTCACCTTTACACTGACGGGCTTCGGCATGGTTTTAAGGGTGGCGGCGTCGAGCTGATGACGGACACCTCTGGAGGGCACACTGATGGCTTTGCCGCAATCGAAACCACGCGAGATCGGGACTGAAGAACTCGAACAACTCCGATCAACGATGCGTGGCCGGGTGCTTGGCGCCGGCGACGATGGATATGACACGGCTCGCAAGATCCACAACGGAATGATCGATCGGCGTCCCGCTGTCATCGCCCGATGCGCAGGAGTAGCGGATGTGATGCGCGCTCTGGAGTTCGGTGTGGAGCATGCGCTGCCGGTATCAATCCGTTCCGGCGGCCACGGTTTACCCGGCTTTGCCGTTTGTGACGACGGCGTGATGATCGATCTGGAGGAAATGACATCCGTCCGGGTCGATCCTGCTGCGCAGACCGCGCGTGCCCAGGCCGGCGTCAACTGGGGCCAATTCGATCACGAAACCCAGGCTTTTGGGCTTGCGACTACGGGAGGATTGGTCCGAACTACCGGCATTGCAGGTCTGACTCTAGCTGGGGGCCACGGCTTTCTGATGCGTAGATTCGGTCTGGCTTGCGACAATCTGCTGTCGGCCGACGTTCTCACAGCCGATGGCCGGCTGGTCAAAGCCAGTGCGGACGAAAACACGGATCTGTTCTGGGCTTTGCGTGGAGGTGGAGGAAATTTCGGCATCGTGACCTCCTTCGAATACCGCCTGCACCATGTGGGGCCGGTCCTCGGTGGGTTGCTGCTGTTTCCTTTCGAGGAGGCACGCAGGGTGCTGAAGTTTTACGACGAGTTCAGCGCCGCAGCACCCGAAGAACTGGGCGTCCTCGCTGCGCTGGCAACCTTACCGGACGGCACCAAAGCTGTTGTCCATCCGGTGTGTTATTCCGGACCTCTGGACCGCAGCGACCAAGTTCTGCGTCCGCTGAGGACGTTCACAATTCCCATGGCCGACCAGCTCCAAGCCATGCCATACACTGCTCTTCAGAGCATCGTCGAGAACTTCAATCCTCGCGGATTTCGGAACTACTGGAAGACGGTTTACCTGAAGGAACTGAGTGTAGATGCCATTGCCAGCATGACGGAGTTGTACGCGCGCGTTCCTGCCCCGAACACACACGTGGTGGTGTACACACTGGGCGGGGCAGTCAATCGCGTTCCTGCGGACCAAACGGCCGTTGCCGACAGAGACGCTCGCCACGCTCTCATCGCGATTGGTATGTGGGAAAACCCGGCAGAGGACGAGATCAATATCCAGTGGGTTCGCGAATTCGCCGATGCCATGCAGCCCTTCGCATCCGGGGGCTTCTATCCAAATTACGAGGGCGCCGTCGCCGCCGACCGCCTGGTGGCGGCGTTCGGACCAGAAAAGTACAAGCGTCTTTCTGAAATAAAGCGGAAGTACGATCCGGCAAATATATTTTGTCTGAATCAGAACATTCGACCGGCTGTAGGCTGATGCCAAGAACAGGCTGACGGCCTGTTCCAGCTCACATTTTCATCTTTCACACTGGGACGCCGCCGGCTCATCGACGTCGGCCCAGAGGTTCATTGTGCCCAGCTCCTCGCGGCCCGCAGGCCTTGAGGTACAGGAACCGCTGCGTGCGGTAGGCCGCAGATGACGCCGCAGGATTACTCCTGTGTAGTCGGCCCGCGTAGTGGCGAGTGACCCCGGTTGGGAACTCAGGTCGCCACTACGCCGTTGATCGCGGGTTTAACGCATTGCCGCTCACCTGCGGCACGCGCGAGTCACGATGCAACCGAGCGCGAGGGCACGCCCAGCGTGCCCGGCGTCGGCACGGTTCAGCGGCTTTTGTCAGGCGGTCTTCTCGCCCGCGTAGAGCATCAGGCCATTTATCGCGAGCTCCACGTGAACGTTGGCGAATCGGGCGTCCGCCAGTGCTTGCTGCTGCTGCTGCTGTTCGGTCATGTAGAGCGCGATGCTTCTCGGCGAGTCATCGAACGGAGTGTGGTCGCAGACGAGGACGAGTCCTGGGACGGAGAGGACCTGGTGGATCTGCGTGTACAACCGTGGCGCGTGCCGCTTGTGCCGCAGTTCGTGAACAGCTTGCATGGAGAACACAGTCAAACCGACCTTCGACGCGGCGCGTCCAGTCCTCGGATTTGAAGCTCGCGAGCACAAAGGAGGCTCCAGGAAATGCCGCGAGACGTTCCCGGCTCAATGCCAGCATGGGCTCGGAGAAATCCATGAGGGCATAGGTCTCGAGGTTCGGGCATCGCTGTAACGCGCGGTGAGCGAGGAGGCCAGGGCCTGAACCGAGTTCAAGGACCCGAGCGCCCGGGGCCAGCGTCGCAACTCGGGCCGCGATGTGGTCTCGGATCTCTGAGCGCCAGGGTCGCGCCTGGTCAGCCGATTCGCCATAGGCTGCTGCCTCTGCTGCGCTGTCCCAGTCGTTGCCGTAGGGCACATCGTGCTGTTGTAATGGGTCCATCTCGGTGGTCCAGGGAGAGATCGAGCGAGCTGCCCAACGATCACAGGCCCAATTGCGGCGGCCGCGTACCGTTGCATCGCGTTCCCCCAGATCCTACTGCGGCCGCCGTCAAGCGCAGCCGCTTCCTTCATCGCCGATTTTCTCTTGTGTGGTCGCCATATGCCGACCGAACGCCTCACCCGGATGGCGCGGACGGTGGCCGCTGGCGCCTATCGGGTGGGAGCTGGGCCTAGCAGGTCCCAACGGTTCCCCTCCGAGTCGATGAAAACCGCGATTCGGCCATACGATTCATCCCGCGGTGACGACACGAACCGAACACCCGCGTCGGTCATTCTTTGGTAGGAGGCATCGAAGTCATCGACGCGAAGGAACAAACCGACGCGGCCAGCGAACTGCTGGCCCACACCGTCCGCCTGGTGCTCGCCATCGGCACGCGCGAGCAGAATACCGGTTTCGCCTCCATTGGGACGAACCACAACCCAGCGCTTCGGCCGACCGTCGTTCGTCAGCGACAGCACGTCCTCAACCAGCTGAAACTGCAGCACGTCAACGAAGAACCGAATGGCGGCGTCGTAGTCGCGCACGATCAGCGCGACAAGTGCGAGATGAGACATCGCGCGCCAGGTTACTCCCGACTGGTCGCCATGTGACGAGGCATCAGCGCGCGGCGATTGCTCGTCAGACCGGCGTTACACGTTCAGCACGGCCGTCTTGCATCTCGCGCCGGGTCGGTGCAGCTATGTCAGTTCCTCGGGCCGCCAGAGGCCCACGAGCGTCCCTCGGGTCGACCGTTTGAGATCGCGCCACTGATCGATCGGCAGGCCAATCTGCGCGAGGGCGGCGGTCGGCAAGTCCTGCCGCTCGCCGGTCAGTTGCTCGACCAGCTTTTCGAGCCCAGGATTGTGCCCGACGATCATCACGGTCTCGGCGTTCTCCCGCACCGTTGGCAGCAGCGAGAGGATGTCGGCCGGGCAAGCCATATAAAGATGCGGGTCCAGCAGGATTTCTCCTGCATAGCGAGCCGCCTCGGCCACCGCTTCAGCCGTCAGCCGCGCCCGCACCGCGTCGGAGCTGATGACAACATCGGGTATCAGTCCGTACTCCCGCACCAGCTCTCCCATCCGCGGGGCATCCCGCCGGCCACGCTTGTTCAGCGGTCGCTCATGGTCATCAAGCGCCGGATCGTTCCAGCTCGACTTGGCGTGCCTGAGAACCAGCAGAGTCTTCATCCTCGGAAGAGTTTGACGCCTTCGACGTTGTCAACGTCAATGGCTTGCACGTTGAATACCCTGGCGCCACGTGACGAGCGAACACCGCGTCGGTCCACAGAACGGCGTTTGTCGTTACGATCAGTCCGACTCGAACCGGAGCGACGAACAGCGCAAGGTAGGGCTCTGCGATTCTATGAACGACTTCGATTCTCTTCCACAACCACTGCAGCGTGCGATTACCGCGCGCGATAAGGCGATGAAGCCGTTTCACCCGACGATCGAATCTCTTGACGTCAGTTGGACGATTGTGGAGGGCGATCTCATAGAGTTACTTAGCACAATCGACGTGTTCGATACCAACGACCAAGCCAAGGCGGTGGCGCTGTGGCATCAGTCGCCGCCTGTCAAACACCGGTATCACCTCGACATCGTCCGCCGGTTCCACAATTTCCTAGGTGCCGCGGTCGCCCACCTCGACCATTCCCGGCGGGCGGCGGCACTCTTACGACGGCTCGCGCCAGACAGTTATCGGGCGTACTGTGAAAAGCACGATCGTCTAGACGGCCGTTTGGAGTTCCTCGTCGCAATCCGGGATTTCAGTCTTCATGCGGGAACACACGCCTCAGTGCTTACGCTGCAGGGCACGGAAGCCGGCACCTTCTGCGGCCGAGTAGGATTCAGCGTAAGCCCGATGCTTGCCGAACAAGAGGCGAGACTCGCCTCGGCCGTACGAAACGTGAAAAAGCGGCCGCAACAGCCGCAATCAGTCGCCTGAATGCGGCTGGGTCGACGGTCGAAATGCGGCCACTCGTCGCTGACTATTACGAGCATGTGAAGGAGCATCGGTCGTGGTTTCGGAAGGAATTAATCGATGTGAATGCGCGACTCAGCGCCGATCTCGCGCAGTGGGCATCTCCCGACGATCGCGCGGCCGTCGTGCAGTATTTCATCGACCATCCGGTCCCCGTTTACGGGAAGACCGATGCATAAGGCCGCAAACGGCTGGACGACCAGTCGCTCTGACAGCGCAGCCCCGAAAGTGCTGAGTAGTCGCGCAGTGGCGAGAGACTATGAGCGGGCGGTGCAATTAAGCTCCTGAGGGTGTTCGAAGCCAAAAGGAGGCTGTGATGATTGCACTGACCCGCCCGGAGCTGAGTGTAAGCGAGCCGACGTTGTATGTGGCGTTCGAGTTGAGCAAGAAAGACTGGAAGCTGGCGATGACGTCGGGGTTCGGGGTGACGCCGTGGCTGCGGACGGTCGCAAGCGGCGATCTGGGCGGCGTAGAGCGCGCGCTGCGGCAGGGGCGGCGGCGGTTCGGGGTGGCGCCGCAGGCGCCGGTCGTGAGTTGCTACGAGGCCGGCCGCGACGGGTTCTGGATTCATCGCGCGCTGACGCAGGTGGGGATCACCAATCGGGTGGTCGATTCGGCGAGCATCGAGGTGAATCGGCGCGCGCGGCGCGCCAAAACGGATCGGCTCGATGCGCTGAAACTGGTGCAGATGCTGGTGCGGGTCTGTTACGGGGAGCCGCGCGTGTGGCGGGAGGTGCAGGTCCCGACCGTGGCGGACGAGGCCGCGCGGCAGGTCAGTCGCGAGCGGACGGACGTGCGGCACGCGCAGACGCGGGTGATCAACCAGATGCGCGGATGGCTGACGACGTGGGGGGCAACCCTGCCGTCGCGCCGCCGCGGCGACTGGTGGGCCACCGTGCGGGACTGGGCGGGCGCGGCGCTGCCCCGTGAAGTGCAAGCCCGGCTCGCGCGGGCGGACGCGCGCCTCGCCGTGCTCGAGGGACAGATCGCGGAGCTCAACGCCCAACAACAGGCCGCCGTGACCGCGGCGGCGCCCGCGAGTGCGTTGCACCAATTGGTGCAGTTGAAGGGGGTCGCGACGACGAGCGCGTCGGTGTTGCTCGACGAGGGCCTGGTGTGGCGCGCATTCCGCAATCGGCGCCAGATCGGCGGGCTTCTGGGCTTCGCGCCGACGCCCTATACCAGCGGGGAGTCGGCGCAGGAGCAAGGGATCAGTCGCGCCGGCAATAAGCGGCTGCAAGTGACCAGCATTCAACTGGCCTGGACGTGGGTGCGCTGGCAACCACACAGCCCCCTGACGCAATGGTATCGCGAGCGCTTCGCGCACGGGACGCGCGCGCGCCGGATTGGCATCGTGGCCGTCGCGCGCAAACTCCTGATCGCGTTGTGGCGGTATGTGACGACCGGCGTGGTGCCGGCGGGCGCGATCCTAAAAGTCGCGTAGCGGCCGGCTCGGATCGACGCGCTCACGCGCGCTGCGCACGATAGGTCACTGGGTCGCGTCACGCGACCGCTGGCGAGAGGGTGTGGCAGCACGGTGTCTGGATACGAGACTGCACAGTCTCTGGGGGCCGCGCGATCCGCGCGTGCCCGGATAGAAGGCGAGCGCTGGGTCACGACCCATGGCTCACACCCGGACCCGCGTGAGGATCGCAGACCATCGTCGGGGCGCCGCAGCCGAACGCGAGGGTAATGGTTGAACGGAAACTTCTCACACACGGGGCTTGACGACGGCCCGCAACATAGAAGTGACCCCGCACGGGGGGCCTCAGATCGCCACTACGCCGTCAGGCAGGAGCTTACGTTGTGCCCGAACCGGTCCTGCGGAAGGTCGCCAGGGTGCTTCACAGGATCGGCCCGCTCGATAACGTCCGCGAGCCCGGGTCACGCATCCCGCGGTGCAGGTTTGATGTTGGCGTTGAGGTGAAAGACGTTGCCGGGGTCGTACTCGGCCTTGACGCGCGCAAGGCGCAGGTACTTGGCGGCGCCGTACGAGGCACGGACGCGATCCTCGTCGGCTTCTGCCATGAAGTTCACGTAGCCGCCCGACCCGGTCGCGTGCGGCCGCATCGCGTCCCAGAAGTTCCGCACCCAGATGCGATCGGCGTCGTATGACCCGCGATCGGGGGCGGCCGCTTCGATGTTGAACACGTAGCCGGCGGAGCGGCTTCCGCCGAAGGCCGTGTCCGCCTCGCCGGGCTTACGGTAGGCGCCGTTCAGGGTGAACGTGGGGCAGAACGACAACGGGGAGCTCTTCTTCGGAACGTGCTCGCCAATGACCGCGATGGCCGCATCCGACAATTCATCGAGGTAGAGGGCCTTCTCGTAGCCGAGCAATCCCCAGGTCGCGCTCTCGTTGAACATCTGCTGGAGCGCCACGAACGGCATCGGCGTCACCAGCTCAAACAGGGGAGTCACCGCCCTGCGGATCGGCGTCACGAGGGCGAGGTGCTCCTCGGCCGATCCGAAGCCCACGACGAGCAGCGCGTGCCCGGGCCGGAACCGGTACTGTTCCGGGACGAACGGCGCAGGCGGCGCGCTCAGGCCGATTCCGAGGAACGCGGTGGCCTCCTGCGGCAGCGTGTTGATGAAGTCGCGAGCGAAGCGGAGTGCCTCCGGCCCGTTCTCGAGGCCAAAGAAGAACAGCCCGAGGTTGACCAGCGGGCCCACAGGGTGAAGCGCGAACTCGAAGGATGTGACGACGCCGAAGTTGCCGCCACCGCCACGCAGCGCCCAGAAAAGGTCAGGATTCTCGTCCTTCGATGCGCGGACGATCCGTGAGTCGGCCGTCACCATCTCGGCCGCGACCAGGTTGTCGCAGGAGAGTCCAGCCTGCTTGGTGAGCCAACCGATTCCTCCCCCAAGTGTGAGTCCCGCGATGCCCGTGTGGCTGATGAAGCCACCCGGCGTCGCGAGCCCATGCTGCTGCGTCGCGGCGTCGACGTCGGCCCAGGTCGCGCCGCCGCCACACACCGCACGCCGCGCCGCGGGATCGACGGCGACGCCGTTCATCGCGCCGAGATGGATCATCAGCCCGCCGTCGCATACCGCGTGCCCGGCGTAGTTGTGACCACCGCCACGGACCGCAATCTCGAGCCCGTTCCCGCGAGCGAAGCGGATCGCGTCCGCGACCTGCTCGGCAGTGGTGCAGCACGCAATCACCGCGGGCTTGCGGTCGATGGCTCCGTTCCAGACTGCGCGCGATCGGTCATAGTCGGGATGGCCCAGGGTCAAGGCTTGTCCGCTGAAGGCCGCCTTGAAGGCTTCGATGTCGTCATTCGCCTTGAGATTCATCGTGGTACCTCACGAAGTACTTTCGAGCCACCATCTTAGTCCTCTTCCGACTCCGTCGGCGATGCACTGCCGCTGTGAGAGCGTGTCGCTGGGCCTTTCTGCCCTTGTCAGCCCCGGCCGTTACCTACGGCGGTGGATGCCCGGAGTCGCCGACGATCACGTCCCGTTCGCGCTGTTCCTCCGGCCCGTATAATCTACGACATCTTGATACTCACTTCCGGCACGCGCCTCGACCACTCATGGCGGACATCTTCCTGAGCTACGCTCGCGAGGATGAGCCCCGCGCGAGCCTCTTGGCCGCGGCGCTCGAATCGCGCGGGTGGTCGGTGTGGTGGGATCGCCGCATTCCCCACGGGAAAGACTTCAACGCGTACATCCAGCACGAACTCGATGCTGCTCGTTGCATAGTCGTGCTGTGGTCCAAGGTGTCGCTCGCCTCTCAGTTCGTCCGTGACGAAGCGAGCGAAGGCCTTGACGGGCGACTCGTGCCAACGCTGATAGAGGCGGTCAAACAGCCACTCGGGTTCCGGCAGCTCCAGGCGGCAGATCTCAGCGACTGGGACGGTGGACTCCACCACGATGAGTTTGAACGGCTCGGTAGGTCGATCGGGGCGATTGTTCCGCCCTCGCGGGCCGCAGCTCCAGTCCACGCGCGGGAAGCGTGGCCAACGTCCAAGCATGCATCGGCCGAGTCCTCGCCATCCGCGCAGGTACCCCCAGCGGCGGCCACTCACGAGTCGTTCGAACCGTCGCGCGACCGACCCAGTCCACCGAGCTGGCAATCGGCGGACGGTCTGGCGACTGAGGTGCGCACCGAACGGCATGGATTCTTGAACCCCGTTCGCGCCGTGGCGTTGATCGCTCTCAGCGTCGTCGTCGCCCTCGCGATCGCCCTCTGGTCCAGATCCTCCGTCGATCCGTCCGCCTGGCGCCTGCCGGGTGAGGATCTCCTGGGATTTGTCGAGATCCCGGCGGGCTCGTTCACGATGGGGAGCGACAAGAGCAGGGACCGGGAGGCCCAGGACAATGAACTGCCGCAGCACCAGGTAACACTCCCGGCGTTCCTCATCGGCCGTTACGAGGTGACCGTCGCGCAATATGAAGCGTGTGCGAAGGACGGCGCCTGCAAACCGGGAGAGCGAAGAGCGCTGATCGGTGCCTCTAATGCGCCCGTCACGAGCGTGTCATGGGACGAGGCACTCGCCTACTGCGGATGGCTGGAAGCGAAGTTGAAATCGTGGAAAGCAGCCCCGAGGAAGCTCGCCGATGTACTTGCCGGACGGCGCGACGGGCGGCCGTGGCATGTGACTCTACCCAGCGAGGCCGAGTGGGAGGCGGCCGCGCGGGGAACCGACGGACGAATCTATCCCTGGGGCGATCGAATCGAGCAAAGCAAGGTCAATGACGATTCGGCCGGACGTCGGGCGCCCGCTCCAGTCGGATCGTTTCCCGATGGCGCCAGTCCGTACGGGCTGCTCGACGCGAGCGGAAATGTCTGGGAGTGGACGAGAAGCCAGGACGTGCCCTACCCTTATCGACCTGATGACGGGCGCGAGAACATCAAAGCCGGGGATGGCGTGAGCCGGGTGAAGCGCGGCGGTTCCTTCTATGTTTCTGCTCAGGACGTCCGCACCGCACGCCGCCTCGGGGACAGCGCGAACGCTCGTACCGACGACGTCGGGTTTCGTGTGGCGGTGTCCCCGTTCCCGTAAATCCAACCGCTAAAGCGCTTTCCACTTCGGTATAGTGAAGTTCACGGTCAACAGTTCACAGTCGACAGGTCGTCGTTGACGTCGACGCCTGTGGTCTGTCAACTGTGAACTGTCAACTGTCGACTACATCAAAATGACAATCGGAACAACAGCAGCCACGCGTTCGCCTACGGCCATCGAAGGCGTGCGGCGCTGAACGGCTTTTCGAGACCGGTCTTCTTGCGCAGATTCCCGTACATCATCTCCTCGACGAACTCGACGCACTTGAACTCGAGGAGCTGAACGTTCGTGTCGTGCCTCCGGTACAGCGGCATTCTGATCTTCCAGGGGCGCGTGAACACTTTCGGATCCTCGATCGTGACCTGGTAATCGAGGACGTCCGGACTGACGAGGCGTATATCGCTCCACCACGTGGAGCGCCTCGCTGTGGAAGTTGCCAGCCCGGTCGAACCAGGTCTGATCGTTGAAGCTCGTCACGTCGACGACGAGCGTATCGCCCTCCCAGCGGCCCGCCGATTGGCCCATCCAGGTGTCCACTGGAGCGGGGTCCACCTTGCCGATCTTGATGATCCGGCTGGCGCTGGCGTACTCGTACGCCATCACGATGTTGTCGGCGGTCTGCACGATCTGAAAAGGAAAGGGCATGTAGGTCGCGCGTGGGACGCCGGGGAGGTAACACTTGACCTCCGGATCCCTGGTGACCCAGTTGTCGAAGTTCTCTTTCTTCCTGGCTGCCGCCCACGGCTGGTAAGGGATCTCGTTCCCCTCGACGACTCCCTGGCCCGCGGGCAGGGCGCCGACCGCGCCGAGCTCGAGCACCGGGCCCGATCGGGCCGGATGATCCTGCAGATCCCAATGCGCCGTGCCGAGGGCCTGCCAGATGCCGTTCAAGTTTGGCTTGCCGTCCGCCGCGCGCGCGACCGCCCTGTCCGGCGTCTGTCCCGCGACCGGGTTTCGAATCATCTGTGAGACGACGATCGCCGTGACGGCGGATGCGACGACGGCGATCAACGCCCCTCTCATCCAGTTGTGCATGGAACGATCCCCCTTCCTGCCACCTTGCCAGGCGTCACTGGGTTTTGACGGCCGGTCCGGACTTGTCTTTCGCGCGTCCGGCGCTGAGGGTATTGGCCATCGCCTGATTGCCCTCGTGACACTCGTACGCGAACATCTGGTAATCCGGCTCCCTGTTCAGGACCATCGATGCTTTCCACGGAGCCGTGAAGACCTTGGGGTCGTCGATCGTCACCTGATAGTCGATCGTGTTCTCGTCGATGCGGGTGAAGCGTTCGATCGCATGGAGAGCCTCGCTCTGGGGGATCGCTCGAACCCGCTGGCTGGCCGCGTTGGTCGCCACCTGGCCCTTGTCGTTGTAATTGGTGATGTCGACAACGAGCGTATTGCCTTCCCAGTGGCCGCGGGAGTCGCCGTTCCAGAGGCGAATGGCCGGTCCGACGTGCGGACGCCCGTCGAGGGGAATGATGCGCGCTTCGTGAATCATCTCGTAGAGGATCGTCACGTAGCCCGGCGTCTGCACGATCTGGTATCCGGAGCCATACCCGGTGGGGAATATCCCGCCTGGCACGCCGCGCGTGATGCACCGCTCCCAGGTCGTCTGGTACTCCCACGAGTCGGCGACATGAGCCAGCCCATAGTTTCGCCGCTCCTCGGCCCAGGGCATGATCGGCACACGCCCGTTCGGCGGATCGACGACCAGCGACTTCCGCTTCACCAGCTTTCTGTCGGTGACATCGTTCGGGAAACTCGCAGGGCCGGTGCCGCGGGCGGTGCCGTCAGGGTCCCCCGAATACAAACCAGGTTTGTCGCTGGGATCGAATACTTCGAACGGCGTCGAATCGTAGTTCGTCCAGGTGCCTTGAAGATCCGGCTGGCCGTCGGGGGTCCGCAACGGCGACGAGGCCACCGCCGGGTCGGTTGTGCTTGCGCCGGTCGGCAGGACCTGGACGGCGACGGCCGCCAGCGCCAGTACCGCCACAGTCGCGATGATCGCCAGCGATGTGAGACCTCGATTGCGCATCAGGTACCTCTCAGTCTGCTGCTGGATGTCCAGTCGCTCGCCTATTTCTTGGGCTCGGTGGAATCGCGCCCGTCGGCCGGCGCCCCCGTTCCCGACGATCCGAGGAACAACTTCGTTCCGTTGGCCAGTGTCACGTCCCGGCCATTTGCCCTGTTCGATCCGTCCTTCGCCTGATAACCCTGGACGACGATTTCCGTTCCGAGCGGCACCGAGTTCCGGTTCCAGCCTCGGCGGAGCAGCGCGTTCGGCGCGCCGCCTTCAACGGCCCAGCTGACCGTTTTTCCGTCCGGGCTCTTGACTTCCATGTGAAGCCACGCGTGCGGATTGATCCATTCCATCTTCGTGACCTTGCCCTTGAGCGTCACCGGGCGTGTGCTGTCGAATTCCGCTGAGAAGGCATGATGCGCCACGAGCGGCGCTCCAGCCACCAGCATCACGACGGCCGCCCCTGCAGTGACCAGAGATGTTCGCATCCACATGTGCTGCCTCCCGCTATTGTCTCCACGCTGCTGCCGCAGTCCGCCTGCTCCCGACCTCGCCGGCACGATGGACACAGACTATACCCGCTGGCACGCCGCTTCAACCGGCTTGCTCGAAAATTCTTTGCCGTCCGGCGGGCCCTGAGCCTTGCGTCAGAATGACGGTCAGAACCTGAGCGTATACTGCATCTTCGACGCCGCCTGTCGGTTGATAGTCGAGAAGCGGTTCACGCCGAGATCCTCCAGCCAGTTCTGCGAGTACACCGAGGAACAGGTCGTTGCCGGGTTTCAGGATCCAGCGGAACCGGGACTGCCAGCCCAGGACCGAGCTGACCGTATCGAATTGAACGGTGTTGACGAGCGAGATCCACTGGCTGAACTGCAGCTCGGGGGTGGCCTCGAACACCTGGGTGCGAAGACTGCCTTCCGGCAGGTCGATCCGGTTCCATTCATGGTTCAGGTACACGATGACACCGGGCCGCACGCGCAGCGCGAGTTTTGTCGCGATCTGCTGCCGCGTGCCCGAGTAAAAGGTGCCCCATTCCACGGTCGGGTTGAGGGACACGAAGGCGCCGGTTGGCCGTTTGCCCCGTGACCCGATACCGGAGGAAGTTGTACTCGCCGCCGATCGGAAGAATCACGCCACCGGCCGAGGTTGAAGGGACGATCGAGACGCTCGTACTCAGGAATCACAAGAAAGTGAACGACGTCCTGTGAGTGCAGGTCGACGTTGAGCACGGTGAGGTTCCAGATGCGCGACAACGGCTGGTTGTCCATGTCGGTCTGCAGCAAGACGTCACCGGTAAACCCGAACCGGCGGACGTACTTGTTGTTCGCCGGCCGCGGCGAGAAATTCAGGTAGGGGTTGTACAGCTGGTAGTTGTTGCGCCGGGTGAATCCGACCGCCGGATTGAACTGTGACTGGACGCCACGGTACAGCACACCGGCGTTCCATCGGTCGTTGGGGTAGTCCATCCGCAACGAGTATGCCGCGTCCTGTCCAGTCTTCGAGCGGGTTGGTCGCCTGCAGGAAGTATCCGCCCAGAGACAGCTGTTGCGAGCCTCGAAACTGACTCGTCGCCAGCAGGAAGTCCACGCCCATCGTGTGGCGCGCATCGATGTTCACGTCATGCGTATCACGCCGGGTGTACAGCGCGCCCACGTACGACTGCCGCAACAATCGCCGCCTCACGCGGACAATCGAGAAGTCCTCGCTTGGGACGCCGTCCTCTTCACCGGTTTGCACGTGCAGGACGCCGACATCCTGGCGCCCGACCTGTCCGATGAGCTTGAGGCCGTAATTCACCTTCTGCGGGCTGCCCGCCACAAGTCCGATCCGCCGGCTGAAGAACGGGATGAGGGAGGTGTCGACCTCCCGACGGAAGCCGCCACCGCCGCCGGTGCCGAGCGCCGGGACGAGGGCAAATTCGAAGAGGCTCTGGCCCTCGAGAAAGAACGTCCGCTTCTCGGGAAAGAACAGGGGATACTGCGTGAGGTTCACGAGGCGCTGATCGACTTCCGTCTGCGCGAAATCGGTGTTGAGCGTGAAGTTGGCCCGCAGGCCGGGCGTGAAGTTGTAGAAGACGTCCAGGCCGGCTTTGCCCTTGTTGTCCGTCGCGGGTCTTCCGAGCCCGGGCTGCGCGCCGGACGTCGCCAGACCATAGGGCCGGATGTCGAGGCCGAGGCCCTGACTCACGTTGTCGTTCATTCCCACCACCAACCCGGCATTCGAGAACCGCTGCAGCCCCTGATTCCTGGCCCACCCGTTCCAGAGGCTCTCCTCGTTCTTCCGGCGTACGGTTCGCTGGAAGTTGATACCCCAGGCGGCGCCGTTCGGGTCGAAATTCAGGGTGTTGAACGGAATCTCGATCTCCACGGTCCACCCGATGCCGGTCCGTTGCACGCGCAGAAGCCAGATGCCGTCCCACTCCCGGTTCTGCACGCCCTGGTTGAGCAACGAGTCCGCCATGAGGCCCGACGGATTCGTCTCGAAGAAGTACCCGTTCTGGCCCGTGAGGAATGGATCGATCACCCACATGAAGCGATCGTCGGACGGCAGCCCTTCGTCTCGTCGCCTCTGAAAGCGAAGCATACGCGTCGGCTCGCTGTCGAAGCAGGTCACGCCCATATACAGCGACGTGCCGTTGTACATGATGCGCACTTCGGTCCGTTCGGTCGCCGGCGAGCCGTTCAACGGATCCAGTTGGATGAAGTCGGTCGCCGGCGTGGCACGCGCCCAGGCCGCGTCATCCAGCCGTCCGTCGACAACGATGGATTCCTCGGCCGTCATGCGCACCGCGGTCATCGTCCGGCGCGCAGGAGCGCCGTCTGGCTGTTGGGGCGCCGCAAGAGCCGCAGGACCGGGTTCAGCCGACTGGGCTCGAGCACGTCCGGCAGTCGACAACACAAAGCCGCAGAGAATAAGTGCGAGACCGGTTTTCATTATGAGAGGGGTTCATACAATGCTACAGCAAGTCCTAGAGAATCGGCTCGCCTCTCGGAAGCCGGCGACACCAACTGATCCAACGGAATGGATTTCGGTCCTCGAGCCCGCCAAATTCGGACGCGGTCCGTTCAATCTCTTCATCTCGCGTAGGGCGGCATGGAGTACAAGTTACGCATGGGCAGGCAGATTTTCGCCTGATTTTTCGCCTCACGACGTTCGCGCCCGTCGCGCGATCATGGGGCCGGAGGGAAACAGCATGTACAGCAGGTCAGGTCGATGCGGGTTGTGTTTCATAATCGTTGGTTTCATCTTATTTTCCTTTACAGCGTCGGCGGCGGCTCAGGGCACGGGCAGCATCATCGGTCAGGTGACCGACCAGAGCGGCGCTGTGTTGCCAGGCGTCACCGTAACGGCCACGAGTCCGTCGTTGCAGGTGCCGCAGGTGACGGAAGTCACCAACGAGCAGGGCGAGTACCGGCTGGCGCCGTTACCGATCGGGGTCTATCAGGTCTCGTTTGAGCTGGCGGGCTTTCGGCCGGTGCAGCGTCCAGGACGTACGGCTGACGGTCGGCTTCATCGCGAGAATCGATGTGCCGATGGGTCTTGCCACGTGTCGCCGAGACCATCAACGTCTCCGGCGCGGCGCCGGTCGTGGACGTGACCTCGACGACGAACCAGACGCTGCTGACGCGCGAGCAGCTCGAGCTCACGCCCACGTCCCGCAACTCGCTGATGTCCATCCTGGCCCTGGCGCCCGGCGTGCGCACGCGGATCGACGTCGGGGGCGACCAGGCGCTGGAGGACCCCGACGCGCGCGTGTTCGGGCAGGCCGGCGAGATGTGGACCACACTGGAGGGGATTCAAATTCAGAGTCAGGACACCGAAAGCGGCTCGGGCGTCTTTTTCGACTACAACACCGTTGAGGAATCGCGCATCGAGGTCATGGGCGCCACGGCGGCGGCCCCGACGCGCGGCATTCAGAGCCACACCATCGTGAAGTCGGGCGGCAACGACTTCCATGGCGGCGTGTTCTGGGCCCAGACAGGCCCGGGCCTGCAGGGCACGAACCTCGACGACGAGTTGAGGATCTCTGGGCGTCGAGACCGGCAACGAACTGGTGAAGCGATACGACGTCGGGGGGGACCTGGGAGGCCGCATCATCCGGAACAAGCTGTGGTTCTACGGGGCCGCGCGGCAGCGCTTCAACGATTCCATCGGGGTGAACGCCTTCAAGCCGGATGGGACGCCCGCCCACGATACGGTCAAGTTTACGTTTTACACCGGCAAGGTCTCGATGCAGGCGAACCCCTCGAACCGGTTCATCGGCTTCTACACGCAGTCCCACAAGCCGGAAGAAGGCGAATCGGGGGACCAGGTCGCCTACGAATCGCGGAAACAACAGGACAACTACCAGCTCTTCGGCAAAGGGGAGTGGCAGGGCGTGCGCGGCAACTCGCTCATCGCCAATCTCCAGTTCGGCGTCATCCGCCGCGACCGGGATGTCTACCCTGACGACACCAATGTCCGGCGATTCGACATCGCGACCGAGTTCTTGTCCGGCGCGAACTGGGATGTCGGGGACAAGGTCAACAGCACCCGGTATCACACCGTGGGTTCCGTGACGCTGTATAAGCCGGATTCGTTTCACGGGAACCACGAATTCAAGGTGGGCTTCGATCACTACGATCACAACCAGCACACGAACTGGGACACGTTGACACCCGTCAACTACATGCTGTTCACCAACGACGGGGCACCCTACCAGTTCGGGGCGATCAACCACCCGAGCCAGGCGGTGCATAGCCCGACGTATCTGGGTATCTACGGGACCGACAGCTGGACGCTCGCGCGGCGGCTGACGCTCAACCTGGGAGTGCGGTACGCCCGCGACCAGGGCTCGATCCCGGCCCAGTGCCTGCGAGGGCGTGACGGCGCCGTCGAACATCGCTTTCCCCGACCAGTGCTTCGCCGAGGTTGACATTCCGGTCTGGCACAGCGTGGCGCCGCGCCTGCATTTCGCGTACGACCTGACGGGCGATGGAAAAACCGTCATGAAAGGCGGCTGGGGCCGTTTCGACTATATCCGGACAGGGCGACCGGATTTCGAGCGGCTGAACGCGAACATCGACGCCGTGGCCATCTACGACTGGCGCGACCTGAACGGGAACAACGACTACGATGCCGGCGAGGTCGACCTCGATCCGAACGGGGACGATTTCGTCGAAACCCTCGGCAACGAGCTGGACGAGCCCGCCCCGCGAGCGGTCCCGAATCAGAACGAGAAGCAACCCAAGGCCGATGAGTTCTCAATCTCGCTGGAGCGGGAACTGGTCGCGAATTTTGCCGTCCGGGTCGTCGGGATCCACGCGCGCTACAACAACATCCGCCGGGAGCAGAACAACCTGCGGCCCTATGCGGCCTACAACATTCCGGTCACGAACCGCGACCCGGGCCCCGATGGCGAGGTCGGGAATGCGGACGATGGGGGCTTGCTCACGTATTATGAGTATCCGGAGAGCTTGAGCGGCGCTCAGTTCGAAGAAAACATGCTGGTCAACGATCCGGGCGCCCGTCAGCGCTTCAACAGTTTCGAAGTGTCGGCCGTCAAGCGTCTCGCGAACCGGTGGCAGTTCGCGGCCTCCTACGCGCGCACGAAGAAAGATCGTCCCATCCATCCCACCTTGGAGGTGCCGGAAATCCGCGCCCAGGCCACCATCGTCGGGGCCTTCAATCCCAACGATGAAATCAACCGCGCCGACAACACGTCGGACTGGCAGGGCAAGCTGTCGGGAGCCTACATCTTCCCGTACGACGTGACGTTTGGCGTGAACTTCGACCATCAGAGCGGCGACGCGTTCGCCCGGCAAGTGCTCCTCGAGGGCGGCGTGACCATTCCGGATATCGAAGTGAACGCCGAGCCCATCGGCACGCGACGCATCCCCACGCTCAATCTCTTGACGCTCCGGGTGGAGAAGAGCTTCCGGTTCCGGACGTCGCAGCGAGTGGCGGTACGATTCGACCTCTATAATGCGTTGAACGTGAACACGGCCACCCGGTTACAACCGCGTTCGGGCGACCAGTTCCTGCGGCCACGGGAGATCGTGCCGCCCCGCATCGCGGAATTCGGGCTGGCGTACAACTTCTAGCACACGGCGTCTCGTAGCAGTCAGTCAGCGAAGGGCCCCATGCGGTCACCGCATGGGGCCCTTCGTATTCATGGCGCCACTGCTCCGAGCGACAATTTCTTGCAGCAAGATCCGGAAATCCGGACCACGACATCCAGATCGCGTGGTTTGCGCGTCGGAGGCGTTCTTCACGTCTTGCATCTGATGCGGCGCTATGTTAGTTGTACGCCCCATACTTTGAGATAAATCGCCGGTCGCTTATTCGCATCGTCTCTTATTTCGCGTCTTTTATTTCGCCGTCGCGCTATTACGTACCGCTCCGCACACGGTTTCATACTCGCGCCGCCGCATTCATACCGCCGGACCTTTCTTACCCGCATTCGGATAGCGATCTCGATCGACCCTTCAGCGCTCTCAGTCGGCAGCTTCAGGTAGCGCCCGCGGCCGGCAGTCCCGCAGGCGCAGAAAGACAGCGGCCGGTGAGATTCTTCCCCCCGGGAATCCGCCGGTAGTGAACCCGTCGTGGGGCGGAGGAGACCATCATGCGCAGCACGTCAGGCAGCCGATGTGGGCTCGTTGTAACAGTCGTCGGTCTGATCCTATTTTCTATTGCAGCGTCGGCAGCGGCCCAGGGCACGGGCAGCATCATCGGTCAGGTGACCGACCAGAGCGGCGCCGTGCTCCCCGGCGTGACGGTGACGGCCACCAGTCCCGCCTTGCAGGTGCCGGAAGTGACGACCGTCACGAACGAGCAGGGCGAGTACCGCCTGGCGCCGTTACCGATTGGGGTCTATCAGGTCGCGTTTGATCTGACGAGCTTTCGGCCGGCCCAGCGCCAGGACGTGCGGCTGACGGTCGGCTTCATCGCACGAATCGATGTGGCGATGAGTCTGGCCACGGTGGCCGAGACGGTCACCGTGTCCGGCGCGGCGCCGGTCGTGGACGTCACCTCGACCACCAACAGCACGCTGCTGACGCGCGAGGTGCTCGAGCTCACGCCCACGTCCCGCAATTCGCTGATGTCGATCCTGGCCCTGGCGCCCGGCGTGCGCACGCGGATCGAGGTCGGGGGCAACCAGCTGCTGGAGGACCCGGACGCGCGCGTGTTCGGGCAGGGCGGCGAGATGTGGACCACGCTCGAGGGGATTTCGATTGCCAGTCTGGACACCGAGAGCGGCTCCGGCGTCTTCTTCGACTACAACACCGTCGAAGAAACGCGCGTCGAGACCATGGGCGCCAATGCGGCGGCCCCGACGCGCGGCATTCAGAGCCATACCATCATCAAGTCCGGCGGTAATGATTTCCACGGCGGTGTGTTCTGGAGCCAGACGGGCCCGGGGCTGCAGGGCACGAACCTCGATGACGAGTTGAGGGCGCTGGGCGTCGAGACCGGCAACGAGCTCGTGAAGCGATACGACGTCGGGGGGGACCTCGGAGGCCGCATCATCCGGAACAAGCTGTGGTTCTACGGGGCCGCGCGCAGGCGTTTCAACGATTCCATCGGGGTGAACGCCTTCAAGCCGGATGGGACGCCCGCCCACGACACGGTCAAGTTTACGTTTTACACGGGCAAGGTCTCGATGCAGGCGAGCCCCTCGAACCGGTTCATCGGCTTCTACACGCAGTCCCACAAGCCGGAGGAAGGCGAATCGGGGGACGAGATAGCCTATGAATCGCGGAAACAACAAGACCTCTATCAGATGTACGGGAAAGGGGAGTGGCAGGGCGTGCGCGGCAACGCGCTCATCGCCAATCTCCAGTGGGGGTGGATGCACCGCGGCAGGAATGTCTACCCCGACACCACCAATGTCCGGCGATTCGACATCGAGACCGACTTCCTGTCGGGCGCGAATTGGGATGTCGGGGATCTGCAATCCCAGTGACCGGTTTCACACTGTCGGCTCGGTGACCCTGTACAAACCGGATACGTTTCACGGGAACCATGAGTTCAAGGTGGGCTTCGACCACTACATACATAACGCCTACGGTGACTGGGACCCCGTCCTACCGGTCAACTACATGCTGTTTACCAACGACGGGGAACCCTACCAGTTCGGGGCGATTAACCACCCGATCCAGCCAGTGACAACTCCGACCTATCTGGGCATCTACGGGACGGACAGCTGGACGATCGCGCGGCGGCTGACGCTGAATCTGGGGCTGCGCTACTCCCGCACCGCTGCGACCATTCCAGCGACGTGTCGCGAGGGCGTGGTCGCTCCCTCGGACGTCGCCTTCCCCGACGAGTGCTTCCCACAGGTGGACGTCCCGGCCTGGAACAGCGTGGCGCCGCGCCTGCATTTCGCGTACGACCTGACGGGCGATGGCAAAACCGTGCTCAAAGGCGGGTGGGGCCGCTTCGACTACATACGCGGACTCGAACCGGACGTGGAGCAGTTCAACAGGAACCTGGACTCCGTGGCCATTTATGACTGGCGCGACCTGAACGGGAATGGCGATTACAATCCCGGCGAGGTCGACCTCGATCCGGACGGGCACGATTTCGTCCAGACCCTCGGCAACGAGCTGGACGACCCGGCGCCGAAGGCGATGCCGAACCCGAACGAGAAGCAACCCAAGACCGATGAGTTCTCGCTGTCGATCGAGCGCGAGCTGGTCTCGAATTTTGCCGTCCGGGTCATCGGGATCCACGCGCGCTACAACAACATCCGCCGGCGCCAGAACAACCTGCGCCCCTACGCGGCCTATAACATTCCGGTCACGAATACGGATCCGGGTCCAGATGGCGAGGTCGGAACCGGAGACGACGGGGGCTCGATCACGTACTACGAGTTTTCGCCGGACCTGCAAGGCGCCCAATTCGAAGAGTTCATGCTGGTCAACGACCCGATCGCCCGTCAGCGCTTCAACAGCATTGAACTGTCGGCCACCAAGCGGCTCGCGAACCGGTGGCAGTTCGGCGCGTCCTACACGCGCACGAAGAAAGACCGCCCCATCCATCCCGACTTGCGGGTGCCCGAACTGCGCGCCCAGGCCACCGTCGTCGGGGACTACAATCCCAACACCGAGATCAACCGGGTCGACAACACCTCGGACTGGCAGGGCAAGCTGTCGGGGGCCTACATCTTCCCGGGCGACGTGACGGTGGGCGCGAACTTCGACCATCAGAGCGGCGACGCGTTCGCGCGGCAAGTGCAACTGGAAGGCGGCATGACCATTCCGGATATCGAGTTGAACGCCGAGCCCATCGGCACCCGACGCATTCCGAGTCTCAACCTCTTGACCCTCCGGGTGGAGAAGAACTTCCGGTTCCGGACGTCGCAGAGAGTGGGGGTACGATTCGATCTGTACAATACGTTGAACGTGAATACGGCCCTCGAGGTAGAACCAATTTCTGGCGACAGATTCCTGCGGCCCGGTGAGATCGTGCCGCCCCGCGTGGCGGAATTCGGTGTGACGTACTCCTTCTAACGCGCGTCGTCCCTCACAACGTCAGGCAGAAGGGCCCCATGCGGTGAACGCATGGGGCCTTTCTGTCATTCCGCGCAGACGACAGGATCGATTGTCAAAATCTGAAACCTGAAACCTGAATTCTGATCAGACTTCAGACTTGAGACTTGAGACTTCGAGACTCTCCGATTGTCCCCCAGATTGGACCGGGCGGAGGCCGATCGCGTATTGTGTGTTCTTTCTGGCAGGCACGTTCTGTTGCCTTCGAGGAGAGCCATGCGATCACGAACCACGCTTCTCGCAACGTTGTTGCTGCTCCGGTGCACGTTCAGCTTCGGTCAGGGTGCCGAGACGTTCAAGCCGACCGAAACGGTCGCACCCAACATCCCGGGAGTGGTCGCGGCCGGAACCAAAGTCCTGGTTGTCACCCAAGGACTCCGGGGAACCGAGGGTCCGATCGCGGCGCCGGATGGTGCGCTCCTGCTCACGGAGCAGCAGGCCAATGTCATCACGAAGATCGACGCGAAGGGCGCCCGCTCGACCTTCCTGGAGAACACGGGCGGATCCCAGGGTCTCACGTACGACTCCGAAGGGCCGCCTGATCGGCGTGCTCCCGGCGACGAAACAGGTTGGCGTGTTGATGCCGGCGCGCTCGGTTCTGGCCAGCACGTTCGAGGGACGGCCGTTTCTCGGTCCCAACGATCTCGTCGCCGACAGGAAAGGCGGCGTGTACTTCACGGACCCCGGCGGATATCCGCCTGCGGGGCAATACCTGACAGAGCTCCCGTCCGTCTACTATCTGAAACCCGACGGCTCGGTGATCAAGATTGCCGACGACATCCCACGCCCGAACGGCATCATCCTGAGCCCGGACGAGAAGACCCTGTACGTGTCAAATACGTTGGGCGCGTACGTCATCGCGTTCGACGTGCAGCCGGACGGCAGCGTTCGCAACGAGCGAAACTTCGCCAGGCTCGCCGGCATCGCCATGACCAACCGGGGCGTGAGAAGCGGCGCGGATGGCATCGCGGTCGACGAGGCGGGCCGCCTCTACGTCACCTCGACGATAGGCGTGCAGGTGTTCAGCCCGGAGGGCAAGCACCTGGGAACGATCCCGGTTGGCAACCCGGACGGGCCGCAGAATATCGCGTTTGCCGGACCCGACAAGAAGACCCTGTACATCGTCGGGGACGGTGCGGTCTGGAAGGTGGCGATGCTCGCGCAGGGCCCAAAGGACGGGCAAAGTAGAGACGACTCAGCAGTCTGGAACCACGAAGGCACAAAGGCCACGAAGATCTTCTCGTCCGAGACTTCGTGGTCTTCGTGTTTTCGTGGTTACGATCCGCGCCCGGTATCGGTTCAAGCGTTCCGCGCCGCGGTCGTCCTGACTACTTCCCCCGGAGCACGTCGCTCGCCTTGCCTGCTCGATATAGAGCTGCACATCGGCTGGAAGAAGAAACCGCCGCTTCTCGAGCTTCTGCGCGGCCTCGGTCACTTTCCTGACGTACCCCTCGTGATTCGTGTAGCGCTCTTCGAGTGAGAGGCGCGGATCGCCGGCGGCCAGCACGCTCCGCCTTGGTGGTCTTGAAGGGGATGTGCTGGCCGCTCGCTTCGCAGCCGTCGTTCTCGCCGAAGCCGGCGCGACGCAGCGCCCATCCGGTGGTGGTCGCGATGGGCGCCTCGACCGGCGGCAGGCGGATGCCGGCCACTTCGTTGCCGTCTTGATCCACCTTGGACACAAAAATGGGATAGGCAGGACGCCCGTCGACCGAGGCCGGGTAGTTCGAGATGATGCCCTTCTCGAGCTTCGGCCCGAAGTCGAGATGATATCGAGTCGTGATCAGCCCCGTATACGTCACGCCGGGGATGGTCGGCCACCCCAGCTTCTCCTGCGGCACGACGCCGGTTTGAGAGCCAGGCCTGGGCACGGCCATGACCGCCGTGCCCTCGGACTGCCGCGGCACTTCGCTTTTCGGGGGCTCGGTGCCTTGGGTGACCCACTGGTCGAGCGCCGTCAACAACGCACGCAGCGCGGGGAAGGGACGCGTGGGGTTGAGGAACTGCTGGCACGATCCCATGCTCTTGACGTTCCCGACGCCGTGTGACAGGCCGGAGATCAGGTAGAAGCGCACGTTCTCCGGATCCTTCAAGTCCTTGCCGCGCGTGTCGGTGTGCAGCAGCGATCCGGACTTGACCCAGTATTCGTTGGACGAATTGCCGTCGATGATTTTCGGGCACGTGTTGCTCACCGCGCACCGCGCGCCGCGTCCGCCCGTCTTGCCGCTGAGGTGATCGGTCAATACCTGGTGCGCGAACGGGAACACCGGCTCCGGATACAAGTGGTTCTGACGGTTGCGCTCGGTCCTGTCGGTCTGCCCGAAGCGATAGTTGATTTGGTCGCCGCTGCCGGCGCCGGTCCACTTGAGCATGCCGTCGATGCACGCGTCGTCCCTGTTCGTCCTCGTTGAAGCCGAACGCCTCGAAGTCGTTCAACGTGCGCGAGGGCTGCGAGATGGAGAAGCTGTACGTGTACCGCACATCGCCGGCGAGCGGATTGGGGGTGCCGGCGTCGTCTTTCGCGGCGTGCCGGAGAAACGACACGAGATCGCGCGTGGCCGCCAGTCCGACCGCGGCGACGACCGGATCCTTGGCCGTGTACCTGAACTCGTAGATGTGGCTTTGCTTGAACGCGGTGCCGGCAGGCAGCAGGCGGATGGCCTTCTCGTCGACGTACTCCCAGTCGCCCGCGGCCAGCGTCGTCGGCTGGTCGTCCAGGCGCGCCCGTACCGTCAGCGTCGCCTTGGACTTGTCCAATGTCGCCGCGGGATAGGCGAGGTCGTAGCGGACGCTCTTGGCGTTATCGAAGTTGATGTACTCGTATGAGGGGCCGGTGATGCTCGATCCGTCCGGGTTCTTCGCAACCGGAACGGAAATGGTGAGCCCATCGTCCTCGTTCGTGGCGCCGAAGTCCCACCCGTTGCCGACCACCGAGTAGCCCAGGTTCATGATGAAGCCGGTGCCCGCCTCGGCCGCCTTCTTCGGGTTGTTGCTGAGGGCGGCGTCGTTGAGGGCGAGCACGCGCATTTCACCACGGTTGTTGAAGTCGAGAAAGAGCTTGTGGTTGCCCTTCCGCACGTCGCTCGGCTTCAGGATGAAGATGTCCATCGAGTATTCGACCTTGCCGCGCGCGTTGCGCGGCGCCAGCTCGAGGTCGGTGATCAGCGCGTTTCGCGGATCCGCCGGGTCGAGCTCGCCGTAGGCCTTGCCCCGGAGCTTCTCGTACGTGCCGACGCTGCCGTCAGGGCCAAAGACGCGCCCTTCGAATGTCGGGGACTGCGACAGCGCGGGATCGATGACGATCCGCGTGATGCGGGCCTCGGCGGCCGACGCCATGAAGAGCGCGGCGGCGCCGAGGGCGAGGGCCATACCGACACGGACGGCGTTCATGCGGCAGGGACATGCGGGCAGTGTCATGGAATCCTCCAGGAGCGCGCGGACGGACTACGGCTTCACCGAGGGGAATGACATTAGCACAGACAATTGACTCGCCATCAGCGCTTTGATATAAGCAGCGCCGCAACCCCATCATAACCGGAGAGGCACAGCCATGTTTTCCAACCTTGCAGGTGTATCCCGCGGTCGACGGGAGCTCGCTGGGCTCATTGTAAGTCTGGTCGTGCTCGCCGGTTCGCCGGCCGCCGGCCAAGGCACGGCCACCATCGTCGGTCAGGTCACGGACCAGAGCGGCGCCGTGCTCCCCGGGGTGACCGTGACGGCGACCAGCCCGGCCTTGCAGGTGCCGCAGGTGACCGACGTGACGAACGAGCTGGGCGAGTACCGCCTGGCACCGCTACCGATTGGGGTCTATCAGGTCGCGTTCGATCTGTCGGGCTTTCGGCCGGCCCAGCGCCAGGATGTGCGGCTGACCGTCGGCTTTACCGCGAGAATCGACATGTCGTTGGGTCTCGCCACCGTGGCCGAGACGGTCACCGTGCGCCGGCGCGGCGCCGTTGGTGGACGTCGCGTCAACCGCGGGAACCACGTTGTATACGCAAGAGATGCTCGAGGCCATTCCCACGGCCCGAAACGGGCTGATCAGCATGTTGAACCTGGCCCCGGGCGTTCGCAGTTTTCTCGATATCGGCGGAAACACGCTCGAGGAGAACCCCCAGGCTCGCTCGTTCGGCCAGAGCGGCCAGGTGTCGTTCACGATCGACGGCGTGTCGACGACGCACCTGACCGCGGGCGGCGGCGATGGCAGCTATTGGGATTATGAAACGATCGACGAGGCGCGCGTCCAGAGCGTCGGTACCGATGCGGAATTCCAGACGCGCGGCGTCCAGATGAGCGGTATCGTCAAGGCCGGCGGGAATCAGTTCCACGGCGGCGGCTCGTGGGCGCAGAACAACAAGAACTTCCAGAGCGACAACATCAATGACGAGTTGGAAGCTCAGGGGTTCACGATCGGCAACGCGCTCAAGACGTCATACGACATCAGCGGCGACCTGGGCGGCCGCATCATTCAGAACAAGCTGTGGTTCTATGGTGCCTTGCGCAGGCGCTACCAGGAAAAGGAGGTCTTGAACGCCTACATGCCGGACGGGTCGCCGGCCTACGACCAGACCAGGCAGCAGTGGCGCACGGGAAAGATCTCGTATCAGGCGACCGTCTCGAACCGGTTCATCGGGTTCCAGCAGTGGGGGAAGAAGTTCGAACGGAGCAAGACGAGCGAAGTCCGCTCGTTCGACTCGCGCAGCGACCGGGATGTCGTGACGCGTCCGACCAAAATCGAGTGGCAAGGCGTGCGCGGCAACTCGCTCATCGCCTCCGTGCAGTACTCGGACTATCTCTACGATTCGTTCATCGGCTTCAACACGAACGGCGTTGTCGGGAGAACCGATGTCGTCACTCAGCATGTCACCGGTGAATCCGGCAACGCCGGAAACAAGCAGATTTCGTCATTGAAACACACCAGGGGCGCCGTCACCTGGTACAAGCCCAATTGGTTTCGCGGCAACCACGAGCTCAAGGCGGGGCTCGAGTACGCCGCGCACAAGAAGGTACTGGGAGACGGAGCAGCAGATGGTGAATTACCATCTGTTTCTCAGCAACGGTGCCCCCTACCAGTTCGTCGCCTACAACGCCCCGGTCGAGCCGTCGGTCTACGCCGACATGTTGGCCAGCTACGTACGGGACAGCTGGACCATCGGGCGTCGCCTGACGTTGAATCTGGGGCTTCGGTTCGATCGACAGGCGGCATTCTTCTCGGAGCAGTGCCGCGACACCGCGACTGCTCCCTCCGACGTCATCTTTCCCGCCGCATGTTTCTCGAGCGTGGAGCTCAACACCTGGAACAGCGTGTCGCCGCGGCTGCACGCCGCGTACGACCTGTCGGGCGACGGCAAGACGGTGATCAAGGGGGGATATGGGCGCTACGATCACATGCGCCAGCTCGAGCCCGACGCCCTGCGTGTGGCCGGCAACGCCATCGCGAACGCCGTCTACACGTGGCACGACTTGAACGGGAACCTTGATTACAATCCCGGTGAGGTCAACCTCGATCGGAACGGCCCCGATTTCGTCGAAACCGTCGGCCGCCTGTCTCAGGGAACGAGCCTTCCTTCGCCGCCACCCAATTCCGTGGTGAACCCCGACGAGAGGCAGCCGAGGTACGATGAGTTCTCGGTGACCCTCGAGCGGGAGCTGATCCCGAATCTTGCGGTCCGGGGCACCGGGGTCTACACCCGTACGACGAACGTCCTTCGGGTCCAGAACAACCTGCGACCCTATGACGCTTACAACATTCCGGTCACGAGGCGGGACCCGGGACCGGACGGCACAGTCGGAAACTCTGACGACCCCGGGACAGTGGTCACCTACTTTGAGTTTTCTCCAGACCTGGCGGGACGAAAATTCGAGCAGTTCATGTCCGTCAACGATCCGAACGTCAACCAGAGCTACAAAGGCCTCGAACTGGCGGTCGTCAAACGGCTGACCAATCGCTGGCAGTTCCTGGGCTCCTACTCGGCCACCAAGAAAGACATTCCCAACTATGGTTTCCTGTCGGCCGGCAGCTTTGCCACCGGCAGCTTCGACTCAGCGCATCAAGTCGGGAACCTCACGCCGAACGACGAAATCAACCGCTCCGATCGGACATGGGAGTGGAACGGGAAGGTGATGGGCGCGTATGTCTTCCCGGCCGACGTACAGCTGTCGGCCAACTACGAGCACCGAAGCGGCGACGTGTTCGCGCGGCAGGTGCGCTTCACCGGTGGGCAGACGATTCCGCAGATCGTGCTGAACGTGGAGCCGATCGGGACCCAGCGCACCCCGAACCTGAATCTGATGACCTTCCGTGTCGAGAAGGCCTTTCGTATCCTGACCACGCAGAAGCTCGCGGTGCGCCTCAATATCTACAACGCGTTGAACGCGAGCACGGCCACCGTCGTGGAGGCGCGGGCGGGGTCCTCGTTCCTGCGGCCGCGGAACATCCTCCCGCCTCGCATCTTCGAGCTGAGCGCGGCGTACGACTTCTAGCAGAGCTATCGGCTCGAGCTCGACGACATCCCCTTGAAGACGAACTTCTGCACGCGCCGGCCTTCGTTTTCGCCGGTGTAGAGATTGCCTTTCGAATCGACCGCGATGTCCGTGATGTGGTGGAACTGACCGGCATAGTGCCCGAGGCGCCCCACGGTGCCGAGCACCTGAAGGCTCTGTCGATCCAGGATGCGGATCTTCTGATCGCCGCTCGTGACGTACAGGAACCGCTGCTCCTTGTCCGGGGAGAAGGCCAGCGTGACGACGGTGCCCGTGGGCGTGCGCACCTCCCGTGCGACGAAGGCTTCCTTCACGAACGTTCCGTCCGGTCTGAACACCTGGAGACGATTATTCGATCGGTCGGCGAGGTAGACCAGGTCGTCGTTGGAAATCTGCACGTCGTGCGAGAGATTCAGCTGTTCCGGGGGCGGTCCGTCGCCCGATCGGGTCCGCGGCGCCGCATCATCGGGTTTCTTTCCGTACGCGCCCCAGTGGCGTTTGTACTTCCCGGTATCGGCATCGAACACGATCAGCCGCCGGTTGTCGTACCCGTCGGAAATGAACACTTCGTTCGTCTTCGCGTAGACGGTCGCCTTGGTCGGCCGGGCGAAGTTCTCCACATCGTTGCTGCCGGTACCTTTTCCGAAGTGGCCGATCTGGAGGAGGAACTTTCCCGTCCTTGCTGAACTTCAGGACCTGGGCGTCGCCCTTGCCGTTCCCGGCGATCCAGAAGTTGCCCTTGTGGTCGATGGACAGCCCGTGCTCGTTCAGCGGCCACTCGTAGCCGGGTCCGGCTCCACCCCACCCTTTGATGAACTTGCCGTTCGGGTCGAACTCCATGACCGGCGGCGCCGGCACGCAGCAATCGGCGACCGGCGGCTTCTGCGCCGCGTAGTTCTCGTCGTTCTCGAGCCGTTAGGGACGCTGAAGAACCCACACGTGATCGTTGGCCGGGTCGATGAACACGCCGCCGATCGAACCAAAGATCCAGTTCCCGTCGAATTTCGGCCAGAACGGATCGACCTGGAATGTCGGCACGCCCCCAGCCGGCTTCTGGGCGCTGGCGGATCGTTCGGCCGCGGCCACGCCCAGCGCGACGATCACTGCCAGGAAAACAACCCCACGACGAATCTTCGCTCTCATCGTGTTCTGCCTCCTCGACATGTCTGCCCAACCGCGAACGAGAACGTTGGGCCGAGTGATTTCATGTTGTCCATCCGAAGCTCAGGTGAATGCTACACCCCCCGCGCGCCATGTGCGTCAAAATCTTCCGCCGTCGTGGCGGCAACGGCCGTGGGTGTCCCGGCACACGCGCAGCTGTGCGAAGGAGGACCGCCGCGCCGACAGGTCCGGATGTAGTATTTGCGGGAACCGTGCCCAGACCAAAGGAATTGCCGCTGGCGAACTCGTGTGCGGAGATCGCTCGTCTCGTTGATCGCCGCTCTCTGGGCGCTGGCCACGGTTGCGGTCGTCGCGCAAGAAACGACGCCGTCGCTTCGGGCGGGCGCTTTGACGTCGAGCATCGCCATCGACGGAAGGCTGAATGAGTCGGCGTGGGACTTGGCCCCATCCACCGACGCCTTGACGCAAGCCGATCCGAACGAAGGTGCGCCTCCAACCGCGCGCACGCTCGTGCGCGTGCTGGCCGATACGCGTGCGTTGGTGATTGGGATCGTCTGCGAGGAACCCGACCCGTCCGGCATCGTCAGCTTCAGCGTCCGGCGCGACGCCGACTTGAATTCAGAGGATCACATCCGCATTGTCCTCGGGCCGTTCGCGGACGGTCGATCGGGCTACGTGCTCGCGGTCAACCCTTCGGGCGCTCGGTACGACGGGTTGGTCGATCTTGGCGGCGAGAGTGAGAGCCCGGATTGGGACGGCATCTGGGAGGCCGCGGCCGCCCGTCTCCCCAACGGGTGGAGCGTGGAGATTCGGATTCCCGTGCAGACGCTCACCTTCAAGCCGGGACTGCACGAGTGGCATTTCAACGTGCAGCGCCGGATTCAGCGCCGGCTGGAGACGGATCGCTGGGCGTCACCCGCCCGGCAGTACCGTCTGACGCAGACCAGTCGCGCGGGTCTGCTGACCGAGCTGCCGGATTTCGATCTCGGCCTCGGCCTGAGCGTCCGGCCAGCCGTCACCACCGGGGGAGGGATCCCGACGCCGTCCGCGTCGCTGACGGGCGACTTCCAGCCAAGCCTCGACGTGACGCAGCGCGCCGGCGCCAACGTGCTCGCGTCGGCCACGGTCAATACCGACTTCGCCGAAACCGAGGTCGACACCCGCCGCACGAACCTGACGCGATTTCCGCTGTTCTTTCCGGAGAAGCGTACCTTCTTTCTCGAGGGCGGCGACATCTTCGCGTACGGTCTCGGAGCGGAGCCGGAGGTCTTGCCCTACTTCAGCCGGCGGATCGGCCTGATCGAGGGCAACGAAGTGCCGATTCTCGCCGGAGGCAAGGTCAACGGGCGCATTGGCAACACGAACTTCGGCGGCCTGGCCGTCGGCACGAACCGGCAGGACGGTGTCGTCGATGACCGGTCGTTCATGGCCGTCGGACGCGTGAAGCGGGATCTCTGGCGCGAATCCTGGGTCGGCGCCATCGCAACCGTGGGCGATCCAATGGGCCGCGCCGGGAGCTGGCTGGGCGGCGCCGACTTCACGTACGCCACGTCGCAGTTCCGAGGCGACAAGAACTTTCTGGTCGGCGTCTGGGGTCTCGCGACGGGTCGCCAGGATCTCGGCGGCGATTCGACCGCGCACGGGTTCAAGATCGACTATCCGAACGATTTATGGGACGTGGGAGTCACCTACAAGCGGATTGGGCGCGACTTCGACCCCTCGCTCGGGTTCGTGCCGCGAGCGGCGGCGCATCTGGGGCACTTCACCTTCAACTACAACCCCCGCCTGACGCAGGGACCGATTCAGCAGATGTTCTACAGGTTCCGACCAGAATGGGCGACGGATCTGTCGGGGCGCTGGGAAAGCTACTTCGGCTTCTTCGCGCCGCTCAATTGGCGGTTCCGCAGCGGCGAGCGTGTGGAGTTCAACGCCAATCCCACTGGCGAGCGGCTGACCGAGCCGTTCGAAGTCGCGCCCGGTGTGGTCGTTCCGCCGGGCTCGTACCACTGGCGGCAGTACAAGCTTGAAGCGGGCACGGCGCAGAAGCGGCGGCTCCACACGCAAGTCACCTGGTTGTTTGGCGGTTTCTATACGGGATCGCTCGACCAGTTTCAGTGGACGGGCGCGTGGAATCCGAAGCCGCTCGTCACCGTGGAGTTCTCCGGCGAACGGATTATCGGACGGCTTGCGACCGGCCGGTTCACGCAGTCGCTCGTCGGCACGCGGTTGCGGATCAACATCTCGTCGGATCTTTCCGTGTCGAGCTACGTCCAGTACGACACGGAAAGCGAATCCGCGGGGACCAATACGCGTCTTCGTTGGACCTTCTCGCCGGTCGCCGACCTGTTCGTTGTGTACAACCACAACGTGCGATCGATCGTCGATCGGTGGCGCCTCGACTCCAATCAGCTGCTCGTCAAACTGCAGTACGCCTGGCGCGTCTGACAGGTTGTTGAAAGAGCCAGCAACCTCCAATGTGTATAATGCGTCGGGTCCGAACAATGAAGACGATGACTCTCGTCGCGCTCGTCTCTGGCCTATCAGCTGCAGTCCCAGGCTGCCCCGTCCCAGAGCACTGGTCCGGCACAAGCCACGCCGTCCCGACGTTCCGCTCCGACGGGTGATGCCCGGGCTGGGAAAGCGTTCTGGGAACAACCGACGACCTTTTGCCCGGTTTGTCACGGCGACCGAGGTCAGGGCGCCTACGGGCCCGATCTGGCCGGTCGCCAACTGAGCGTGGCCCAGTTCCGGCGGCAGGTGCGCCAGTCCTGGGGTGTGATGCCTCGCTGGACGCCACAACAGATCAGCGATCGAACGCTGGCCGACGTCCATGCGTATCTCACAAGCTTGCCTCCGGTCGACAAGCTTGGACCGTGGACGACACCGGTGCCCCGCAACGCGTCGAGGCATTTGCGGTACTTCGTCGAGACTTATGGCTGCGGGCAGTGCCACGGAACGGACATGGAAGCCGTGTTCTTTGGCGCGGCATACGCCAAGATGGATTTTGACTGGTTCGCCCGGACGGTCTACGACCATACGACCGATTTCCCTTCGGGCAGGATGGGCAGCTTTTCGAGAGACCGCTTGCCCGCAGCCATGCTCCGCATCATGTGGAACGGCGTAATCGCCGAGATGCGTGCGCGCGAGAAGGCCAAAGCAGACTCCCCAGCCCAAGCCTCAACCCGGGCCTGCGATCAAGCCAACGACGGCCGGGCAGCCAACAAATTCCACGAAATGAAGGGGATACTGCACGAGGAGCGGCTCCTCTCTGTGTTACTCTCCATTGAGGTGCACTCTAACGGCAGGCAGGAGGTCACGATGACGAGACTGGTGGCATCGGGTGCGGCAGTACTTGGGGTCTCCTTGCTGGCGGTGTTGGGTAGCGAACGAGCGGGAAAGGTCTACGCAAGCCAGAACGGGAGCGTCGGCCAGAGCCCGCACGCCGAGACTGGCGACAGCGCGGCGGGCAAGGAGTTTTGGAACGGGTACGAGTGCGCTCATTGCCACGGGCTGTACGGGCAGGGCGGCTACGGACCGGATCTGGCGGGCTTGGGTTTGACCTTCGAGCAGTTCAAGCACCAGGTTCGTCAGCCGTGGGGCGCAATGCTTCGGTGGAGTGACAAGCAGATCTCAGACAAACAGCTCACCGACATCTATGCGTTTCTCACGAGCATGCCGCGCGTGGCCACGCCCGGCGTCGCGCCTCCTGGAGTCCCCATCGACATCAGCAATCGTCGAGTTGGAGAGAACAACATCGGTAGGCCTTCTCGTGTCACCGCACCGCCCAATGCGCCATTGGGACAGAGGTACGCGGTCAACCTGGCTGGCTGCGCGCAGTGCCATGGGCCCGAGCAGCGCAGCTCGCGCGAGGAGTTGGGCTCCAGAACAAACCCCCGTTATAACGGTCGCGATCTCGCACAGCTTGTCAAAGACACCACGGGCTTTACCGGGAGCGAAGAGGCGGTGAGTTGGGAATACTTCAAGACGTGCGTCTATGAGCACGAGAAGCTGATTCCTGAAGCGAGAATGGGCACCTACTCCAGGGCTCGGCTGCCCGAACCCGTTGTTCGCGAGATCTACAACTTTGCTCTCGCCCTTGGAACACGCGCGCGCCTGGTGAATACGCTCGCGCCCGGGGTCCGATCGGGCGACACCGTCAGCTACACGCTGACTGTCACGAACCTGGGAAAGAAACACGGCGTGCAGCCCGAGGATGTTTCGGTGGAGCTGGTGCTGGATCCTGGAGTCACGGTTGTCCGCGCAATGGGGAACGGCTATCAGGGAGTCCAGCGTCATCCGCTGAGCGGCCGTGACGTTGCGGTCTGGAAAGTGCCGACGATCACGGCTGACGAACCGCAAGACTTCACGCTGGTTGTGACCGGCCCAAGGGCAGACCAGGCGCTTCTCACGAGCGCCCGGCAGGCTCCCTGGAGCTCGACGTCGGGGGTCCTCGCTCCAGGGGTTCACTCGAGAGTCCACTGGGCGAAACCGACCACGCGCGAATTCCCCAACATGGTCAAGGATGCGCGCCGGCCCCCTGTGGGCGACCACATGGCGATTTTCGCGGATCCGCCGCCACTGCCGACTCAGACCCAGCAGCAGGATTGAGATTTGCGAGCGCCGGCAGCACACACTTGGGTGCCTGTCGGCGCTCGTTCTACGTACCGAGTTTCCGTCATCCTGGCTAGGACGTTTCGAGAGACCTCTTGCCTCGCAGACCATTTCGCAGAAAACTTGGACTGTTGACAATGACGAAGGGCGTGTCGTTCGCGGTTGCATTGGTTGCGGTGTCTTGGATCGGAACGCTGGGCAGCGATGCTTCCGGCAAGTTGCCCGCGGGCCAGGGCCGAGGCGTAAGCCAAAGGCAGAACGCGCCGGCCGGTGACAAGGCGGCGGGCAAAGCGTTATGGAACGAGCAGGAGTGCGCCTTTTGCCATGGACTTCATGGGCAGGGCGGATACGGACCCGATTTGGCCGGCCTTGGTTTGACCTTCGAGCAGTTCACGCGTCAGATTCGCCAGCCCTGGGGCGCCATGCCGCGGTGGAGCGATCGGCAACTGCCCGACCAGCAGCTCGCCGACCTCTATGCATTTTTCACGAGTATGCCGCGCGTGGAGACGCCTGGCACCGTGCCTCCTGGCGTTCCACCTGATGTCCCCAGTCGCCGCATGGGAGCGAACAACGTCGGACTGCCGGCCCGGATTACCGCGCCGCCGAATGCGCCACTGGGCCAGCGGTACGCGGCCAACACGGCTGGGTGCGCGCAGTGCCATGGGCCCGAGCAGCGGACGACCCGTACGGCCTGGGGATCCCGCGTGTATCACAAGTACGATCACGGTCTCGATATCGCACAACATGTGAAAGCGCGTCTTGGCTTTGCGGGTGATGACGAAGCCGTGAAGTGGGAGTATTTCAAGGCGTGCGTCTACGACCATGAGAAGCTGATCCCCGAAGCAAGGATGGGGACGTATTCCAGGGCCCGGTTGCCGGAACCGATTGTTCGAGAGATTTACAATTTCGCCAGGAGCCTCGGAGAGCTTGCGCGTGTGGACGCCCGGCTCGAGCCTGGCGTCCGTTCAGGCGACAGCGTCAGCTATACCGTGACCGTCGAGAACGAGGGGACGGCGCAAGGTGTCAAGCCCGAGGAGGTCTCGATCGAGCTGGTGTTGGCTCCCGGCGTGACGGTTGTCAGTGCAAGCGGGGAAGGGTATCAGGGAGTCCAGCGTCATCCGTCCACCGGTCGCGATGTTGCGGTCTGGAAAGTGCCCATGCTGCCTCCCCAGCAAGAGCAGGCCTACACCGTTGTCGTCACCGGCCCGGCCGCTGATAGGGCGATTAGCACCATGCCGCGCGAAGAACAGTGGACATCGTCGAGCGCCATGGTGATCGAGGGACTGCACTCGAGAATCTACTGGGCCAGGCCGACAACGCGCGCGCTTCCCAACATGGTGACGGATCCGCGCCGACCTGCGGTCGGCGACGCGACAGCAGTCAATCCGCAAGCCAAGCCGCCGCACGAAGAATGAAAGCGTGCGATCGGTAGCCGGTCAAAATAATTTACGGACGGTCATCGAATGCTCAACACGAACGCGCAGGCGCTCGACGCCAAGGACTGGCAAGAGAGGTTCTTGAAGCGGGATCTTCCCGTGGCTTATCTGATGGTCAGAGCGACGATGGGCTTTCATATGATCGCCCACGGAGGAGTCCGGCTGCCCATTTTGCAGACGTTCGCCGCTGAGACCAGGAAGGACTTTGCCGGCGTGACCTTGCTTGGTCTGCCGCTGTTCCAGGACTGGCTCGTCACCTTGATCTGCTTCATCATTCCTCCGACCGAGTTCGTGATTGGGCTGCTGCTGAGCGTGGGGTTCAAGACGAGGCTCGCTTGCACCGCCGGCAACGCCTTGTTCCTCGTGATGATGTTCGGCCAGGTGTCCCGCATGAACTTTGGTACCGCGCATGTCATGTGGTGGTACGTCATGATTTTTGCGCTGCTTGGGGGGCTGAACTTCGCCGATCGCTATTCGCTGGATCGCCGGAACAAGGAGTGATGGCGATCGGGTATCATCGAGGCGTACAAGTTTCCCTGCACTTCTAACCGACGTGCATTACTAATCAGGAGGTCGCGATGTTCCTTTCAGGTCGCAAACGGGTCGCGTTTCTGGCGCCGATCCTCGCATTCGTTGCGCTTGCGGTCGCTCAGGTCTACACGCAGGAGGGGGGAGTCGAGCCGATCAACGATGGCCCCAATCCGTACCGGACAATCCGCAATTGGGGAACGCTGCCGGAAGGACGCAAGTGGGGTCCGGTCAGCGGGATCGACATCGATCGCGACGGCAAGTCGGTCTGGGTCTTCGATCGCTGCGGCGGCAGCTGTGCAGGTTCCAACCTCGATCCCCTCCTCAAGTTCGATGAAAACGGCAAGCTTCTCAAGAGCTTCGGCGCCGGCATGTTCGCGTGGCCGCACAGCGTCCACGTCGATCGCGACGGAAACGTGTGGGTCGTCGACGCGCGGCTTACCAACGCGGCGGAGCTCAAGAAATTTCCCGGCGAACAGGTGAAGGGCAACACCGTGGTGAAGTTCAGCCCGGAGGGCAAAGTCCTGATGACGCTCGGGAAAAACGGTGTCTCCGGCAATCCGCCCGAGGCCTTTACCGATCCCAACGACGTCGTGACCGCTCCGAACGGGGACATTTACGTCGCGGAGAGCCACACCAACCTCGAGAGCACACCAAACGCGGTCGCGCGTATTTCGGTGTTCGACAAGAATGGGAAGTTCCTCAGAAGCTTTGGAAAGCTGGGTTCAGGCCCTGGCGAGTTCAGGACACCACACGCGATGGTGCTCGACTCCAAAGGACGGCTGATCGTCGCCGACCGCGCCAACCACCGCATCCAGATCCTCGACAGAAACGACGGCAAGTTCGTCGGTGAACTCAAGAACTTCAGCCGCACGAGCGGGATGGTCATCGACAAGGACGACATGCTCTACACCATCGACTCCGAATCGGACGCCAAACGCCACCCCGGCTGGCGTAAAGGAATTCGAATCGGGAAGCTCAACGATGGCAAGGTGCAGTTTTTCATACCCGGCCATCAGACCGAATCTCCCGACGGGGCCGCTGGGGAAGGGATCGCGCTCGACGCCGCCGGCAATCTGTATGCGGCGGAAACGACCCTGGGCGGCGTGACGAAGTACGTCAAGAATTAGGCTCGTCGCTGATGCAGAAGGCGGGAGCGCGCACGCGGGCGCGGCCTCCCCCAACCTGTGCGCGACGCACGACGGGCGCGTGCGTTGACACGATCGAGAAGCCGGAGCTATACATACTTGCTTGCGGAACCAGCTCGACCGGGCTGTTGTGCCGGCGAAGCGCAGGGCGGTTGACGGAGGGCTTTCTGATGAGAAATCGGCTCGTAGGCTCCACGATCGCTGCGGTGGGCATCGCGGCTCTTCTGGGGTTGGCTCCGCGCCTGTCTGCCCAAGCTCCTGCGGCGCCAGCCCAGGCTGGTCCGCTACCACGCGGCGCTGACGGGAAGCCCAATTTGTCCGGCATCTGGCAAGTGATGAACACGGCGGCGTGGGACATCCAGGATCACTCTGCGCAGAAGGGCGTTCCAGGCGGGCAAGGCGTGGTCGAAGGGAACGAGATTCCCTATCAGCCGGCGGCTCTGGCGAAAAAAAAGGAAAACTTTGCCAATCGCGCGACCGCTGACCTCGAGAACCGCTGCTTCCTGCCAGGCGTCCCGCGTCTGACGTACATGCCGTTTCCGTTTCAGATCTTCCAGACGCCTACCTACACCGCATTCGTCTACGAGTATGTCCATGCTGTGCGCCATATCTTCACGAACGGAACGCCGCATCCCCGCGGTCCGATCGAATGGTGGTTGGGCGACTCGCGCGGCCGTTGGGAAGGGGACACCCTGGTCGTCGACGTGGTGCACTTCACCGATCAGACCTGGTTCGACAGGGCCGGGAACTTCCACAGCGTGGACCTGCATCTCGTCGAGCGCTACACGATGATCTCGCCCGACCATATCAACTACGAGGTCACCGTCGAAGACAAGCAGGTCTTCACGAGGCCGTGGAAGATGCGCATGATCCTGTATCGTCGCAAGGAGCCGAATGTGCAGCTTCTCGAATACGAGTGCTATGCCTTTGACGACGCGACCGACAGCCGGTGAAAACTAGGCGTCCCTTCTGACGTCGCATGTCGGGATGTGCATCTTCGCCGGCTTGGCGGAGATCGACCGCGTGAGCCCAGTTCTGGCGCGCGGTCGTGGGCCTCGTGCCGATCGCAAACAGCAGGCGGGCGGACTGATCGCCTATTTCGCCCGACCTTTGTATCCTTCCGCGATTGTCGGGACCTTGTAGACCGCGCCGCGGGCGACGATGAACAGGGTTTTTCTGTCGGGACCGCCGAAGGCCAGGTTGTTGGGGTTCCGCGAGACCGGAATGGTCCCCAGGTGCTCGCCTTTCGGGGTGAAGACCTGGATGCCCGCGGCGGTCGCCGCGTAGACGCGGTCCTGGCTGTCGATCGCGAGACCGTCCCCGCCAAACCTCACATCCGCAACGCCGTTGGGTCTCTCGGTCACGGTCTTGAACTTGGCGAAGTTTCGTTTGTTGGTCACGGTTCCGTCGGGCTGGACGTCGAACGCCAGCAGGTACTCGCCGCCCTCCTTGGGGAGATCGGCAAGCGACAGCTTCGTCTTGGCCGCGCGGCTCTGAGTGGCGACGTAGAGCGTCTTCTCGTCGATGCTGAGCGTGACGCCGTTGATCCGCTCTTTGGGGTCCGCAAACACGCTGATCACCTTTTTACCGGGACGGGCGTAGAGAACGGTGCCTGTCCCAGAGAGGGTGAAGTACACGCCGTCCTGTTTGTCGACGACGAGATCGTTCGGGCCCTCGAAGGGTTTCCCATCGATGCTGTCGGCTAGAACTGTTTCGCTACCCTTGGGCCAGATCACCCCGACTTTAGCCTCTTGCCCTTTCGGCTTGATCGTCGTAATGAGACGGCCCTTCGAGTCGAATCCAATCGCGCTCGAGCCGTCCGTATTGCTCAGAAAAGTACCCGGGCTTCCCATTGGGCTCGACCTTGCCAAGCCGGCGCGCCATGAAGTCCCAGTAGAGGACCGTCCCATCCGGCATGGTGGCGGGCCCATCGGTGTGTTGCAACCCATCCACGATCACCTGGACTTTCGATCCGCCCTTGACGACGCCGGGAATGTCCGGCGCGACGGTGTCGGTTGCCGGCGGTGGAAGCGGCGTCTCTTGTCCCTGGACGTACGCCGTCACGGCACAGAGAAAACACAACACAACAACAAGCCTGGCTTTCGATTCCATAGCTTCCCCCTCGATTGCTAGTTAAAGAGTGCGTTGCGAAATCAGTCCAAATTTCTCGCCGTGCTTGCCTAGTTCACGCGCCGCAGCGGCCGCCTCGATCAAGGCCGCTACTGAGTACCGCCGACTTTTCTCCCGAATTTCCTGAGCCCCATTCCGCGGGTCAGCGATCCGTACACATTGCCTTGGGCATCGGCGGTCACGCCTTCCTGCGAGCCATCAGCGTCGGTCTCCTCGATGAAGGCAGTCACCCGTCCATCCTTGGCGCTACCAATCCTGATACCCCTCTTGAAGCCCGGGTTGGTCTTCTCGTCGGACTGGCTGTCGGCGGCGTAGATCGTGTCGTTCTTGTCGATGAGCAGGCCGCTCACCCGGCCGAACTGCTTCCACTCTTCGAGAAACTTGCCGTCCTGGTCGAAGATCTGGATCCGGCTGTTCCCAGGGTCACCAACAAAGAGCCGGCCGCGTGAGTCCATGGCCAGGGCATGAGGCGACTCGAACTCGCCTGCTGCGTGCCCTCGCGTTCCCCAGGCCTTGACGAACTTGCCATCCTTGGTGAACTTGACGACGCGCGCGTTCGATTTCCCTCCGTGCCCGTCACCGATGAAGATATCGCCGTTCGGCGCAACCAGGATGTCGGATGGCATGTTGAAGGTGTCCGGGCCATCGCCGGCGACTCCCGCCTTGCCGAGCGTCATCAGGAGCTTGCCTTCCGGACTGAACTTGAACACCTGATGGCCTTTGCCATCCCGATTCGGATCCTTCCCATCCGGACCCTCTCCATCGCTGACCCACACGTTTCCATCCGTGTGGACGTAGAGCCCGTGCGGGCGGATGAACATGCCCGCGCCGAAGCTCTTCACCAGCTTGCCCGAGGCATCGAACTTCTGGATGGGTGCCAGGTTCGAACCGACGCAGTTCTGTCCGCCACATCGGTCGAATGTCCAGATGCTGCTGCCGTCGCGATCGACGTGGATCCCTGCCGTGGATCCCATTTTTCTTCCCTCGGGCAGCTTGAAAAAGCCGTCGACGGCCTGATACGGGTTGGGAACGGCGTTGACCGCGCTGGGGTTACCCTGCGCGGATGCCGTCTCCGCGGACAGCGTGGCCGCGACCACGACCGCCGCCAGCGCCAAACTCACTCGACTTGAATGCGACATCGCAGCTCTCCTGTCGTTCGAGGTTGTCCGACGTTCAGCAAGAAGACGCCGGCGATTGGTGGGATTCCGGGTAAATGGTCCATTGCAGGGAGACAACGCGTGAGGTGTGTATCGTCCGCCCGAACAAAAAAGCGACGCCTCGAGTGGCGGACGGCGTCATGTGCCGTCGCCACGTCGAGGCGTCCATTCTTTCATCACGCGCGTCGCTCATCGTTGGGGTTGAGAGCCAAAGCCTCGCCCCTCCGACCTGTCGCTACTGCTGCGTCTTGCCGTCGCTCTTGCCGACTTCGACCAGGGCGACGCGATTCACAGCGCTGCAAGCCAGCACGAGGTTGCCGTTCGGCAATGACATCATGTTACGGATGACGCCGCCGCCAGACGGGATGGTCCACGTCTGGAACTTTTCCGTCTGCGTGTCAAAGCGCACGAGCGTATTTGGCTTGGTGCCAGCTTCGCTGTACCAAACGACGTTGCCGACCGTCGCGATGCCATACGGCTGGGACTTGGGTCCGCTCGGAGAGGCCCATTCACGGGTCTGACCGGTCTTGGGGTCGTACCGGCCAAGGTAGCCGCGCGAATAATCCGCGTACCACACCACGTCGTCAGGCGTCAGGGCAATGCGCCTCGGGCGTGTTTCCGGGTTCGGCAACGTGTATTCCTTGATCTCCATCGTCACGGGATCGATGCTGCCCAATCTGTTGCCGCGGAAATCGACGTACCAGGGAACGCCCTTGGAGTTCACCTGAATCCCGTAGGGATAGGTGTTCGACGTCGGCGTCGCGGAGAGCTTCACTTCGCCGGTCGATGGCACCACCCTGCCAACATGGCCGGACTGCAAGGTGAACCAGAAATTCCCCTTCTGGTCGAAGATAGGCGTGTGGGGACCACGGGCCTTGGGATCGGGCAGGGCGTACTCGGTCACCGCCCCCGTTTTCGGATCGAGCTTCCCGACATTGTTGGCCTTCCCATTGCCGGTGTACCAGATGTTGCCCTCCTTGTCGGCTACCAGGCCGTGAGGGCCCGCGCCAGCCTTCAAGGGAAATTCCTTCATCGTTCCGGTCTTGGGATCGAGCCGACCTAACAGATCGGCGTACTGTCCCGTCCACCAGATGTTGCCGTCGGCCGTCCCGAGGGGATCGTGCGGGCGCTGGCCGAGGGTCGGCGCGATCCACTCCTTGATCGAGATGGTCACGGGTCCTGGAATCACGACCGCCGACGGTTTGATCTGCGTCGGGAAGCTCTTCGCGAGGTAGCTTGCAACCTCATCAGCCTGTTCCCCTGGCAGCTTCACCATCGTCGAGAAAAGAGCCTGCCACTGTTCTTTCGTGGAGCCCGCCATGTTGTTGATCATGTTGAGCCCGTGGCAGGCGCTGCAGCGGTTCTGGACGACAGCCTTGCCATCCCCGTCCGGCAGCTGGAACGGCGGCGCTTGTGGGGCCTGTGCCAAGGCAGGCGCCGCGGAATAGAGGAAAACCGCCCCTGTAAAGGCTAAAAGTGAACTCCCTCGCATGATGTCTGACCTCCTCAAAAGGATAGAATTTTCCTCGGAGAACTCTGGAATTCTATAAGCATACACGGTCGGCCGTGCAAAGCAACATGATACCAGCGAATACGGTCCAGGCCGCCCAAGGATTTACGGCGCCCTTACATGGCAGCGCCCAAGACTGGCGGATGGCGCCGTGACGGGAGGCACAGCCTGATCTCACGAAATACGCCAACATCTCATGAGCGCTCGAAGAGAGCAGCCGCGCCCTGACCGCCGCCCACGCACATCGTGACAACGCCGTAGCGGGCCCTGCGCCGGCGAATCTGGGTGGTGATGGTACCGACCAGCCGCGAGCCGGTCATGCCGAAAGGATGACCGATGGCGATGGCGCCGCCGTTGACGTTGAGGCGATCCATCGGAATCCCCAGGCGATCGCGACAGTAGATCACCTGGGAAGCGAACGCTTCGTTCAGCTCCCAGACATCGATGTCCGCGACGGCGAGGCCGTGCTTTTTCAGCAGCTTGGGCACGGCGAAAGCCGGGCCGATCCCCATCTCGTCAGGCTCGCACCCGGCGACGGCGTAGCCGCGAAACACCAGCAGCGGCTCGATGCCGAGCGCCCGGGCACGGTCGCTCGACATGACGAGCGTGGCCGAGGCCCCGTCGGAGAGCTGCGAGGAGTTGCCGGCGGTCACGCTGCCCAGGCCGCTGGAGGTATCGAAAGCGGGCGGAAGCTTCAGCAGCCCTTCGAGCGTCGTATCGGGACGATTGCACTCGTCGCGATCGACCGTGACGGCCTCTTCGCCGATGGCTTCACCGGTCTTCTTGTCGAGCACGGCGCGGCGCACCTGCATTGGCGCGAGCTCGTCCTTGAAGAACCCGATCTGCTGCGCGGCCGCTGTCCGCTGCTGACTGACAAGGGCGTATTCATCCTGGGCCTGGCGACTGATCGCGTAGCGCTTCGCGACGACCTCCGCCGTCTCTCCCATGGTCATGTACAAAGCGGGTGTGTGTGCCAGGAGCCAGGGATTGGGCGAGGTATCGCGCTCCATCATCGTGATGGATTCGACACCCCCGCCGATCACGGCCTCGGCGCCTTCCAGCAGCACCATGTGCGCCGCCTGCACGATGGCCTGCAGGCCTGAGTTACAGAACCGGTTCACGGTCGCGCCCGCCGTCGTCACCGGTAGTCCGGCGCGCAGCGCCGCCACGCGCGCCACGTTGTGGCCCGCCGCGCCATGCGGCTGACCGCACCCGAGGATCACTTCTTCGACCTCCGCGCGATCGAGCGCGGGCGCCTTGTCGAGCACGTGGCGGATGCAGTGGGCCGCCAGGTCGTCGGGTCGTGTCAGGTTGAACGATCCGCGATGCGACTTCGCGAGCGGCGTGCGCGAGCTGGCAACGATGACGGCTTCCCGCATGATCTTGAGTACTGTAACAGCACATCTCAAACTACGAAAACACGAAGGACACGAAGGGAGCTCCCAGACTATCCTTGCTCTCACGGGTTCGCGAGGTTCATGCGATTCGCGGGGTTTACGAGGTTCATGGGAGACTTGCTCATGCCCAGGCGGATCGTGGCGGCGGCCGTGATGATGGGGCTCCTGGCGCCGGTCTCGGCCCGGCAGGCACAGGACGCGGATATCGGCGCGGCCATCCGGCAGGAAGCGGATGCGCACTCCCAGATCATGCGGACGCTGCATTTCCTGACCGATGTCTACGGACCCCGCGTCACCGGATCGCCGAACCTGAAAGCGGCCGGACAATGGGCGGTCGACACGATGGCATCGTGGGGGTTGACCCATGGCCGCCTCGAGCCTTGGGAGTTTGGCCACCCGGGCTGGGTCAACGAACGGCTGTCGGCGCACATGATTTCGCCGGTGAGCGATCCGCTGACGAGTGAGGTGGTTGCCTGGACGCCGGGGACCAACGGCACTATCACCGCGCGCGCCTTCCACCTCGTGCCTCCCGATCGACCGACTCCCGGCGAGCTCGCCGCATTTCTCGATCGTGTCAAAGACAGCGTGAAGGGGACGATCGTCCTGGCGGGACCGAGCACCGTGGTGCCGGTGAACCTGAGCCCCCCAGCCAAGCGCGCCGACGATGAGCGGGTGCGGGCGCAATTCGATCCCACCGGCGACGCCGGCCGCGGGAGGGGAGGGCGGGGCGCACCGGCGGGGCCACCGCCTCCGATGACCAATGCCGAGATCAGCCGGCGCATCGACGACTTTCTCGTTGCCAATGGCGCGTTGCTGCGCATCAACGATGCGCGCCGCGAGCTCGGCCAGATAGCGGCGTTCTACAACTCCACCTACGACCTGACTCGAGCCGTGCCGACGGTCGTGATGCGGAACGAGGACTACGGCCGCATCGTGCGCATTCTCGCGGACGGCACGCCGGTCGAGCTCGAGTTCAACGTCGTGAACAAGGTGTATCCGGAAGGCCGCACGGCGTACAACGCAGTGGCGGAGATCGACGGAACGGACAAGCGCGGCGAAGTCGTGATGGTAGGCGGGCACCTCGATTCATGGCACTCGGCCACCGGTGCGACCGACAACGCGATCGGGTGCGCCGTCATGATGGAGGTCGTGCGCATCTTGAAGGCGATTGGGGTTCAGCCGCGCAGGACGATTCGAGTGGCGCTTTGGAGCGGCGAGGAGGAGGGGCTGCTCGGATCGCAGGCCTACATCCGGCAGCATTTCGGATCCTTCGAGCGGCCGACGCCGACCTACGCCCTGTTGTCTGCCTACCTCAACCTCGACAACGGCACCGGCCGCATCCGCGGCGCGGAGGTGTTCGGCCCTGCGGCCGCGGCCACAGTCGTGCGCGAGGCGCTGGCGCCCTTCGCCGATCTGGGCGCGGTGGGCGCGATTGCGACACGCGGCCGCAATATCGGAGGAAGCGACCACACGGCGTTCAACCACGCCGGGCTCCCGGGAATCAATTTCCGCCAGGACCCGATTGAATACGAGACCCACACGCATCATACGAACCTCGACACCTACGAACGGGTCATCGAGGCCGACGCGAAGGCGTCGGCGACGGTGATCGCGGCGACGGTGTATCGACTGGCGATGAGCGACCAGATGCTGCCGCGGTTCAAGAACGACGAGATGCCGGCGGCGGGGCAGCGGTAGACTCGACACGAAAGTTTCAAGTCTCAAGTGTCAAGTCTCAAAGTCAGGCGTGAAACCTGAGCCTTGAGCCTTGAGCCTTGAGCCTTGCGAAGCGCCGAGGTGCCGGGTGCATCGAGCACACCCAGCACCCGGCATCACTCACTATCAGAACGAGTAGCGCAGCCCGAGCTGCATCGTGCGGGGGGCGCCGGCGATGAACAGCGTGTTGAACGCGTCGCTGGTGCGCTCGTTGTCGGGGTTGCCGTAATTGGCGCGATTCGTGACGTTGTACAGCTCCCAGTAGAGGCCGAGCCGGTGAGCCGCGCCGCCCAGCGGGATCTCGTACTGCACCCGCAGATTCAGCGCCATGAAATCGGAATTGCCGGGCATCGTATTGTGCTTGGCGTAGCCGTTGGCGTCGAGCTCTGACAGAATCGGGATCTCCGCGTCATCGCGGCCTTTGATCGGGCGGTCGAAGTCATCCAGGTCGTTGTTGACGTCGTCCCCCACGAGCTCGTTCACCGGAATGCCGGTGTAGTACACGAGGGTCCCCCCGACGCCCAGCCCGCGCCCGACGTCCCAGTTGCCGCCGGTCGTGAACGCGTGCCGGTTGGCCAGGTTGAACACGCCGTAGTCCGCCCGCGGGTTGAGCCCGCTCGTCACGCCGTAATCGTCGTTGACCCGCCGGTCCCAGATGGTATTGGCATTCCCGGTGATGACGTTGACATCGCGCGCGCGTGCGAACGAGTAGCTCGCGCGCCCGGACCAGCGGTTGGCCATCCGCTTCACCACCCCCAGCTCCAGCCCCTGGTAGTCGGTGTTGAAGGCGTCCAGTGTCTGATACTCCAGGACGCGCCGGAAATTCACGCCGCGCGCCGCCGCCGGAATCTTCGTGCCCGTCGGATCGAACACGCCGATGCCCTGGTAGGTCACCTCTCCGTCGGCGTCCACCGGCCCTTCGTTGATGTCGATCGTGCCCGTTTGATCGTGCCCGACGTTGCCGACGTAATCGATCGTGACGGCGACGTTCGGCACGACCTGACGCTCCACGCCCATACTCCAGGACCACAGGTACCCCAGCCGCGGGGTCCCGCGGAGTAAGGGAGTGTCGACGAACACCTCACCGGCCGCGTTCTTGTTGCGCAGGTCCACCATCATGGCCCGGCAGTCGGGGCTGATCACCGCGCGTCCGGCGCCGTCGCCCGTCGGATTCAAGCAGGGATGCGCCGGCCGCTGTCCTTGCGTCGGCGACCGATCGTTCCCGGTATCGAACGTATAGGCCGTTCCGATCACCGCTTGCGACAAGACCTGGTACATGAACTGGTTCCGCGCCGGCTCGTAGAACTTGCCGACGCCGCCGCGGAAGACCGTCTTCTCGCTCGTGGCATACGCCACACCCAGCCGGGGCGCGATGGCGTCCTTCGAGTCCGGCACGATGTCCGAGTAGTCGTACCGCAAGCCGAGGTTCAGCGTCAGCTTGTCCGTCGCCTGCCACTTGTCCGCGACGTAGCCGTTGATGCGCCAGTCGTCCACCTTGAAGAACATGTCGCCCAGACGAATCCGGAAGCGGGTCGGATAGGTGAAGGCGTCCGCCGGGTCGAAATTGCGGTCCGTCAGAAAGTTGAACTGGCCAAAGGGCCCTCCCGCCCCGTTGGGCGCCGTGAAGGTCGTTCCCCCGTTGCTGCTGGCGCCGAAGCCAAACTTCCACGTGTGCCTGCTGGGCGTGAAGGTGAACTGCTCGGTGAACGCAATCGTGTTCCAGTAATGCCCGGCCGTGGTCGCCCGCGGGCCCGCCCGGAAGCTGGGATGCTGCTGCTGCGCCCCGAAGTCCAACGGATCGCCGCCGTTCAAGCCGGTAATCTGGTGCGCCTCCGGGTCGAACGGATCGACCCACGCGTCCGCGCCACCGAAGAGACCGGGGGCGGCCTGCCTCAGGTGCTCAACGGTGCTGCTCACCTTGACCTCGTTGAGCATCCGGCTGTTCAGCACGGAGGTCCACTGGAAGTTGTTGATCGCCTCTTTCGCCAGCTCGTAGCGAAAGTTCTCGGCGGTGCTCTGGTCCTCATTGGCCGCTTCGCCGACCCCGGTATTCGGGTTCCAGATCGTCCGGAAACTGAGGTTATTCGACGGGGTCAGCTGGTAATCCACCCGCCCGAAGTACTTGGTGAGGTTGACGTCGTAGATGTCCGCGAAGGACGTCGCCAGGGGCGCCGCCTCCGCGGGAAACTTCAGGTCGAGCGCGTTCTGGAGCCACTGCCGCTCGGTGTTGAAGAAGAAGAACGCCTTGTTCCGGATGATCGGCCCGCCGATGCTCGCGCCCACGATATCGTTGCCGCTCTCCGGCTTGGCCCGGCCTTCCTGCTTCGTGAAGTAGTTGGTGGCGTTGAAACGGTCGTCCTGCATGTAGTAGTACCCGCTGCCGTGAAAGAGGTTGGTCCCACTCTTGGTCACCGCGTTGACGATGACGCCGGAGGCCCCGCCGTATTCCGCTCCGTAGTCGTGCGTCATGACGTTGTACTCGGAGAAGGCGTCGATGGTCATGCTGACCTGCGTGAACGCCCCCCCGCGATCGTCCTTGTTGTGGACGCCATCCACCAGGAACAGATTGCTCTGGTCCTCGCGGCCGTTCGCGCTGTAGGTGGCCCCCTCGAAATTCCCGTTGTCCAGTACCGGCGTCAACCCCGGCACCAACTGCATCAACGACAGCATCTCGCGCCCCTGCGTGGGTAGGTTCGAGATGTCCTGCGTCGACATGTTGGTGCCGATGGTGGTCTGGGTCACCTCGATGAGCGGGCTTGCTCCGCTCACCGTGATGGCATCGGCCAGCGTCCCGACGGGCAACGTGTATGCGAGCGTGAGCGCCTGGCCCACCCCGAGTCTGAGCCCGGTGCGTGTCTGCGTCTGAAAGCCGGCCAACTCGGCCCTCATGGTGTAGAGGCCGGGCTGCAGGCCCGTGAGCACGAACCGCCCCGCCGCGTCTGCGATGGCCGTCCGCACGAGGCCCGTCGCCTCCGCGGTGACCGTGACCGTCGCACCAGGAAGAACGGCGCCGGACGTGTCGACCACGGTCCCGTTGAGTTCGCCCGTGGCGAATCCCTGTCCAAAGGCGGCTGGCGAGCCGCCGAATACCCCGAGACTGACGATCATCACGACGAGCTTCCATCGAACACCCGATGTCCTGCTGCGCATGATTGTCTCCTCCGGCCCCACGATGTTGACTCCCGGCGGATTCCCTGGGGGAGAGGACCTCGCCGGCTGCTGTTCCTTTCCTGCGCGAACGTCTGAATGAGAGCGCGACGTCCAATTTCGAATGAGAGCGCTACAGTTATGGATTCGCGGATATGAAAGGAGCGGCGCGTATGAAGGAGAGGGCCGGGTATGAAAGCGGCGGCTCTGATGAGAGCGTTACGTCAAGAATTCGTGGACGAAGAGATTCGCAGGTATGAAAAAGAGTGTGGCGGATATGAATGTGAGAGCGGGTATGAAGGCGGCGAGTCTGATGAGCGCGCGACGTTACGTTCTTCGCGGGTACGAAAGAATTCCCGGGTATGACGTCGCGGCAGGTATGAACCGACGACGGGTTCAGTCAGAGTGCGGCGTTACCAGTTGCGGGTACAAAACGGTTCGCGGGTAAGAAAGGAGCGGCGGGTATGAACCGGCGGATCCGAAAAGTAATCGGCGCGTCTACGAGTGCGACAGTATTGGCACGTTATTCAGAGTATGGAGCGTATGTCATGCGCGTCGCGTCGGATGCAAGCTCGTAAATCGCCGCCGACATGCAAACACGTGATCCGGATGTTGTTTCCACCGTGCGAAGCCTATTGCCGAGTGCGGGTGCCGGGTGCATCGAGCACCCAGCACCCAGCATCATCCTCACTATCAGAACGAGTAGCGCAACCCGAGCTGCATCGTGCGGGGCGCGCCGGCGATGTACAGCGTATTGAACGCGTCGCTGGAGCGTTCGCCGTCGGGGTTGCCGAAATTGGCGCGATTCGTGACGTTGTACAGCTCCCAGTAGAGGCCGAGCCGGTGAGCCGCGCCGCCCAGCGGGATCTCGTACTGCACCCGCAGATTCAGCGCCATGAAATCGGAATTACCGGGCATCGTATTGTGCTTGGCGTAGCCGTTGGCGTCGACCTCTGACAGGATCGGGATCTCCGCATCATCGCGGCCCTTGATCGGGCGGTCGAAGTCGTCCAGGTCGTTGTTGACGTCGTCCCCCACCATCTCATTCACCGGAATGCCGGTGTAGTACACGAGGGTCCCCCCGACGCCCAGCCCTTTCCCGACGTCCCAGTTGCCGCCGGTCGTGAACGCGTGCCGGTTGGCCAGGTTGAACACGCCGTAGTCCGCCCGCGGGTTGAGCCCGCTCGTCACGCCGTAATCGTCGTTGACCCGCCGGTCCCAGATGGTATTGGCATTCCCGGTGATGACGTTGACATCGCGCGCGCGTGCGAACGAGTAGCTCGCGCGCCCGGACCAGCGGTTGGCCATCCGCTTCACCACCCCCAGCTCCAGCCCCTGGTAGTCGGTGTTGAAGGCGTCCAGTGTCTGATACTCCAGGACGCGCCGGAAGTTCACGCCGCGCGCCGCCGCCGGAATCTTCGTGCCCGTCGGATCGAACACGTCGATGCCTTGCCAGATCACCTCTCCGTCGGCGCCCACCGGCCCTTCGTTGATGTCGATCGTGCCCGTTTGATCGTGCCCGACGTTGCCGACGTAATCGATCGTGAGGGCGACGTTCGGCACGACCTGACGCTCCACGCCCATACTCCAGGACCACAGGTACCCCAGCCGCGGGGTCCCGCGGAGTAAGGGGGTGTCGACGAACACCTCACCGGCCGCGTTCTTGTTGCGCAGGTCCACCATCATGGCCCGGCAGTCGGGGCTGATCACCGCGCGTCCGGCGCCGTCGCCCGTCGGATTCAAGCAGGGATGCGCCGGCCGCTGTCCCTGCGTCGGCGACCGATCGTTCCCGGTATCGAACGTATAGGCCGTTCCGATCACCGCTTGCGACAAGACCTGGTACATGAACTGGTTCCGCGCCGGCTCGTAGAACTTGCCGACGCCGCCGCGGAAGACCGTCTTCTCGCTCGTGGCATACGCCACACCCAGCCGGGGCGCGATGGCGTCCTTCGAGTCCGGCACGATGTCCGAGTAGTCGTACCGCAAGCCGAGGTTCAGCGTCAGCTTGTCCGTCGCCTGCCACTTGTCCGCGACGTAGCCGTTGATGCGCCAGTCGTCCACCTTGAAGAACATGTCGCCCAGACGAATCCGGAAGCGGGTCGGATAGGTGAAGGCGTCCGCCGGGTCGAAATTGCGGTCCGTCAGAAAGTTGAACTGGCCAAAGGGCCCTCCCGCCCCGTTGGGCGCCGTGAAGGTCGTCCCCCCGTTGCTGCTGGCGCCGAAGCCGAACTTCCACGTGTGCCTGCTGGGCGTGAAGGTGAACTGCTCGGTGAACGCAATCGTGTTCCAGTAGTGCCCGGCCGTGGTCGCCCGCGGGCCCGCCCGGAAGCTGGGATGCTGTTGCTGCGCCCCGAAGTCCAACGGATCGCCGCCGTTCAAGCCGGTAATCTCGTGCGTCTCCGGGTCGAACGGATCGACCCACGCGTCCGCGCCACCGAAGAGATCGCGGTTGGCCTGCCGCAGGTGCTCAACGGTGCTGCTCACCTTGACCTCGTTGAGCATCCGGCTGTTCAGCACGGTGGTCCACTGGAAGTTGTTGATCGCCTCTTTCGCCAGTTCGTAGCGAAAGTTCTCTTGGATGGCCTGCTCCTCATTGGCCGCTTCGCCCACCCCCGTATTCGGGTTCCAGATCGTCCGGAAACTGAGGTTATTCGACGGGTTCAGCTGGTAATCCACCCGCCCGAAGTACTTGGTGAGGTTGACGTCGTAGATGTCCGCGAAGGACGTCGCCAGGGGCGCCGCCTCCGCGGGAAACTTCAGGTCGAGCGCGTTCTGGAGCCACTGCCGCTCGGTGTTGAAAAAGAAGAACGCCTTGTTCCGGATGATCGGCCCGCCGATGCTCGCGCCCACGATATCGTTGCCGCTCTCCGGCTTGGGCCGGCCTTCCTGCTTCGTGAAGTAGTTGGTGGAGTTGAAACGGTCGTCCTGCATGTAGTAGTACCCGCTGCCGTGAAAGAGGTTGGTCCCACTCTTGGTCACCGCGTTGACGATGACGCCGGAGGCCCCGCCGTATTCCGCTCCGTAGTCGTGCGTCATCACGTTGTACTCGGAGAAGGCGTCGATGGTCATGCTGACCTGCGTGAACGCCCCCCCGCGATCGTCCTTGTTGTGGACGCCATCCACCAGGAACAGATTGCTCTGGTCCTCGCGGCCGTTCGCGCTGTAGGTGGCCCCCTCGAAATTCCCGTTGTCCAGTACCGGCGTCAACCCCGGCACCAACTGCATCAACGACAGCATCTCGCGCCCCTGCGTGGGTAGGTTCGAGATGTCCTGCGTCGACATGTTGGTGCCGATGGTGGTCTGGGTCACCTCGATGAGCGGGCTTGCTCCGCTCACCGTGATGGCATCGGCCAGCGTCCCGACGGGCAACGTGTATGCGAGCGTGAGCGCCTGGCCCACCCCGAGTCTGAGCCCGGTGCGTGTCTGCGTCTGAAAGCCGGCCAACTCGGCCCTCATGGTGTAGAGGCCGGGCTGCAGGCCCGGGAGCACGAACCGCCCCTCCGCGTCTGCGACGGCCGTCCGCACGAGGCCCGTCGCCTCCGCGGTGACCGTGACCGTCGCACCAGGAAGAACGGCCCCGGACGTGTCGACCACGGACCCGTTGAGTTCGCCCGTGGCAAACCCCTGGCCAAAGGCGGGGATTGCGGAAAGATAAAGGGCAGAGACTGCCGAAAGGAAGGCGACGCTGGCAACGAACGCGACACGGCGCATGGTTGTCTCCTCCTGCTCCCCACGATGTGTTGACGACCGGTGGGTTCCCTGGGGGGAGAACCTCGTCGGCTGCTTGTTCAACGCTGAGCGGACATCCGCCTACGAGAGCGCGAGATTCGAAGTAGTGGCGGGTATGAAAGGAGCAGCGGTATGAAGCGGCGCCGGGTTTATCGGAGCGCGACGCTAGTATTCGCGGAGGACGACTGGACTCGCGGGTATGAACCGAGGGCGGCTATGAACGTCACGCCGGGTATGGAACGACGGGTCTGATCGGCGCGTTTCGCGTGAAAAAATCCGGGCGCTTTAAGAAGAGTACGGAGCTTGTATCATAGCCGTCGCTTCCGATGCAATGCTTCGAAGGACGCCGACGCGACGAAAAATGTTCGATCCCGTCTCTGGTCCAAGTTTTCGGATCGTATGCCGAAATTTGTCGCTTCCACGGGCGGCAGGGGCACGGCACGCCTGCCTGCTCTCAGGCCTCAGCCTTGAGCCTTGAGCCTATGAACTTGAGCCTTGAACTTGAGCCTTGAGACTTGCAGACTCGTGAGCCGTGAGACTTGAGAAGGGCCCCATGCGTTCCCGCACGGGGCCCTTTTGAGCAACTACGTCGTCGAGCGACTTGCTAGAAGGTGTACGTCGCGCTCAGCTCCGCGATGCGGGGCCCGATAATGGCCCTGGGCTGCAGGAAATCCGCGCCCGAGCGGGGCGTGTTCTCGATCACCGTGTTCGCGTTCAGCGCATTGTGCAGATCGAGGCGGAGCGCCACCCTCTGCGTCCCCTGCAACCGGAACGCCTTCTCGACCCGGAAGGTCAGAAGGTTGACGCTCGGTAAGCGATGGGTCCCGATCTCCTCCACGTTCAGCACGATATCGGGAATGGTCACGCCGCCCTCGAAACGCACCTGCCGGGCGTACGCTTCGCCGCTCTGATGATGGAAGTTGCTCGACAGCGTAAAGTCGCCCTTGAAGTTGTAGGACGCCAGCAGCTTGCTGTCCCAGTCCCAGGTGTTGTCGGCGCGGAAGATTTCCTCGTTGGGATTGTAGTCCCCGACCACGTGGTCCGTGTTGAAGCTGTCGAACGCGCCGACCGCCAACCCGGCATTGATCGGCTTGTTCTTCTTCGTGGCCGAGTACGAGGCCATGAACGACCAGCGGTTCGCGAGCCGCTTGACGCCCGCGATCTCGATGCTCTTGTAGGTCTGCGGCCCGGCTTTCGGATCGTTGAAGTTCTGCAGGTTCCCGGAACCCGTCAGCTCCGGCGCAAACTCATGATACGTGACCATGCCCCCTTCGTCCCCGGTCCCGAGCGCCCCATCGGGCTCCCGGGTCTTGATTCGTGATCGGAATGTTGTAGGAGTCGTAGGGTTGCAAGAAGCTCTGGACCCGGAAGATGTCCGTCGAGCGGGTGTAGAGCCCGGTGACCCGGATGGCAAAATTCGGGAGCAGCTCCCGCTCGAGCGACAGCGACCACTCATCGGTCCGCGGTTGCTTCTCGTCGGGGTTGTTCACGAAGTTCGGGGGCAGGTCGTCGAACTCCATGCCGGTCTGTTCGATGAAGTCGGGCCCGGTCGGATTGAGGTCGGTTTCCCCGTCATCGTAGTCGTTGTTCCCGTTCAGGTCGCGCCACTGATAGATGGAGTAGGTGATGCTGTTCTTGACGAAGTTCAGCACGTCCGGCGTGAGCAGGCGCATATGGTGGTAGCGCCCGAACCCGCCCTTGACCACGGTCTTGCCGTCGCCCGAGACATCGTACGCCGCATGCAGGCGCGGCTCGAAGCTGTTCCAGGTGTTGAGGTCGACCCGCGGGAAGGTCTGCGCGGGGAAGAGGGGGGCCGCAGGACCGCTCGCGGCGTCGCGGGTCTGCTCGGGTGCAAACGCGGAAACCGAGGCGAACCGCGCCCCGAGGTTCAGCGTCAGCCGGCGCCCGATCGTCCAGCTGTCGCGCGCGAAGAAGCTGGTCGTGTGCTGGCGGCCGTCGGGATAGACCGGGGCGTTGAAGAAGACGATGTCGAAGGGGACGCCGCCCGTGGCGCAGTTGACTTCGCATCCGTCGTACCGCAGGTGGTAGTTGACCGGTTTCTGGTCCAGCGACCGGAAGTTCTTCGTGCGGGCGTGTTCGCCTCCCACCTTGAACTCGTGGTTCCCGGCCGCCCAATTCGGCTTGTAGTAGGTCACGGCGCCTTTGGTCTGGTGCAGGAAGTGCCGGGACCGCTCGCCGCTCACCACGTTCTCACCCGTGACAAACTCGTTGACGAGATCCGTGCGCCCGATCTCCTGGGGGGTCCCGGTATTGAGGAACGGCGCGAGCGAATCATGCGGCGCATACCCGAACTGGAAATTGGCGGCGATGGCGTTGCCGAACTGGCCTTCCCACCCCCCCTTCAGGATGGGATGCGCCGTCTTCTTGTCTTCCCGCGCTTCCCAGGACCGGAGGGAGTCCATCTTGGCGTTTTCGCGCAGGCGCTCCCAGAGACTGAAGAAGATGAACCGGTGCGCGTTGTTCGCCTGATACGAGTATTTCTGCGTGATGTATTTCGCCGTGACGATATTGTCCAGGTCTTCGTCCAGCCGGTACTTCGCTGTAGGCGCCCAACACCGTCCGGTGGATGTCGCGGTACCGCACGGCCCCGTAGAACCACAACTTGTTCGGAATGATGCGGCCCCCCAGGTCCCCGCTGAGGTCGTACTGGTGGCGGACGGAGTTGCCCTCTTCAAAGCCAAAGCCCCGCAACTCGTCATCGAGGTTGCTGGCCTGCAGACCCTCCGTTTCGAGAGCGAACAGCCCGCCGCCGTGGAAGTCGTTCCCGCCCGACTTCACGATCGCGTTGATCTGCACGCCGCGCGTCGGGAACTCCGGGTCGGTGGCCATGCTCTGGACGCGCGCCTCGTCGATGGTTTGAAAATCCCAGAAGGTGCCGCTGCCGCCGGCGGCCGTCCAGTTGTTCCCCATCACCCCTTCGAGCGTGTAATACACCTGGCCGGCCTGCCCGAACGCCTTCGCGCCCGCGTTCTCCTCGGTCTGGCTGCCGCCGATATCGATGAAGCTGCGCACGCCGGGCGCCATGGTCAACAGGCTCATCGCCCCGTTCCGCGTCGAGGGCGTGAGGTCGAGGACTTCTTTCGTGAACAGCGAGGCCCCGGAGGTCGCCGTGACGTCCACCACCGGCGCGGCGCCGGACACGGTGACCGTCTCGGCCACCGTGGCGAGCCCCAGCGCCACATCGACGCGCGCGGTGAAGCCGACGGTCAGCCGCAGGCCCTCGCGCTGGCCCGGCCGGAAGCCCGACAGGTCATACGTCACCTGATAGGTGCCCACCGGCAACGGCGCCAGGCGATACTCGCCCCGCTCGTTCGTGACGTCGGTCACCGACGGTACCTGCAAGGCGGGACCGGTCGCCGTCACCGTGACACCAGGGAGCACGGCGCCGCTCTGGTCGGTGACCTGACCGATGATGCTCGCGTCCCCGCCCTGGCCGGCGGCCGGGCTGACAAATGAGACCAGGCTGACGATTATTACACTGCAACCATGAACCCCCATCGAGTACACGACGTGCTCTGCGCATGATTGTCTCCTCCGGCCCCACGATGTGTGTTGAACCACCGGCGGATTCCCGGGGGGAGAACCTCGCCGGCGCTGCGTTTCCGCTTCCTCTGACACCGACTGGAGAGCGAGAGCGTCTTGCGCGACAAACCATTCCCAACACCGGAGTGGCCGCCTTCCGCCTTTCGGGCGAAAGCTTCCGCGGTCAGTCCGACCATCAGCAGGTCCGGCTCGAGCCGGACACTGCGTACGACAGCCGTGCGAAATCGCGACGAAAGCTCCGACGAAGCGACTAAAGTCGGCGAAACTCGGTACAGTTGAAGAGGCCGCGCGTACGAAGAACGATCCGCGGGTATGAAAGAGCGACGGTATGAGCCGTAACGACGGTATGAAAGGTCGGCGGTCTTCGAGTATCGGCGCATCAACGAGTAAGAAGAATCAACGCTAAATATTAAGAATATTAAGAATAATGCGGTAGTATCACCGACCTCGCGTCGGGAACAAGGCTCGAAATCTCTCCAGGACCACGCAAAACACGCGATCCCGATCCCGTGTCCAAGTTTCCGGATCGTGTGCCAAAATTTGTCTCCTGCGAAGTCGGCTCAGGAACGCCTGCGTGCTGTCGGGCTTGAGACTGAAAGTGGAGGGAGCGTATATCGACCGTCACAGCGGACACAAGCTGAACAGGGTGCGGCTGCCCCCGACACCTTATCGTTGTCCGGCTAGGGAACCCTTCGCGTGCGGCCGTATAGCCGCTGGCTGGAGCGGTACTGGACCCGCTGCTTTTCTTCGGGCAGGAACTGAACGAAGCACCGATGACGCCTGGGCTCAGTGATCGAGCTTGACCACTCTGGCGTGAGCTCAGTGAATGGGGGCGTTCCTCACGTCCCGGCCTCAGGTCTGATCGGACACAGGTCCTGAGGGGGGCCGCAGCCGTCCAAGCGTCGCGCCCACAGCCTTGCCCAGCCAGGACTTCAGCCGCTGGTTCGCGAGCGACTGTTCGAGCTGGTCGACCTTCATATACCCGACCGGCACGAGCAGCAGGCTCAGCAGCAGACACAGCGCCTGCCCGCCGATGATGGTCACCGCGATGGCCGCGCGGCCGGTTCCGCCGATGCCGAGACCGAGCGCGGTGGGGATCAGGCCGGCGATGATCGCGGAGGTCGTCATCAGGATCGGCCGGAGCCGGGTCCGGCACGCGCCGACGACGGCCTCGCGCAGCGGTACGCCCTCCGCGCGCAGCTTGTTCGCGTAGTCCACCTGCAGGATGGAGTTCTTCTTCACGATCCCGAAGAGCAGGAGCATCCCGAGCGCGCTCCAGAGGTTGAGGGTCCGGCCGGTCGCCCAGAGGGTGAAGAGCGCGAAGGGCACCGACAGGGGGATCACCAGCATGATCAGGATCGGCTGGACGAAGCTCTCGAACTGCGCCGCGAGCACCATGTAGACGAAGATCATCGCGAGGCCGATCGCCATGATCATGTTCGCGGTCGTCTCGTCGAGGATGCGCGACTGACCCCTCAGCCGGAACGACATCGTGGGGGGCATGCCGAGACCGGCGAGCATGGCGCGCAGATCGTTCGACGCCTGGTCGAGCGCGTACCCGGGCGCGACGTCTGCCGACACGAAGACGCTGAACTGCCGGTCGGAGCGATTCAGCGCGCTCGGCCCGAGGCCGCGCTCGACGCGCGCGATGTTGTCGATCCGGACCGGGCCGTTGATGGAAGGCACGGTGAGCCGGCCGATCTGCGCGGGGTCGCGCCGCTGGCTCTCGAGCACCCGCATCTTCACCGGATACTGTTCCTGGCCCTCCTTGAAGAAGGAAATCTCGTCGTCGCCGGAGACGGCGAGGCGCAGCGTGCTGCCGATGGTCGACATCCGCACGCCGAGGTCGGCGGCTCGCCGCCGATCGACGGCCACGTGGACCTCGGGGTTGGAAATGCTCAGGCCGATCCTCGTTTCGATGAGGCTCGGGAGCCTCTTGCATGCCGGCGAGCGCCTTCATCGAGAATGCGGCAATCTGGTCGAGGTCCGGCCCCATGATATTGGCCGCGAGCGCGACCCCGCCGGCGCCTTCGCCGCCTCCGAGCGCGTTGCGAGAGTGGATGCTCGGCCGGTACGCCGGATACGCGGCGAGCCGCCGCCGCATCTCCGTGATGATCTGGCTCTGGGAATTCTTCCGCGCGTCGATCGGCAGCGCCTGACATTCGAAGTGGATGTGCGTCGAGCCGCCGCCGTACCCCGAGGCCGCGATCGACGGTTCGATGTGCGCGACGCCTTCGATGCCGCTCAGTTCGTCGAGCAGCTTGAACGCGATCTCGCTCGAGCCTTCGAGCGACGTGCCTTCCGGCGCGTCCATGTGAACCGTCCATTCCCCCATGTCCTCGGTCGGCACGAACTCGCGGCCGACCATGCGGTTCAGCGGGAAGGCCAGGAGAAACGTGACGACCGACAGGCCGATCACGAGGCCGGGATGATCGAGCGCCCAGTTGACGCGCCGCGTGTACCACGTGTCGAGCCAGTGCAGGAATCCATGTTCCTGCGCCTCGTGGTCTGCTTCGGCGTCCGCGAGCTTCAGGAACCTGGAGCTCAGCATCGGCGTCAGGGTGAAGCTGACGAGCATCGACACGAGGATGGCGAACGCCATCGTCCAGCCGAACGGGTTGATGAAGCGCTTCGCGTACCCGTCCATGAACGCGATCGGCACGAAGATGACGACGAGCGACAGCGTCGTCGCCATCACGGGAAGGGCGACCTCGCGCGTGCCCTCGATGGCCGCCTTGAAGGGGCTGCTGCCTTTCTCTTCGATGTGCCGGAAGATGTTCTCGAGCACGACGATCGCGTCGTCGATGACGATCCCGACCGCCAGCGTGATCGCGAGCAGCGTCATGTTGTTCAGCGTGAAGCCCATCACGTTCATCAGCGTGAACGACGAGATGATGGAGGTCGGGATCGCCAGCGCGGCGATGAGGACGGCCCGGATGTTGCGGATGAACACCATGACGATGACGGCGGCGAAGAGGCTGCCGAAGATCAGGTGCTCCTCGAGCGACGCGACGGACGCGTAGATGAACCGGGAGTCGTCGCGGGTCAGCGTGAGGGCCACGTCCTTCGGCAGCGAGCGTCTGATCGTCTCCAGCCGGCCGCGAACGCCCTCGATCACCGTGACCGTGTTCTCGCCCATGGCCCGGCGGATATCGAGCATGACGGCGGGGTCCTTGCCCAGCCAGGCGGCGGAGGTCGGGCGCTCGAAGCCGTCTTCCGCGTACCCCACGTCGGACACGCGGATCGGCGTCCCGTTCATCGTGGCGATCGTGATGTTCCCGAAGTCCGCGGCCGCGTCGAGCCGGCCGAGCGTCCGCAGCAGGAGCTGCCCCTTCCCCTGCTCGACGACGCCCCCGGGGATCTCGATGTTCTCCGAGGCGATGGCCTCGCGAACCTGCGCCATCGACAACCCGTGCGAGTTCAGCTTCTCGAGGTCGACCACGATGTGGATCTCGCGCGCGCGCCCGCCGCTGATCGTGACGTCGCCGACGCCGTTGACCGACTGGATGACCCGCGCGATCTGCTTGTCCGCGAGCTCGGTCAGGCTCCGCAGGCTCATGACCGGCGACGACACCATGATCGTCATGACGGGCGCGGCGTCGGGATCGACCTTGGTGATGACCGGCGGCAGGAGCTCGGGCGGCACGCTTCTGATCGCGCTCGCGACTTTCTCCCGGACGTCGTTGACCGCTTCGTTGAGATCGCGCTCCAGGACGAAGCGCACGGTGATCTGGGCCCGACCCTCGGTGATGCGCGCCGACATCTCGTCGATCCCGGCCACGCCGCTGATGGCGTCCTCCATCGGCTCGACCACGGAGGTCGCGATCTCGGCGGGACTGGCGCCGGGGAGGGTCAGGCTCACGTTGACCGTCGCCGGGTCCGCTCGGGGAAACAGGTCGACGCCCAGATTCCGGAACGAGAAGATACCGAGCACCACCAGCGACATGACGAGCATCGTCGCGAACACCGGACGGCGGACGCAGAGTTCAGACAGCATGCGGCGTTACTCCCCTTGGAGCGACTGTGGACCTGGTGACTACTCGGCCGCGCCGGCGATGGACACGTTGGTCCCGTCGACGAGCCGATCGACGTCGCTGATCGCCACGGGCTCGCCGGCTTTCACGCCGGTGATGACTTCGACCCGGTCGTCTATCCGCTCGCCGATCGTCAGCTCGCGCGAGGCGAGGCGCCCGCCCGCGACCACGAATACCCGATTGACGCCATACCGGTACTGCAGCGCCTTGAACGGCAGCGTGAGCACCCGATCGACCTGACCGCTCTCGATGTGGACACGGGCGAAGGTGCCCGGCTTGAGGAGCGCATCGTCGTTCGGGACCAGCGCCTCGAAGGAAAACGCCCGCGTGCTGGTGTTGACGGCCGGGCTGATTCGGGAAATCTTGCCGGAGATCGCCTTGCCGGGATAGGCGTCGACCTGCAGTTGAACAGGCTGGCCGACCTTGACCCATGGCGTCATGCGTTCCGGAATCTCGGCCGTCACCTTCAGCGGGTTGACGCGCACGACGCTCATCACCGGCGACTGCGTCTTGACGTACTCGCCGAGCGCGACGAGACGCTTCTGAACGTATCCGTCGAACGGAGCGCGAATGCTCCCGTCGCGCAGCTGCCGCTCGGCCAGCTGCACGCCGGCCCTCGAGGCGTCGATGTCCGCCCGCAGGTTCTTGGCGTTCTGCAAGGCGGACGCGTGCCCGGCCTCCCTGGCGCGCAGCGTGGCGTCGGCGTCGTCGAGCGTCTGCCGTGACACCAGCTGCCGCCGGCTCAGCTCCTCGGCACGCTTGAACGACTGCTGCGCCTGGACGAGCTCGGCCTGCGCTTTCTGAACCTCCGGCGTTCGCTCCATCGCCGGTAGATGGTCGGGGTCGGCCGCGCCGTAGCTGGCGAGCGCGCGCGCGAGGGTCGCTTTCTGCTGATCGAGGTTGTACTGCGCCTTTTCGCGATCGAGCTCGAGCAGGACCTGCCCTGCATGAACGCGATCGCCAAGGTCCGCCAGAAGCCTCTCGACGCGACCCTCGGCTTCGGCGGAGATCGTGACTTCGTCTTCGGCAGCGAGCGTGCCTACCACGTCGATGGCGCGCCGGATCGATTCCTCGCGCACCTGTTCGACTTGAACGGGAACCGCCGCGTCTCCGCCGGGCCGAGCCTGGGCCTTCGGTGCTTTCGAACAGGCGGTCAGGAACAGGCAGCCGAAGACGACGAGCGCGGCGGTCTGCCAGTCAGCGAAAGATCCTCGAGACATAAGAAAACCGCAAACGCTATATGGAGAGACCAGCCCCTACGTGACGTTTGAGATGCCGTGCGCGGTGCGCCAGGTTGCTCGCAGCTACGCCCGATGATGAAAAGAAAAGACCTCACAATTGTAGCATTTCTGGGGATGTTTCGCCGAGGCGGCGGGCGAGCCCGCGCATAGCTGCCGTTCGGGTTCCAGGCCGACGGATTCGGGTCAATTCCGAGTCGGAACGTGTCTGTCGTCTTCAGTGGCCGTCACGGCTGGTCGGCGCGACGAAGGATGTGGGGCACGTCGCGTTCTCCTTCGTGACATGCCTCTTCCCATAGCTCGAAATGCTCGTGGATCCGCTCGAGGATGAGCGCCAGCTTCCAGGGACGCGTATACACCTTCGGGTCCTCGATGGTGGCTTCGTAGTTCATGGTCCTGGCGTCCGACGACCGTGAAGCGCTCGACCACGTGCAGGGCGTCGCTATGGAAGCTTCCGATCACGTCGAGCCAGGTCTTGTCATTGTTATTGGTGACGTCGACGATCAAGGTGTTCCCCTCCCAGCGGCCCCGCGAATCCCCCATGAAGAGCTTGACGTTTTCCGGAAGATGCGGACGCCCGTCGAGCGGAACCACACGATAGGAATGGTTGAATGCCGCGAGGAAGACGACGTGCCCGGGGGGTTGGAGGATCTGCACGTCGCTGGAGTACATCACCCGCGGCACACCCTGCAGGAAACAGCGCGCCTGCGGGTCGAGGTCCTCTGGTTTCGGGTTCCAGTGGTTCGCGAAAATCTTCTTCTGAAGCTCGGCCGCCCACGGTTGGTACGGAATGTTCCCGTCCGCGGGCTCGACGACCCGGCTGATCCCTCGCCTCACCGTACCGCTGGTGCCCTGGAGGCCGATGTCTTCAAGGCTGAACCGTTCGGGCCGCCGGCGCATCGACCCGGTTCCGATGGGAACGCTCTGCCACACGCCCTGAATGTCAGGGTGGCCGTCGGCGGTCCGGGGCAGCGCGTCGCGGCGAACGGCTGGAGGCTGGGATTGCCCCGCGGCCGGCGTCGCCAGCGCGAAGACGCCCGTGAGGGCCGCCGCCATCATCGTCCAGACCAACAACCAACGTGCCATCGGGATCTCTCTCGGCAGACGCGTTCTCGGCCCGCCACACCTTTTCGCCAACGAATCATGGAGAACTTGAGGCAGCGTAGGCACCACATCACGCGAAGTCAAGCGTATCGCCCCATTTCCGAGCATTCTCCGCTCGGATCACTGGCGGGTGCGCGGTCTGGCATCCCACCTTCGGGGCGTGCATAATGTCTGCGGAGCTGAATATGGCGGATCAGAAGCTGATCGGGCAGAACTATACGCCGCTCGACCTCGTCGCGAAGGTCACCGGACGCGCCAAGTACGCGGAGGACTATCGCGCTGAAGGGATGCTCTTCTGTAAGCTCCTGTTGAGTCCCATGCCTCACGCGCGCGTGCGGCGAATTGACGCGAGCGCCGCCCTCGCGATGCCGGGCGTGAAAGGGCATTCTCACCGCCGACGACCTGCCGCCCGTCCCCGCAGCGTTCGCGTCCGCCGAGCGTCCGTTGACGATGGAGCCGTTCTATCAGGGCGAGCCGATCCTCGCGGTGGCCGCCGTCGACGAGCTCACGGCTGTTGAGGCGATCGAGCGGATCACCGTGGACTACGAGGCGCTGCCGTTCGTGGTCGATCCGGTTGAGAGTCTGCGGCCGAACGGTGCGAATGCGCGTCTCCAGGGCAACGTCTGGTACCCGGCGCCGCTTCCGCAGGGAGCGGCGCCTCAGGGGCCGCCGGCCGCACCGGCGATTCGAACGCTCAAGTGGAGCGCGGAAACCTTCGCCGAAGAACGCGAAGGCCGGCTGCCGATGGGCGAGGCGCCCGAGGAGTGGTCGTTCGGCGATCTCGACGCCGGCTTCCGCGATGCCGCGATCGTCGTCGACGAGACCTTCGTGGTGCCCTCGACCAGCCATCAGACGATGGAGAGTCGCAGCGCCATGAGCTATTGGCAGAACGGCAAGCTGTTTCTCTACGGCTCGACGCAGAGCGTGATCCGGACCGTGGAGAACGTCGCCCGCTGGGTCGGGATCGAGCAATCGCAAGTCGTCCTGATCTCGGAATACTGCGGCGGAGGCTTCGGCAGCAAAGGCACGGGCGCGGTCTCCATGGCGATTCCGGCGTTGCTTTCGAAGAAGGTCGGTGCGCCGGTGATGATGCGCATCAGCCGCGAGGAAGAACAGTACATCGGCCGCGCGCGCACCGGGATGGTGGGCCGCGCCAAGGTGGGCTTCCGCAAGGACGGCCGCATCACGGCGATCGACCTGTTCATCGTGCAGGACAACGGCGCGTACGGGCCCATGGGTGATTCGCGTACGGGCGCCAACGCGGCGTCGCTGATCTGGCAGCCGGAGGCGATGCGGTGGCGCAGCGTGAACGTGCTGACGAATACGCCTCCGCGGCAGCAGCAGCGATCGCCCGGGCCCCGCCCAGCTCAACGCGATCATGGACCCGGTGGTCACGAAGGCGGCCAAGTTGCTCGGGCTCGATCAGGTTGCGATTCGCCGGACGAATGCGCCTGAAGGGAAAGCGCCGTTCGGCCCCCCGGGCGTCGGCGGTGTGCGTAGCGGGTGACAGCCTCTTTCGTCAAGCAAGGGCTCGATCGCGGGGCGGAGCTGTTCAAGTGGGAGGAACGCAAGGCGCGGGCGGGGAAGCGCGATGGATCGAAGATCCGTGGAATCGGCGTGGCCGTCGGACCCCACGGGGCCGGATCGATCGGCTTCGACGGGATCATGACCATTCGACCGGACGGCAAGTTGTACGTGCAGTCCGGCGTCGGCAATCTGGGAACGCATTCGATGATCGATCTGGCGCGCGTCGCCGCCGACGTGCTGGCGATGCCGTGGGAGAAGGTCGAAGTCATCTGGGGCGATACCTCGAAGCACCTGCCCTGGTCCTGTCCCTCGGTCGGCAGCCAGACGACGCACGCGATGTCGCGGGCGAATTTTGCCGCCGCCAACGACGCCCGGCTGAAGCTTCAGGAAATCGCGGCGAGAGACCTCGGCGGCTCACCGCAGGATTACACGCTTGGGAATGAGCGTGTGTTCAGCAAGAGCAGCCCTGGGCGCGGGATGAGCTACGCGCAGGCGGCGCGGCGCGCCCTGGAGCTCGGCGGAAAATACGACGGACACGAGCTCCCCGAGGACATTCACGCGGTGACGACCGGGTCGGCCAGGGCGCTCGCCGGGCTGGGGCTGATGGGTGTGGCGAAGGACAACTACCCGCGCGACGGCGTGACGTACGGGTTCGTCATGGGATTTGCCGAGGTCGAAGTCGACGTCGAAACCGGCGGCGTCCGCCTCGTCGAGTACCTGGGGGTCACCGATTCGGGGACGGTCATCAATCCCCGCAGCATCCGCTGCCAGATTCTCGGCGGCAGCAGCTTGGGCATCGGCCATGCGCTGATGCAGAAGTGGGTGTACGACCAGCACTACGGGGTGCCGCTGGCGAAACGCTTCCATCACACCAAGCCGATGACGATCCTCGACATGCCGGTGGACGGCATGCACGCGGAAGCGCTCGGCATCCCCGACCCGGAGACGCCGGTGGGCGCCAAGGGCGTCGGCGAACCGCCGGTCGGCGCCGCCTACGCGGCCGTGATGAATGCGATTGCAGATGCGGTGGGAGTCGACGTGTTTCGGCGCGCACCGGTCACGCCCGACATCGTGCTCATGTCACTCGAGGCCGGCAGGCGGATGCACGAGCCGCTCACGTCTCACGTGTAAGGGGCCTCTCGGCGCTCTCCGCTCTGCAGTTCGGCGTTCGAACGATTCTTCGATGCGAAGTGTTCCGACAGCGTACTGACGAACGTCGAACGAAGAACGTAGAACGATAGAACGAGAAAAGACGAGAGGCCGAGTATCCGACCTCTCGTCGCTTCTCTCTACTGCGAGACGCTGCTCGTCCTGACGTACTTGTTGAACCAATCCAGCGTGCGCTGCCAGGCGAGCTTGGCCGCGGCTTCGTCGTACCGCGGCGTCGTGTCGTTGTGGAAGCCGTGGTTGGCCTTCGGATACACGTAGCCCTCGTAGCGGATCTTGTTGGCCTTGAGCGCGGCTTCGTACGCGGGCCACGCCTCGACAAGACGCGTGTCGAGCTGGCCGTGGTGGACCAGGATGGCCGCCTTGATTTTCGGAACGTCTTCCAGCGGGGGAGCCGCGCCGTAGAACGGGGCGGCCGCGGCCAGATCCGGCATTCGAGTCGCCAGCGTATTCGAGACGCCGCCGCCGAAACAGAATCCGGTCACGCCGAGGCGTCCGGTGCCGTCGGGACGAGCCTTCAGCCAGGCGGCTGCCGCCGCGAAGTCCTCGGTCATCTTCGTCGCGGTCCAACTTGCCAAACATCGCGCCGCCCTTTTCATCGTCGCCCGGATATCCCCCGAGCGATGTGAGGCTGTCCGGCGCAAAGGCCATGAAATTCGCGGTGGCCAGACGCCGCGCGACGTCTTCGACATACGGGTTGAGGCCGCGGTTCTCGTGAATCACCAGAATGGCCGGGACCTTTCCACCGGCCGCGGGACGGGCGAGATAGCCCTTGATGGAGCCGTTGCCCTTCGGCGAGGGCACGGTCGCATATTCGGTCTTGATGCGCTTGTCGTCCTTGGGGACCTGCTGCGCCCAGGCGTAGTTGGGCTTGAGCATCTCGAAGATGGCCGCCGCCGTCAGTCCCCCGACGGCATACTTGGCCGGCGCCGTCCAGGAACGCGCGGCGACTCACGTCGCCGTGGACGTAGAGATGAAACAGATCCAGCAGCTCCTGCGGGAAGTCGGAGGCCTTCATTCGTTCCATGGCAACACTCCTTCAATTGGTGACTATTTCGCGCGTCCCTTGGGGCCTTGCGTCTGTGTCGCGATCTTCCACATCGACCCTCGTCCAACCACGTACAGCGTTTTCTTGTCGGCACCGGCAAAGGCGAGGTTCTGCGGCCCGCCGGTCACGCCAATCGGAATCGTGCCGAGCGCGCGGCCTTGCGGGCTGAAGACCTGCACGCCGACCTGCGTGGCGACGAACAGGCGGCCCGCCTCGTCGACGGCGAGACCGTCGGCGCCACTCCTGCACGCCGATGTCGCTTCCTTGGTCACCCCTGCGAGCTTGGCGAAGTCGCGCCTGTTGCTCACGCCGCCATCGGGTTGCACGTCGAACGCGATCACGGCCTCCCCGAGCGTGTCCGCGACGTAAAGGGTCTTTTCGTCCGGGCTGAGGATGACGCCGTTGGGTCGGGCGATGCCATCGGCGATCTTGATCACCTTGCTGTCCGGCCTGATGTAGAAGACCGCCGGAGCGCGAGGTATCGTGACTCCCGGCATCCGGGTTCGGGCCGGGGTCCGTGAAATACACCCCGCCTTTCCGGTCGACGATGACGTCGTTCGGACCCGTCAGCGGCTGGCCCTCGAACGAGCTCGCGAGGACCGTGCGGGTCGGCGTCAGGATCGCGATCTCCTTCGTGGCAGGCTGCGTGGCGATCAGCCGGCCCTTCGAGTCGAACGTGACGCCGTTCGCCCCATTGGTTTTCTCGAGGAAGGAGGTGCGGTTCCCCTGCGCGTCGACCTTGGTGATGACGCTGGCGGTCTGTTCCGTGAACAGAAGGCTGCCGTCCGGCGCCGCGATCGGTCCCTCCGTCCCGCGGAGTCCCTGGGCCACCAGCTGAACCTTCGTGCCGGCGGCGACGACCCCCGGGATGTCCGGTGTTGTGGTTTCAGTGGGCGTAGGCGGCGGAGGCTGGCCCTGCGCGAAGAGCGGGCGCCGACTGGAGGACCAACAACATCGCGAATAGGCTCGATCGTGATCTCATGACTCCTCTTTCAGGATGACGGGAGGAATTATAGGCTCTTTCGAGGATGCGGGCTGGGAAGATTGGATTGGGGCGACCCGTTGACTGGACGCCGTTTCACGTGTCAGTTTTCAAGTCTGAAGTCTCGATTCGGAGCAAGGCTTCAGATTTCGGTTTTGCCAGGCATAAGATCGAGGCTTACCCGGACCATCGACTCAGGCGTCGCGTTTCGTGGTGTAACATGGCCGCAGGGACGCGAAAGGTCTCGAAGTCTCAAGTCTGAAGTCTGATCAGGTTTCAGGTTTCAGATTTCAGGTTTTCCAGGAAGACGGAAAGCCTCAAGTCTGAATCTGAATCCTGCTCAGACTCAGACTTCAGATTTTCTGAAGCGGAATGATATGGGAACAGGTGAGTGGCTCGCTGCGATGTGTCTGGTTCTTGCGACAGGCTGTCGCACCGCGGACGTGCCGGCGCCGTCCAAGCCGGTGATGGGGATCAGGGAGCTCATGCAATCGGTCCTCAATCCGAACGCCGGCGTCGTCTGGCGCGCGGTGTCGACGGTTGTCACCACTGCGGGGATAGAGGAACTGCGGCCGCGGTCCAACGATGAGTGGACGAAGGTCCGGAACGCGGCGGCCACGATTGTCAAAGGGGGCAACCAGCTGTTGCTCTCTCGCCGCGCCAGCGATGGCAGCCGATGGAAGCGAGGCGGCGCAGACGCTCATCGAGACCAGTACCGCCGCCGTGCGGGCCGCGGAAGCCAGGAATGCCGATCGGCTGTTTGCCGTCGGCGGCGAGATGTATAGCGCCTGTTTGAGCTGTCATGAAAATTACATGTCCGAATAGGAACCTGACGTGCGCGGACGTGAACGAGGGATCAACGCGCGCTGGAACGAAGGATCAGCATGTCGCGGGTAGCCGCATGCCTCCTGTGCTTCGTTATCGTGTCCGCGACGCCGCGCGCCGCCGACTGGCCGCAATGGCGCGGTCCGAACCGTGACGGCATCTCCAGCGAAACCGGCCTGCTCGCCGCGTGGCCCAAGGGCGGTCCGCCGCTGGTGTGGCGGGCGACAGGACTCGGCGAGGGCTACGCGTCGCTCTCCGTGGCTCGGGGCCGTCTCTACACGCAGGGCCAGCGCGGCTCGCAACAACTGGTCATGGCGTTCGACGTGAAGACCGGCGCCAAGATCTGGGAGACGCCGACCTCAACGAGGTCGTTCCGCGAGTCGCGCGGCAACGGTCCGCGCGGCACGCCGACCATCGACGGGGATCGGCTGTATGCGATGGCCGCCGACGGCACCCTGGCATCTCTGGACGCGGCCACGGGCAAGATCATCTGGTCGCAAAACGTCGCCCAGAAGTACAGCCGGCCCGATGATTGAGTGGGCATTCAGCGAATCGCCGCTCGTGGACGGGGATCGGCTGATCGTGATGCCGGGTGGTCCCGGCGCGTCGCTCGTGTCGCTCAACAAGCTCGATGGCACGCTGCAGTGGAAAGCCGGCAGCGATGAGGCAGGCTATTCCTCTGCCGTTGTGGCCGACGTCGAGGGTGTCCGCCAGGTCATCGCGCTGAGCGGGGCGAGCGCCTTTGGCGTCCGGGTGGACAACGGACAGGTGCTCTGGCGGTACGAGCGGGTCTCGAACGGCACGGCGAATATCGCCACCCCGATTGTCCGGGATGGCCACGTCTTCCTGTCGACCGACTACGGTACCGGCGCCGCGCTGCTGAAGCTTGGCGCACGCGGCGCCTCCGAGGTGTACTTCACGCGGGAGATGATGAATCACTACTCGACCTCGGTGCTGGTCGGCGACGTGTTGTATGGGTTCAGCAACAGCATTCTGACGGCCATGCGGTTCAGAACGGGCGAGGTGCTGTGGCGCCATCGCAGCGTCGGAAAAGGTTCGCTGATCGTCGCCGACAAGTTTCTGTATCTGCTGAGCGAGGACGGTGTGCTGGGGCTGGCCGAGGCGCGGCCAGATCAGTACCGCGAGGTGTCCCGGTTCGAGATCCCGAGCGGTCAATTCCCCACGTGGGCGCCGCCGGTCATTGCCGACGGCCGGCTCTACGTGCGGGAGCAGGATCGACTGATGTGCTTCGACATCAGCGCGCGCTAAGACGACATAAATCGTCCCTTTGAGAATCGTCCCTCGAGCTCAGCCGTCTGGTGGGCCCTACGGTCCGGCCCCCGCCTTCGCGCACGACCCCATCGACGAGTCGCCGATCGGCCTCTGCCAGGGCCACGACGGTCCGCCGAAGCGTCAGCGACGTGGCAGGCTTCGGTAAAGGCGGGAGGGGGACACACGTATTAGCAGCGAAGCCGGTCACTCGTGTTGACAGGCACGTAAAACCGGCTGCGGCATCCCGGCGTGAATCGATGTCAAACCTTGACATTTGAGTGATTTAAGAGGAGTATCTGCTGCGGGAAACATCAGTTTCCAGACCAAACCCACAGCTTCCGAGAAGGGGCCGATCCGATGCGGAACCGGTATGCACGAGTGATGATGATCGCGGCCAGCCTCGGCCTGGCCGTGGCGACGGTCAGTGGTCAAGGACCGGCGTATCGAGCTCCGCGGACGGCAGACGGCAAGCCCAATCTGAACGGGATCTGGCAGGCGATCAACTCGGCCCACTGGAACATCGAAGCGCACTCGGCGGCGCCCGGCGTGCTGAACGAGCAACTGGGGGCGGCGTACTCGATCCCGGGCGGCAATGGAGTGGTCGAGGGCGATCTGCCGTATCGCCCCGAGGCGCTGGCGAAGAAGAACGAGAATTTCACGAACCGGCTGAAGCTCGATCCCGAGATCAAGTGCTATCTGCCAGGCGTGCCGCGCGCCATGTACATGCCGTATCCGTTTCAGATCATGCAGAATCCGAAGCACCTCATGATGTTCCATGAGTTTGCGGGCGCCGTGCGCACGGTCTACATGGACAAGGCGGACCAGATCGAGGCGCCGGCCGACAGCTGGATGGGCTGGTCGCACGGGCGGTGGGACGGCGACACGCTGGTCATCGACACGAAGGGCTACCTGGATACGACGTGGTTCGACCGCGCGGGCAATTACCACAGCGACGCGCTGCACACGGTCGAGCGCATCACGCCGCGCAGCGCCGACACGCTGCTGTACGAAGTGACGGTCGAAGATCCCAAGGTGTTCACGCGGCCCTGGAAGATGAGCATGCCGCTCTACCGGCGCGTGGAGCGGAATGCGGAGCTCGTCGAATATCGCTGCATCGAGTTTGCGGAGGACGCGGTGTACGGCCATCTCCGCAAGCCAGGCACGAAGTAACGGGCAGGCCAGCAACCTGAAGTTGGAAGTGAAAACTTAGAAGTCAAAAGTGAAGAACACCAGGGCAGGAGTATGCGGACTTCTAACTTCTCAGTTTTGGGTTCTCATCAGGCTGCGTTTTCGGCAGCCTGCAAAGAGGAGTTGTAGATGATGTATCGAGGTCTTGGTTCGGTTGGAGTGGGGGCGGTTCTGGCGCTCGCCACGGTCACGGTGGCCGGCCAGGCGCCCGCTCCCGCGAAGGCGAACGGCACGGCCGCGAAGGCGTACACGCCGCCCAAGACGGCGGATGGCCAGCCGGATCTGTCGGGCTACTGGACCAACTCCACGTACATTCCGCTCCAGCGGCCCAAGGGCGTCACGAAGGAGTTCTACACGCCCGAGGAAATGGACAAGATCGAGGCGGCGGCCAAGGCGCGCGAAGACGAGCAGACGGTGCCCGGCACCCGGCAGGACGTGCATTACGACGACGGGCAGTTCGGGCTCGCGCGGAGCCAGTCGACCTATGCGCGCAACCTGCGGACGTCGCTGATCGTGGATCCGCCGGATGGGCAGCTTCCGCCGCAGACCGAGGAAGCCGTGCGGCGGAACGACGCGATTACGAAGGCGCGGACGGTGGGCACGCCGCCGCCCGGGTTTACCGCAACGGACATCCGGGGCGGCAACCTGGATTCGGTGCACGGCATCAAGATCGACACCCGATGTCTGATGATGGCCGCGGTGCCGCCGCCGCTCGTGAGCCCGGGCTATCTGGCGAATTACCAGATCATCCAGTCGCCGGGCTACGTCACGATTCTGGTCGAGCGGCTGCACGACGCGCGCATCATCCCGCTCGACAATCGCCCGTTCCCTCCGACGAACGTGCGGAGCTGGGTGGGCGTCTCGCGCGGCCACTGGGAGGGCAACACGCTCGTGGTCGAGACGCGCAACTCGAACGGCCGGGTGCAGGCGGCGGCGCAGGGGCCGATGACAGGGCAGACCTTCAGCGGGCGCCAGCGCCGACATGAGGATCACCGAGCGGTTCACGCGCGTGTCGGCGGACCGGATCGACTACCGCTTCACGGTCGAGGATCCGAAGACCTGGACGCGGTCCTGGACCGCGGAAGTGCCCTTCGAGCGGATGGATCCGCAGGGGCCCTTCTTCGAGCACGCGTGCTACGAGGGCAACTACTCGATCGCGAACATGCTGACGAACGCGCGCGTCCTGGAGAAGCGGGCGGCCGAGGCGGCGGCGAAAAAAGGATCGAACTAATTACTGGGCGGTCGAGATCGGACACGGGTGGCAGACGATCGTCGGAATAAGGAGAGGATGCCAATGCGAACGAAGCTAGCGGCGATGGTGCTCGGCGTGGGAATGCTGGGGATGGGCGTGCCGGCGGGGGCGCATCATGCCTTTTCGGCGGAGTTCGACGTGAACAAGCCGCTGAAGCTCAAGGGCACGCTGGTGAAGTGGGAAATGATCAACCCGCACTCGTGGTTCCACGTCGACGTCAAAGACGCCGACGGCAAGGTCACGACGTGGATGATCGAAGGCGGCAGCCCGAACCAGTTGATCCGCATGGGCGTGACGAAGAATTCCGTCCCGGTGGGCACGGAGCTCCTCATCGACGCGTACATGGCCAAGGACGGAACGAACAAGGCCGTGGGCCGGGACTTCACCTTCAACGACGGCCGCCGGCTCTTCCTCGGCGGGTCCGCTCCGGGCGCGACCCCGGATGCCGACAAGAAGTAGACCCGCGCAGGGTCGACCGCATCCCAGGGGTCTCCGACGGCACCTTCCGCGGCTGCCGCTGGTAGAGCGGCGTGCCTCGGGAGTTCGTCTGCAATCGGCCGCAGGTGCAGCCAGTATTGCTACGAACTTCGGCGATGCGGCACTCGCGCTCCGCCAGCATCCTCCGGCGTCTATCCTCGATCCGTCCGTCGTCCGCGGTCCAGGCGCGCGCCCGTGATATCGTGCGGGCCGGTGCAGGTACGCGAACACGTCCGCGACGGTGAGGCAGACTGCCGGCAATTCTTCGATACGCTCGGCACGTTCGCCACGGTGCTCGCGATCAAGCTTTACCGCCTGCGCCTCGATCCGCCTCCGCCGGTGCCGAGCCTGCCGTGTCTCGATCATGAAGCGATGCTGCACGAACGGATCGCCCCGCACGCCGCGGCGTATATTCAAGACGCCTCGAGCGATCTCCACGAGGTCGTGTACGTGCCCGCCAGACGGCGGGTCGACATCGACGTCGTCTCGACGCTGGGCGAGTGCTCGCCGGAGTCGCGCGAGCGCCTGGTGACGACCCTGAAGACCAAGTTCCCCGGCTATACGGTCAGGGTGGTGCGTCCCTCGCGTCTGCGCGGCGAGTACCGCGTCGCGAACGCCTGCCGGGCGCAGGTCGCGCTTCGCGACGTCCTCCTTGCCAGCGACCTCGATCGGGTAAAGACAGCGGTCGATCGTCTGCAGACCGTCAGCGCGCTGATGGAGAAACAGTCCCGGGTGGCATCGTGGGGCGCGCGCACCGTGATGACGCCGCTGATCGCGGTGGCCGGATTTCTGTCCTACCAGTTCCTGGGCACGTTCGCCCCGCGCCTCGGGACGATGGGCGTGGACATGCTCCGCTACGCGATCATCGGGCTGGTGGGCGGTTTCTTCTTGTACTACGGAGTGAAGGCGGTCCAGCTGACCGAGATGGGTAACCGCGTCTGGAAGCGGTCCGCCGAATACGGCCTGATCCTGAGCGAGCGCCGGCGGCTCAGCCGCTCATGAGACCCTTCGACGGTCAGCGCAGAATTTGCTTCGGTCGTCACGGTTCGGGCCAGAGGGTGCTAGGCGCCTCGATCAAAACGTCAACCGGACACCGCCGTTGACGACGAGCCCGTCGAGCGGCGCCCACGCGTCAACCGTCCAGCGCCCGTCGGGCTTTCGTGCGGGGAGGGTGAGCGGATCGTCCCGCGTCTGCCGCACGTTCAGCAGGTTTTCACTGTTGAGAAACCACCGGGCTCGTCCCCACCGGCGCTCGACGAGCGCGCCGATCAGAAAGAACGCCTTTCCGTTTTCGCGGTACGGGTTGTCTTCGAGCGCCTGCCGGCCGATGTAGTACGCCTCGATGCCGAACCGGCCCCAGTCCTGGCCCTCCCACATCGCGTTCAGCGATCCCGTGTGGTCCGGCGTCAACGGCACCTCGCGGCGCACGTTCAGATCTGGATCGAGCTCGGTCGACCGCGTCCAGGCGTGGGTCGCGAGCGCCGTGAATCCGCCCGAGCGGTAGCGGACGAGAAGCTCGGTGCCCCATGTCCGCGCGGGCTCTCCCAGGTTGATGAGCGACACGTGGGTGTCATCGATCACGCGCTGTGCGAGTGGATGGTCAACGACGGAGCCGAACATCGTTCCCGTCACCTCGAAGACGCCCAGGGTCCGCGTGACGTCCACCGACGCGCCCCGCGCACGCTCGGCACGTAGACCGGTGAGTGGAAGCACGCGTGAGAGCCCGGTCTCTTCGGTTTCCTCCGTGAACGGGGTCGGCGTGAAGGCGCCCGTTCCTGTCGCGATGCGAATCGTCCAACCAGGCTTGGGCCGCGCCAGCACCGACACGCGAGGGGTCGCGAGCGTTCCGTACTCCGAGTGAAAGTCGACCCGGCCGCTGAGCGCCACTGTCCACCGGGGTCCGAACGATATTTCATCCTGCCCGAACACAGACGGCGACGAGAAGCGATAGTCGAAGTGGGGCAGCTCCCGCGAATCGAACCGGTCCTGCTGGAACGACGTCCCAACGACCCAGACGTGGCGGCCCCGAACGCCTTGGATCGATGCCTCGCCAAACCAGTTCGCCCGGACACCGAACTCCTCGGTCGTGCCGAACCAGTCGATCCTGCGACTGCCGCATGGCGGAACCGCGTACCGCGATCAGACGCTGCTCGGCGGTCAGCCACCGTCCGGCGAATCCGCCGTCGATGCGTCGCGACGAAAGCGCTTCCTCGAACGGCTGACCGTCCGGCGCCGCGCGGCCCGGAAGCGTTCCCCCTTCGCGTTGCTCTGCCATCACGCCGAGGGTGGCAAACAGCGAACGGCCCTGGCCGTTGTCGAAGAACAGGCGCGGCCGCAGGACCCCGCGATCGAACGCCGGGACGTCCGACCAGCCGTCGTCGTCCAGATCACGGACGCGCTGGCCGTGATAACCGCCGAGCAGGCTCAACGCCCAGCCTCCGCTCAGCGCGTCGGCGAGCCAGAGCGACACGTCCGTGCCGGCCTGGGACGTGCGGTTGATCAGCAGCTGGCGGTCGTCATTCACCGGCCGCCTCGAGACCAGGTTGATGACGCCGCCGAGCGCCGACGCGCCGTAAAGGGCGGATGCCACCCCCTTGATGATCTCGACCTGGTCGAGATCGAGAGGCGGCACCTGCAGCAGGCTGAACGAGTCGCCCTGCGCGCCGTAGAGCGGCAGGCCGTCGGCCACGAGCTGAGAGTAGCGTCCGCGCAGGCCCTGGATACGCACGTTGGCCGCCCCGAGCGATGGCGCGGTGGTCTGCACGCGCAGGCCGGAGGTTTCGCCGAGCAGCATGGCGACGCTGCCAGGCGTCATCAGGGCCTTCTCTTCGATTTCCTCCCGGCCGATCACCTCGACACGGACAGGCTGGTCCGCCAGCCGCGTGTTCGTCCGCGTGGCGGTCACGATGACGGCGTCCTCGACTTCGGGCAGCGGCTCGAGCGCGACTTGGACTGTGCTCGGCGTGCCGGCGGTGATCGTCGCTCGAGTGGTGGACGGCAGGTGCTGCGGCGAGCGAACGGTGATCTCGATGGAGCCCGGCGCCACGTCGAAGGCGGCTCGACCGTCGCGATCGCTTACGACCGTCCGATCGCCGACGACGACCTGCACGTCGGCGACCGACTTGCCGCTCGCGACGACTTCGACGATCAGCGGCGTGAGCTGTCGTGGTTGATCGGACTGGGCGACGGCAGGATGAGCAGGACACGCAAGCCATGCGGCCAGCAGAGTCGGGGTGACGATCGGCGACAGGAGAGCCGCCGGCCTCAGTTGACGACGTACCCCGCGCACCGGCTGGCCGTCTGCTTTCTCAGCGTGGCCTCGAACAGTTCCTTCGGGACCGCCAGGTCGTCCAGATCGGGATTGTCGCGATAGACCGTGTGGCATGCCCCGCATGCGTCGGAGACTCTGCTGCCCGCCTCGATCATGTTGTCCATGCTCTTGGACTGCGCGACCTTGAGGGCAAACCTTCCTGCGACGGCAAGATCCTCGGCGAACTTCCTGAAATCGGGACGCTCCACTGGGACAGGGCGGCCGTTCGAACAGAAGCGTCCGGGCTTCAGGATCCAGTCGGGCGCCTCGATCATCGCGATGGCCGCATTTTCGATCACGGGCCACCCGTAATACACCTTCGCGAAAATCCCGAACGAGGCATCGAGCGGCTTCTGCGGATCGGCGGGATCGGCGGTCTGCGCCGCGAACAACAGATTCGAATTGTGAAACAGGTTCGCGCGCATGATCTGGGCAAGGGTCCCGCCCACGTGCGGCGCGGGAAGGGCCGCATCAGGCTTGGCCCCGGGCGCCTGCGCTGGCGTCGCAGCAGCGGCCTGCGCGCGTGTCGCGACGGGCGCCTGAGCCGCCAGGACTCCGCCCAACAGCAGCGACGCGAACATCATGCCGAGGATTCGCATTGTTACTGCTCCCTCACACACGAATACGGCGCGGTGCCGGAGGAGATGTCGTCGGAAACTCCAGTATAGCAAACCACCCTGACGGGGGAGCCAGTGTCTGAAGTCTGAAGTCTGAAGTCTGAAGTCTGATCAGACTTCAGAGCTTCAGATTTTCTTTAGATCTCACGCAACCCATGACTCCGCAGCAGGAAGTACGTGGCGACGGCCATCAACAATCCCCCGTTCACGACCAGGACCGCCGGCGCCGAAAACACGCTCGCGAGATAGCCGCTCGCCAGGCTGCCGAGCGGCATCCCGCCGCGGAACGCCAGCATGTAGATGCTCATCACGCGGCCGCGCATCTCGTTGGGCGCGATGAGCTGGACGAGCGAGGTGACGGTCGAGAAGACGATCATCAGCGCGACATTGGTCAGAAAGAGCAGCGCGTAGCTCACGTAGATGATGCGCGTCACCGCGAACAGCGCGATGAGAAAACCGAAGGCGATCTGGACGCACAGGGTCGTCACGCCCATCCGTTTGAAGCGTCCGAGCGACGCGACGATGAGTGAGCCGGTGATGGCGCCGGCGCCGGCGAACGCCATCATGCGGCTGTATTCGCCGACGCCCTGGTGGTAGATGTCGCGCGCGTAGACGGGCAGCAGCGTCAGGAGCGGCATGCCGAGGAACGTCGTCGCGAAGGCGAGCACGATGAGCGGTGGAATCGCCGGCGTGTCCTTGACGTAGCGCAAGCCGCTCCGCAGATCGTCGAGCATCGGCTGCGTCGTCAGCGGCGGGATGTGCTTCACGTGAAGCGAGACGAGCGCGTAGATCACCACCAGATACGACAGCGCGTTCAGCGTGAAGCAGGCGGCCATGGCTTGCGGGCTCGACTCGCTGAACCCCCAGGTCGTGAATATCGAGAGCACCGCGCCGGCAAACAGCGGTCCGAGCACGCGCGCGACGTTGAACTGGATCGAGTTGAGCGCGATGGCGTTCGTCAGGTCGCGCTTGTCGACGAGCGACGGAATCAGCGACTGGTACGCCGGCCCGCCAAACGCCTGGGCGCAACCGGTGATGAACGACAGCGCCAGGATGTGCCAGATCTGGATGTAGCCGAAGTAGACGAGCACCGCGAGCGTGGCCGCGGTCGTGATCTGCACGTACTGCGACATCAGCAGCGTCCGGCGGCGATCGAGGCGATCGGCCAGCACGCCGCCGATGAGGGTGAACAGCATGATCGGCAGCTGCTGCAGGAAGGCATCGAGACCGAGAAAGGTGGCCGACCCGGTCAGCGACGAGCACCAGCCAGTTTTCGGCCAGGCTCTGCATCCACGTCCCGATGCTCGACGTGCAGGCCCCGAACCAGAGCACGCGGAAATCACGATAGGCGAAGGCCGCCAGCGTACGGCGGAGGCCTCGAGGATCAGTCGCCTTCGATGTCGCGCCAATGGCGGTGTCGACCGTGGTGGGTTCTGCCTGAGCGGAATCGGCCAATCGGTAATCCTGAGGCGTGAAACGGCTCGAATGAATGTGGCTAAACGAATGTAGCACAGGGCTTTAGTCCTGCGCTTCGGGCTTCGCACGTATCTTAACACCTGCCCGCTTGATCGACGGAAGCCGTGTGGGCTATAGTTTCGCAGGATAGCGAAGATAAGGCGAAACTATGGCCCTCGCACGCGCTGACCTCGAATCACTCCTGCAGACACGCCAGCTCGCTCGCGCTCTGACGCAGGCGCCGCCATCGGCGGGAGTTCTGGACGAATACGCCGCCGGCCCCACGGGGGTGTCGGCGCTGGACGCGCGGCTTCTCGGCGGGTTCCCGCGCGGACAGCTTTCCGAGCTCGTCGGCCCGCGTTCGTCGGGGCGCACGAGCCTGTTGCTGCGGCTGCTGGCCGCCGCCACCGCACGCGGCGAGCTCGTGGCGCTGGTCGACGCGCTCGACATGTTGGATGTCGAGTCGGCGGCGGCCGCCGGCGTCGATCTCGAACGCCTCCTCTGGATCCGGGGGTTTGTCGTGGCGAACCCGGGGATGTGCCACGACATGAACCAGCGCGCCATGGAGCAGGCGGTCCGCGCGCTCACGCTCGTGCTGCAGGCGGGGAACTTCGGGCTGGTCGTCTTCGATGTCGTGGATGCGCCCGCCGAGGCGTTGCGGCGTCTCCCGTTCACGACCTGGCTCCGGCTGCAGCGGATGGTGGAGGGGCGTCAGACGGTCTGTGTGCTGGCCGGCGCCGAGCGGATGGCGCGCAGCTCGGCCGGGCTCACGCTTCGTTTAGGGATGAAGGAACAGGGAATCGGGCGGGGATGGGGATGAGGGAACAGGGAGCAGGGAGCAGGTTTGCCGGACGCTTGTTCGAAGGCCTCGACATCCATGCACGCGTGATCAGAGCGCGCGCCGGTGTTCGTGAGGATACAACCGTCGTGATTCGCACGACCGTGTGCCACCATGGGTAATCCGCACTCCCCGATCTCTGACCCCCGCACCTCGATCCCCGACTCCCGCCCTTCGCCCTGCTATGCCTGTCTGTATCGACCGCCTGCGCCTCGCTGATCACGATCGCACGCAGAGCTCGCGCAGAGCTCGCCGGAGTCTCACTCAGAGTCGAGCGAGCTCTGCGCGTCTCTGCGTGGAATACGTCGTGAACCAGCTCGTGGCGATCGCGCAGGAGTTCTCGCCGCGCTACGAGCGGCACGGCGACGATCTGGTGTCGATCGACGTCAGCGGGCTCGAGCGGCTGCTCGGCAGGCCGCGCACCATCGGCGAAGAGATCCGGCGCGAGGCGTCGGCGCGCGGGACGCGGGTGCACGTCGCGGTCGCGGCGACGCGGATGGCGGCGCTCGTGCTCGCGCAGGCGCGGCCGGGGCTCACCGTGGTCGATCCCGGCGAAGAAGCCGCGGCGCTCGCGTCGGTGCCGATCGAGATTCTCGAAAAGGCTGAAATCTCAAGCTGAAGTCTGGCACGACATTCAGACTTCAGATTTCGACTTCAGATTTCGAGCGGTCTCTGCGTTCAAACGTTGGGGGATGAAAACGCTGGGCGAGCTCGCGGCGCTTCCGCCCGCGGATCTGTCGGCGCGGCTCGGGAAGGACGGGCTGCTCTGGCGGGCGATCGCGCGCGGTGAGGACACGCGTCCGCTGGTGCCGGACGTTCCCGAGGAGCGTTTCGAGTCCTCGATCGAGCTCGATTGGCCCATCGAGGGACTCGAGCCGTTGTCGTTCGTGCTGACACGGCTTCTCGAGCCGCTCGCGATGCGTCTCGAGCGTCGCGATCGCGGTGCGGCGGTCCTGCATGTGGTGCTTCGCCTCGTGACGTGCCCGTCGGCCCGTTCGGCAGGCGCCGGCGCAGGGCATGGGGAGCCGGTCGAACCCAGCGAGAGTCACGCGCGGCGACTCGAGCTGCCGGCGCCGATCCGCGACGTGCGGACGCTCCGCACGCTGGCGCTGCTCGATCTCGAATCGCATCCGCCGCCCGCCGCCATCGATGGCGTCACCGTCGTGATCGATCCGACGCCAGGCCGCGTGCTGCAGCACCGGCTTTTCACGCGGGCGCACCCGACGCCCGAGCAGCTGTCCACGCTGCTGGCGCGCCTCGGCGCGCTGATGGGGGTGGACCGGATCGGCGCGTCTGCCAGGGTCGACTCTTACCGTCCCGGCGCGTTCGAGATGCGCCCTTCGCGACGGATCACGACACGACGATCACGGCAGCCGCCTCGCGTCGAAGGCGCGTCCGCTGCGGAATTCTGCCCGTTCGACACGATCACAGCGAGCTCGGCGGGTCAGCGATGGAGTGGCCGTCGTGTCGTCTCTCAGACGCTGTCGCCAGCCGGTGCCGGCTCGTGTGGCGGTCGACGCCGGCCGTCCAGTCCGCGTCACGACGGATCGTCGAAGCTTCACCGGCGGCGCGGTGCTCCAATCGGCCGGTCCCTGGCGCACGTCTGGTCACTGGTGGGCAGGGGGGCAGGAGGGGCAGGAAAGGCAGGAAGGGCAGGAAGGGCAGGAAGGGCAGGAAGGGCGAGGTCAGACTTCAGACTTGAGACTTCAGACTTCTCGAGTAATAGGACCCTTCCAGCCCATCCCGCCTCTCCTGCCCTCGTGGGACCGCGACGAGTGGGATGTGGCGCTCAGCGATGGGGCCGTGTATCGGATCTTCCGCGATCGGGAAACCGACGGCTGGTTCATCGACGCCATCGTTGATTGACGGCGGAATTCCGTGTCCTCGTACATCGAGATCCACGCTGCCTCTGCCTTCAGCTTTCTTCAAGGCGCGTCGCTGCCCGAAGCGATCGTGGACCGCGCCGCGGATCTGGGCTACCCCGCGCTTGCGCTCCTCGACCGTGACGGGGTCTACGGAGCGCCGCGGTTCCACAAGGCCGCCCTCGCCGCGGGCATCAAGCCGATCATCGGCGCCGAGCTGACCATCACTTCAGCTCCGCAAGAGGCAGGAGAGGCAGGAGGGGCAGGAAGGGCAGGAAGGGCAGGTCGAAACGCAGACTTCAGACTGGAGACTTGAGACTTCCAGCCTCAGACTTCCCGCCCTTCCAGCCCTTCGTTGCTCTGCCCGTCCTCTGCGAAAGCCAGGAGGGCTACCGTAATCTCTGCCGTCTCGTCACCCGCATGAAACTGCGCGCGCCGAAAGGCGGGGGCGCGCTCGCGCTCGACGAGCTCGACGGCTTCACCACCGGCCTTATCGCGCTGGCAGGCCGCGCGGCGCTCGATACACGCCGGTTCGGCGTGGGCGGCCTGCTCGATCGCCTCGTCGGTCTCTTCGGCCGCGATCGCACGTACGTCGAGCTGCAGCGGCATGCCCGCCGAGACGAGGAAGCCGACAACCAGGCGCTGGCCGCGATGGCCGCGGCGTTCCGGGTGCCGGTCGTCGCCACCGGCGGCGTCCGGTTCGCGACGCCAGCCGAGCGGCCGCTGTTCGACGTCCTGACGTGCATCCACCATCACACCGATCTCGCGCATGCCGGCCGGCGGCTGGCGCCGAATGCCGAGCGGTACCTGCACTCGCGCGACACCATGGCGGCGCGGTTCGCGGATCGTCCCGACGCGATCGCCCGATCGGCGGAACTGGCCGATCGGCTTCAATTCACGATGGCCGATCTCGGCTACCGCTTTCCCGCCTATCCGGTGCCGCACGGCGACACCCAGGCGTCGTTTCTCCGCCAGATGACCGAGGTCGGCGCGCGCGATCGCTATCGGCCGTATCACGATCGGGCCCGCGCCCAGATCGCGCGCGAGCTCGATCTCATCGAGACGCTCGATCTCGCCGGCTATTTCCTGATCGTCTGGGACATCGTGAACTTCTGCCGCCAGCACGACATCCTGGTGCAGGGCCGCGGGTCGGCCGCCAACAGCGCGGTGTGCTACAGCCTCGGTATCACCGCCGTCGATCCGGTCGGGATGGATCTCCTGTTCGAGCGGTTTCTGTCGGCGGAGCGCGGCGAATGGCCGGACATCGATCTCGACCTGCCGAGCGGCGACCGGCGGGAGCGCGTCATCCAGCACGTGTACGACAAGTACGGCCGGCTGGGCGCAGCGATGACCGCCAACGTGATCACGTACCGCGGCAGGAGTGCCGCGCGCGAAGTGGGGAAGGCGCTCGGGTTCGAGGCGGCGCAGGTCGATCGCCTGGCGAAGGTGATGAACAACTTCGAGTTCACCGATCCGGCCGACACGCTGCCGCAGGCATCTCGCGTCGGTCGGCCTCGATCCGAACTCGGACGGCGTCCGGCTGTTCGCGCGCCTCTGGGGAGAAATCCAGGACCTGCCGCGCCATCTCGGGCAACACTCCGGCGGCATGGTGATCTGCCAGGGTCAGCTCGACGCCGTCGTGCCGCTCGAGAACGCCAGCATGCCGGGCCGCGTGGTCGTGCAGTGGGACAAGGACGATTGCGCCGACATGGGGATCGTGAAGGTCGATCTTCTCGGTCTCGGGATGATGGCGGTGCTCCAGGACGCGATCGCCCTGGTGAACGGCGACGCAAAACCTGAAACCTGAAACCTCAAGTCTGAAAGAAGGCTCGTCAGACTTCAGACTTCAGACTTCAGATTTGTCCAAGCGTCAGCTTGTCGATCTCGCCCACCTCCCGCCGAACGACCCGGCGGTGTTTCGCATGTTGTGCGACGCGGACACGGTCGGGGTCTTCCAGGTCGAATCGCGCGCCCAGATGGCGACGCTGCCGCGTCTCAAGCCGGCCTGTTTCTATGACATCGTCGTGCAGGTGGCGATCATCCGCCCGGGTCCGATCGTCGGCCAGATGGTGCATCCCTATCTGAACCGGCGCGCGGGACGGGAAGCCGTTCGTTACCCGCATCCCTCGCTCGAGCCGATCCTGGCGCGGACGCTCGGCGTGCCGCTCTTTCAGGAGCAATTGCTCCGCATCGCGATGGTGGCCGCCGGGTTTACCGGCGGACAGGCCGAGGATCTGCGCCGCGCGTTCGGGTTCAAGCGATCCGAGCGGCGCATGACGCAGATCGAGCGGCAGCTTCGCGACGGGATGACTCGACAGGGCATCGACGGCGATGCCGCCGAGCAGATCATCACGGCGATTACGTCGTTCGCGCTCTATGGGTTTCCCGAATCGCACGCCGCGAGCTTTGCGCTGCTGGCCTATGCCAGCGCGTACCTCAAAGCGCATTACCCCGCCGCGTTCTATACCGCGCTCCTCAACAACCAGCCGATGGGGTTCTACCATCCATCGACGCTTGTCAAGGACGCGCAGCGCCGCGGCGTCCGGTTTCAGCCCATCGACGTGCAGGTGTCGGAGCGGGATTGCACCGTGGAGGCCGACGGGTCGATCCGATTGGGACTGCGGTATGTGAATGGATTGCGCGGGCAGGCGGGAACACTCATCGCGCGCGGGCCCACCCGCGCCCGGCGGGACGAAGACGGCGCCCGTCCCGCGATCTGCCCGAAATGCGCCTGCGACGACCCGTCCATGCTCGAACGCGTGGATCGGACGAGCTGGTTCTGCAACAACTGTTCGCACGACTGGCTCCGGCCGGAGCGTCTCCCGCGCGCCGGTGGCCGTTTTGCGTCGCTCGACGATCTCATCGCGACGGCCGGCCTGCGCCGCGCCGAGGTCGTCACGCTCGCCGATATCGGCGCGCTCAATTCGTTCGGGTACGACCGCCGATCGGCGCTGTGGCAGGCCGAACGTGCCGTACGCCCCTCCGGCGAGCTCTTCACACGATCGCCGCGGAGCACGCCGGGCACGCCGGGCCGGACGAGGGTGAAGACGCTGCCTGCTCGTCGGCCTCGGCGGTTGACGTGGACTGTCCGCTCGCCCCCATGACCGAGGCGGAGCGGTTGGTCGCTGATTATGCGGGCACGGGCCTCACCGTCGGCCGCCATCCCATGGCGCTCAGACGGGACGAGCTGGCGACGCGCGGTGTGATGCGCGCCATCGATCTGCGCACCGCTCGCCAGGGCCGCCGCATCCGCGTCGCGGGGATGGTCATCACCCGGCAGCGTCCGGGAACGGCGAAAGGTTTCGTCTTCCTCACCCTCGAGGACGAGACCGGCATCGCCAACATCATCGTGCAGCCGGACCTGTTCGCACGCGATCGCCTGATCATCGTCGAAGAGCCATTTCTGATGGTCGAAGGGGTGCTGCAGAATCAGGAGGGTGTCACTTCGGTGCGGGCCGAGGCGGTACACGGCATGCGCGGGCTGGACGTCGATTTCGACGCTCACGATTTTTACTGACGAAAGGTTCGAAAGGTTTCTAAAGGTTCGAACCTCTCGAACCTCTGTTAGTGCATCTGCGCGAGGGGATGCGGATGGCTGCCTCGATTGGACGCGAGCAGGGAGTGCGCGAGATCGATCAGATCCTCGAACCAGAGAGGCTTGAAGCGCAATTCCGCGCCAAGCTCGTCCAGTTCGCGGGCGATGCTGTCGTCCAGGTCGTAGTCGCCCGTCACAATCGCGACAGGCGTGTCGTGATACTGCTCGTGAGCGCGCAATCGATAGAGAAATCCCAAGCCGTTGATGAGGGGCATCCGAAGGTCGACGATGATGGCGTCCGGCGTTTCGATGAGCGCTTCGCGCAGCCCGGCCTCGGCGTCGAGCGCCGTCCGGACCTCGTGTCCCTCGAGGCGCAGCACCCGTGCGAAGGTTTGGGTGGTCGCCTCGTCGTCGTCGATAATAAGGACTCTGCTCGGCGGGGTGCTCATACGGCAACCTCCATCCGGTTCGACACCGTCCTGCGCGCGGCCGTCATGAGACGTTCGAGCTCAGCTTCGCGTGTCAGCGCCTCGGGCAGGGCGTGAAAGTATTCGACGATCGAGCCGTGGGGATGATGCATCGTCAGCCGGTACGGGCCGTCAGCACCGAGAGAGGTCAGCTCCCAGCGCACGAGGTCCACGCCAGCCATGAAGATATTCGACATCGTGAAACCTCAACCGCAAGCGGTATGCCTGCCCGCCGTTGCACGGGGTTGCAGAGCGTGGCCACGGGCGCGTGTGCCAGGTCAGACCAGTCACCTGCGGTTTTCGCACACGTTCCCGACGCCGCGCCAACCGGCCGGGCGGAGGGCACCGACGAGGAGACTCAGCCTTGGCCGCAAACTTGCTGCAGCTCGCCAGTAATGCCAGGTCCCATCTCCGCTCAAGGAACGCTCCGATGAAGCTCATCGTTCAGCCTGATGCGGGCATAGCCCCCGTCCTCACTGCCATCAAGCAAGCGAAGAGATCGATCGACATCCTCATTTTCAGGCTCGACCGTGCGGAGCTGGCGCGCGCCCTGGAAGCGGCGGTGGCCCGCGGCATCAACGTCCGGGCGCTGACGGCGCATACCAATCGCGGCGGGGAGAAGAACCTCCGGAAGCTCGAGCTGGAGCTGCTCCAATGCGGGGTGACCGTCTCGCGCACGGCGGACGATCTGCTGCGGTATCACGGCAAGATGATGATCGTCGACAACGCCAGTCTGCACGTCTACGGCTTCAACTTCACGGGCCGCGACATGGGCCAGAGCCGCAGCCTCGGGATCGTCACGAAGAATCGGAAGCTGGTGCAGGAAGGGAGCAAGTTGTTCGAGGCCGATTTCAACCGCCAGCCTTACTCCCCCGGAGCCGGTCGTTTCGTCGTGAGCCCGGAGAATGGCCGCGAACGCCTCACGAAGTTCATCCAGGGAGCACGCCGCGAGCTGCTGATCTACGACCCGAAGGTGAGCGACAACGCCATTCTCCGCATCCTCGTCGAGCGGCAGAAGGCGGGCGTGGACGTCAAGGTGATCGGACGGGTGGAAGCCAAGTGGAATATCAAGTCCGAAAAGTTTCCTGGGAAGCGGCTCCACATCCGCGCGATCGTGCGCGACGGCTCGCGCGGGTTCCTCGGCAGCCAGAGCCTCCGCATGCTCGAGCTCGAAAAGCGCCGTGAAGTCGGCATCATCGTCGTCGATCCCAAGGTGGTCAACGAGATGAAGACCATCTTCGAGACCGATTGGGCGCAAACGGAGAGCGGGCGAAAGGAAGCCAAGAAGAGGGTCAAGGCCGGCGAGAAGCCGCTCCGGAAGGCCGATAGGAAAGCCTACAAGAAAGCCGAAGCGCGAGCCGCGAAAAAGGCCAGGAAGGCGGAGAAGAAAGCCGCGAAGATGGCCAAGAGGGCCGGGAAGAAAGCTGAAAAGGCCGGGAAGGCCCAGAAGAAGGCCGACAAGAAAGCTGGCAAGAAGGCCGATAAAGCCGTGCGGAAATACGAGAAGCGCGCGGTGGCCTAGCAGGTTGCTGAAAAGGCCAGCAACCTGAAGTTAGAAGTGAAAACTTAGAAGTCACAAGTGAAGAACATGGCCAAGCTAGCGGCCTTCTAACTTCTCAGTTCTAAGTTCTCATTTCAGGCTGCGTTTTTCAGCAGCCTGCTGGGCTTCAGGCGTGCCGGCTCGAACCGGTCTGGAGGCCGGCAGGGTCCGGGCGCTGCGGGCTTCGCCAGAAGTCCATCGTCGACACGCGGTGCACGCAGCCGACCGTGCAATACGGCGCGCACGGCTTCGGCGTCGAGAACTCGTGGCGTATGGCCGCGGTCGTGTACGAGTCGAGAGGAACGCCCGGGTACCCACGCTGCTGCGAGCAGTAGTGCACCAGCCCGTCCTCGCAAATATAGAGATACCGCGCCCCCGCGCGGCACCGCCACTCGTTGGGCCTGCCGTCCGCCAGGTTGTCCTGAAAGTTCGTAATTCCCGAGTACAGGTTCTTGAAGATCTGCCACGGGCCGTTGATGGCCGCCGACACCTCGTCGTACACCCTGCGCTCGGCCGGCCCCAGCGGTTTCAGACGGCCGGATCCGTCGTGGATGATGCCGATGGAGGTTGAGAAGCCGAGCGACCGGGCCCGCGCGTTGATGAGGCGCGCATCCTCGGGGTTCTTGATGCCTCCACCAAGCACCGAGTTGATGTTCACGTCGAAGGTCGCGTGATCCCTGAGGTGCTCGAGCTTCTTGTCGAGCAGCCGAAGGCTCTTCTTCGAGACCTCGTCGGGCTCGGCGTTATCGATGCTGATCTGCATGAAGTCGAGCCCCGCCCGGTTCAATTCATGGATGCGCTTGGGGACGAGAAAGTAGCCGTTCGTGATCAGGCCGGCCATCATGCCGCGGGCGCGGATGTGGCGAATCAGGGCGTCGAGATCCGGGTGGAGCATCGGCTCGCCGCCGCTGAAGGCCACGACCGAAGTGCCGAGCTCCGCCAGCTTGTCGATACGCCGGCGCATTGTGTCGGCAGGCACCGGCGCGGAGACCTTGTCGTACTCGTTGCAATACCCGCAGTCGATGTTGCACCGTCGGATCGGAATGATCTGGACCAGCAGCGGATGTGCCGTGTGCACGAGCCCCCGGGCGAATGCCCGCAGCGACCGCACCTTCCGGCCGAAGGTCGCCCGGCGCATCACGCGTGCGACTCCACAGGCACGGGCCGGCGCCGCCGGATGCGTTCGTCCAACCTTCATCGAGCCGCTGAAGATGGAGCCCACCGGAATGACTCCAAACAGATGGTGCCTGGCCACCGCCGCGAGGCCCGCCGAGGCGATGCAGCCACAATTGGAGCAATCCGGAGCGCCGCCGAACTGACAGGGGGTGATGAGCGTTTTCAAATCCGCAGAGATGGTGGTGGTCGTCCGCGAAAACACGCACTCCTCGGGTGAAGACGGCGGATTCGCGTAGACGTCGAGCAGGCCCTTCGGTGCTTCCAGCTTGGGATACCGGAGGCGCAGCGCCATCAGGTCGGCTACCACGCGCTGCCGGTCGGCCGGCGTCAGTCGCTCGGCCGAGGTCTCCCCGATCTGGGGAGTGTAAAGGCTCATCCAGATCTTCCGCGTCTCCTTCCGGGCGGACCAGAAGCGAAGGAATTCCTCGAGATATCCTGCCCGGTGGATCTGCTGTCTCGTAATCGTGCAATGAACCGTAATCCTCTGACCCTCGATATGCTTCAGGATCCGGTCGTACGTGGCCGGCGTCCGCCGCGCATCGTGCTCGGGCTGCAGCCCGTCGATCGAGACGACGAGCGTGAATCGCGGCAGGGTGTTCCAATGCCGGGGAATCTCGCGGACCGCGCTCGTGACGACCTGCGCGTGGATTCCCCGGCCGATCACCAGCGGAAGCAGGGTGTTCAACTCCCTGTACCGGACCAGCGGCTCGCCGCCGACGATGGAGACGTGGAGAGGACGATGGTGGTCGATCAAACGCATCACGCCGTCCACGAGAGCCTGGCCTTTGAAGTCCCGAACCTCGCGCAGCGTCACCTCGCCGCCGAGATGGTCCTCGCCGTAGGCATAGCAGCCGGGACAGTGCAGCGGGCATTCACGGGTGATTTCAATCGAGAGCGACGGCACATATCCTGTGAGAATACGGCCCCAGGCTGTGATGATCCCATTCATTGCTGACAACTATAGCAGCGACGGCCGAGGTTTCGGAAAACGCGACCGTGTATCCTAGAAGGGATGATCGAGCGACGACGATCGAAAATCCACCGATGGGGCGTGTTTGCGACCGCCCCGATTTCCAAGAACACCCGCGTCATCCATTACGCCGGTGAAAAGATTTCGAATCGGGAAAGCCTCCGCCGGGAGCGGCGCTACATCAGAAAGGGCCACATCTGGTGCTTCAAGCTGACGAACCGCACGGTGATTGACGCGGGCGTCGGCGGCAACATCGCCCGGTACATCAACCATGCGTGCCATCCGAACTGTTACGTGGACATCAAGAAGGGCATCATCTGGATTCGGGCGTCGCGCACGATCCGCAAGGGCGAGGAGCTCACGTACCACTACAACACAGATGGCGAGGGGCTGATCATGTGCCGGTGTGTCGCGGGATGCCAGACCCTGTTGTGACCCGTCCAATGAGAAGCGTGACGACATGTCTTCTCGTGTTGAGCGTGCTTGCCGCGGCGGCGCCGAGGATGCGCTCCGCCGCCGGCTTCGAACAGGAGCCGACACCGGGATGGGCAGTGGCGACGGTTCGTGTCGGCATCGCGCGCGGAAACGGGTACGGCGTCACGACCCTGCCGCTCGAGCCCTATGTGGCGCGGGTGCTCGCCGGCGAGGCGTCTCCCGACAGCCAGCCGGCGGCGCTCGAAGCGCTGGCCATCGCGGTGCGGACCTACGCCCTGGCGAATCTGCGCCGTCACCGATCTGAGGGCTTCGACGTGTGCGATCAGACGCATTGTCAGGTCCTGCGTACCGCCACGCCCGCGACCGAGCGCGCGGTTCTCGCGACGGCCGGGCAGGTCCTGCTCGATCGAGGGGCGCCGGCATCGATCTACTACAGCGCCTCGTGCGGCGGGCGAACCGAGATTCCGTCGGCCGTCTGGCCCGGCGCCGACGATCCGCCCTTTCTTCCTTCCCGCGACGACGATGCGTGCGGAGGCTTCCCGGCCTGGACGAGCGAGATCGCCGCGGCGGACTTGAGGCGGGCGCTGGAGGCGGCCGGCTTCCGCGGGGTCCTCCGTGATGTTCGGATTGCGTCCTATACCAGCTCCAGCAGGGTCGCGCGGCTCGCGCTCGACGGACTGACGCCGGCGGAGATTTCTGGACAGGACCTGCGCATGGCAGTCGGTCGCACGCTCGGCTGGCAGCACATCAAGAGCACGACGTTCGAGCTCCGGCGCGCCGGCAACGCATACCGCTTCACCGGCCGGGGCTCGGGACACGGCGTCGGCATGTGCGTGATCGGATCGGGCCGTCTCGCGGTTCAGGGGCGGAGCGCAGCGGAAATCCTCGCCAGATATTTCCCCGGTCTGACGATGGGGACGGCGGTTCCGCAGCTGGCCGGGGCACCGCGATCGCCGGAGCGTGCGCCCTCGCCTTCGTCTTTGCCCTCGCCGGTTTTTTCGGCCGCCGACGTGCTCGTTTCCCTGCCGGAGGGGTCTGAGGGCGAGCGCGCCGCGATAATCGCGCTGACCGTCCGTGCCCGCGACGATCTGGCGAAGACGCTGGACCGTCCCGCGCCCTCGCGGGTGTCGTTGCGTTTTCATCCCACCACGGGCGGCTATGAACGGGCCACGGGGCAGCCATGGTTCACGTTGGCCGCGGTGAGGAACGACGAGATCCACCTGCTGCCGCCGGCAGTCTTACGCGACCGCGGGGGCCTCGAACGGTCAGTGCGTCACGCTCTGGTGCATGTGCTGGCCGATGCGATCCTCAGCCAGCGGCGGCTATGGGTGCGAGAGGGCGCGGCCGTCCACTACGCGGATCCGGCGACAGCGCCAACGGAGGGGAGCCCGTTGATGACCGTTTCGCGGCAAACACTGGCCTCCTGTCCCGGCGACGCGGAACTCGAGCATCCAGCGTCGATTGGCGCGCTCAGCACGGCGTACGCCAGGGCTCGAGCCTGCTTTGCGAGGCAGCTCCTGTCGGGACGGAGCTGGCGGGATGTCAGGTAGACGGCTCGAGAAAACCTGAAACGTGAAACCTGAAGTCTGATCAGATTTCAGATTTCAGAGTTTCAGGTTTTGGATCTGAGGCTGCTGTCCTGTCTACTTTCGGCTGATCCCGCATTCCTTGATCTTATTGAGCAGCGTCTTGTAGCTCACCCCGAGGTGTTCTGCCGCGCGACGGCGGTTCCATTGGACCTGACCGCAGCGTCTCCTCGATGATTGCCCGCTCGACCTTCAGCGCCGCCGCCTTGGCGGCGTCCGCAAGTCGTGAACCCGCCGGCGCAGCGATAGCCGGCGCGTCCGGAGTCGATTCCTCATCGTCGGGCTCATCGAGCTCATCGGGGTCCTGACCCGGATCAACGGCCGGCGCGCCGACGCCCGCCGCGGCATATGCCGGCACGGGACGGCCCGTGCGCTGCATCTCGCGCACGACGAGCGACTCGTCCTGCAGAATGACGATGCGCTTGATCATGTTCTCGAGCTCGCGGATGTTTCCCGGCCAATCGTAGGTCTGAAACAACTGCCGCAGCTCGGGCGACAGCTCTCGCACCGGGCGCTTGTACCGCCGCGCGTAGCGGTCGATGAAGAAATCGGTGAGGTGCCCGATCTCGTTCCGGCGCTCTCTCAACGGCGGGACGGTGACTTCGATGACCTTCAAGCGGTAGTACAGATCCTCGCGGAACTCGCCGCGCAGCAGCATTCCCTCGAGATCCCGGTTGGTGGCGGCCACCACGCGCACGTCCACGTTGATCGCTCTGTTGCTTCCGAGCTTGGTGAACTGGCCGTCCTGAAGCACGTGGAGCAGCTTCGCCTGGAGCGCGGGCTTCATCTCGCCGATCTCATCGAGGAAAATCGTTCCGGTGTCGGCCTGCTCGAACTTGCCGATCCGCGTCGTCGCCGCACCCGTGAACGCCCCCTTCTCGTGGCCGAACAGCTCGCTTTCGAGCAGGTCGGCCGGCAGCGCCGCGCAGTTGACCTTCACGAACGGGCGGTTCTTGCGCGGCGAGCGTTGATCGATCGCGCGGGCCACGAGCTCTTTGCCGACGCCGCTTTCACCGCGAATCAGCACCGTCACGTCGCTGTCGGACACCTGATCGATCACGGTCGCGATCATCTGCATCTCGGGGCTGTCACCCCAGAAAAGGAAGGCACGATCCTGGTCGTCGCTCAGCTGGCGCCGCAGCTCGGTGATCTCCGACACGAGCCGCGACTTCTCGATTGCGCTCTTGATGGCGCTATCGAGCGCGATCTCGCCGAGCCCCTCGGGATCGCCCGGCTTGACGACGTAGTCGCCGGCGCCGAGGCGCACCGCCTCGACGATCGTCGCGGCCTGTTCGCGGCCCGACAGCATGATCACCTGGATTTCCGGCTTCGCCGCCTTGATCGCGCGAAGGGTTTCCAGCCCGTTCATTCCGGGCATCATGACGTCGAGGAGCACGATATCCGGAGGATCGCCCTGCTTGATGGCGGCGATTATCTCGTCGCCGCGCGAGTACGATCGCGTCTCGTACCCGCGCAGCGACAGGAACGTGCGCAGGTAATTGGCGAATCCCGAATCGTCATCGACGATGGCGATGTATGTCTTCTTCAACAGTCATGCTCCGGCAGCGTTGCAGATGGGAAGTGATATCACAATTGTCGAGCGCGCCGCGTGACTGTCGGCGCCGTCGGACCGGGCCGGGGTCCAGATCCGGCCGCCGTGGCGCTCGACGACGCGCCGGGCAATGGGCAGAGCAAGGCCCAGCCCTCCCCGTTGGTCATCGAACGCAGCCGGCTCGGCGTCGTATGCGCGCTGTACATCCGGTTCACGAGCCATGACGATGACAGCCCTGGCGCCAGGGCCCGTCGAGTGACGCTGCCGATCGACGACGATCGTGCACGGCGAGGCCTGTTCACGAAAAATCGCTCGAAGACAGGCTGCAAAGGCATGGCGAAGGCGGGTCCGATCGCCTTTGAGGGGCGCCCGATCCGCCCCGCCTCGGACCTGTAACTTCATGTCGCCCTCCCTCACCTCATGCACGCTGTCGGCCACTTCCTGAACGAGCTCGAACAGATCGAATGATTCCTCCTGGACGGCCGCCGTGCCGGCGTCGAGCTTCGAGATTTCGCTGAGCTCGTCAATCAGCGCGACCATTCGCCCGTAGGACTTCGCCGCTTCGTCGACCATCCTGCGCTGCCGTTCGCTCAACGGAGCGGTGGTGTCGCGCTGGAGCATCCGAAGGTACCCCCCTACGACTGAAGCCGGCGTGCGGAGCTCGTGCACGGCGAGCGACAGCAGCCGCGCGTTGGCCTCCACCGTCGAGGGGTCAGGCGTCTGGTCGTCCGGCACCTCATCGAGCGTAGCATACGGCTTGGGTGCGAGCCTCAGGTCATCGCTAGCGCTCAGGGTGCCGGGGCGCTCTATAATGGGATGTTTCCGGTTCGTCACCCTGACGCGCCCGGCGGGCGTCTAAAGGCACGGAGCACCATGCTGATCAGGCACGCGTCCGACATCCGCAGCTCCGAGATCACGGAGCAAAAACTCTATGTGAACCGGCGCGAGTTCATCCGGGCCCTGACGGTCACGGCTGCGGCTGGCGCCGGGATCCTGGCGGACCCCCCCTTCGCCGAGGCAGCGGCCCAGCCCGCCCCGCGGGGGCGGAAGCTGGAAAACGTCCGGAAAAGCCCGTTGAGCGTGACGGACGAGAAGCCGAACACCTGGGAAGAAATCACGACCTATAACAATTACTACGAGTTCGGCGCCGACAAGGACTCGCCGGCGATGTACGCGAATACCCTCAAGACCGAGCCGTGGAAAGTCGTGGTTGAAGGAGAGTGTGGCAAGCCCGGCTCCTATGCCCTCGACGACATCCTGAAAGGCCAGACGCTCGAGGATCGGATTTACCGTCTGCGATGCGTCGAGCGCTGGTCGATGGTGATTCCGTGGGTCGGTTTCTCCTTTTCCAACTTCATCAAGCGGTGCGAGCCGACGTCCAAGGCGAAATTCGTCGAGTTCTACACGCTGAACGATCCCGCGCAGATGCCCGGCGTACGCATGCCTCTGCTGCGGTGGCCGTATCGCGAGGGGCTCCGCATGGACGAGGCGATGCATCCGCTGACGATTCTCGCCGTCGGCCTGTACGGGGAAGTGATGCCGAAACAGGATGGGGCGCCGATTCGCGTCATCGTCCCCTGGAAATACGGGTTCAAGAGCGGCAAGTCGATTGTCCGGATTCGATTCGTCGAGCAGGAGCCGCTCAACACGTGGAAGGAATCCAACTCGAGCGAATATGGCTTCTACTCGAATGTGAATCCGACACGGGATCATCCGCGCTGGAGCCAGGCGACCGAACGCCGCATCGGCGAATTCTTCATGCGCAAGACCGTCATGTTCAATGGTTATGGCGACCAGGTCGCCGGCCTGTACGCCGGGATGGATCTCAAGAGATACTACTGAGTGACATCAGGCCAAGCCGTCCGGGTCGTGCTGAAGCCTGCCGCGTTCGTCGCGGGTCTCGGTCCTGCCGGGTGGCTCGTGTGGGCGATTGCGACGGGCAATCTGAGCCCGAATCCGCTCAGCGACCTCACGAACGAAACCGGTCTCTGGACGCTGCGGTTTCTGTGCATCACCCTGGCGGTGACGCCTCTCCGGCGCCTCACCGGCTGGATCGCGGTGATCCGGTTCCGCCGCATGTTCGGCCTCTTTGCCTTCTTCTACGGGACGCTGCACTTCCTGACGTATCTGGTCGCCGATCGATTCGCCAGCCTTGATTTCCCCGACGGCATCGTGGCGTGGAGCCACGCTGGTCAACCTGGCGCGATCGGTCGGGGAGGACATCTACAAGCGGCCGTACATCACCGTCGGGTTTACGGCCTTCACCTGCATGATCCCTCTGGCAGCGACCTCGACGGCCGCAATGATCCGGCGTCTCGGTGGAAAACGCTGGCAGGCGCTTCACCGGCTGATTTACGTCTCGGCGATCGCGGGCGTGGTGCACTACTGGTGGCTGGTCAAGGCCGACGTCAGCAGCCCGCAACGCTATTCGCTGATCGTTGGCGGTCTGCTGCTCTTTCGGCTGATCTGGGCCAGATCTCACGGCGCGGCCCCGGCCAGTGCGCGTGCGCAGGCGTTGCCCCGGAGCAACCTCTAACAGGCTGCGGAAGAACGCAACCTGACACTTCAGGTTGCTGACTTTTTCAGCAACCTGCCGGCATCCTGGCCTACCTCCTGGTGGCCAGGGGAAGGTCGTCGCGGTTGCCCCACTCTTCCCACGCGCCGTAGTAGTTGCGGAGCTTGTCGTATCCGAGCAGGTGCAGCGCGAAGAGATCCACCGAGGCGCGCATGCCCACCTGGCAGTAGGCGATCACCTCCTGCGCCGGGACGATACCGCGGTCCTCGTAGATTTTCTTCAGCTCGTCGGCCGGCCGGAAGGTCTTCAGCTGCGGATCGAGCAAATCCTCCCAGTAGACGGGAATCGCCGAAGGCACGAAGCCGCCGCGCTTGATGTTCCGGAGGTCCTTGCCCTCGATCTCCGCGGTGGTGCGCGCATCGATGATCTTCACGCCCGGCTTGTCGATCGCGCCGACGACGTCGCTTGCGGTCGCGATCCATTTCGCCTGGACCTGCGCCCTGAAGCGGACGTTCGCGGTCGGGGGTGTCTCTTTCGTCGTGGGACGACGCTCCGCCGTCCACTTGATCCACCCGCCGTTCATCAGCGCCACGTTCCCGTGACCGTAGTAGTTGAGGATCCACCAGAGGCGCGCGGCGTAGATCCCGCCGCGCTCGTCGTAAACCACGACGCGCGTGGAGTCGCCGATGCCCAGCTTCACCATCATCGCTTCGAACGCCGCGGGGGTCGGCAAAAACGTGGGCGGGCTGGCCGCGTCGCGAATCGCGACCGGCGACAGGTAGACCGATCCGGGCACGTGACCATCGCCGAAGCCGGACATCCGCATGTCCACGACACGGACGTTGGCGTCGTTCGCGTGAAGGGCGACCCAGTCGGTTTCCACGAGCTGGTCGGCGTGGGCATAGGCCAGCGCCAGCAGGGTCATCAGGGGCAGCATGCCCAGAGTCTAGCGCAGGCTGCAGGCCCCGTGCGCGTCGACTCCAGCCACGGCGCTCATCATCTCGCGGGTTCGGAGATGACGATGCGTCCTTCGACGGCCGGGGCGATCTCGCCTCGAGTCGCGACGTCACGAAGAACGTGGCCACGCGCCTCACGGCGGATCTATGCTAGCACCGACGCAGAGCATACGATGAAGAACACCAAGCAACTGATTGCAGCGATGAGGGTTCGGCCGGGCAGGCGAGTGTCCCTCGCGGACTACGACACCGGGTGGACGGGGCACATCACGGACAAGCACCAGGCAGATGCGCTGCTTCAAGAGGGCATCGATCGGCTGGCGGCCCAGCAGGAGCGTCTGTATGCGGAGAATTCCTGCGCGCTTCTGGTGATTTTCCAGGCGATGGATGCGGCGGGGAAGGACAGCACGATCAAGCATGTCATGCGCGGCATCAACCCCCAGGGTTGCCAGGTCTTCAGCTTCAAGCAACCCTCATCCGAGGAGCGCGATCACGACTACCTGTGGCGGTCGGTGAAAGCGCTGCCGGAACGCGGACGCATCGGCATCCACAACCGGTCCTACTACGAAGAAGTGCTCGTCGCGAGGGTCGATCCGGCGGTTCTCGCGTCTCAGCAGCTGCCCAAGGAACGCGAGACCGGGGACATCTGGTCGCGCCGATTCCGCCACATCAACGAGTTCGAGCGCTACCTCGTCGAGAACGGCATCATCGTGGTCAAGTTCTACCTGAATGTCTCGAGGAAGGAGCAGAAGAAACGCCTTCTGGAGCGCATCGAACGGCCGGAGAAGAACTGGAAGTTCTCACTGAGCGACGTCAAGCAGCGATCGTTTGCGAAGGAATACAGGCGCGCGTACGAGGACGTCCTTTCGCGGACGAGCACCAAGGTGGCGCCCTGGTACGTGATCCCGGCGGATCACAAGTGGTTCACGCGCCTGGCCGTCGCGGCCGTGATGGTGGACACGCTCGAACGGCTCGATTTGCGCCTTCCCGGTCTTGACGAAGGCCCGCCGGCGTGAGCTGCAGGAGGCGCGCCGGCTGCTGATGGCAGAGAAGGATTAGCCGGCGAAGCGAGGGCATGCAGGCAGCCGGGCCGGCTGACGCCCGGGTCACGCCGCTTTCGCCGGCTGCTCGACGAGCGCCCGGTGGCGCTTCACGATCAGCAGGGCCACGCCGATCCACGACCAGTGTCAGCACCACGTTGCCGGCGGCGAAGCCGAACACGCCCAGCGGTATGACCGCAGTGCCGAGGAACACGATCGCGGCCGACAGGAGATCGCCTCCACGCATGAAAAACGTATCGATCGCCTGCTTCGCCTTGTACTTCTCCTCTCGAGACGTCGGCAGCCACAAGAGCTGGCGCGCCGTATTCATGATCGAATAGTCGGTCGCGTTTTCGACGTTCTTGATCCCGCTCATCACCGCCAGGCCGACGCCGGCCGCAGCGAACGTGTAGCCACCGAGCGCCACGAGCGGGAGCGCCAGGAGCGCTCCCCGCAGACCCTGGTACTTCACCAAACGCGACGTGACGAACGCCTGGAGGAGGAACGCCAGCACATTCGTCCAGAACTGATAGTTGCCGGCGAAGGCCCCGATGTAGGCCGCCTCGTTGAACGCCGGATTCGCCGCTTTCAACGCGGCCGCCTCGCTCGTGAGCAGGCTCGCACGCAGGTATTCCCCGGTCGTGTTGACGATGTTGAGCAGGATGATCAGGAGCGCGATCAGGCGCAGATACTCGCTGCGCCACACCAGCCGGAACCCTCCTGCCCGCCGCAAGCGTCGCCGCCGGCGCGGTCGCGCGGCGTGTCTCCCGCGCGTTGACCACCAGGTAGAGCATCAGGCTTCCCAGCAACAATGCGGCCGAGACCTGGATGATCACCTGCGGCTCGACGCCCTCGCCGAACAGACGCGCCGCCACGAGCGAACCAAGCGGAGGGCCCGCGGTCATTCCCAACGCGATGATCGGAAACAAGCGGTTGCCCGCATCCTTGCTGTAGATATCGTTGGCATATGACCAGAACTGGGCGATCAGGGAGATGCTGAAAATGCCCACCCAGATGTAGAACACGACGCCCACGTAGGGGACACCTGACGCGACGGCCAGCGCGAACAGCTCGATATTGACGAGGAAAAACAGCGTGACGCCCACGAGCAGCTTCACCCTGTCCACGCGCGAGGCAAACCAACTGTAGAACGGCACGAACCCCATCAGCAGCAGGGCCTGGCCCGCCGCGGCGTACGCCCGGACCTCTGCTCCGCCGCCCAGCAGGATCAAAGGCTCCCGCACGGTCTTGATGACGGAGTAGCAGATCAGGATCAGGAAGATATTCGCGAGCATGAGGAGGGCGGTGCCCGCCTCACCGGGCCGGACGTCGCTGAAAAGACTGCAGCGTGCGGTCGAGCCAGCTCTTTTCCGGGGTGCTCAAGTGAGGCACAGGGCTCCTGACAACAGATTCACGAGATCAGTTGACGGCGACGGCCACGGTGCGGCTCACGACTGCGCCGGGTTCGCCATAGGTCAGCGGTCCGGTCAGCTCCGGCAGATGGCGCTCCCACCAACTGCGCGCGACGTCGGAGTTCCAGGTATCGCACGTGCTGCAGCCGCAGGCGATGCGAAACAGCGTCTCCGCGTTCTGCGGGCGCTTGTTCGGATCCTTTTCCAGGCACGAGAGCACGAACTCGTCGAGCTCCCGCGGAATGGGCAGCTCGGTGCGGTGCGACGGCGGCAGCGGCTTCGCGTGGACGTGCTGCATGAGCATCTTCATCGGTGTGTCGGCCTCGAACACGAGTTGTCCGGTCAGGAGGAAGTACGCCACGCAGCCGAGCGCGTACACGTCCGCCCGTCGATCGACCTCCGCTTCTCCGAGGATGACTTCCGGGGCCATGTAGGCGGGTGTGCCGCTGGTCCGGTGATCGAGGGTCGTCAAGGTCTCACGCGACCGATTGACGCGCATTGACCTTGACGAGCCCGAAGTCGAGCACTTTCACGAAGTCGTACTCCAGACCCATGCGGCAGACGTAGATGTTGGCGGGCTTGACGTCGCGGTGCACGAGTCCCCGCGCGTGCGCGTCGGCGAGCGAATGGCACGCCTGACGGAGCAGGAACATCGCGCGGTCGGCCGGCAGCGGCCCGAATTCCTTGACGAGCGATTCGAGATCGCGCCCCGACAGCAGCTCCATCACGTAGTAGAAGGTCCCTTCCTTCGTCATCCCGTAGTCGAACACCTGAATCGTGTGCGGCGAGCTGAGGGCGGCGGTGGCCTGCGCTTCCCGCTCGAAGCGCCGAAGAATCAACCGGGCGTCGCCCTCGGCCCCGCCGCCGAGCACGTCGGGCCGCACCAGCTTGATGGCGGCGCTGCGTGCGAGCAGCCGATGCTCGGCCCGCCAGACTTCGCCCATGCCGCCGTGCCCGAACAACTCGACGAGCTTGTAGCTCCCCAGTTCCTCCGCCTCGCGAAGCCGTCGCCCGAGCCGCTGGAACAAGCGCGCCGGCACCATGGCGACGACGGCGCAGCTGTAGTTGGGCAGGTAGTGGAGGAGTGTGAACAACGCCGACGGCGTGGGCGCACCGCGCAGATGCGCGACCCAGACGCCGAGCGGATCCATCGACGCCGCAACGAGCGAGGCCAGCAGCATCCGTCGGGGCGAGGCGGGCGAGATCATCGAGAACACGAGAATCAGCACCGCGTTCCAGGACACACTCGGCGCAGTCGGGAACCTCTTGCAGCCGGACTTGAGAATTGAGTATGCGCGACGAACACCGCATTGAGCACCATGTACACGAGCCCGACCGTCAACTTGGTGTCCTGTGGATGCTGTGCGCGGCGAACGTAGAGATACATCAGCGTCGAGACGACGATCGCGCCTGCTTCGATCGCGATCGTCGTCCGCTCTCTCGGAAACGCGAGCGAGACAGGAACGAGGATCGAACTCATCACCAGGCCGAAGGTCCACAGCCCGCCGATGACCGCGCTGAACACCGCCAGGCGGCGGATCTGCTCCGACACGAGATCATCGGGAAGCCGACCCGTGATCGTGCGGCCCGAGTAGCCGGCCAGCGGTGTATCGTCGCGCGGTGCGACGTATTTCGTGCGCTCTGCCATTGTGTGGTTCACCCGGGTGACGGTCGCGGTCGGTCGAGGCCCAGTCGCGCCGCGGTTCCTGGAGGTCGATGGCGATCTGGATTCGTATGAGGCCACGCCTTGGTTGTGCCGGCGAACGACCGCATCGATAATCGTATCACTCCGTTGGCCTGCCGGCGCCAGGAGCACCCATTCGCAGGTCTAGAAGCGAGAAGTCAGGTTGCTGGCCTTTTCAACAACCTGCGAGGGCGGACATGACGGCCGTCGTCGGTTCTGCGGCCAGCGCGGAGTGGAGTCCGTGTACAGTAAATGGAAGGACGCCATGGCTTCACCCCTCCGACACATCCTGGCCGGGAGCGGCGTTGCGGCGCTGCTGGCGGTTCTGCTGGCGACTCCCACCATCGCAGGCATCAGCGCATGGAAGGTGGTCCTCGCGGCGTTCGGGCTGATGCTGTTTTTCTTGAGCTATGGCAGAAGGGCGGAAACCAAGTGATCGGGGCTGACCAGTGACCCACAACCACCTCGTCCGGCGGACCTCGACGATGGTGCGGCAGTTCTTGAGCACGATCCGCGACGTCGCCAGCGGATTCTCACCGATAACCGGTAGCAGTTGAGGGCTGGATCCAGTGTCCTGGGAGCAGGACGCACGAGCTCGATTCGAAAGACCCGCGGTCGCGAAAAGCAACGACAAGGGAGGGACGGTCGCCGCGGCTAAGGTACCTCGATAACGCACGAGCTGCGGATCAGGACTTGTTGGAACGCCGTTCCCTGATTCGTGGCGGTGGGGGACGATCGTCCGCCTCCGCCCGCGCGTGGTCGCGAGGCTGCGGGCTCATCGGTTCTGCGGCGTCTGATGTGAAGGCCGTCACCCACATGCTCGATGATTTCCTCGAAGGAGTCCCTGTGCGGCCCCTCAACCTTGTTTCGACGCATATCGCCTCTAGAGCAAGGTGAGTGCCAGTACCTGCGTTCATGAGCTCTTTGCGTACTGTTGAGGGTTCGCGTCGAACTTGGCTTTACAGGATCAGCGCGCAGAAGTAGTACGTCTTTCCGTTGAATTCGCTCCTGCCCGCCGCCTTGTTCTCGTCGACCTGCATCTTGCACACGGGATCAATCGCCATTCCGACCTCCTCTGTCATCACCCGGCACTCTGATGGTAGAGCCGCCTTCATGGGTTCGATCAAATGTTGAGGTGTGAGACTTCAGACTTCAGACTTGTCCGTGTTCACTTAGAGCTGCACCCGCCGCAAACGAAGCGCATTGCCGATCACCGAGACCGAGCTGAGTGTCATGGCGGCGCTCGCCCAGATCGGGCTGATGAGGGTGCCCGTCAGCGGATACAGGGCGCCTGCCGCGACTGGCACGCCGATCATGTTATAGGCAAACGCCAGAAACAGATTCTGGCGGATGTTGCGCATGGTCGCGCGGCTGAGCCGGCGCGCGCGAACGATGCCCCGAAGATCGCCTTTCACGAGCGTGATGCCCGCGCTTTCGATGGCGACGTCCGTGCCATCGCCCATCGCAATGCCCACGGCGGCTTCGGCCAGCGCAGGCGCGTCGTTGACGCCGTCACCCGCCATGGCGACCACGCGGCCTTCACGCTGGAGCTGCTGAATGACTTCGCGCTTCTGCGCCGGAAGCACTTCGGCGCGGACGTCATCGATTTGGAGACGCGCCGCCACCGCCGCCGCGGTGGTCCGGCTGTCGCCGGTCAGCATGACGATGCGAAGGCCTTCGGCGTGGAGCGCCTCGATGGCGTCCGGCGTCGTCGACTTGATGGGGTCGGCGACACCGAGCAGGGCGGCCAGCTGCTGATGTGTCGCCAGGTACATCACTGTCTGGCCCTCGCGGCGCAGCTGCTCGGCCCTGTCGGCCGCATGATCGATCGCGACGCCCGGCCTCACGCATCATCGCCATGTTGCCGAGCAAGACCTGGGACGCCGTTGACGACCGCCTGAATCCCTTTGCCCGGGTAGGGCTTGGAAGTGTTCCGCACGGGAGAAGGTCGAGGCCACGTTCGCGTGCGGCGCCGACGATTGCCGCCGCGAGCGGATGCTCGCTCGCCCGCTCGAGCGCCGCCGCGAGCCGGAGCACGTGCCGCTTCCGATTCATCGCCGAACGGGACGATCGTCGCCAGCTTCGGCTTTCCCTCGGTCAGCGTGCCCGTCTTGTCGATCACGATCGTGTCCACCTGCTCCAGACGCTCGAGCGCTTCGGCGTTCTTCACGAGGACCCCGGCGGTCGCCCCGCGGCCGGTCCCGACCATGATCGCCATGGGCGTCGCGAGGCCGAGGGCGCACGGGCACGCGATAATCAACACGGCGACGGCGTTCACGAGCGCCGAGCGCCAGGCCGCGGCGGAGGGCCCCACAGGCTCCACGCCACGAACGCAAGCAGGGCGATCAGCGACAACAGCGGGAACGAACAGCGCCGAGATGCGATCGGCCAGCCGCTGGATCGGCGCGCGGCTGCGTTGGGCCTCGCCGACCATGCGGACGATCTGGGCGAGCAGCGTGTCGGAGCCGACCCGTTCCGCGCGGACGAGCATGGTGCCGGCGGTATTGAGCGTGCCGCCGGTCACGCGCGATCCGGGCACCTTCTCGACGGGGATTGGCTCGCCGGTCACCATCGATTCGTCGACGGCGCTCGCTCCCTCGACGACGATGCCGTCGACCGGCACCTTCTCTCCCGGCCGGACCCGGCAGACGTCGCCCACGCGCACGTCGCTCAGCGACACGTCCTGCTCCTGGCCGTTGCGCACCACGCGAGCGGTCTTCGGCGCGAGGCCGAGCAGCTGCCGGATGCGCGGCACCCGTCCGGCTCCGAGCCCGCAGCTCGAGGACCTGACCCAGACAGCACGAGCGCCGTGATGACGACCGCTGTGTCGAAGTACGTCTCGACGGCGCCGTGCATGCGGAAGCCTTCGGGAAACGCCGCCGGCGCCAGCGTGCCGGCCGCGCTATAGAGGTACGCGCACCCGACGCCCAGCGCGATGAGCGTGAACATGTTCGGGCTGCGGTTCACGATCGACGCCCACGCGCGCTCGAAAAATGGCCATCCAGCCCAGAACACGACGGGCGTCGACAGGACGAGACCCATGCCGTTGATCAACGGGCCCGCCGTCATCGTCATCCGGCCGCCGGCGGCCATGTCGAGCATCGCCACGACAAAAACGGGCAGTCCAAGGAGGCCGCGATCCAGAGCCGGCGCGTCATGTCGGCCAGCTCCGGGTTGGGAGCGTCGGTCAGCGACAGAGTGCGCGGCTCCAGCGCCATGCCGCAGATAGGGCACGCGCCGGGACCATCACGGACGATTTCCGGGTGCATCGGACAGGTGAAGGTGGTTCCTGGCGGCGCCTCGGTCGTGCGGCTGGCGGCATCCGCGCTCAAGAACATCGCCGGGTCGCTCTTGAACTGTTCGAGACAGCTCGGATTGCAGAAGTAGTACGTGACGCCCTGGTGCTGAACCGTGCCGACGGCGTCCTCTTCGTCGATGGTCATCCCGCACACGGGATCGGTATGGGTCATACAGGATCTAACGGTAAGTCTGAAGTCTGAAGTCTCGAAATCTCAAGTCTGATCAGATCAGAGTTCAGGTTTCAGATTTCAGGTTTACACGGTGTCACATTTCAAGGCGAGCGTGACGATCAGAAGCTGAAGAACACGATCAGATCGATGCCTGCACGCTCGACTCGCCGGAACGGCGACCGCGCGATGAGCGGTGCCCGCGTCGGAAAATGTGGCGCGAATACGCAGGATCCGGGAGAGGGCATATTCGAGCGTGGCTTCGTCGTATTCATCCCGCCCGAACTGCCGGCTGAAGCGCGCGACAAGTCCGGGCGCCAGCTCGTCGCCGATGGTCACACGCGCGGAGCCGCGATCTCGCCGGTCGCCTCGATCTCGAGAATATCGAGGCCGAGCGAGCGCTCGAGCGCCGTGATGAGCGGGCCGGCGAGAAACCCGGCCGCCAGGGTGCCGGCGCGAACGGCGAGATCGGCCTGCTGGGTCGCCGACAGCTGGTTCGTCGTCGTGTTGAACACGATCAGCGACAGGATGTCCGAGGATTCGAGCGGCGGGGTGCTCGCAAGCCGGATCTCGGGTTCGGAGAGCTGCCCCTGCGATCGTCACGCGCGTCTCGACGCCGGAAATGATCCGCTTGACGGTAATGAAGACCTCTGGCGTGAGGTCGCCGCGGAAGTCGATGGAGCTCGTCGGGTCGACGTCGAAGCGGCGCCCCTGGAACGCGTAGGTGCCCGTGACGGAGTCGAGCGAACCGGTCACGTAAAGGGGCTGATTGGGATCCTTGGAAAGATACAGGTCGCCCAGGACGCGGAGGTTGAAGCTGCCAAGCCCAAGCGGCGTCCCCGCTCCAATCTGCACGTCCTCGCCCGTCAGGCGGACCGTATTCGGGACATGCAATTCGATGCCGAGCCCAAGCCGCTGCCAGGGATTGAACGGGAGAATGGCGTCCACGTCGAGCGCGCTCGCGGCTTCAGTCGCGTAAGGACGGAACAGGGTGCGATCGAGAATCTCGTTCACGTTGAGCTCGCCGGCGACAACGGTGATCGCGCCCGTCACCCTCGGCGATTCGAACTGACCGCGGAAGCTCAGGCGCGCGTCGACATCGACCCTGCCGAACTCATTCCGGAGAACCTCGAAGCGCGACGCCACAGCGTCCATTTCGAGGTCCGCCACTCGCAGCTCGTGAGTGCCCAGGCTGCCCTTCATGTCCAGCGTCCGGCTGGCGCTGTCTTCGAGGTGAAACTGCTGGACAGTGAGGCGATCGGCGGCGAGCCGCAGGGCCGCCTGCCCGTTCTTGTACCTGGCGCCGCTGGCAGTGACCAGGAAGCCGGCGTTCGTCACCTCGATCGATCCCGTGAAGTGAGGGTCGTGACTCGTGCCGACGACCGTCAGGTCCACGACCATTTGCCCCGCGACGTCGCGGACGATGTCTGTGAGCCCTTCAAGGAGACCGAGGCCGATGGCGCTGGACTGAACGGCGATCTTCATCGGCTTTTCCGGCAGCTCGCGATCGAACAGCGCAACGGGTGTACTTCCGACGGCGGTCAGCCAGATCCCCGGCGACTGGTCGAGACGCAGGTCCACATCCAGCATGCCGTCGGCGTAGTCCACGCGGCCGGAGAGCTTCTCGTACGAAAATCTTCTGACGCGGCCGTTGGTAACGGTCAGCTGGCTGGTGACGGTCGGCCGATCGCGCGTGCCGCGCACCGTCGCGTCCAGGTCGATCACTCCGCCGTAACGGGCGGGCTGCTCGGCGGGACGCGCGAACGTGTCGAGAAACACATGCGTCGCCGTGATCCGCAGCGCACCCTTGCCATCCTCTCTCCAGGTGCCCGACAGCGCGATGCGCGCATCGGCGTTCGCTGTATTACGTGAAGGTCAGCGGGGGCAGCGCGATGCCGGCCTCGTCCCAGGTGATCGTCCGCGGCACGGCAGCAGGCTCGAGCTGCCAGCCAGTGTTCAGGAGCGTGACCGTCAGACTCGAGAGGTCGAGCGCCCGGCGATCGCGGTGAACGACCATCGCACCGGTGACCGCGCCTTCCACGCCCTCTCTCCGCCGGAGCTTGACGTCGACGGTGAGGCGTTCGCCGGCGTATGTCGCCGTGCCTTCTGCCTGCTCCAGCGGCTGGTTGAAAAGCTCGACGAAGGACGCTCTGCCTGTGACGCGAGCGCTGATGTCGGCCGGCGCGGCCGGCGGAATCGTGACGTCGTATGACGCCGTCGTGACCATCGCTTTGACCCCGGAGGACTCGAACCGATCGACTGTGGCTTCACCCTCGAGCCTGAGTGCCGTGGTGGGGCCGGTCAGGCGGCCCTTGGTCGTCATCTCCCCGAACACCTCGCGGCCGAGGACATTCGCGCGCGAGCGCGAGATCGACGCGCGCGATGTCGTAGTCGAACTGCGAGCTGCGCTCGCCGTCGAGCTGAACGCATGCCGGCGCCCTGTGCGTCGATCGCCGGGCCAGCGACGCTGGACGCTGCCTCACCGTCACGACGCTGCCGGCCAGGCTCGCGTCGATGCTCGACGAGTCGAGTTGCACGCCGCGCGCCGTGGACGATGTCAGCGACGCCGTCGCGTCGATGTCGTAGTCGGCGAGCAGCGGCGAGCGGACGAGCAGGTCCCGCACGGCGATCCGGGCCCGGCCGGTTCCGCTCAGCGAGCCCTCGAATCGTCGATCGGCCAGGGCGAGGGAGGGATTCACCGACGAAAAGCGGCCGTCGTAGGTGGCCTCGAGCGAGCCGGCTTCGATGTGAACGGAAACGTCCGCGTCTTCCAGCCGGCCATCGAACAGCTCGGCACGCGCCAGGCGCCCGCCGCCGGTCAGGGTCATCGACGCCAGGTCGGCGCCCGAGCCCTCGACATGAAAGTGCCCTGACAGCGTTCCCCGGTAGCGCGGGTCCTGCATCCAGCCGATCTCGAGCCCCTCGCCGAAACGATTCAGGACCACGTAATCGAGGTCGCCTTCACCGCTGTATCGAAACGGTCTCACTGAGGTATTCACCGATCCGATCGTACCGGCGCCCACGTGTTGCGCCCAGAAACTCCGACGCCGCGAACACGGCATGGGCATCGACGAAGGACGAAGCAAACTGGCCGGTGACGTCGTAGTCGAAGGCCAGCCGGCTCTCGACGTGGGGCACCGGAAAGGATTCCGGCAGCGCGCGGAGATCCACCTGGCCGGCCGTCGCCGGTGAAGTGAAAGGCATACGGTCGATCGATCGCGATGTCGCCGTTCTTCACCGTGACGTCCGCTCCGTACGCCACGCCGCTGGCCTCGGCGATGCGCACCTCTCGATCGGTGATCGTGCCGCGGGCGTTCAGCCTGTCGGCCTGGTACCCGAGAAACGCCGTGTGTCCGCCTTTGAACACGTACGAGCCGCGAGGGAACCTGGGTGCGAACCGCGTGAGATTGAAGTCCACGTGTCCTGAAACGTCCGAGGGCCGATCCGGCAGGTTGAACCACCGCGACACATCGAAGTGTGTGAGCTCGACTGCTCCGGTGCCGCGCCATCCCGGCGACGGTCGTGTCGAGCACGAGAGCGCCGTGCACCCCGCCGCCATTGGAGTGAAGCGTGACACCGGTGGCGAGCTTCGCGAGCGGGCCCTTCAAGCTGACGTCGAAGGCGGCATCGACGACGACGTTCCGCAGCTCGCGAATCACGCCGGTCCATTCCTGGAATGCAAAACGATCCGCTATCACCCGCAGGTCAACCACTGTCGGCTTGACGTCGCGGATGATGCCGCCCGTCGAGCGTGAACGTCGTCCGAGGCGTCTGCACCTTGAGGTCCGTGAACGACAGTCCGCCGCTTCCGCTTGCGATCGACGCCGGTCAGTCTCGTGACGGTGAGGTTCGACGCGTCACCCTTCCACGACGCGTCGGCAAAGGTGAGCGTCCAGGCGACCGGCTCGTACGCGTACGACAACGACACGTTGAGCGCGTCGTATCGCATGGGAACGAAGGCCGGCCCGTATTTCAGCGGATCTCGGAGCACGACCGTTCCGTCGACGACCTCGATCGACTGCAAGGTGATTGGCCGCGAGGGTCCGGTCCGCTGACGATCACGCGCCTCGCGACTGACGAGCGCCGACAGATCCCATCGGCCGTCGGGCAGCCTGCCGGCGTTGACGCGCGGTCGCGTGATCCGGATGCGACGGATGACGATTCCCTGATCGAACAGCTCGCGGAGGCTGTAGCTCACGGACACGTCCTCGATCGCGACGAGCACTCGACCATCCTGCGACAGCCGGACGCCGGTGAGCTGGAGACCTCTGACGAGAGATCCCTGCAAGCGGTCGATTTCGAGCGTGGCGGTCAGGTACTGGTTGGCTTGCCGGACGATCAACGCGCGGAGCTGGTTCTTGCCCCAGCCCGTTTCGAAGGCGGCGAACACGAGACCGACGACAAGCAGAATGAAGGCGATGGAATAGACCAGGGCGCGGGTCAGACCGAGCGCAATGCGTTGACGACGCGAACGTGGCATCCCTCACTGAAATGTTAGTCGAAGGGCCATGTATAATTCTGCGCAGATGGCCGATGCCGGGGTCTGGAAGCCCAGCTTTACCGCACTTTGACCCAGACGATGTTCAACCGGCCCAGCCGTGCCGCTCCTTTCATCGGCTGGGGACTCCTTCTGTTTGTGGTGCTTTTCTGGCGGCTGGGCGCCGCCACGTTCTGGGATCCCGACGAAGCGCATTACGCTCAGACGAGCGTGGAACTGATTGCCAGCGGTGACTGGCTCGCTCCCTACTACAACGCCCAGCCGTTTTTCGACAAGCCCATCCTCTTCCATCTGCTTCAGTCGATTCCGATGCGGGTGCTGGGGCCGACGGAGGGCGCGTCGCGGCTGGTGCCGGCTCTTGCCGCGCTGGCACTCGTCGGCACGACGTGGTGGGTCGGCGTCACGCTGGGCTCAGCCGAGATAGGTCTCGTGGCCGGCTTGCTGCTGACGGTCAACCCGTCGGTGTTCGCGCTGAGCCCGGTACGCCATCCTCGACACGGTCTTTACCGCGTTCCTGTTCGGCGGCGCCGCGATGCTCACCGTCGCGGCTCTGCGTGACCGCCCGCGCCTGCAGTACGGAGGCTACGTCCTGCTCGCGCTGGCCACGTTGACCAAGGGACCCCTGGCAATCGTGCTCGCCGGTCTCGCGTTCGCCTTGGCGATCGCGGTCTCCGCCGACGCCCGGCGCCGGCTTCTCGGTCTCCATTGGGTGCTGGGTCTCCTGATGGTGACGGTCGCTGTCGGCTCCCTGGTTCCTTTACATGTGGCGTCGGTTCGATGACGCCTTCGTCCAGGGCTACGTGCTGAACGAAAACGTGCGGCTGTTTGCGCAGCCGTTGTATCAGGGACAGCCGCCCTGGTGGTTTTACATTCAGCTCGTGATCGTGGGCATGCTGCCGTGGAGCGGCCTGATCCTCGGTCGTCTCTATGACGACATCCGGGCGCGGCGCTCGCCGGATGGCGCCAGACACCTTCGAGGTGCTGCTGTGGTCGTGGATCGCGGCGATCGTGGTGTTCTTCAGCCTCTCGAGCTTCAAGCTCGATCACTACGTGTTCCCGGCGGCGCCGGCCCTCTGTCTGATAGCCGCGAGAGCCTGGTCCGCGCTTCGTCAGCGACGCGGGGCATCGCGCGCGTGCCGGCGTGCTTGTCGGGTCGCGGCTGGTGGGACCGCTGCTCGTTGGGGCGGGGCTGGCGATCGCATTTCTGATGATCGCGCGCCTCGCTCTGCCCGTGCCGGCGCTTCTCGTGCCCGGCGCGCTCGTGTGCGCGGGAGCGATCGTGACCTGGCGGTCGATGACTCCGCGCGCCCGCGTGCCGGCGGCTCCCTGGATCACGTTGACGGCTCTTGGCGTTACCTACGCCGGCCTGCTCCTGTGGGTCGTGCCGGCCTTGGAGCAGAAGAAAGTCGTTCCTGACATCGCCCGCTGGGTGGCCGCCGCGGCAGGCCCGGACGCCAGGATCTGCGCCTACCGCTTGAACCGATGGAACACGGCGTTCAGGTTTTATGTAGGCCGCCACACCGAGGTGCTCGACGCTCCGGAACAAGCCCGCCAGTGGCTCGACGAGCCAGGGCAGGTCTACTGCGCGACGACCGCCGAGGCCTACCGCGATCTCGTCCCGCTGGGACTGCCGTTGCGCGTCGTGCATTCCCGCGAAGGGATGTGGGTGACCTCGGGGCAGGCACTGTGGCAGAGGAAGGCGCCATCCGACCGAGTTCGTCGTCCTGACGCGGGACTAACATATAATTTCGTTCCCCCATGCGACTCGCGCGTCGATACGTGATCAGCGGCCGCGTTCAGGGAGTCGGCTTTCGCGTCTTCGCACAGGCGACAGCGAGCCGCGAGGGGCTGCATGGCTGGGTGCGCAATCTGCCGGACGGCCGCGTGGAGATCTCGGCGGAAGGCGAGGCAGAGGCGCTCGAACGGTTCGAGCGTCACGTCAGGCACGGGCCGCCCGGCGCGAAGGTGGACCACGTTGACGCCACCGAAGAGGGCGTGAGTGGCGCCGACGCCGGTTTTCGCATGCGATAGCAGCCGGCCGACCGCCGGAACAACCATGGATCAGCTCAAGACGAAGATTCGCCACGTTCCCGACTTCCCGAAAGCGGGCATTCTTTTCTACGACATCACGACGCTGCTGCAGGATCCGATTGGCTTCCGGCTGGCGATCGACAGTCTCGCGACGCCGTTCACGGGGCAGGGCATCGAGCTCGTGGTCGGCATCGAAAGTCGCGGGTTCATCCTCGGCGCGGCTGTCGCCGACCGCATCGGCGCCGGGTTTGCGCTTGTCCGCAAGCCGGGCAAGCTGCCGTCCAAGACGACGAAGGCCACCTACGATCTCGAGTACGGCTCCGACTCACTCGAGATCCATGACGATGCCGTGCGCGACGGGCAGCGCGTTCTGATCGTCGACGACCTTCTCGCGACCGGCGGCACGGCGCGGGCCACGAGCCAGCTGGTGAGACAGCTTGGTGGCGACGTGTATGCTCTGGCGTTTCTCATCGAGCTCGTCGAGCTGAAGGGCCGGGAGAAGCTCGAAGGTGAACGCATTCACGCCGTTCTGCAGGTACTAGCAGCACGTGACGCAACTGCTGGCCGCGGCGATCCTACTCGTGGCCGCCTCCGGCGCGGCCGCCGCGTGGGCGCTCTGGCAGCTGGTGTCCGCTGTGCGCGTGGCCCAGGACCGGGACATCCGCGAACGATCCCTTCGGTTGATGGCGCTGTTTGCGCCTGGCGTCGCCGCCGCCGCGCAGGAGCCCCGCGCGCTCCTGGCCTGGCAGCCATTGGCGGGCACGGCGCGAAAGCTGTTCCCTGAAGAATGCGCGGCGCTCGATGGAGCGTCCGGTTCGAGGTTTCCGTTCAGTGTCGAGCAGATTCAAGCCGCCCATTCGCGATGGACGGCCGAATGGCTGGTCTGGGAACAGGCCCACGACAGCGAGTACAGGCTCAAAGTGGCCGAGATCGAAGCGACGCTTCAGGGACCAGGCGGATCGCCGGTCGGCCGGGCGCGGCTCGACGCCGTGGAGCGCGAGAAGCTCGAACGGTATCAACGCCGGTACGAGGAGTACGTACGCGTCGGCAAGGCCTTCCAGGCGCTTCTGTCCTGATTGACCCTACGACGTTCGCCCCTTTCAGGCGGTCGCCTGTTCGCCTCGGCGTGCGGTCGCTGACAGACCTGAAGCGGGATCGCGCCTTTCGCCGTTAGGTGGACGTGCGCCGGACGTTCTCGGCCCGAGGGCCTTTCGGCCCCTGGCCGACGTCGAATTCGACGCTGTCACCCTCGCGCAGATCCGCGAGACCCTCGCCGTACACCGCACTCTGGTGGAAGAAGTAGTCCTTCCCGGCCTCGTCTTTGATGAACCCAAACCCCTTGTCGACGCGCAATGTTCGAATCGTTCCTGTCATCATCGCCTCCGGTCTGCAACTCTGTTGTGAGGCCGCCGAACGGCCCCGCTGTTTCTGTCCGCATTCATGACGCGCCTCTTCTCGGACGCGAGCGTTGACTGCCCGAACGCAAACGGCCAGAAATCGTATCATGCAACGGTCGATCATCACCGCGCCGAGCGACCGCGCGCGCGGATCATTGGTCACCCGCTGGAGCCGGACATTCGCAGGATGTCCCGGCGTTGACAGAACAACCGGCGGCTCTATACAGTAGCCGCGGTCTTGAACGTCCCGCTTCCCAGCGCGGCCAGCGGCCCGGGCATGAAGGTTGTCAACGCCGGGACGACTGGCGCGCATCGGCGGCACCGCTCGCGAACGGGTCCCACACGCGGTAGACATGACCTTGCCGAGTCAGTTGCGAGGCGCCGATCGCCTCATCGTCGCGCTCGACGTTCCCAGCGTCGATGCCGCCTTGCGCACGGTCGACCAACTCGACAACGTCTCGTTCTTCAAGGTAGGCCTCCAGTTGTTCATCACGGGTGGTCTGCCGACGCTCCTGCAATCGCTGCGCACGAAGAAAGTGTTTGTCGATCTGAAGGTGCCGGGCGACATCGGCAACACGATCCGCGCCGTCATCGAGATGTGTGTCGACAACGGCGTGACGTTTCTCACCCTGAGCGAATCGATGCCCGGCGCGGCCATCCGCTCGGCGGCCGCGGCCAGGAACGCCCGCGGCCACGATGAGCCCAAGCTGCTCACTGTGCCGTTTCTTTCGAGCCTCGACGCGGACGACCTTGCCGAAACGACCGGTACGCGCGGGGATCTGGAAACGTATGTCCTCGCGCGCGCGACCGCGGCCCTTGCGGCAGGATGCGATGGCGTCATTGCCTCCGGTCCAGCCATCCAGTGGTGCCGGACCGCCTTCCCGCGGCCGACGCTCATCGTCAGTCCGGGCATTCGGTTCGACGGCGCGACGACCGACGACCACAAGCGGCATACCACGCCCGCCGAGGCCATTCGGCTCGGCGCCGACTATCTCGTCGTCGGACGCCCGATTCTTCGCGCCCCGGATCCGCGCGTCGCTGCCGACCGCGTGATCCACGAGATCGACGCGGCGCTGTTGCAAGGCATCGGCGGGTAAACCTCGCTCCTTCCGATTCAGCGATCGTTCAGAACCATCCCGAGTCGGAAAAGTGGAACCGTTCGATGATGGTTCGAGCGATCAGGGTGGGTCAATCGCCGCGAAGAGCGGCGAGGAAGCGCAGCGCCGTGAGGCTTGGCATGAAGAGGTACGCGCCGGCCCTCACCGTCACGAAGCGCGGCAGCGCCGCGGTTCGGACACGGAACGGCCGCCGCGGAATCGTCATGTGGCTCGACGTCCGATCCGCTCGGGCGTTGTCACCGAGGATCGGGTCCTTGTTGTCGTTGAGGCCCCCGAAGCGAGGGTTGTTGCACCAGGTCTGCTGCACGAACTCGAACTGGCTTCTGATGCTCGCGTTGACGCAGAAGAAATGGATGCCGCGCGCGCCGCCGTCGTCGGCGAGCTCGAGCAGGGCGTTGTCGGCCGGCCAGGTTCGTGGGATCGACCAGGACCGACGGATCGAACAACGCCGGTCCGAAGGTCCGCGCTCGACGGAGCAGACGATGGGCCTCGGACATGCTGAGGGATTGAGCGGTCGCGTAGGGCTTGATGACGTCGCGCGGGTTGGTACGACGGATGTGCGCGCCGAGCGGACACGCCAGACCATCCGGGTCGTCGCCGTAGAGGAAGTCGTCGCGGTCGCCGGCCCGAGGATCGTCGGCGTCGCGGAGCCAGAACCAGCGGCGCACCGCTCGGCCATCGTCCCGACGCATCGCGACGCCAGCCAGATCATGTGACCCGCGTCTTCCGCGCCCGTGCTTCGGACGCTCTCGCGTTTCATGAACTGCCAGAACCCCGCGACATCCTGCTGGAGCTTGCGGTACACGACGTAGGAGCCGTTGATGCCGAGATCTCGCAGCCGCTGTGACGCGTGATAGGGATTCGCCAGCGGAGGCAGGACGCGCGCCACGGTCCAATTCCGCGGGCACGACCGGCGTCGGTGGAATGATCTCGAAGTGGTTCTGGTACCCGAGGATGAACTCGCCGGTGGGTACGCCGTCGCCGGTGATTCCGGCAATCGATGGCTGCGCGATGCCGTCGTGAAACCCGAACGGCTCGTGATCGCCATCAGGTCTGTATCCGATCTGCATGCTGGCGGGCAGCTCGACGACACCTCCTGCCGCATCGTCCAGCAGCGTCGCGCTGCGCCTGGCACGCGGCCTCGAGCCCCGCATCCGACGCCGCGTGAACGAGAAGGACCGCATGAATGGGCGGCTTCCCCGTTCCGCCCAATTCCCACTCGACCGGATCGCTCTCCTCCGTGTCTCCAAGGATTCTCGATCGCGTCGGACTCGCAATGCCCTCCTGGAACTCCGGCGGGAAAGGTGTTCAAGACCTGCGATGGCAACCCGATGGCCGCGAGGCCGTCGGCGGTGAAGGCGATGTTCAACGTCACCGGCGGCTTGACCTTCACGCCGTTGGGCGCGACAGGCCACGGGCGCGCGGACGTGATCGCCGGTGCGACGCGCCGCAGCCAACGCTGCGCCTGTCCCGCATCATGAAACTGGACGAAGAGGTACGCGGCGTGGGACAGGTGCCCGTAGCCGCTCGTGATGAAACCCTGGATGTCGGCCAGGACGTCATCGGCGAGACGTCGATCGGCGTCATCGTCGCCGCTCATCCTGGCTGCCGAGGTCGCCGAGCTGCGGATGAGCGCTCGGAGCCGGCTCACAACTGCCGCAGCAGGTCGCCCATGCGATCGGCCGCCGCATCCGAACAGGCGCGCGCGAACGCGCGGTCGTTGACGATATTCAGCACCGTCTCTTCCGGGTACGCGCTGAAAAACACTTCGGACGGCACTTGATGGCTCCGCAGGAACCTCTTGAATGCCGGCAGATCTCTCGCGCCGTCCGGAGGATATCCATACGAGGTTTCCCAGATCGCGTCGAGCCCGGAGAGGATCAGCTCGGCGAACTCGTCGATGTAGTTTTCCCAGGACCCGTCGTAGTCGCTCAGCATCATCAGCCGCCGGCCGTCGTCGATCAGGAGCCACCTGACGAAGTGAATCGTGCTGATGCCGATGAGCGAGCCGGGCGGCGCCAGCCGCTTGGAGTACGAGTCGATGGCCGACATCACGGCTCGGACGCGATCCGCCTGTCCCGGCGCGCACCACCGTGATCAATGTGAGCTGGTTCTGGGTGACCACATCCTCCCTGAACGCCGGAGGCACCCGATCGAGATCCCGCGGAATCTCATCGCCCGGCTCGATCGGCACGGGGACGGCGCAATTGTCGAGGCCGACGCTCGAATACATCGATCTCCGCGGCGGCAAGCGATTCCGGGTGATCCAGTTGAGCCACCGGACCAGACGCGATATCGGTTGAGGCTGGCGGTGATCCGTCGCGCCCCCAGAAAGACGTTCGCGAAGCCGGACCGAACGATCGCTCGCGGCAGATCGATCACGATCGGGAGCCGCCCGGATCAACCGTTCGATCGCGGCGCTGATGTCCGACACGGCCGTAGCTGACGGCGCTGGCGGATGGCGACGACCCAGGCCGGTTCGCCCGTCGAAAGGCCCGGGACGATCGTCGCAAGGGACCCGGCCGACGCCGCGTCGAGCAAGGGCTGCACCTGACGCCGCAGCGCGATGGACTGCTGGATGCGCTCGACTGTTTCGTCGCGGAACGCGATGTAGAAGGCTTCGGGCTCGCACGCGTGCGCGCGAATGAAGGCTCCGAATCGGGCTGCGTCCGTATAGGCTTCGCAGCGGCCCCAGATCGCGTCCATGTCCGAGGTGATAGCCATCAACTCGGCCAGGTGGCCGTCGAGATCGCCGTCGTAGTTCGACGAGTAGAGCAGGCGCTTTCGTTCCGGCCCGCGATCCGGATCGTCGAGGATCGCGAAGCGCGCGAAGTGGATCGTCCGGCTGCGGCAGAAGTCGATGTGCGGACGCTCGGCAGCGTCCGTCAGGGTCCTGCCCGCGGATGTCGTCTCCGATCGACCGGAGAACGTCCCGGAGACGCTCCTCCTCGCCGGGTCGAATGGCTGCGAGTACGGTCAGCCCGTGTGGCACCAGGCTGGGGAGTCTACATCCTCAAAGCGGCGGCGCAAAAGGGCTCCCGCCTCAGTCTAGCCCGGCGCCGCCCCTTGCGTGTTGACGTAGAGCGCGTACAGCGATTGGCCTGAGGTCATGAACAGCCGGTTGCGCTTGGCGCCGCCGAAGGTAAGGTTGGCGGTGGTTTCCGGCAGCCGAATTCGTCCCAGCAGCTTCCCTTCAGGCGACCACACCGTCACGCCGCTGTAGCCGAGGTTGGCGCCGGCGTTGCTGCTGCACCACAGATTGCCGTAGATATCGCACCGCATGCCATCGGTTGCGCATCTGACACCATCAACCATGAGATCGGAGAACTGCTTCTGATTGCTGATTTTGTTGTCGGGACCGACGTCGAAGACCCACGGAAGCTGTCGACTGACGATGTAGACCTTCTTGTAGTCGGGTGAGAACGTGATGCCGTTGCCCCCTCCGCCGAAGGCCTCCTCGCTGATGAGCATGTCCACGCGACCGGATGGGTCGGCTCGATAGATGTTCGAGGCCAACTCGCCTTTGAGGGTACCGGACCCGACCGGTTGACCAATTTTCCCGTTCAGCAGTCCGTTCAGGTTGCGGAGGCCGCCCGGCGCGTCGGGCATTCCCTCGTACAACGAGGCCCCGGCGAACGGATCGGTGAACCAATAGCTTCCGTCGCGATGCGCGGCGACGTCGTTAGGAGAGTTCAGGCGCTTGCCCTGATAGGATTCGGCGATCACGGTCACGGAGCCATCGTGCTCGTACCGAACGACGCGGCGGCCACGATGCTCACACGAGATCTGCCGGCCCTGATGGTCGAACGTGTTGCCGTTGCTGTTGTTCGACGGCGACCGGAACACCGTGACCCGGTTGTCGTCCTCGATCCAGCGCAGCTGGCGGTCGTTCGGGATATCGCTCCAGACCAGATACCGTCCCTGAGCGGACCATGCGGGGCCCTCGTCGTGCATCCCGCCGGTGAACAGCCGATGGATCCCCGTGTTGTTGACTCGAAGCGTCGTAAAGGCCGGGTCGATGGTGATGACGTCCGGGTCCGGGTACGTCACCGGGCCTGCATTGGGGCCGAAATCACGCGGGGGGCTGGAGATGACGCTCGGCGGGACGCCCCGTGCCGCGTTCGGGGCGGGAGCCGGAGCTGCCGGGGCCTGTTCCGCCGTGAGGTTCGGCGCGAACACCGCGATGCCCGCGGCTGCACCGATTTTCCCAATGGCCTCGCGCCGCGACACCTGACTATTCGTCGGTCGACGAGACGGATCCTGCCTCATGAGAGCCTCCTGCTGAAAAGGGAGATCAACGGAGGCGGTTGGGCCTCCGGCCAATCGTAACCTCTTCCGGTCAATTGTGGCGCGCACCCACGACTTTGCTTTGACATGCAACGTCCAGTTGCTTATCCTCGTGCGACCCAACGACCGACGCGGACCACGCGCATCCCCGCAAGCTGAAGCGTTCAATGCCGATTGCCGGCCGGCTGGCGAAGAGCGCGTCCACTGGGAGGAAGCCATGAAGACAGGATTGTTCGCAGCCTTATTGCTCGCGTTGACTCTTGCGGCCACGCCGGCGTCGGCGCAGTCGCTGCCGTTCAACGACGCGGGCGTGACCAACGGTCACTGGCATCTCAATTCGAAGGACATCGCGGCCAACGAGAAGATCTTTGTCGGGATGGGCGGTAAGCCGAACCAGGCGGGCGGCCGCCGCCGCGTGGTGTTCCCCGGCGTCATGATCATTCTCGATGCGGCCCCGGGCACACCGCCGCCGACTGGCCCGAGTCAAGGTTCGGTGGTCAACCACGTCGGCTTCATCGTCAAGAACGTGCAGGAGCAGGTCGCCCAGTGGAAGGCCGCCGGCGTCCCGGTACAACCTGGAAACGAGGGCCGGCTCGATCAGGCCTTCGTCAACACGCCCGACGGGTTGCGCATCGAAATTCTGGAAAACAAGAACCAGTCGATGCCGATCCAGAGCGAGCACGTCCATTTCTTCCTGCCGGAAGCGGCCGTCGCGCAGAGCCAGGCATGGTATGGGAAAATCTTCGGCGCCAAAGCGGGCCTGCGCAACAAAGCGCCGATCGCCGACCTCCCGGGCGTGCAACTTCGGTTCAACAAGGCCGACGCTCCGCAGACCCCCACGAAAGGCCGCGTCCTCGACCACATCGGCTTCGACGTGAAAGACCTCAAAGCCTTCGTCAAGAAGCTCGAAGCGAACAACATCAAGCTCGATCGGCCTTACTCGGTCAATGACCAGGGTGTCGGGATCGCGTTCATTACCGACCCGTGGGGCACCAACATCGAGATCAACGAGCGGCCCAGCCAGACCGGCGGCCCGACCACCAGATGATAGCCGGCGCCTGAGTTGACGTACGCAGCGTCCGGCTGGCAGGCGGACCGTGAAGCAATCAACGGTCCGCCTGAAGGCGGCCACTCACGTGCACGGTCGCCACGTCGAGCTGACTAATTGAGCGGGATGAACGCCAGCGCATTGTTGGCGTTCATCGGGATCACGAGCTGGTTCGCTCCCGCGTCGTAGCACATCGACGCGGGGTTCGGGATGTTCTGCGCGATCAGTTCCGCCGGGCGACCGGGACGGATCCGCGAGACGCCGCCGTTCTGAACGCTGCTCACATACTTCGTGCCGTCTGGCATGATCACCAGGCCGTCGTTGCCGGGCTGCACGGCGGTCTCCGTCTTGGTCAATTGGCCAGCCGTCGAGAACGTCAGCACCTCGTTGTTGCCGATGTTGATGACCACGATGTTTCCCTGCTGGTCGAAGGCGATGCCGTTCGGCTGACGAAGCGGGGCGCCTTGAATGAAGATCGACGCGGTGCCGTCGTGCGTGATCTTCCAGACCTGCCAGCTCGTCGGATCCGGCGTCTGCCCGCCTGTTCCCGTCTGCGTCGCATAGATCGTCCCGTCGTCGGCGACCTCGATGTCGTTGAAGCCGGTGGAGCGGGGGACGCGAACCTCGCCGGCCGGCGCGCCGGTCGTCATGTTGAACCAGCGGATGACAGCCACCAGGGGATCGCTCGGCGAGGTGCCGCCGTCGCGGTCCGACACGTAGAACATGCCGTTGGCGATGTCGCTGCCAGAGGGCTCATTCAAGACCAGCGGCGGCGTCAGGTTCGCTCGCTGGGCGCCAGGCGTCTGAACGCCGATCCATCGCGCCGTGTGAACGGACCCGTCGTGGTTGATGAGCGACACCCAGCCGTTGTTGGTCTGCACGTCCTGCGCGACGCTCCGGTTGGGGACGACGATCAGGTTGCGGACCGGATCGTAGGAGCAGCTCTCGGCCGAGTAGATCGCGCCGTAGACCTTCACGTTCGACGACATCGGGTTGAACGCGCCGTCGGCTGCCGGGATGATCGGCAGGCCGAGGCGATTCCCGACCAAAAACGGCTGCGGTCCCTGCGGTTGTTGGGGCTGCTGTGCGGCAACGAAACCGGCAGCGACCGCCATGGCGAGCGCGGTCGCACCGAACGCCAGATTGAGTACCTTCATGTGGCTCTATCCTCCAAACTGAGTCGCCTCTGCGCGGGCGATTTCTCAAGAGGATACGGGATTGGGATGCCGTTTTCCAGCAATCGCTGGTCCGAAGCCGCGCGTCGGTCAGCGATCCGCCGCCTTCACGTAGAATTGCCCGATGCGATCGTGGCTTCCACACCGGGCAGCGCCTGCGTTGTTTTCCGCGTGGCTCGCGGCGTTTGCGGCCACTCCGGAGCGCGCCGGCGCGCAAGTCGAGGATCACCAATACAGCACCGTGGATATCCAGACCGGCTCCCGCCTGTACGCGGCGCAATGCGCGCTGTGCCATGGCCAGAATGGCGATGGCGTCGCGGGGGTGAATCTTCCCCGTCAGCAGTTCCGCCGCGCTTCGTCCGACGACGACATTCGCAACACCATCACGACGGGTGTCGCCGCCGCCGGCATGCCGCCGTTCCGATTGCAGCCGGCCGAACTCGACGGGCTCGTCGCCTTCATCCGTTCCGGCTTCGACATCAGCGCGACGCCCTTCAAGGTGGGCGACGCGGGGCGCGGGAAGGCCGTCTACGACGGCAAGGGGGCTTGCGCGGCCTGTCACCGCGTGGGCGGCAAGGGCGCCCGCACCGCGCCGGATCTGAGCGACGTCGGCGCCATCCGCCAGCCGGCCGCGATTCAGCGGTCCCTTCTCGACCCAAGCCGCGCGATGGTGCCGATCAATCGCCCCGTCCGCATCGTCACGCGCGACGGACGCACCATCCGCGGCCGAAGGGTCAATGAGGACACCGCCACGGTGCAGCTGATCGATCGAAGGCGAACGCCTCGTCTCGCTGTCGAAATCCGATATCCGCGAATTCGAGCTTGGCACCGCCTCCAGCATGCCGTCCTTCGCCGGCAAGCTGACCGGCGAGGAACTGGCGGATCTGCTGGCCTATCTTCTTTCGCTGAAGGGACAGTGATGCGCATCTCCCTGCGATACGTTCTCTGGCTGTCGGCTGTTGTCGGATTGTCGGTCCCGGTCGCCGCGCAGGCGCAGGTTACGCCGGAGCGTATCGAGCGGGCGGCGGCCGAGCCGCAGAATTGGCTGACCCATAATGGCGGCTATGACAGCAAGCGCTTCAGCGCGCTCAATCAGATCACGCCCCGCAATGTGAAGAACCTCGAACAGAAATGGGTGCTGCAGGATCAGGTGTTCGGGGCCTGGGAATCGAACCCGCTCGTCGTCGACGGCATCATGTATGTGACCGAGCGGCCGAACGACGTGATCGCGCTCGATGCGAAGACCGGCAGGGTGTTCTGGCTCTATCGCTACACGCCTTCGCCCGATGCCCGCGTCTGCTGCGGCGCCAACAATCGCGGCGTCGCGATACTGGGCGACACGCTCTTCATGGGCACGCTCGACGCGCATCTCATCGCGCTCGATGCGAAGAACGGCCGGCCGCTTTGGAACATCGCGGTAGCGGACGTCAAGCTCGCCTATTCGATCACCATGGCGCCGCTTGTCGTGAAGGACAAAGTCATCGTCGGCGTCGGCGGCGGCGAGTTCGGCATCCGCGGGTTCGTCGCAGCCTACGATGCGAAAACGGGAAAGGAAGCGTGGCGCTTCAACACCATTCCCGGACCCGGCGAGCCCGGACACGACACCTGGAGCGGCGACGATTGGATGCACGGCGGCGCCTCGGTATGGATCACCGGCTCCTTCGATCCGTCGCTGAACCTCGTCTATTGGGGCATCGGCAATCCCGGACCGGATTGGAATCCCGATCAGCGGCCAGGCGACAACCTCTATTCCGATTCCGTGGTGGCGCTCGACGCCGGACACCGGCAAGCTGAAATGGCATTTCCAGTTCACGCCGAACGACGGCTACGACTACGACTCGGTGCAGATTCCGGTGCTCGCCGACATGGACTGGCAGGGCAAGCCCGCCAAGCTGATGATGTGGGCGAATCGGAACGGCTATTTCTATGTGCTGGATCGCGTGACCGGACGATTCCTGCTCGGTGAGCCCTTCGTGAAAGTGAACTGGGCGAGCGGCCTCGATCCGAACGGCCGCCCGATCCAGACGCCGCAGCCGCCCGGCATGCCGACATGGCCGGGCAACCAGGGCGGCACCAATTGGTATCCGCCCTCGTTCAGTCCGCGCACGGGATTGTTCTATTTCTCGGTCTGGGAAAACTACGCGACGATCTACCGTAAAGAGGAACAGGAATATGTGCCGGGCCGCAATTTCCTCGGCGGCGGCTTCACGGTGCTGACGCCGGCCCCCGGCGCACCCACCATCGGCATCGGCCGCCGCGGTCCGATCAACAACTGGACGAACGAAGTCGGCAGCGGCGCGACCGTGGCGCTCGATCCGCGCACCGGCAAGCGCGTCTGGACCTTTCCGCAATTCGACGTGACCGATGCCGGCATGCTGACGACGGCGTCGGACCTGCTCTTCACCGGCGGGCGAGAGGGATATTTCTACGCGCTCGATGCGAAGACCGGAAAGGAACTCTGGAAGGCCAATCTCGGCGGCTCGATCGTGATGGCGCCGATCACCTACCGCATCGACGGGCAGCAATATGTCTCGGTCATTTCCGGACACACGCTGGTCACCTTCGCGCTCCGGAACTGAGCCGTCCGCAGGGTCTTCTGGCCGGGGTTCACCCGCCCGGATCCTTCCTCCGTCGCCTGCGTCAAGTCCAGCCTTCTTCCTTTTCAGTTCTACGTTTTCACTTCAGGCTGCATGTTTCAGCAGCCTGCTAGAACTGATAGGCGAGTGAATAGATGAACCCGCCGGTCCGGACGTCGGTCTGCGTGTGCACCTCCGCTCCGTCGAGAAGATTTCTGAGCGTGACGTCGTGCTCGGTGCCGCGCTTGGAATTGAAGCCGGCCGCAAACTGAAACCTCCCGAGGAACCCGCTCACGCCGAGTGTCCACGACTGCAGATCAACGCTGTTGAAAACCGTGTCTCGGTCGCCGACCGGCGACCGGCTGTTCCCCACGCTCCCGTGGACGCGCAGCGTGCGGTTTTTCAGCACCAGGAAGTTCCCTCCCAGTCCCACGTTGACGACCCCGTCCGACTCCGACGTCAGCCCCGGAAACGGTCGCGTGATGACGGACGGCGGCATGAGATTGCCCGCGTCCTGATACAGCACCGCCGGCTGATCGGTCGAAACGAGGGAATGGGCCGACACAGGCGTGTATGCCTGCGCGTCAAGCTCCAGGGTCACGCGTTCGCCAGCGTAGGCGACCCCGCCCTGCAATTCCCACGGGAGGTGATATTCGAGCCTGGCGTCCGGATCGAAAATCGAGGCTCCGGCCGATGAGGCGCCGGTATCGATGGTGCCATCGAGCATCACACTGGCGCTCTTCATGATCGTGGCGCCGGGAGTGCGCACTGCCGCGCCGAAGCGCCACGGGCCCGCGTCGTATTGCATCCCGCCCTGCAGCCGCATCTGCATCGCCGACCCTCCGACACGGGTCGTTACGAGCAGCGACTGGAGGTCCGTGCTTGTGGCGATGCGATCGCTTGCAGCCTGCACCAGCCGGAGATTCATCATGGAAAACGCAAAGCCGCCGCCGAATCGCCATGGCCCGCTGCCGCGGTGGCCGACACCAATCGCGGCCACGCGCTGCGCGAATTCCGAATCGGCCGAGTACCCGAATCGCCGCGGTGCCGCAGGGGGCGCGCTGAGGATTTCCGTGTCGCTCTGCTGGAGCCACGCGTTCGTCGTCACCAGCGCGGCGCCGACCGTGACTCCCGGGCGCGGCGTAAACGTGAAGCCCACAACGTTCGGGACCTGTTGTGTCGATCCGCCCAGATTCGGCGCGCCCGTGGGTGAGGCCGACGTGTGTTGATAGACGCCCGCGCTGCCGCTGATCTGCGCCGAGTCCTGACGCGCAAGCCCCGCCGGATTGAACCAGGCCGCGGACGGATCGCTGACGCGGGCCACGTACGCGGAGCCTTCGAGGCCGCCGAACGGCCCCACAGGCACACTGTCGTGATTGTTGAGCACGAGATTCGGCGGCGGCGTGAGCACAGGGTCAACCTGCTGCGCGGCCGCGGCTCGCGCGACGAACAACACGATCGCGGCGACAGCGAGCAGTTTCGAACAGCGATCGTCGCCGGACGACGCGGTGTTGCGAAGCGATATCGAGCGCATCATGGACGACACAGGAATAACACAGCCACGCAGGGCCATTCAAATGATTCGTTGTTCACGCCCTTCACGATCCACGGCCACGCTATTTCGAGGTTTCATGACTCTGTCACGCCAGGTCACTCCTTCGTGGCCACCAGCGACTCGAGCGCGGCTGGATGCGCTTCACCGTACTTCTCGATATCCTTTTCGAGGAAATAGTTGAGAAAGGTGCGAATGGCCGCGATCGAGGCGAGCTGGCCGATGTCGTCCCAGGTAGGAGCGACCGTGCTTCGCAGGACATCGGCCGCCAGCTCGAACTCGAGGGCGAGCAGGAGCCAGACGGCGAAGTGGACCCATATCTGCTTCTTCCTGAACGCCCCTGAGCCGGACTGGCCTGCGATCCCGAACGCGAGGTGGTAGAGGGCCTCTATCGCGCCGATCGCGATAAACAGCACCGCGCATGCCTCGACGCCGAGCGCGATGCTTCCGACCAGTGTTTTGAATAGGTCTTCCATGCGCCGCCTTTCTCCAGGGGCCGCAAGCGGACTCCGATTCGGAGGCGCTCGGGAGCCCGGCCTCGTTCAGCGTCGCCCCGTCATCTCGTCGGGTGAAGTGCTCCTCTTTCAGCTGACTCCCTGGGTTCAAGATGAAGACCACAGCGAATCGGTGTGAATTATCGCCGAATTCGATCCGGCCGATTCGACCACCGCGAGATCCCGTGGTCTTCCGCGGTTCGCCGTCAGGCCGGCGACCTCGCCTCGGCGTCGAAACGAGGGCGGAGCGGTGTATGCTGCCCTCGCCCTGACGTGCGAAGTCATTGCCGATCCTGAGGTGGGTCGTGCGTCAGGATCCGTTCAGATCGGGAATCCGTCCGATGCGTCAGCCGTGACCATGGCATGCCGCGGACGGTGACGCAGGTCCGCGACCTCACTCCGCGTTGGTGCAGGCCGGACCTTGCAGGCCTGCCTGAATGCACAACCGCGCGTTCCCTTGTGCGTCCGCGGAAACAGGCACTTCGATGGGATGCTGACCGAGATCGTCGTGAATGCCGTAACACCGCGTTGGAACCGAGGGCGATGCGCGATGTGTCTATTGGCGCTCGCGCTTGTCGCGAAACCGGCATGGGCGCAGAAGAAGACCGACGTCGTCGTCATGGTCAACGGCGATCGTGTGACCTGCGAAATCAAGAAGCTCGATCGGGGCATTCTCGAGGCGAAAACCGACTCCTGGGGCACGCTGTCAATCGAATGGGTAGAGGTCGCCCGCCTGTCGAGTCCAACGCGGTTCGAGATTTACTTTCGGTCCGGCCAGCGCGTCACCGGGACACTGGACACCGCCCCGGACAGCGGTCACGTCATGGTCAACGACGGGTCCGCAGTCTCCTATGCGATTGAGGACATTGTGTTGATGAAGCCCGTCGGTGATTCGTTCTGGCGCCAGCTCGAAGGCTCGATGGACATCGGATACAGCTTCGCGTCGAGCGGCAACTCGACCCAGTGGTCGGCATCCACCAATATCGTCCGCCGCCGGGAGGGCGTCGACACGCGCGTTTCCGGAGACTCTTTTTTCACGTCAAAGGAAGGCGCGGACGACAGCAGCCGGCACTCGCTTTACGCGGAACTCGTTCGCCGCCTCAACCGGCACTGGGGTCTGGTCGTGATGGGACAGGCGCAGCGCAACGATGAACTGCTCCTCCACCTTCGCGCGCAGGCGGGAGTGGGACTTGTGCGCCACCTGTTCCAGTCGAACAACGTACTCGTGTCGGCCTCAGGCGGGGTGGCGTACGGTCGCGAGCTGTTCACCGACGAGACCCCTCCGGCCGCGAGCGTGGAGTTGGCCTTCGGCAGCCAGGTCGAATGGTTCGTCTTCAACAGCCCGAAGACGCAAGTCACCAAGTACTTCAGGGTGCTTCCCAATCTGACGACACCCGGCCGCATTCGACTCGAGTTGAACACCGGAGTGCGGCGGGAGCTCGTCAAGGATTTCTTCGTCAATCTCTCCTTCATCGACAGCTACGACAACCGTCCGACGACCGACGACGCACACAGCAACGATTTGACCCTCGTGACGTCACTGGGCTGGTCCTTCTGAACCACGTGTTGCCAGCTCGCAGCGGCGAAGGGTCGGGGTACGCAATTGCACCTTGGTACAGTCACGTCTTCACTCGCTGTCTACGGGCCATTGACGTGGAAACGCGATAGCCCTTGCCGATGCGGGACCGTAGCGACGACGACGCCTATCAGGACGCGCAGCGATTGAAGGAACAAGCCGAGGCCAAACCGCCTCGACTCGAACGATTGCGGAGCCGCGCGCCGGAACTCGCTGAACTCGTTGACGAAGGGCGAATGCGTTTAGCGGAGGCCGAATCCGCCTATACCACGCGGCTCGAAGATGCGCGGCCGCAACGTCAAGCGATCCTCGATACCCTCGACGGTTTTGATCGGATGGTCGACGTGTTCGCCGATGGAAAGCGCCGCGCCGATTTCGTCGAACATCTCTCTCAAGCAGACGACCGCCAACGAACCCGCGACCTCTTGACACAGTGGATCAAAAACCTAACGGCAACGGTGGAGGCCATGCGATGAGCACAGGCACGATAGGGCCAAGACTGGTTCGTCTATGTACGAGGCCTGGGCAAAGCCATCGTGATGCGCTTCGGCGGGCGAACATTTGGGAAGGCGGAATACACCAGCGCGAGGTCGAAGGTCGCGATGATTTCCGCGGACGTCTTGTCGGTCGACGCCGTGGCGGCGATCATCGGGTCGAAGCGCCGCGCCAGCCCCTCACACCTTAACCAGCGAGTGTTGCTCGTCTGACCGCGGCAGGCGCTTTCGTTTTCTTCGTAAGGACACGGGGCAAACGAGGGTTGGCGAGGCCAGATTCAACGATCGTTCGCTAAAGAGGCTTCCGCCCTTCTTGGACTTTGGCGAGCAGATCACGCCCTCAGAACAGCGACGCGGGCGGCAGCGATGAACTGACGGGGCACCGACCGGTGACTTCGGGGCAACGGGGTCGGCGCGACTGTCGTTTCATATTCGAAGTTCGGGCGCCTCGATTTGGGTATGCACCTCGACGGTGACCGAGGCAAGCCGGCAACGTCGAGGTACGCGCGTTGCATCGACCATGTGTGCCCGGCGGTCCGACGAACGCCGTGAGGCAGAGGTTCAGGAGGAGAGCATGAGGATCATGACAAAGGCTTGCGGGTTCCTCGTAACGGCAACGGTCGTGTTGATCGCTTCTCTTACGCTGTCGGCTCAGCAGCCAGATCGGCCCGCGGCGCCGACCGCGCCAGCCCAGACGACCATCGTCGGGTGCTTGCTGTCCGGGCCGAATCCGAGTGGCGTCCCGGACACGGTCACGTATAAATTGGAGCCGATCGAAACGGCCCCCGCGTTGCCCAAGGCCGGCGCCGCTCCGAACACCGTGAAGTCGAAATCGGGCACGCTCTATTCCTTGACCACCTCGCAATCAATCGAATTCAAAACGCACTCGGTCACAAGGTCGAGCTCACTGGCCGTCTCAAGGACTTGAGTCGCCCGGACGCTACAGCCACCCGCGTTCCAGACGCGAAGTCTCCGCAGCCCGGCGGCGCGCACAACGCCTTCGAGGTGGCCGGCCTCAAGATGGTTGCGAGCGACTGCCCGTGAGGCGTGTCGGCGATTCTGCGCGGTACGGCAAGGCCGCCGACGTGCTCGTCTGGCGGCAATCTCGGGTAACCGCTCCGCCGCCATTACAATGCCGGGGTCATGATCGCGAAGTGTGCCCTCGACGCAGCAAATGAGGCCAAATGCGGTGAGCGCCTTCGCCGCTACGAGACGACCTGCGGACCTCATGGTGCGTGCCGGCGTGAGCCGCTCATGAACCACCCGGGCTGATGGACGTGGTGCCCAGATTGTCTGACCATGTGCCACGACGACTACGGAAAGGCGGTCAATCGAATTCGTGAAATTCAGTAACGGTCGGCCCCGCCGGGCTTGGGGTCTTAGGCCCGCCATGAGCAAGCAAGACCCTCGAGTTGCTTTGCCGGTTCATTCGAAAATAGGCCGGCGACTCGCCGAAACCCCACGAGCATGATGAGCGAGCGTCGTTCGGCGGCCGCTACAGGCGCGACGACGCACGGCTGCGGATTCGGCAACCGGATGAACTTGGTGGATACTTGCGACGGCGTGTTGCTCGTCGAACGCGGTGGGCGCTTTCGTTTTCTTGGCAAAGAAGGCGGGGCAAACGAGGAGCTGGCGACGCCAGGATTGGAACGAACGGTCGGTAAACGGCCTTTCCCCGCTCGTGGGCCCTCGGGAAGGAAATTGGGGCCCTCGTAACCCCGGCCCGCGCGCGAGCGATGAACCCGGTGGGGCACTGACCGTGTCTTGGTCAAAAGCGACCCTCTCCGCCGCCGGACACTTAACCCGTGCCGCCATCACTATGGACCCAATGAAGGGGTTGTCCGTTCGCTGTTGGAATTCAGCGGCGGCTGATGTAGTCGCACCGAATTTGTGAAATGGTTCCGCGCCCCCTAGTCTCGATCTGCTACATCCTACAGCTGAGCAAAAGATCAATCCGATTCAGTTCTTGGGTATCCGAACCCAATCATTTTCCCTCGGTTGTACGTCCGCTTCGGCTCGCCTGGTCAAGGGAAGGTCGCACCGACGCCGCCGCGCCTTCCCGAAGCGCCACGTCTCCAGCACGCTGTCTGCTCCAGCGACCTCAATTCTTGATCTCGCGGGTCTTGCTCAGGCGCTCTACCTTTCCCGCCAGATCGCGGACGAGGTGCCGCTGCATCATGCTCCGGGTTTCGGGATTAGCGGCCAGGTACTTCTCCAGCGTCGCCACCTCCCAGCGCAGGGCCCGGACCGGCTCAGTCGTCACGGCATCCACGTCAGGCGCGACGCCGCTGAGAATGAGGCCAGAGCCAACGAATTCCCCCGAATGCAGTTCCCCAAGGATCTGCCCGTTCCTCGCCACCTGCACCGTTCCGCGGAGGATGAGCAGGACCGCATCGGGGAGCGTCCCGCGAACGATGAGTCTCTCCCCCGCTGCAGCCGTCGTCCAGGATCCGATGTTCAGAACCTGCAGGACCTTTCGGTGGGGCAGGTCGCTGAACACGAGCCGACGGACTTCCTCCTCCTCCGGCGAAAGCTGCACTGGACGGCGCTCGATAAAGAGGCGCCACGATTGGACCAGGTTGATTCCAGCAAAGACCACGGTCCAGACGAGCGGCGCCCGCAGCGTCGTGGGTTGCAGCAGGAAATACGGGATCGAGATCACCGACGCCCCCACGGCGAACAGACGCAGCCACAGGATGTCGCGCACGCTATAGGCCACGAGCAGCAGGACGTTTGCAACGTGGAGGAAGTAGTCCGGGCTGAAGGCGGTCATCGTGCCATCATCGTGCCACCTGACGATGGGAGTTGCCAGACCAGACGGTGTTATCGCTCAAACGAAAGGGCCGCTGGACTCGAACTACACAGCCCTCTTCAGACTGACAGCTTGTAAGAGTCGACCTGATAGCACTCAGAAGTCAGAAGTGGTACGAACCACCGCGTCAAGCAAATCGACAAAAACTGAACACTGAACAACTGCGGTGCTGGCAGATCCTTCGGTGACCCCTGAAGCTGACGCTGGGGCCAGGAGTCTGGGGCGGCCGCGAGCGCGCCTTGTCCGCGATTGGGTCGAGAGAAGAGGCGCGCTTGCTCTGTCGCGATGGGTCACTTTCAGCTTTACCAAGGAGCTAAGTATGAGCGGTCAATGCCCCAGAGCAAGAGTCTTACTTCCCGCATTTGTCTTCGTCCTCCTGATGCAGGGGGCTGATCGGCCAGGTGCCGGCCGCCCAGAGGCCCGCGGCTGACCCGCAGGCGAAGAGTGAAGCCGTAGCCGAAGTGACGGCGTGCCAATCACGAAGAGCGAGCAGGTCGAGAAGGCCCTCGGGACTGAATTCTGAGCAAGCTGCAGGAACAAATCTACATGAAACGCCAGGCGCTCGACGCCCTCGTGCCCGAGCGCGTCCTCGCCAATGAAGCGGCGCGGCGCACGATCACCGTGACGGGCGCTCATCGACGCCGAAATCACCTCGAAAGTTGGATTGGTTACCGAAGGTTGATTGCGCAGTCAAACCGTCCAGCTTTCCGACGATTTGCTCAGAAGTGGGAGAAATGTCATTAGACGGTCTCAAGTTCCTCAGGCTGTGCGTCTGGCTGTTCGCGGCTGCCGCGTCGATCGTCACCTCGACATCACTTCAGTCCTCTTCTTCCGCCAGTGTACCGCCTCTGCCAGCTCGGACAGGGCCGGTGATGAATGTGTCGACCGAGAAGCAGCTGCAGACCGCAGTGAGTGCCGCCCTCCAGGCACGACGATCGTGATAGCCCCCGGAACGTACAACCTGACGAGCACGTTATATCTCGATGTCGACGACCTGACGTTGCGAGGCTCGACGAACAACCGCAACGACGTCATCCTGGTTGGCAGGGGAATGACCAACGGCAATTACGGCCGCGTGCGCTTCGGGGTTTGGACCAACGCGCAGCGGATCACGATCGCGAACTTGACGATTCGCGACATATACGAGCACCACATCATCTTGAATCCCGGCGCCGAATCCCCTCGAATCTACAACGTCCGGCTCGTCGACGCCGGCAGCCAGTTCATCAAGGCCAATCCGGACAACGGGGGAGGCATCGACAACGGTCGGGTCGAGTATTCGGTCTTCGAACACTCGACGACCGCGCCTGACTCCAACACCAATGGGGTGGATGTGTTCGCGGCAGCGGCTGGGTTGTCAGCAACAATCTTGTTCAGGAATTTCCGCGCACCCCATGGGCAGCTTGCCGGTCCGCCGTGGTGTTTCGGGGTGGATCGAGCGGACGCACTCGTCGAGGGCAATACCTTCGTCAATTGTCAGCGGGAGATTGCGCTCGGTCTGGAGGAAGTGAGTCCCGATGACAATACCGGCGGGATCGTCCGCAACAACTTCATTTACCGCACGGCGTCAATGTCTGGTGATTCGGCCATCTCCGTCGGCGACTCGCCGAACACTCAGGTGTTGCACAACACCCGTCCTCGTCAACGGGACCCATTCGACCCCGATTGAATACCGATTCCCGGATACGACCGGGGTCGTTATTCGCAATAACCTCCTGGACGGGTTGATCCGGGCACCGACAGCGCAGTGGCACGTGACGCCAATTTCACGTCTCGGCCGCGTTGATGTTCGTTCAATCCTTTGCGTTGCCGACCTTCGATCTTAAAGAGATCAACTGCGACAACCGTGTCCGATCGCATCGACCGCTCTGTCCGACGCGTCGCAGACGATTGGGACGGGGAATCCAGGCCTCAGGGTGTAGCGGCGCGTCGATTACGGAGCCGACGAGATCCGAGCGCGACATCTACGTCGACTGAGGCGTTCACCGAAGCGTTACCGGCCCTGCGACCGCGACAAGCTTGGTGCGCGACGGCGACGAACAGCGCACGTCCACGGGTTCGCCTTCGCCGTGCTGGCGACGAACATCGGGAGCCCGGCAGTCGGCGGGAGCAGGGCGATTGGTCGAACGTTCACCGATCAAAGGAGAGGGTTCGACATCTCGGGAAGGCGCCGATCAGTCCATTGCGTATCGAACGCTCACCGGAAACGGCGAGGTCATCGCGCGCGTGGCGTCGCTTCAGAACGGCAACGCGTGCGCCAAGGCCGGCGTCATGATTCGAGATACGCTGGACCGCGTCTTCGGGGAAAGCGTTCGTGAGGGTGACCCCAGGGCATGGCCTCGCGTTCCAGTATCGCGTCATGACGGGAGGCTCGAGCGCGAGCACTTCGGGAGGCGCTGGGACGGCGCCGCAATGGGTGCGGTTGGTGCGGAGCCGCTCGACGTTCTCTGCGTACCGGTCCACCACCGGCACCAGTTGGACCTTGATCGGGAGTCAGGCCATTTCCATGGCGGCAACCGTCTACGTCGGTCTGGCCGTCAGCAACCCTAACGTCTCGACGCTCGCCGCGGCCACGTTCACAGGGGCGGCCGTGACTACAGGGACCTCTAACGCTGCCCCCTCGGTCTCGCTGAGATCACCCTCGTCTATGACGACGTTCACCGCTCCGGCCACGATCAGCGTCACAGCATCGGCATCGGATTCCGACGGCACGATTGCAAGCGTGAGATTCTACGCTGGGTCGACGCTGATCGGATCGGGCACCCGCTGGTCCGTCAGGCGTGACATGGTCGAACGTGCCGGCAGGAAGCTACATACTCACGGCTGTCGCTGTTGACGATGACGGCGCCTCCCGGACGTCAGCACCGGTTTCAGTTGGCGTGGGGACTCCGATCACGCTGCCTCGCGGCTCATCTTCACGGCGTCAGCGGATCACGCGACAAAGGTGACCTCGGCACACGATGGACATCTTCAGGGCTGGACGAATCCTTCGACGGCGCTCCCACCAGAAGCCAGAAACTCGGGAAGCCGGCGGTGATCAATGGCGACATCACAGTGGACATCGCAGCGCTCGTGCAGGCGCTGCCGACCGGCAGCTTCTTCGCGACGGTCACCGCCATTGGAGCTGGCGGCAGCCGCCCGCAGTCTTCCGTCACCCACTTTTGCGCGGTAACGCGAGAGCCGATCGACCCAGTTGGAATCTCTTCTGAGCGCGATGCGACGAAGTCGGATACAGCGGCGGTGGCCTCCGCCTCGGTCTTGACGAACTGGGGTCCCCGAAGGGACTTCAGCTGCGGCGGAGGTCTTCACCGTATCCCGTAGTTTCGGTTCGTAGTCCGAGGCTCCTGGTTCAACGAATTCGCTGACGGGGATCTTTGTGGGCGCCAGATACACACGGATCGGTTCGGCCGCCTGCACGGGCTGCGTGGCGGAGAGGACGAGGACCGTCGCTCCGAACCCTGAATCAACGCGGATCCGAAAGGCCATTGTCGGTAGGTGCCCGACCGCTGACACCGGCCATTCCTGACGTCCATCATGATCAAGAAAACCAGCGTGTGGCTCGTCGCCGCCGTGATCGTCGCCGCCCGCGCCGAGGCGACGGACTACTACGTGGATAACGCCGGCAGCGATCTGAATCAGGGCACCTCCTCGACAGCGCCGTGGCGGACGCTCATACGCGTGAATCAACTTGTGCTCCGCGCCGGCGATCGCGTGTACCTGGCAGGGAATCAGATATTCAGCGGCACGCTCGCGTTCGATAGCGAGGACTCCGGAAGCGCCGTATCACCGATTCTTGTCTCGTCGTACGGCACCGGCCGCGCGACCATCGCGGCCGGCCCGTCGACCGGCGTGTTTGTCTACAACACGGCCGGCATCACGATCTCGAACCTCAATGTCGTCGGAGCGGGTCGGACGTCGAACACAGGCGCCGGGCTGGAGTTCTACGCCGATCTTCCGGGCGACGTGAAGCTCGCGTCGGTGCGCGTCGACAACGTCGATGTCAGCGGATTCGGGCAGGGCATCGTGATCGGTTCGTGGAACGGTGCCACCGGCTTTCGCGACATCGTTGTCAGAGATGTCGTCGCCCACGACAACGCTCTGGTAGGCATCGCCACGTACGCGGCGGAGCCGAACGTTCACCAGAACGTGTACGTGGGCTATTCGTCCGCGTACGGCAACTCGGGCGTGGCAGGGCTGTCGACCAACTCGGGCAACGGCATCGTGCTCGGCAATGTCAACGGCGGGACGATTGAACGATCCGTGGCGCACGACAACGGCTGGCTCAACACGGCCATCGGCGGGCCCGTCGGCATTTGGACCTACGATTCGACGGGCGTGACCATTCAGTTCAACGAATCGTACGCGAACCGCACCGCCAGCTCCGCTGACGGCGGCGGCTTCGATCTCGATCAGAACGTTTCGAACTCTATCGTCCAGTACAACTACTCGCACGATAACGACGGTGCCGGCTACCTGCTCGCGCAAGGACCCGCCACGGACGCGCACTGGGGCAACGTGGTGCGCTACAACATCAGCCAGAACGACGGCCGTGCCAACAGCTACGGCGGGCTCCACGTGTGGGGTCGCGTTCGTCACGCCGAGATCTACAACAACACGGTGTGGGTGTCGGCTGCGTCAGGCGCCAGTCCACGTGGAGCCATCGTCTCGAGCTGGAGCGTGCCGCAGAGCACTGCGGCAAACGTCCACTTTCGCAACAACATCTTCGTGAGCTCCGGCAGAGTACCGCTCGTCGACGTGGACGGGCCGCAAGCCTCGTCGTCCGATCTCCTGTTTCAGGGCAACATGTACTTCGCCGCCACCGGTGACTGGAGCCTGCTCTGGGCTGGAGCCACGTACGCGAATCTTTCTGCCTGGCGAAGCGTCGCCAATCAGGAACACACCAATGGAGCGGCGGCTGGCTCAGCCCTCAATCCGTTGCTGACCCAGGCGGGTGCTGGCCCGACCCTGGGAGATGCGGCGCTCCTCGAAACGCTCAACGCCTACCGACTCCAGCCGGGATCCCCGGCGGTGGACACGGCGCTCGATCTCGCCGCGTTCGGTATTTCGCCTGGCACGCGGGATTTTTGGGGGACCACAGTACCGCAGGGAAACGCCGGGGACGTGGGCGCAGGTGAAGGACTGGGGCACGACCCGCTGCGCACGCCCACGGGCCTGCATATCGTACGCTAGGATGTTTAGTCCCACGGTGTGGTGGTGAGACGGTTAGCCTCACCGCCAAGGAGACACTATGGGAACTGGGGCCTCGCGCTCGAGCTTTCGGACCAAGCGGCGGACCGCGTTCCGCTCGTTCGCCAGCTGCCACGTCACCGGCGTCTTCTCCTGGCCAATCAACCTCGCGATGCACAAGTCCTTCTTGTGCGCGTCGATGCCCACGTACTGAGTAACCTGTTTCACGACCGGCTCCCTTCGTTGCGGCTCTGGCGCCCTCGGGCGCAAACCCGCGATTGGGTGGCTCCACCCACCGTGTTGAGTGCTGTGAGGCACTACAACCTTACGATGGCGAGCCGGTCATTCCATATTGTCTAATGCACACGTCGAGCCCTTGCCAGAGAGCCGTGTCGCCGTCCACCACCCGCGTCACCAGCTGCGCCCACACGCCCGACGGGAGCGCCAGCAGCACAACGAGCACGGACAGCAGTCGTCTCAGGGCTGGAGCACAGGTCACAGCAACGAGCTGGTCCGCAAATCGGCCGAACGCACACACGTACTTCGTTTTCACACCGTTCTCCTTCGATTCGTCACAGGTCGTGAGTTATTTCTCGGCGGGTCTGCGACCCAGTCGAACCCAGCTATGCGGCGAAGAAGGGGCATGGCAGGCCGGGTCGCTCAGGGCCGCGAGGGGTCTTGAGAAATTGGTGTAGGATAAGTCCTACATGGCTTATCCTGATGCTGGGCAACCTGATCGCTGGAAACGCCGGCGGCTGATCCTTCACGTCGAGCCTGCCGTAGTCGCTCAAACCCATTTGAGAACGCTGTTGATCGCCGTCGGCGAGACCGTCGCCGACAATCGACGCGCTTTGCGTAACGTCAGAGCCCGGATCAGCGTACGAGCCGTGTCGGTACGGGGCTGGGCCGCGCTACCCGCCGGACCGTCGTCCAGCTCCGCCGGCCCCCGCGCGGGATGGCGTAGCCGATGTTGTTAACCCAGCATCGCTCGACCGGACTAGCGGTAGCGACCAGGCGGCCGGCTACGCTGAATCTGAACTCCTTGCCGCGCTTCCCCTGACGAATACGCGCGGATTGCAGAAATCAGTTGACGTACTGGCTACAGACGATCGCGACACCTTGGTTCGTCGCCCGGCGCCGGCTCGTCGCCCGCGCCCGCGGCAAGCTTATTCGCATGATTCAAAGTTTGTGCGAGATCAGACGAGTTAGTCCCGCGTGTTAAGCGACGGCGGTCCTTGATTCACGTCGCTCAGGTCCCTCGAAACAGCGTCGCGCTGCAGGTAAGGAGTTCGATGACTCAGCGGCTGAGCGATCGTCGCGGCTCGGGTGAACCGCTCCCGGTCAGCGAGACAACTCGCGTCGGTAATGGGCCGCGGTCCCCATCGTCACCTCCTCTCCTGCCCGACGTTGGGGTGATTGCACTCGTTCCCGACCCCTGGGAAGGTTGGTGGCAGTCCCGCCACTACATCCTCACACGCCTCGCGCGTTACTTCCACATCGTGTGGTGCAACCCTGTCGCCGGTTACGGCGGCCGGAGGCCCAACACGCGCCACACCGAGAGCCGTGACACACCGCCCGGCTTTATGGTCCGTGACGCACCCTCGTGGATTCCGGGGTTCGGGCTGAACCGACCATGGCCGCTGGTGCGTCTGATGAGGCGTCACCGTCTCCGAGGTGCTCGGCGGCAGCTGGTGCAGCAAGGCTGTGCCCAGGTTCTGCTCTCGATCTGGCGTCCGTCGTATGGTGCGGCACTCGATGTGATTCCCCATCAAGTCAGCTGCTACCACATCGACGACGAATACACGTTCTCGGACGTCGAGCAGGGCATTGGCGAGCTTGAAGCCACCCTGATACGACGAGTCGACCAAGTATTCGTCAGCTCGAGGGCCTTGATGGACAAAAAGGGGCATCTGAATCCGAATACGTGCTTTGTACCCAACGGTGTCAACTACGCGGCCTACATCCGTTCCTGGCCGGAGCCCTTGGATCTACAGCCGATACCCCATCCGCGCATCGGGTATATCGGCGTGATCAAGAAGCAGCTCGACCTGCAGCTTGTGCACACTCTCGCCCAGCAACACGACCCGTGGTCGTTCGTGTTTGTGGGACCTCAGAATCATCCGGATGACATTCGGACGTTGATTCGGAGGCTCGCGGATCTCCCAAACGTTCACTTCCTTGGGGAAAAGCCGGTGGCGGCGCTCCCGGGTTACACCCAACATATGGACGCGTGCATGCTCTGCTACAAGGTCGACGGGTACACCAAGTTCATCTATCCGCTCAAGCTCCATGAATCTCTGGCCAGCGGCCGTCCCTGCGTGGGCGCTCCCATCCCCACGCTCCAGGAGTTCCGCTCCGTCCTGGACCTGGCGGGGACGGTGGAGGCGTGGTCCGAAGCCCTCGCCGCTGCGCTAAGTCCGATCGCTCGCTTGGAAGACCGCAGCGCTGCCGGGCGCGAGGTGGCGCGCCACCATGACTGGGATCAACTCGTCCACCGGATCGCGACGGCGATCGGTGATCGGCTCGGCCCCTCCTACCGGCAGCGGATCCAGCAGGGCATGCCGGATTCGCGCACGCGTGTCAGCGGGGATTCGCGTGAACGCCGCTGAGCCGCAACGGCATCGCTGGCGCCACCGCTTCGACCTGGTGAGCCATCTCGCCCGACGCGAGTTCAGTCTTCGGTACCACGACTCGGCGCTCGGCGTGATATGGTCGCTGTTGCCGCTGGTCGGGCAACTGTTTGTGCTCGTCTTCCTCTTCCGGCGCGTCATCCCGCTCGGTATAGAGGACTACCCGGTGTTCGTCCTCAGTGCGCTGCTGCCGTGGCAATGGTTTACCGCCTCGGTCAGCACAGCCGCGGGACTCTTCGTCGGCAACCGCGCCCTCGTCCGGCATCCGGGCTTCGCCCCGCCGATTCTGATCATCGTGAATGTCCTTTCAAACCTCATCTCGCTCGTCGTGAGTCTACCGATCCTGCTCGGCCTCCTCGGCTGGTATGGCCGTTGGCCCGGCGCCTCCATCCTCTTTTTGCCAATGCTGATAGCCATCCAGGGGATACTTATCGTCGGCCTCGGTCTGGGCGTTGCCACGCTCAACGTTTTCTACCGTGACGTGCAGCCCATGGTGACAGTGGCCCTCATGCTCCTCTTTTATGTGACGCCCGTGTTCTACCGCTCGCGCGAGGTCGGCGCGGGGTTCCGCTGGATCTTCCGGTTGAACCCGATGGCCCTGCTGCTCGAAGCATACCGGGCGGTGTTCTTCATGGGCACCGTACCCGCGATCGGACCGTTGCTGATGGCCACCGTGAGCAGCATCGGGATCTGCGCGATCGCTTACCGGGTCTACCTGGCTCGGCGTCACGACCTCGTCGACGCTTTGTGACTCCTGATGATCGACCTAGCCGTCGAATCCGTCACGAAACGCTATCGAGTCCGCGTCCGCGGCAGGGCGACGCTTCTCGATGCAACCATTCGTCAATTGCACGCTAAGCCGCATGGTGCTCAGGACGTCTTGGCCCTCCGGGATGTCAGCTTCGAGGTCGAGCAGGGATGCGCGCTCGGCGTTATCGGCCACAACGGCGCCGGCAAGAGCACGCTCCTCCGCGTTCTATGCGGCATCACCATGCCGACTCGCGGCCGGGTGACTCGCGCAAGACGGGTGAGCGGATTGCTCGAGCTAGGAGGCGGCTTCGAACTCGATTGCACCGGCCGCCAGAACCTCATGACCGCCGGCCTTCTGAGCGGTCTCACGGCAGCGGAGGTCCGGGCCCGTTACGACGAGATCTTGGCATTCGCCGAGCTGGAGGATGTCATCGACCGTGTGGTGCGCACGTATTCGAGCGGGATGTACTTGCGCCTGGCCTTCGCCGCCGCCGTGCACTTTGATCCCGCCATCCTGGTGATAGACGAAGTGCTGGCCGTCGGGGACGCGCGCTTCCAGCACAAGTGCTTCGCCCGCATTATGGCTTTCCGCGAAACGGGCAAGACGCTCGTCCTCGCGTCCCACATTCCCGAGCAGATCAAGAGCCTCTGCGATGACGTGCTCGTACTGGACGAGGGCCGGCTCGTGATGCGCGGTTCGCCTGTGGATGCGCTGCGTTGTTACGACGACCTCATGCTGCGGCGCACCGAACAGCGCGCCCGTGGGCTGCGGGACAGCCGGCGGATGGCCCGAGTCCGCACGGCGCGGGGGTCCGTCATGGCACTCAAGAGGGCTCCGTCGAGGCGGTGCGACTATACGACCTCACCGGGCGGGCCGTGTCGACGATAACCTCGGGTGATGGGCTTGAAGTCGAGCTCGACCTGCGTCTGCCGGCGGCCGGCACGGATTTCGCGCTGGGCCTCGGCGTTTATAGCGAGGCCCATGAGAAGTGCTTCGAAATCCTGGTCGAGTCAGGGGCGGCAAAATTCGGTCCGCTCGCCGATCATGCGACGCTGCGTTGCGTGCTGCCCGCGCTCCCACTGCTGCCCGCTAGCTACGCGATCACCGTCGGCCTTTATCCGCCCGACTGCGACCACATCTGGGACTACCACTGGCAGATGCACAAGGTGCTCGTTGTGGGCGAACGTCCGTCCGGGCAAGTCTCGGGCGTCCTCGACCTGCACCCGCGCTGGCACGTTGGGGACGGTGTGTCGGACAGGCCCGGCCATCAAGCCGGAGGGAACTGACATCACTAATCTGGTGAGGCGTAGAGGGCCCGTTGCGGTGCGGTCGGTTGATCTGACCCAACAACTCGCCGCGCTCAACGATGTGACCGCCTATCAACACGTCCGGGTTTTCTTCCTCTGGGCTGGTGTGCCGAATCGCTAGTGCGGACTTCGCCAACCACCAACGCCGAATCAGCGTGGCCCGACTCCTCGACGTCGCCGTTGAATGCTGTACCATGCCCGTTGTGCAGCGGATGTTCGCCGACCAGCTCCCTCAGGCCGGCAGGGACGCTGAGCGTTTGCCGGATGACCTCGCGGTGTCGGTGGTGGTGGCGACCCTGGATCGACCAGCGGAGCTGCGTGGCTGCCTCGCGGCGCTCCGCGCGCAAACAACGCGTCGGCCGGTGGAGATCGTGGTCGTCGACAACCACGCGGCCTCGGGGCGCACCGCGCCCGTCGTGAAGGAGTTTCCTGGAGTCGTCCTCGTGTCCGAACCCCGGCAGGGGCTGGCTTACGCGCGCAACGCTGGATTCCGCGCCGCGACCGCGACCATCGTGACCTGTACAGACGATGACGTGGTCATCCCTCCGGGATGGCTCGATGCGCTTGCCGCGCCATTCGGCGATCCCAGCGTGATGGCGGTCACCGGCAACGTCCTCCCACTCGAGCTCGAGTCGGACGCCCAGCGCTTTTACGAAGCTTACGGCGGCCTCGGGCGCGGCTTCGAGCGACGAGCCGTCGACGGTCAATGGTTCCGCCAGTTCCGCTCGGCGGTACCTACATGGAATCTCGGTGCCACGGCCAATGCAGCCTTCCGGACGACGATCTTCACCGACCCTGCTATCGGACTCATGGACGAGGCGCTGGGACCGGGTATGCCCTCCGGCGTGGGCGAAGACACATACCTCTTTTATAAGATCCTGCAAGGCTGGACACAGGTTAATCTACGAGCCCTCGGCGTACGTGTGGCATCGGCACCGCCGTACCATGCCGGAGTTGCGCCGGCAGATGTACGGCTATAGCAAGGGCCACGTGGCCTATCACCTCACCACGCTACTACGCGACCGCGATCGACGCGCGCTCGTGCGGCTCGCGCAACTCCCGAGGTGGCACGTCCAGCAGCTACTGCGCTGGGCATGGGCCCATTTCAAAGGGCGACAGGACTACCCCCTTTCACTGATCCTCATTGAGATCTGCGGTCACCTGGCCGGCCCCTGGAGCTTATGGCGGTCCCGCCGCCGTGTGCGCCGAGAGGGGCGGAGCGCCCCGTAAGTTTAGCCGGCCAAATTTCCCATGAGTCCCCCCGTGGTTTCGATCGTCACGATCTTCTTCAACGCCGTGCGCTTCCTCGAGGACGCTGTCGCTAGCGTGCTCGCACAAACATATGAACGCTGGGAACTGCTACTAGTCGATGACGGCTCGACGGACGGCAGCTCCGAGATCGGCCGCACGTTAGCGGCCCGCCATCTCGACCGTGTACGCTACCTCGAGCATCCCGATCACGCGAATCGTGGCATGAGTGCGTCACGCAACCTCGGTATCCGCCATGGGCGGGGCGACTTGGTGGCGCTCCTGGATGCCGACGACGTCTGGGAGCCCGAAAAACTCACTCGGCAAGTGGCGTTGCTCGAGGCACATTCAGAGGTGGATCTGGTCTACGGCGCCCCCCTCTATTGGTTCGGCTGGACCCGCGATGCGGCGGCCGCCGGAAGGGACTGGTCTCCGGATCTTCCGGTGCCAGCCGGCACAGTTGCAAGCCCTCCGGAGCTTGCGCTGGCGTCGTACCCGCTCGGGTCCGGCAGCGCTCCGTGCCCCTCCGATTTGCTGTTCCGGCGTAGCCTCGTTGATCGTGTGGGTGGATTCGAAGAGGCCTTTCACGGCATCTACGCGCTCTACGAGGACCAGGCGTTTCTCGCCAAGGTGCAACTTGAACGCACGGGTGCTCGTGTCAGGGGAGCGCTGGCTGCGATATCGGCAGCATGCGAACTCGTGCGTCTCCGTCGTAAACAGTGGCGGGCACTACAAGACCTGTACGCCGATTCTTCCTCGAGTGGCTGTCCGACTACGTCCAGGCTCATGACGTGCGAGATGTTCGCGTGCGGCTGGCCCTTCGGCGCGCGTTGCGCTCCGTGCGTCAGCCGACAGTGAGCCGTCTCCAGACACACGGCCGGACGTTTGTTGGGCGCGTTCTGCGCCTCGGCATCCACATCGCCCATGTGCGAATAGCGCCGTTGCTTTCACGGCTGCTCACCTTGTCTCGTCCGGGCAACCCGCCCCGGGTAGGCCATGTCCGCTTCGGCGATCTCCGACGGCTGCAACCGGTGAGCCGCGAGTTTGGCTATGATCGCGGCCTCCCGATCGACAGGCACTACATCGAACGGTTCCTGGCCGCCCGGGCCGACGACATTCATGGGCGCGTGATCGAGATTGGGGACGATGCCTACACTCGCCGCTTCGGTGGCGCGCGCGTCGCTCGGCGCGATGTCCTGCACGTGGAGCCCGTCCCGGGAGCAACGTTCGTCGGGGATCTGGCGTGCGCCGACCATCTTCCGTCCGACGCCTTCGACTGCGTCATCCTGACGCAGACACTCCATCTGATTTATGACGTCCGGGCCGCCCTCGCGACTGTTCACCGGATCCTCAAGCCAGGCGGCCGGCTTCTGGCGACAGCCCCCGGCATCAGTCAGATCAGCGACGATCAGTGGCGGACGTAATGGTGCTGGAGCTTCACGATCCGGTCGCTGAGGCAACTTCTGACCGAAACGTTTCAGAAGGGCGAAGTGGTAGTCGAGGCCTATGGCAACGTGCTGGCTGCCATCGCCTTCCTTCACGGCCTCGCCGCCGAGGAACTGGGATCCGATGAGCTCGCGTATCGCGATCCGGCTGTACCAAAAGCCGCTAATCACGGCTCACGCCCGAAAGGCGGGCGGTCGGTGAATGTCTGGCCACTACGGTTGCTGCGGCACGCCGCCGCCTCTCTGTTTCCCCGCGTCGCGGTGCTTCTTTATCACCGCGTCGCTGAGGTGACGTGCGATCCGATGGCGCCTATGCGTGACGCCTCGACACTTCGCGGAGCACTGCGATGTCCTCGCCAGACAGATGATTGCCTGGCCTTTGCCCGCACTGCTGGAGGGGCTGGCCGACCGCCGCCTGCCCAGGCGGGCAGCCGTAATTACGTTCGACGACGGGTACGCCGACAACCTCGATAACGCTAGGCCACGGCTTGCGCGTCACGGGCTCCGGCCACGGTCTTCGTCACCGCCGGTGCCGTGGGTGCTACGCGCGAGTTCTGGTGGGACGAGCTCGAGCACACCCTGCTCGGTGACCAGCCCCTACCCGCGACCCTCGAGCTCGAGGTGGCCGGCGTCATGCACCATTGGGAATTCAGTGCCGCCGCGACGGAGGCCGCGGTCTCCCCCGATACGGCGCGCGCCTGGGAGCCCTGGCAGGACACGCATCCGAGCACGCGCCTTACCCGCGCCTGTACCGTGAACTCTACGATTTGCTGCTCCCCATCCCCGCCGCTGAGCGCACTACTGCGCTGGATGTGATTGGCGCCTGGGCGGGAGGCAAAGTCGTAGCGCGTCCGTCGCACCGCACCCTTACGGAGGGCGAGCTAGCCGAGCTCGCTCGCGACAGGCTGCTGGACATTGGCTGTCACACGATGACACATCCGCCGCTATCGACGCTGGGGCCGGCAGCGCAGCGCGCCGAGATTGTGGAGGCGCGCGCCCGACTGGAAGGACTCGCGGGTCGTCCGATATTGACCTTCGCCTACCCCATGGTCGCCGTCGCGACTACGACGTCACGGCCGTCGCTCTCGTGCGCGAGCTCGGGTTTGCGGGCGCGTGCGCGAACTTCCCAGGCCTCGTCGGCCCCGCTACCGACCGCTGGGAAGTGCCGCGACTGCAAGTGCGTGATTGGGACGGAGACACGTTCGCTCGACACCTTGACACATGGCTCGCGGGAAACGTCGGTTGACCGCCCCGGAGGTGAGCGTCATCGTCATCTTTCTCGACGCCGAGCGCTGGCTTGCCGAGGCGATTGACAGCGTGGCAGCGCAGACCCTCGGCGATTGGGAGCTCCTGCTGGTCGACGACGGCTCGAGCGACGGCGGCAGCGCGTTCGCGCGCGCCGTGGCCGCTCGTGCCCCTGACCGCATTCGGTACTTAGAGCACCCCGGGCATCAGAATCGCGGCATGAGCGCCGCACGGAATCTAGGACTTCGCTACGCGCGCGGCCGAGCCGTGGCGTTCTGCGATGCCGACGACGTGTGGTTGCCCGACAAGTTGGCGCGTCAGCACGGCCTCCTCGCCGCCCATCCCGAGGCGGGCATGGTAGCGAGCGCGATGGAGTATTGGTACTCGTGGACCGGCGACGCCGACGACCGCGACCACGTGCCACGAAGTGGATTGCCCCCCGAGACGTGGGTACACCCTCCCGAGCTGCTGCTACGTATGCTGCGTAGCGAGACGCGCTCGCCCGGCATCTGCACAGTGCTGATCCGGCGCTCCGTGGCTGCTGCCGTAGGCGGTTTCGAGTCGCGCTTCCGCGGCATGTACGAGGATCAGGCGTTCCTCGCGAAGGTATGTCTCACCTCTCCGGTCCTCGTCACCGACGACGTCGTGGCCCGCTACCGGCAGCATCCCGGCTCGTCGTCGCGCGGGCTCGGGCCATGGGCGTCGCGGCTGTACGCCGAGCTTACATATCTCGGGTGGTTGGCCCGGGAGGTGTTCGGCCGGTATGGCCGACACCGCGGGCAAGCTTGGGAAAGTCTGCGCGCAATCTTGCAGCGTCATCGCCGCTCGTGGCGCCAACGGCTGCGCGCCGCGCTGAAAGCTGTGGCACGCAGCTGAATATCGCGGCTGCATTGAAGGGTCATGAGAAACGCGAGCGGCTATCTGAAAGGCTTGGCGAGCCTGCGCAATGATCTGGTCCTGCAGTATCACACGGTCCAGCGAATCATTGAGCGCCTCGAGCAGATCGAAGCCCTCCCGCGAGAGTCAGCCGTCTACCAGTCGGCGCTCGATGACATTCGCGGAGTCATTCGGGAAATGCCGCGCCCGGGCGCGGCGTGCCGCAGCGGTGGAGGATGTGGAGTTGTCAGGGCCGTCTTCCCCACGCGGCCGTGGATAGCCGCCATGGCTCGCGCCACCTGAACGTGAACTCAGCTACGAGCTGCCACCGCTTGCGCCCCGAACGGGTGAATCAGCATCAGGATGTTCAACGTCAGGTTGTCTCGAATGATCAGGGCGAGGATGACCTCGAGCGCGATCACGAGGCCACGCTGAGCCACAGCGGCGCTCGCCGCGCGATCCAGAATCCCAACATCATCGACGCGATGTCGGATGTCGAGTTCATGACGCTGTCCCCAGAATCATTCCAGGCAACACCGCCGTCGCATGACTTGACTCAGCTCCCGAGTTCCCGCTTGATTGACTCGAACGGTGATCTTGCAAGATGGCTACCATGGTGCTAAAAAACTCCGGCCCCTGCTTCATTCATCACCCGGGGAATAACCGTTGAGCGCAACGTGATGTTCAGGCCAGCCAAGGTGATTGATGATTCGAAGTCAGCCGCCCGGTGGATTCAATCAGGGACTGGACAGGCGGGGCGGCTCCATTCACTGATTCGCTGGCACGGGTTACCGCTCGGGCATATGTCTTCGCAGAACGGTAACAAGGCGATGTTTGATGTCAGCAAAGGCATCGCGGCCCAGCATTGGAGGATGCTCCTGCGCCACCAGCTGCGCCTGGTCTTGCAGGCGCCCGCGCCACGCGAGGGCCTGACCCTGGGCGACCTCATCCGGACCGCGCCTACAGCCTATGGCGGTCCATTTCGTGGTGACCGTCGCGGTCTGCACGCGCGACCGTGTGACCGACCTGGCTCTCTGCCTCGACGCGTTGATCGATTTCGACTATCCGGCCCTCGACCTTCTTGTCGTCGACAACGCGCCGGACACGGACGCGACCGCCCGGTTGGTCTGCCACTACCATTCGCGGGTGCGATACCTCTGCGAGCCGCGACCCGGCCTCGACTGGGCACGCAATCGAGCTGTCCATGAAGCGCGAGGCGACATTCTGGCATTTACCGACGACGACGCCGTGGTCGATCGTGGTTGGGTCACGGCGCTGGTGCGCATATTCGTTGAAGATTCTTGAGGTGATGGCCGTCACGGGGCTCGTCGTGCCCTACGAGATCGAAACCGAAGCGCAGGATTTATCGAGCGCTACGGAGGCTTCGGTGACGGCTACGAGCGGAAGTGGCATAGTGTTTCTAGGCATCCAGATCGCGCGGACAATCGTTACATCGGTGCCGGCATCTACGGCACCGGGGCGAACATGGCCTACCGCCGCCGGGTGTTCGCGACCATCGGCGAGTTCGATCCGGCACTCGATGTCGGGACGGTCACGCAGGGAGGCGGTGACCTTGACATGTTCTTCCGTGTCATCCAGCACGGGCTCACCCTGGTCTACGAGCCAGCCGCGATCGTGCGCCATCGTCATCGCCGCACTCAAGCGGAGTTGCATAAGCAGCTCGTCGGCTGGGGAATCGGGCTTTCTGCCGTTATCCGGCCGGAACGCCGCGATGCACCCGCGGGCGCGGGCTGCGATCGTTCGCTTCGGGCTTTGGCATTTCTGGAGGAGGTACATCCGTCGGCTGGTTTGAGCGTTTTCTCGCCGCCCGCCGTCCCCCGAGCCTTGATCCTGGCCGAGCTGCGTGGTGCCATCATGGGTCCGGCCCGTTATCGGCAGGCCCGCGCGGCAGCCGCCAAGATTGTGGCATCTTCGCCGCAACATGCGGTTATGGACCATGAAGCGGCCGTCAAATCGAAAGCGCCCCGAGGATGATCTCGGTCGTCGTGTGCACCTGCAATCGCGCCGAGAGCCTGCAACGGACGCTCTACAGCCTGCACGCGATGACAACGCCCGCCTCTGCTGAGTGGGAAGTCGTGGTGGTTGATAACAACTCAGGCGATCGGACGCGAGACGTCGTAATGGACTTCGCGCGGAACGCAAAGATGCCAGCACGCTATCTCTTCGAGGGCCGCCGGGGACTGTCCTGGGCGCGCAATGCAGGCGTGCGGAACTCCCGAGGCGACGTCATCGCTTTCACCGACGACGATTGCCTCGTCGACTCGCAATGGCTGGAGCGGATCGACGCAGAGTTCCGTGCCGATGCATCGCTCGCGGTCGTGGGCGGCAGAGTGGAGCTCAAGGAGCCGTGTGATCAGCGCGTCTCGGTGCGCGTCCATTGCGAACGCGCACTGGTAACGTCGCTCAAGGGGATCACCACTTTGATGATCGGCTGCAATCTCTCGTGCCGCCGGAGACTCCTCGACGACGTCGGCTATTTCGATGTCCGGCTCGGGTCCGGCGCCAAGATACCGTCCGGGGAAGACTGGGACTTCGTCTATCGGTCGCACAAGGCGGGGGCGAAGATCGTGCTCCAGAAGTGCTCGTCTTCCACGATCACGGGCGACGAAGCTACGCCGAGGTTGAGTCACTCAGATACGGGTATGCAATCGGTCGATGGGCTTTCTATTGCAAGCACGCGGCGGCGTTCGACGCGGAGGCCCTCAGAGTGGCGACGCACGACTTCACGCGCCTCGTAACGAGTCTCGTGCGCGCCCGCACTCGTCTGCGAACGCTGGTGCCGGTCGCCCTAGGCGTGACGTACTGGCTTCAGACGATCGTGAGACCTTGGCTCGTCGCTCGGCGCCCGTGACAAGCTTATACGCATGATTCAAGGTGGAGTTCCCAGGATTTAATGGACGCCCTTTCGATGCGGCTTGTGAGCCGCTTCGAATTGCTCAGGACTCACGCCGCCGAGATGACTGTGACGGCGCGTTGAATTATAGAAGGTGTCGATGTAGTGCGCCACCTCGGCGATCGCCAGCTCTCTGTTCTTGTAGATCTGTTTCTTAATCCGCTCCTTCTTCAAGCTGCTGAAGAAGGACTCGGCGACAGCATTGTCCCAGCAGTTCCCTTTTCGGCTCATACTCGGTTCAAGATGGTTGGAGCGGCAGAATCGCCGCCAGGCGTCGCTGCCGTACTGCGTACCTTGATCCGAATGAATCATCGTGCCGCGCGGTCGTCGGCGGCGCACGGCCATGAGGACAGCGTTGAGTACCAGCTCGCGGTGAATAGTGGGGCAAGCGGCCCAGCCCACGATCAGGCGTGAGAACAGATCCATGACGACGGCCAGGTAGAGCCAGCCCTGCCACGTCCGAATATAGGTGATATCGGTGACCCATGCCTTGTTGGGTCGAGTCACGGTGAATTGTCGCTGCAGGAGGTTAGGGATCAGCACGGACGGCTTGCCGACCGCCCAGCGCCGGATGCGGTAGCCATGCAGCGCGCGCAGATTGGCTGCACGCATCAGGCGCGCCACGCGATGCTTGCTGCAGGTCTCTCCTGCTTCACGCAGATCGAGGAAGACCCGCGGAGCGCCATAGATGCCATGACTCGCGATGAAGGACGCGCGGATCAGGCGAAGCAGCCGGGCGTCCTCTTGGGCGTGGTTGGAGATCGGTTGCTTGAGCCAGTCGTAGTAGCCGCTCACCGCCACCTCGAGGACGCGACACATCATCTGCACGCTGTACCGGTCTCGATGCGCCTTGATGAATTCGTAGGTCGAGCGAACCCTTCCCGGGACCTGGTGCTTGGACTTCGGCATCGCTCCTCCGCGAAAAGCGGCATGCTAGCGTCTGTCCACTAAATCCTGGGAACTCCAGATGCCGACGAGTCACGGCAAGCGGCGCGCGAGCGGTGGGGCGCCTCTGATAGCGAGGTATGGCTCCCGCGCGTGAAGGCGTTCGTGCAGACCACAGCCGGAGCTTGGCGCGGATCCTCTGGACCGCGGGGATCGGGTCGAAACCGCGCGGTTATAGCCGCGCTCATCGACCACGTCCGATCGACGGGGTTCGGCGCATGAGCGCGGCCGACGCGGCGGCGCTTGAGGCCGCGGTCGCCGTCATCGAGGCGGGGTTCCAGCAGGCCGCGCAGGGGTATCGCGACTACATGACCACGCTCGACGCGTGTCGCGCGCCTTACACCCGAACGAGAACCGGCAGCGCGAGCTCGACGCGGGCATTGGCAGCGCGCTGCACCGCCGCCTGGGGATGCGGCTGCGCGGCCTCGGGTTTCAGCCCGTGCTGGATCGGGCGCGATTGCCGGGGGCGCTCGACGAGACGTGGGTCGCCGAGTTCGGCGCACTGATTCGCACCCTGGTGCGAGGGAGGAGGTCGCGCTAATGCCAACGGCAGGAAATATCTTGTGTGGCTGCGGCCGGTTCATGCGCGTCAGACAGAACAGCGTGACCGTCGAGGAGCTGCTCGAGGACGGGGCTGGTACAAACTCTGGGATGCGGATCTCTGGGAATGCGTCGAGTGCGGCGTCGAGATCGTCGCGGGCTTCGGGAACGCACCGATCGCCGAACACTGGCAGCCGACGTATACCGAGCAGCGCGCACGCTTGGCGCCGATCCGGCCGGGGCGCTGTCGAGAACAGCAGGATGTTGACACGATTTCTCGATCAGCGGCTGACGGGTCGGGTCACACGAGAAGGAGAACAACCATGAGTCTAGCAAGCGACGTGGACACGCTCGCCCTGGCGGTCGACCGCGAAGAGGCTGCCGCTCAGCTCGAAGCCGCGATCGTCGGGCTCGGCCTCGCGTATGCGTCGTATCACCGCACCACGCAGCAGCTCGGCGACCGGGTGAACGCGGATCTGACGCGAGACCTGGAGGTGCCGATCACCCTCCACCTGGCGAAGGCGGGCCTCGCGGCCTACCTCGAGCGAAAACTACAGGGCGAGCCGGGCGCCCTGCGGACGATGTGCGCGCAGGTTCACGCGCGCCTGGCGCTCACGGCGTGAGCGGAGGGGGCCGAGTTCCATATCTATAGATATGGAAGAAAGAGAAGTGATTCCGAAACGGGGCCAGAACCGAGGCTAACCGTGCGCGCCCACGCTGTCCATCTTTTGGAGCACCGCGGTGAGACCACCGACTAAGGAGCATGACAAATGCCGAAAGTAGCAGACTTTGCGACGGCCGAGCAGCACCGCCGCGCCTGGGCGCCGAAGTGCTTGGCGCTGGCGACAGGCCCGGCACCGAAAGTACCACCCTTTGCGACGGACGAGCAGCGCCGTCGCGCCTGGGTGCCGCGGTTTTGGGCGCCGTGAGCGCCGGGCGGGGCGTGGACGGGCACCCGGTCGGCCGGATTGGGCTTTCCGTGCCCGGGATGCCGGGCGACAAGCCGCCCCTAGTCACGCAGCCGATCGCGCGGACACGCGACTGACGAGCCGACGGGGCTGGCCGCGTAGGGGCGTGAAGGGGGTAGCCGTGCCAGGACCACACCGAGAACGCCGTCTAAACGCGAACGTTCGCGTTTCGCACCCATTTCCTGCGGGGGTTGTGGTTTGTCCTTTGAGCCCGTCCGCGACTGGCATCGCCACTGCTCGGATCGCTGCCGGACCCGGGCGACCCGCGAGCGCCGCGCTCAAAAGATGGAGGACGCGATTGCACGGTTGATAAGGGTGATGGGGTCTTGAACTCAGAGGAGATGTCGGATTTTCGCGCGCAGTTCATCGACTTCCATTTGAATCTGAGACATGCGAGTCAACTGAATCCGCAGTTCCTTGTAGATGTTGTCGAGGTGTTCCTGGACTTGCGCCGCGAGCTTCCTACGCCGACGAGTGCCTATGTTGCTCTCCCTACCGCCAGCTCCGGTCTTGCCCGTGGCTCCAGCCTTACCCTTAGGGCCTGTCAGACAACAACTGGCTGATCCGGCGTTCTCATGGCGGGGTGAATCGTATAGTTCCAGTCGCCGTGGAAGCGATGGCGCTCCAGGCAGACGGACGCCAGCTGCGCATCGGTGACGGTGACGCCGCTCGGGTACGCGCCGCGGTCCAGTTCCGACCGGACGCGCAATCCTGACCGGCTATGGGTCGACCCGATGAGGCTCACGATGGTGGCTAGGTCGACGAGCGGCGTGCCGCGCCAGTTCATCGCGATGTGCGAGAACAGTCGATGCTCGATCTTGTTCCACTTGCTCGTTCCTGGTGGAAAGTGACACACCGAGATGGCGAGACCCGTGCGATTGGCGAGCTGCTGCAGTTCCCACTTCCACAGCCGCAGACGCGCGCCGTTGCTCCCGCCTGCGTCCGCTGTGATCAGCAGCGACCGCGCCGCGCGATAGACCGGTCGGCCCATCCGCTGCCACCACCGTCGAATCGACTGTACGGCGAAGGTCGCGGTGTCGTGATCAATCCCCACACTCACCCAGCCTTCGTTGCGGCGGAGATCGTAGACGCCGTATGGGATGGCCTTGCCGCCCGTCGGTGTCTTGATCAGGAAGTCATGGACCCGCACCCGCTGGGGCGACGTCGCCGGGCGCCACGTACGGCCGGCGTTCTTGAAGTCCCCCACCAGTTCCTTCTTCTTGGTATCCACCGAGATCGTTGGTTGCTGTCGCCGCTGCGCCTCCCGCACGCGCCGCGCGATATAGCGAAACTGCGCATCCCGATCCACGTGCTGACGGCCTTCGCGCGTCTTGACGTTGCCCTGCAGGCTGTAACCGAGCCCGTGCAACAACTCGGCGACCACGGTGTGGCTGACGTGGTGGCCCAGCCCGTCGAGTGCCACGGCCAGCGTGCGCGCACTCAAGCAGGTCCAGCGCAGCGGCGAGTCGGGATCGCCGGGCGCCGTCGGCTCCACCAGCGCGTCCAAGTCGCGGAGCAGCGTGGGGTCACGTTCGGTGGCGCGCTTCCGGCCGCCGCCCGCCTTGCGCGTGCGGGTCCCGACCAGCGGTTCGCCAGACGCCAGCTCACGCAAGCCGCGCTGAATCGTCGACGCCGCGATCCCCGTCGCGCGCGCCACCTGCGCAATGCCACCGTAGCCGATCGCTTGCGCCTCCGTCGCCGCCCACAGTCGGCGCGATCGCTCGGTCAACACCGGCGAGAGAGCCGTATGCTTGGCCCGCAGCGTGGCCAGATCCACGTGCCCACCGTACCACGCGCGGATCAGCAGTACAAGCTCTTATTTCCTGACAGGCCCTTAGTCCCTGTCGCTCCACGCCTACCCACTGCTCCAGCTTTGCCTTTCCCCCCAGTTGGTCCTTGGATGCCGGTGGGACCCGCTGGACCCGGGGGACCGGGAATGCCTTGTGGTCCTCTCGCCCCTTGAGTCTTGGTCTCCGACTCTCGTTTCGACATGGCGATCAGTATCGCATCGTGGCCCAAGAACGCATCTCATCAATGCAATTGGCAACAGGGGCCTATCACCCACGATTGGCGGGAGTGAAGGGATGAAGGCCAAGGCCAAAGACACTCGTGCCGAGCGACGGGCGATTCGCATCCTCGAGGCCGCCGGCTACTGCTGCACGAAGGCCGGCGGTTCCCTGGGCCTCTTCGATGTGATCGCCATCGGGGCGCAGGACGTCCGCTGTATCCAGGTGAAGGCGGGCGGCGAGTACTCATCTGGCGTGGAACGCGAGCAGATTCAGGCGCTCACCGTGCCCGCCGTGATTAGCCGTGAGTGTTGGAGGTTTCCCGACAGATGCAAGGCACCGCTGATTGAACGGCTGTGACCTATCCTGTCACGCGGTCTTCTTTGACAACTGAATATGAGCGGCTTACTTCTTCCTCGCCCTTGTCGCGATAAGGGCTCCGAGTCCGACGGCCAGCAGCGCCATCGTCCCGGGCTCAGGCACCGGGGCCAACTGATCGGGGACATACACCGGCATCGTGGCGGTGAAGGAGAGGGGGGGGCCCCACAGTGGATCCTCGGGGTGCCGGCCATTACCAATTTCGTATTGGCCGATCAACTGGCCGGTCAACGCAGGCGGTGCTGTGGAGAGGAGGTAGAAGATACTGGCGTCCCCACCCCCAAAAGTGAACCCATTATCGGTAAGACTGACCGGATGAAACCTGAACACGTCGTAGTTCGCCGCGCTGCCCCATTGAGCGTCGGGTCGGTGCCCCAGCGAACTCGCCCGCCATCAGTTGTGAGGCGCCTAACGCGTCGAAACCGAGTCAGCAGGTTGCGCACAGCGGTCCTCAATGCCGGACAAGTAGGTATAGTATGTCCCCGTTGAAGTAGACGTCTGAGTACCACACCTACCGATAAACGATCCCAACGAAACGACAATCGCTGACGGGATCCGTCATCGTAGTGTCCAACGCGTGATGGACCAAGAGCGCTGGCGATGCGGTCTCCGCGCCCGCCTGATAGCGACATCAAGTTCTAGGCGACTGGCGAAATTGACGAGGATCGGATCTGAGTGTGACGTGGTTGGGAACGTAAGGACCAACGCGAAGGCTACAGGGAGCAGCAGTTTCAGCATCCCAACGCGGCGAATAATACATCCTGCCACTAGGTGGCGCAAGAGGGCTCTCTTGGCAAAGGGCTCGACGTGTGGATGAGGTTAGATGCCAGACTGAGGGGCAGCGGCTGCGCCAGTTGGCAAGCAGCCTCAACGTCTCTAGCAGGTTGATGGGCGCCGTGGTGTGTGCCGCTGTCAACGCTCCTGATGGATCTGCGAGGCGCATCCAACGCACCCATGGCCGCACGACGACTGCCCGGGACCGAGCGAGCCGTGTCCCTATTGCAACACCGAGGAACCGCCGCAGATGCCGGCAGGCTTTCGCAGCCTGGTCTACCCGGCGAGAAAAGGCGGCGCGTGATGCCGACACGGACCCATGTCGCCGACCTTGAAGAAACGTAGAAATCTGGACACCCGGTCGACGGACGGCCAAGCGGTCCCGCTCACGGGGCGGCCCGCCGCTTCTTCTGTGTGAGCTCAGCCTCGCGCTTGCGATAGCTCTCCCCCTCGATCGGAATGATTTCGGCGTGGTGCGTCAGGCGGTCGATGAGGGCGACGGCACAGGACGCGTTGGGAAACACCGTGTCCCATTGCTTAAAGAGCAAATTGGTGGTGACGACGATCGAGCGTTGTTCGTAGCGGCGACTGATGACTTGAAACAGCAGGTCGGCCGCGTGCGCGTCGTAGGACAAATAGCCGATCTCATCAATCGCCAAGATCTGCGGACGCGCGTAGGCGCGGAGCCGGCGTTCCAGCGCGCGCGAGGTGTCCTGCCCGTTCAGATCGAGCAGCAGGTCCGAGGCCGTGATGAAGAGCGCGGAGTGGCCGGCCAGGACCGCCTGGTGCAGTAGGTTCTTGGTGAGCATCGTCTTGCCGAGCCCTTGGGCGGCGACCAGGACGACATTCTCGCCCTTCGCGAGGAAGTCGAGCGAGAAGACCCGGTCGACGGTCGGCCGGTGCAGGAGCGTCGGCCAGGTCCATTCGAAATCCGCGAGGGGTTTGAAGCGGCCGAGGCGTGCCGCCTGCAGCTGCCGTTCGAGTCGTCGGCGTGCGCGCGCATCGAGTTCGGCCTGCACGAGGGTGTCGAGCAGGACGGTCGGGCTCCAGCGAGACCGCGTCGCCCGGGCGATCAGGTCGTTGAGGCTGTCGGCGGTATACGTGAGGCCGAGCCGGCTCAGGTTAGCGGTCAAGGTCGTCGTCGCCTTCGGGTCGACTGAGGTCATCGTAGGACTCCAAGCGATGCGGGGTGATCTCGAGGTCGCGGACGCCCGGCCGATCGGGCAGGATCATCGGCACGGACGGCGGGTGGCCACGGTGGCGACGCCGGGTTTCGAGAATGTGGGTGATCGAGCCGGCGCCCAAGGCGTCGCGCGCGAGGGCGATCTCGATGGCACTCGCGAGTTCCTGCGGCCCATAGTCGTCGAGGAGCGCGTGTAACCGGATCAGATGCGGCCGCAGCGCCTCGCCGCGCTCGGCCAAACGGGCCAAGAGCGTCGCCGTGATCGGGACGGCGAGGCGCAGGCGATCCCGCGTACTCGACGCATTCGCCTGCCGGGTGGCGGTGAGGAGCCGGTCGAGATGCGCCGGGTCCTCGATCGTGGCGCCGGTGTCGTAGCTGCGCCCGTGCCGGGCGATCGCCTCGGCCCCCTCCACGATCCGCACGGTGGCGGCGTTGGCCAGGAGCGTGAGCGGGCGGCGGACGTGGGTGTGGGGAATCGAGTAGCTGTTGCGATCGAACCGGATGTACGCCAGTTTGCCGGACACCACCGGCCGCAGGAGATCCGTCTCGAAGGGATGGGCGGGCAGCGGCAAGAGCCGCGCCTGCTCCTGCGCGAAGACCTGCGCCACCGTCTGGTCGCGTTGCTCGGGATGCGGACGCTGGTGGGCGATGTCGTCCCGCCAGCGCTGGAATTGCGCATTGAGGTCGTCGACATCGCGAAAGGTCCGGGCGGCAAAGAACGCGTCGCGCAGGTAGCGGATCTGCCGCTCGACTTTCCCTTTCTCATTGCCGCGGGCGGGCGTACAGGGCCGGACCGAAAAATGATAATGCCCCGCGAGCTCGAGCAGGCGCGGGTGAAAGCGAATGGCGGTCCCCTGGCGTTCAAGCACCGCACTTTTCAAGTTGTCGTACACGAGGGTCCTCGCGGATCCGCCGAAGACGTGGAAGGCTTCGACATGGCCGCGCAGAAAACTCTCGAGGGTTTGGTCCAACGTGAAGTGCGCGAAGAGGGCGCGCGAGTACGAGAGGACCATCACGAAGCCGGACAGGGCCCGCGTGCCATGGCCGATCCGGATGGACCCGAACGCCCCCCAATCGACCTGGGCCTCTTCGGCTGGGAGGACGATGAGACGGCGGTACAGCGCGACGGTGGCCTGTGGCCGGAGCACGCGGACGAGGCGACGGAGCTGGTTCGCCGATCCCGCGTAGCCGCGCGGCCGCAGCATCTCGTAGAGTCGGGTGGCGCGCAACCGCGGATACTGCGCCAGCGTGTCGCGAATGAAGGGCAGATACGGGTCCAGGATCGAGCGGCGACACGCGCCCCGGCGGACGACGCGCGTGTCGAGCGCAATCGCCGCGCGCACGGTGTCAGGGTGGACGCCGAGATTGGTGACGATGGTGCCGACCTTCCAGTGTTCGCCGAAATAGAGGCGGCGAATCTCGGCGTGCTGTTCGGGCGTGATCATGGCGCAGCTCCAAGGACACGCGACGGACCGGCCAGGGCGGTGGAAGGAGCCACGCGCTCTCGCGGCCACAGACCATACAGCGCAGCGCGCCCGCTAGGGGCGCGGTCGGCGATCGATCCGTCGACGTGTCAGCGAGCAGTGTGCGGGACGGTACCGGACGGCGGGAAGTCTGATCCCTCACGCGCGCGCGATACGCGCGTTGATGATCCCGATGATCGAGGCGGCCTTCCGGACTGGCACGATGTCGGCGGCGAGCGGAGCGGATCGATCGCCGGCGGGCGGCCGTGCGACACGCCGCCGAGCAATACGCGTGGCCGCGATCGCACGAGGCGCAGATCGCGAAGAGGCGGCTGCACCGCCGACACGTTTTCTGGCGAAGCGGCGTGTCCACAACGTTGGAGCGGCGACACACGCCAACTGGACACGCACGTCACACCCGTGGCACAAAGAGAGGCGACTGGCTCGGTCCGTTGGAGCATCGAGGCGGTCACCGAGGGTCTGGAGGTCGAAGCTCCAGACCCTCACCTCGTCTGCCACCGACGTCAGCGTACGCGACCGCACGCCACCGCCCAAGCCGAAGCGGCCGTGGACGCTGACGGAGCCATGGACGCGCAGACGCGCCCACCGCTCCTTGCAAAACCGCGCCGACGCGGTTTCGCACAAGCGCCCACCGCCCTCATCTGTTTTGTGACCAGGAGACCGGAACGGAAAGACCGGCGAGAGACGGCAAGATTTCTACGCTTCTATGTGGCTAGCGACAGGCCACGACGGAATTAAGAAACGCTGCGGCTGCGGAACGCGGAGGGTGTGAAGATGGGGAGCCTCTATCGACGGAAGACGACCACGACTGACGGCCGGGTCCGCGAGCTGGCCGTGCATCGCAATGAGGGCCTGCGGAAAATCTGCGCCTGTCCACGCCGCGCGTGGGCGAAGTGTCCGCACGCCTGGTTCTTCAACTACCAGCCGCGAGGCGGAGTGCCGTGGCGCTTCAGTCTGGACATCGAAGAGGGCCGCCACATTAAGAGTAAGACCGAGGCCGAGAAGCTCGCGGGCGACTATCGAACCGCCATCCATGCCGGGACGTTCGTGCGGGCCGCAGACCGCCGCCAGGCGGACGCAGCGGCGCCGCCCGCCGTGACGGCGGGCGCCATCACGCTGGACGCGTTCGGGCTGATCTACGTCGAGCGCGTGTCCAAGCACCGCGCCAAGAACAAGAGTTGGAAGAACGACACGCACACCTTCGCCACACTCGGCGCCTTTCGGTTGCCCGACGGCCAGTGCTTCGGGGACAAACCGCTGGCGGCTATCACCGAAGACGATTTTGAGGCATACGTGTCGGATCGGCGCGAACGCGGCTTGGCGAACTCCACGACAAACAAAGACGTGCAACTCATCAAGGCCATGACGCGGTGGGCGACACGCAAAGGCTATCTGCCGCGGAATCCCATCAGCGGAGAATCCTTGGTCCTGAAACGACGAAAAAACGCACAGCGCAACCGTCGGATCGAGGATGCGGAGATCGAACGGCTCCTCGCGGCGTGCCCCCAGCGCGTGCAGGCGTTCATCGTCGCCGCGTTTGATACGTGTTGTCGCCTGACCGAACTGTACCGGCTGCTGTGGTCGGATGTGCGCGCCGGCACGATCGTGATTCGCGAGGATGCGACGAAAGTAGATACCGCGGCGCGCGCAATTCCGATCGCCCCACGCGTGGCCGCATGGCTTGAGTGGCTGCGGGTCGATCCGACCGGACGACCGTATCCCGCCGACGCGTTCGTCTTTGGCGAATGCGGAAACCCGCCGGCCGACATCAACCAGAGTTTCAATACGGCGCTGCTCCGATCACACGGGATTGATCCCAGTTGGACGAACGGCAGCCATAATAGAGAGGCCCGTGCGGCGCTCGACCGGATCGATCTCCTCTTCTCCGACTTCCGGCATGAAGGCGCAGCGCGCAAGTACGAAGCGGGGTGGAAGCTGCACGAAATTCGCGACCTGCTCGGGCACACGTCGCTCGAGCAAACCTGCACCTATCTGAACGTCAAAGCGGAAGGACTCGAGGAGGCGATGGCGCGATTTGGTACGGGGGCGAAAGTCGGCCAGGGCGAGGCGCCCAGCCGGAATCTGTTGCAATTCCTTGCAATGGAGGCCCCAAAACCAGGTACTGTGAAGGGTCATCGGAAGGTGAATGATGACGGCAAACACTTGATACAGTGAGACTTGATCTCTCACGCGCCCGTAGCTCAGCGGATAGAGCACCCGCCTCCTAAGCGGGGGGCCGCCGGTTCAATTCCGGCCGGGCGCGCCACTTCTCACAGTGTTTCGCAGACGCTTGGCGACAACACGGCCCCACCTGACCCCGTCTGGCTCCGGGGAAAGCTGCCAGTGGCAACTGGGTCACGGCCGGCGCCGCTTCCGCCTCGGCCGGTGCGCCTGGTTGAACGCCGCGGCCGCCCGGGCGACCCCTTCCGCGACGGTCGCGTGCATGTGCGAGGTCGGCCAGGACCTGGTGCTCTACGACTGTCTGGTCGATGCCGAAAGCGAAGGCAAGACCATTCCTCGGAAACCGACGACGCTGCAGGACCTGACCCGGTGGATCGCGCCGTCGAGACAACGATTGACCTGCCGCCAGCACCGCCGACGCGGCCCGCACCGCCGCTGCACGCGCAGCCGTATCCCGACGAACCGATCGGGCCGACCGAACTGCTGGATGACATGGCCGCGCTCTATGCGCGGGCGGAGCAGGAGTTCAATCTCGGGATGTTCAAATTGAGGACGTGGTGCACTTGGACGAGATCAAAGAGACCTTTGCGAAATCGCTCGCCGGGATTCAGACCGCCTTCGAGGAACTGACGTTCGGGTTCCTCACGGTGATCGACGCGCACAACAAGCTGGAAGAGAAGTTCGACGCGTCCCAGAAAGACCTCGACGGCGAGATCGCCATCGCGGAATCTGAACTAGCCGTCAACCGGCGCCGCCGGGTGCGCTAAGCACCCGACGACGCCTAACCTCGCCACCTTGGGTAAGCAAGATCGCTCGGCTCCCGCCATTCTACGGAGCCCTCCGACCGGAAAGGGTTCTCGTCTCATGACGCCTTTCAAACGCACCATCGATCGCCTGTTCCCACCCGACATCGTCCTCTTCGTGGAGATCCTGATCGTCCAGCGCAGCCTGATGAGCCGCTCCGTCCGGTCGTCGAAGCGGTGCTCGTCCCGAAGCACGGCGGTGCGAAGTGAGCCGCCACGAGAGCGACGTCGACGCGCACGAGTGGCTGAACGGTTCGGACGTTCGACCAAATGCCGTGTGTGCGGACTGCGGGACCGACTACGGGAAAGCCGCGGACGAGCCGACCACGTGGTGTGATCCCTGCGGACCGGCGGGACGGCCAGACTCACGGTCATCCTTCTGGCGTAGACGACGTGTCATCTCGAGGACCGGGTCCTGAACGCGGACGATCGGGCGCAGGCTCGTCAGCGGTCGCGTCTCGAACGTCCCGAAGGATGAGATCTCGCGGCGACTCGCCCGTGAGTCCGCCGGCCGTGGTGCATGCCGCCGTATGACCCCGTCGTCGCGTAGGAGACGGACGGAGGGTAATAGACCGGCGTGTAGAACGGCCCAGGCGCGTACGCCATCCACGGCTGATCGCTCCACAACGAGCCATCCAGGCGGCGTGGCAGCATCGCCGTGGTCTGGGCGTCGCTGAACGGACCTGTCGTCGGACTCGATCCAGAGCTCACCACCTGCGGTCCGTCATACCGCACGGGGATGTGGAACTGGTGCGCGGCCAACGAGGCGAGCTGCTCGGCCGTCACCGTGGCCCGGTTCGAGGACAGCGGGTGTCCTAAATCCGCGTTGGTGTAGACCTTGGTCTGACTCCAGGCGGGCGTCGCGACGAAAAGGACGGCAATTACGCCGAGGGCTTTCATGACACCTCTACCTGAGCACGATCGGGGCCAAACGACGCGTTGGGTCGCGGGGGTTCCCCGTAGAGGGCTGTGGCTCGGTCGCGCCGCCGATCGATTTCTCTCCAGACGACCTGAATGGCCAGGCGCATTCCAGTTGCCCGTGTCGTATCGGGTGACGTGAAACGTGTTCATCACCTATCGCCTCAGCAGCTTGAATGCATGCGTCCAGCTGTTGTTCAGGAATCCGGGAATGCACCAGAGAACGCAGAGCGGCTCGATGGCACGGGCCCCTTCGGCCGTCCCCATATCCGCCACCTCGAATCCGAATTGCTCGAGGATGGTCTTCACTTCGGTCTTTGCGCCGACATGGTTGCCGCAGATGAACATCGTCGGCTTGACGCCGTTGAAGTCGGGGTTCACCATGAACGCATTGCCGATGCAACTGAACGCCTTCACGAAATGAGCCTCTGCGGCGACGGCCTGCAGCCTCTCCATGAGCGATTCGTTCCGGGAGGTGAAGTACTGCAAGACCCCGTTCACCGGCGGCGCATCGGCGATTGGATTCGTGGTGTCGATGACGGTCTTGCCCTTGAGATTGGCAATGCCGGCCGCCTTCAGCGCGGCCTCGGCGGCCGTCCCCTTGGTCGCCACCACGACGATCTCGCCGAACGTCGCTGCGTCCTCGAACGATCCGATCTTCGCCTTCCCCTTCGTCTTGGACTTCAGTTCCTCACGCTTGCCGGGTGTGTTGGTCCCGATCGTGACGTCGTAGCCGTGCGTCACGAAACCGTTGGCGAGCGTTTGCCCGACGATGCCCGATCCGACGATGCCGACCTTGGTGCTCATGGAGGACTCCTGTGGACGGACGCAAGATCAGTACTGCCGCGTCAACACGTGATTGTATTCGTGGCCTGCTGCTCCCTCGCGCGTGCTCGTTCAGTGCGGCGCCGTCAATTCCGATCGAGGAGCGCGATGGCAAAGGCCGGGTCGCCGTTGGCGGTTGGTTGCGAGTAGTTCACGAGCACCGGCTGGCGGCCGAACGCTTTCAGTACCCGCCAGGGGCGTGAGGCCTCGTTCAGCGTATCGGCGAGTGTCTGCCCCTCGAAACGCGGATCGGCGCCCCAGCGCGGCAGCATGACGACCGCGGGCTCATGGACGCCTCTCAAGAGTTGCTGGAGTCCGGTGGCGTCCTTGGCTGCCTTGAGATCGACGACCGTCACATGCGATCCCTTCTTCTCGAGGACACGTGGGTCGAAAGCCAGCTGCGGCGGGACGACGATCGTCCAACCGGCGGGAAAGCGCGTCTCGATCCACGCCTGGGCAAGGCGTCGCGAGTCGGTGTGATCGCGGACTTGGTCACGCACGTGCCAGAGCGGAACCGCGATCACGGCCAGCAGCACGCTCGACGCGACACGAAGCGGCCGCTCCATCCTCGGCGTGCTCCATCCGCGTCGCGCGGCCAGCCTCAATGTCCAACCGCGTACGGAAACGATGCCGTAGACCAGAAACATCGCGACGATGGGATACAGGTTCAGCACGTTCCGGGGGAAATGCACCCGATGAGCCGCTAACAGCCACATGAGCCCGATTGGAAAGCTGACGATGATCGCGGCACGGCGCCAGTCGGCGGCGCCATAGGCGATGGCTCCAATCACTGCCAGGATGATCGCACCGACGCCGAAGTCGGAGATAAAGTGGCGGCCGTAGAACAAGAGCTGCGGCAGGCCGGCCTCTCCGTCCTTGCCGATGTGCCCCTCTGCGTAGTGCCGCGCCTCGAACGCCAGCCCGTTCAGAAACGTGGGGATGTCGAGAAGGCTGTACGGCACCACGATGAGAAACGCCGCGATCATCGTCGCAATCGCCGCCAGACATGCCCAGATTTTGTGGCCCGGTTTGACATGGATCAGGATGGCCAGAAGGACCGGGATGACGACCAATGCCGAGGTGTACTTGCTGCCAGCCGCGAACCCTGCGAACAAGCCGGGGATCAGTGCGGACTGGCGGATCGAGGGCCACCTGGTGCCTTGCAGACACGCGGCAAGCGCCAGCATGACAAAGCACGTGCTGACGATATCCACGTTCAGATATCTCCATGAGCGGTCGAAAAAAAGCGGGGAGGTCCACAGCACGAGCGGGGCGAGAAGGATCGTTGAGGGTATTCGAAAGGCAAACCAGGATGCGACTCCCGTGGCAGCCAGACCGATGACCGCCACAAGGGCAAACAGCTGCCGTGCGGTTTGCATCGCCTTGGGGAGCTTGTAGTACGGATACGTGACGCTGCCGAGCAATCGGATGTCCCTGGCTTCGAGGTCTCCGGCGGTGCGCACGAACCCGGCGCCGATTCCAATGGCCGCCAGGTAACTCGGAAGCGACGGGTAGTTGAACTCGCGGGGATTCAGCCTGCCGGTGATGAGCATCCGACGTGCCGGCCTGGCGACGAACTGTTCATCGACGTGATGAGGGTACGGAAGGCTGCTCTCGATATGGCGGAACTGCAACCAGAGCGATCCTGCACAGAGCAGAACCAGGGCGGCGGTCCAGATCTGGACGGCCCGTCGCTGCGAACGGAGTTCGGTCTCTCTGCCGGCAGCTTCGACCGACGAGGGCGACAGTGTCCACTCAGGCGCGACGCGCACGGTGCGGATCATAGCCCAAGGCGCCTATCGGCCGCCGTCAACGGCTGCTGACCGGCGCCGGCCGGAGGCGCCGTGTCGACGGGCACGATGCCGCCGGTGAGATGATTGTCGCGGGATCTCGACGGTCAGAGTTCGACCTGCACGCCCAGCTCGACGACGCTGTCAGGCGGCAGCTTGAAGAAGGCGGTGGCTCGAATCGCGTTCCTGGACATCAGCACAAACAGCTTTTCCCGCCACACGGCCATTCCGGGGTGCTTCGTCACGATCACGGTTTCGCGGCCCAGGAAGTACGTGACATCGGTGAAATCGATCGTCATCCCTTGATCGCGGGCCAGCGCCAGAGCCGCGGGGACGTTCGGGTCGTCCATGAACCCGTAACTCAGCACGACATTGAACAGCTCGGAGCCGAGCGGCGCGATCGAGAGACGCTCGGCCGGCGTGACGTGGGGGGTGTGCGTGGTCCGGACGCTGAGGATGATCACACGCTGATGGAGGACCTTGTTGTGCCGAAGGTTGTGGACCAGCGCCGGAGGCGTTCCTCGCGGCTGCGCGGTCATGAAGACGGCGGTGCCGGGCACGCGGATCGGCGCGTGTGTCACCGTCAACGCCACGAACTGCTCCAGCGGAAGGGCGCGAGCCGTCAGCCGTTCGGCCACCAGACGCCGTCCGGTTTTCCACGTGGTCATCGCCGTGAAGATCACCGTTCCGATGACCAGCGGCAGCCATCCGCCGTGGGCGATTTTCAGGAGGTTCGCGCCCAGGAACGCCAGGTCGATCGATAGAAACACGCCGGACACCAGCAGCGCGGCGCCGAGTGGCCACTTCCAGCGCTCGGTGGCGATCACATGCAGCAGAACAGCGGTAATGACCATGGTCAGGGTCACGGCGATGCCGTAAGCGGCCGCGAGGGCGCTCGACGATCGGAACCCGAGCACAATCGCGATCGTGCTGACCATCAGCGCCCAGTTCACCTGCGGCACGTAGATCTGCCCCATGTGGTGCGAGGAGGTGTGATCGATGTCCATCCGCGGGCTGTATCCCAGCTGGACGGCCTGGTGGGTCAACGAGAAGGCGCCTGAGATGAGCGCCTGGGAGGCGATGATGGCGGCCGCTGTCGCCAGTCCGACCATGGGAAGGAGCGCCCAGGGCGGCGCCAGCAGGAAGAACGGCTGCCTCGCGGCGGTGTTGTCGATCAGCAGCAGCGCGCCCTGACCGAAGTAGTTGATCAAGAGGGCAGGCAGCACCAGGCTGAACCACGCGAGACGAATCGGCCGCTTCCCGAAGTGACCCATGTCGGCGTACAGGGCCTCGCCGCCGGTGACCGCCAGAAACACCGCACCCAGCACGGCGAAGCCGTGCAGCCCATGCGACTCGAAGAAGACGAGTCCGTGGACGGGGTTGATCGCGGAGAGGACGATTGGCTTCCGGACGATCCAGGTCAGCCCAAGGACCGCGATCGCGATAAACCACAGCACCATCACGGGACCAAACAGCCGGCCGACCAGATGCGTGCCGTGCTGCTGGATCGCGAAGATCCCGATGAGAATCACGACGGTGAGCGGCACCACGTACGAGTCGAACAACGGTGTCGCGACCTTCAGTCCCTCGACGGCGCCGAGCACGGTAATCGCCGGCGTGATCATGCCGTCCCCGTACAGCAGCGCGGCACCGAAAATGCCGAGAGCGATCAACACGTTCCTGTTGTTCGCGCCGCCGCGCGTGGGGATGAGCGCCGTCAGCGCGAGGATGCCGCCCTCCCCGGCGTTGTCCGCGCGCATCACGATGGCGATGTACTTGATCGAGATGACGATCACGAGCGCGTAAATGACGAGCGACAGCACGCCGAGCACGTTCTCGGGCGTCGGCGGCACCGAATGGGTGCCGAAAAAACATTCCCTGATCGTGTAGAGAGGACTCGTGCCGATGTCCCCGTACACCACCCCGACGGCGGTCAGCGTGAGTGGAAGCAACGAACGGGCGGTGCGGCGGAAATGTGGCGGCGCCGTGATCGGCGCGGGGACGGGGACGTCTGCCATGGTCGGGCCTGCTGGAGGCCCCTGCGAAAATACGCTGCCCGGTCGACCAAACGCAAGGGAAACTCTGTTGTGGCAGCGCCTACGTCGCACCTGGGCCGCTGATTCGGCCTATCATCACCCCGGCCCGCTGCCATCACGACCATGACTTCACAGGCACGCATCGATGAAATCGACTGGTATCACGAGTTCGATTTCGGTCGAGGACTGAAAGCTCGATCGACCGCGCCCGATGTGTCGTGGCACCGGCAAGTGTGGCGGTTCGTGGAACGGCAGCTCGAGCGAGTCGACTTCACGGACAAGACCGTTCTGGAGGTTGGCGCGTGGGACGGCTACTGGAGCTTTCTTGCCGAGCGGAGAGGGGCCAGATACGTCCTTGCATCTGACGACCTGACGCAGAACTGGTCGGATGGACGGGGCATTCATCTCGCGAAGGAGATGCTCGGATCGCGAGTCGACATCAACCAGGGCGTCTCGGTGTACCGGCTCGGGGAGCTGCGACGGACGTTCGACATCGTCATGTGCTTTGGCGTGTACTATCATTTGCTCGACCCGCTCTATGCGTTCGCGCAAATCAGGCATTGCTGCCACGATGACACCGTGGTGTTGCTGGACGGGGATGTGGGACGGTCCGGGATGCGTGTGGACGAAGTCCGGTACCGATTTGATGACTCGCGGGTGTCAGCATTCGTCCCGTCGATCCCGGCATTGGAAACCCTGCTGCGCGTGTGCTACCTGCGGGTTCAGTCTCAGGCCTGCTTGGGTCCACGCCGGTTCTTCCGCCGGAGTGGCGCGATCGGACAGCTGAGATCCCTCTTGAACAGACCAGCCATCGACCGGGCGTTTACCGTGTGCACGCCATTCAGGGGCGCGAATCCGCTGCATGCCTACGCGCCGCCTTTCGGATTGACCGTCTACGACGATCGTTATCGTGACGCAGGCCCATAACCGCAGTCTTTCCGCTTGACCGACCTTATTGGTCGGATATACGCTATCCGCTCCCCTGAGACTGAGTCTCAATTTCAAGCCATCTGAGGCCGATCGATCATGACCTCCAGGCCGACATTCTCTTTCCTCACGCTTCTGTACGGTCTTTTTTTGACATTCTCTACTGTGTCCACCCAATCGGCCGTCGCCCAGCCGGTTTCGGGGCCGGGCGACTCTCCCGCGGCCGGTGCTTCAGCCGGCGCCCCCGGCGACCAGACTGAGTCCGGGCCTAGGCCGGCCGACGCTCCAGAGCACAGGCCGGCTGACGCTCCAGAGCAGGCGCCCGCCGATGCAGCCCAGATCGAAGAGCTCCGGCGCCGCGTCGACATTCTGGCCGCCGAGGTCGAGCAGTTGCGAAGCGGAGAGACCGAGACGGTCGAGCTCTCCGACGAACGCCGGCGCGCACTCGGACTGGCGCCCTCGGCCGCGGCGACCTATCGGCGCAGCTCCAGCGGCGTTTCGCTGGCGGGCTATGGCGAGATGCTGCTCGAGAACTTCAAGAGCGAAAACGAATCCGGGGCTGGGGGCGCCCCGGTCACCCGGCTGGATTTCCTTCGCGCGGTTCTCTATGCAGGTTACCGGTTCAACGACAAGTTCCTCTTCAACTCGGAAATCGAGGTGGAACACGCGAGTGAAATCTTCGTCGAGTTCGCGTACGTCGACTATCTGATGAACGACCACTTGTCGCTGCGGGGAGGCCTGGTGCTGGTGCCGCTGGGGCTCGTCAACGAGTTCCACGAGCCGAACGTCTTCATCGGCGCGAGGCGGCCGGAAACCGAGCAGCGCATCCTGCCCACGACGTGGCGGGAGAACGGCGCCGGCGTGCTGGGCACATTCGGCCGCGTGAACTTCCGCGCGTATGTGGTGAACGGCCTCCTCGCCACCGGCTTCACGTCGGCGGGTCTTCGAGGCGGGCGGCAGCGCGGCATTCAGGCCCGCGCAGCCAATCTGGGATTTGCCGGGCGCCTCGACGTGACACCGCTCCCGGGCATCTTCGCCGGCGTCGGCCTGTATGCCGGCGGATCGGGCCAGGAGGCGGTCGTCGTCGGCAACGAGCGTCTCGACATCAACAACCTGATTACTGAAGTGCACGGCCAGGCGCAGGTGCGGGGCTTCGATGTGCGCGGTCTCTGGGCTCGGGCGAGCGTCGACGACGCCGAACGATTGAGCATGGCGCTGAAGCTGGCCACAACAGCCCCGGTCGCCGAGCGCATGGAGGGCGCCTACATCCAGGCCGGCTACAACGTGCTGTCCCAGAAATCCACGACGGTCGCCGTGATGCCGTACGTCCGATTCGAGCACGTGGATACGCAGGATCGCGTGCCGACAGGCTTCACGCGCGACCTGTCCCGCGTCGGCGAGTTCACGACGCTGGGCCTCGAGATCAAGCCGATTCCCAATATCGTCGTGAAAACCGACTACCAGTGGGTGACGAATGCGGCGGGGACCGGTCGCAACCAGTTCAATCTCAACCTTGGCTACGCGTTTTAGTCGTTGAAGAGATGCAGACGCTGACGCCGGCCCACGATGGACGCAGTGCGCGGTACGTGTCTCGTGCGCTGGCCGCCTCAATGACCGTGCTGATTGCAGCCGTGGCATCGGCAGCCGACATCACGCGGGACGAAGCGCTCGCGCTGGCCTTCCCGGGTGCGACGATCCGCGCGGAGCAGCTGTTCATGACACCCGAGCAGCAGAAGCGCGCCGCCGCGACCGGTGGCGTGGAGGTCTCGTCGGCGCTCGTCGCGCGTTACGTGGCGACGAAGGATGGTCAGGCGATCGGGCGGGCATACGTGGATACCAGTACGGTGCGCACCAAGAAGGAAACGCTGCTGATCTCGCTCGATCCGGCTGGGCGCGTGAAGCGCATCGATGTCACCGCCTTTCTCGAGCCGGCGGAGTATCACGCGCCGGAAGCCTGGCTGCGACAGTACCGCGATCGCGCGTTGAGCGACGAGCTCGCGCTGAACAAGGCGATTCGGCCGATTGCCGGCGCGACGCTGACCGCGCGGGCGGTGAACGCCGCCGTGCGGCGCGTGCTGGCGATCGATCAAGTGCTGCAGGACGGAGGCCGCTCGTGAAGCCGTGGGAACGCTGGACGTTCGGGCTGCTGGCACTGGTCGTGTCGGTGACCGGGGGTGCGTACTTCTGGATGAAGTACGTGCTCGTCGACATCGACCCCTTCGCCGTCGTCAATCATCCCTGGCAGCCCGCGATGCTGGCCGCGCACGTGGTCGCATCGCCTCTGCTGCTGCTGATGTTCGGCATGCTGTTGAACTCGCACATCCTGCGGAAGCTGCGGGCGACGGCCCTGCCGAACCGGAGAACCGGCCTGCTGTCGCTCGGCACGTTCTTCGCGATGGTGGCCAGCGGATATCTGCTTCAGGTCGTCACCTCCGAACAGCTGTCACAGGCACTCGTGACGATTCACGTCGCAACCGGATCGGTGTTCAGCGTCGCTTACGCCGCGCATCTCGTCATCAGCGTGCGCCTCGCGCGTGCTCAGGGGGCGCGATTTCAGGCGACGGTGGCATGAAGCGGTTGACCGCTGGTGCCGCGGCGATGCTTTCACTGGCGGTTACCATCCGCGACGGGTCTCAGGAACCGGCGGGGCTGCCGGTCTCGCCCTCCGCTGGCCCTGCACTGGTCGAGCGCAACGCGTACCTGATGGGCACCCGGGTGCGGCTGCTCACCTGGGACGACTCGCGCGGCGACGGGCTCGCGCGGCTGGAGCGCGCGCTGACCACGCTGGAGGACGCCGAGGCTGAGCTGAGCACCTGGCGCGACGACAGCGCGATCACGGCGTTGAACCGTTCACCCGTCGGAACGCCATGGCCGGCCTCCCCGGCCATCTGTCGGATGTTCGCGGTGTTGTCGGAGTGGCAGTCATCATCTGGTGGCGCGTTCGATCCCTCGATTGGCCGGCTGATCCAGGCTTGGGACGTTCACGGCGACGGGCGTATCCCCTCGCCTGGAGATCTCGCGCATGCGCGCGCGTCGAGCGGATTCCGGCACCTCGACTTCGACGCTGTTCGCTGCACCATCACCCGCCGGGCGGACGTCACCATCGACGTCGGGGCATTCGGAAAGGGCGAAGCGCTCGATCGTGTCGAACAACGACTTGGCGACGAGCCGTGGATGGTCGACTTCGGGGGGCAGGTGGCGGTGCATGGGGTTCCGCCAGGGCAGGGCGAATGGCCGGTCGCGATTGGACACCCCCTGGACCGGCAGCGCGCTTACGTCGAGGTCGCGCTGCGGGAGGGATCGCTGTCGACGAGTGCCGGCTCCGAACGCGATCTATTCGTCGGCGGACGGCGAATCACCCACATCCTCGATCCGCGCCTCGGCGGCCCCGTGACGTTTCGCGGGTCGGTCACCGTCTGGCACCGCAGCGCCCTCGTCGCCGATATTCTGTCGACCGCGCTGTTCGTCATGGGCCCGGACGAGGGGCTCCAATGGGCGGCATCGCGCGGCCTTGCCGCCTGCTACCTGGTTCCGGACACCCACCGTGAGGTTTCGATGCGGGCGACACCGGCGTTCCGACGGAGCGTGCTATTCTCGATGGAGAGCCGTCGCGATGTCGTCGGCTCATCGCGTTGATGGTTGACAGTAACAGTTGACAGTTAACAGTGCCCGCGTAAGCTGTGGACACCTGACGACTGTCGGCGGGTTGACTGTCACCATACCGTCAACCGTCACGTCAGCCATCACCGTGAACTGACAGCCATGAAAAGAACCGAGCGTCATCACCTCAAGGAGAACGAGCTGTCGGTGCTGGCCAAAAGCGCGCGGCGCGTGGCCGAAGAGCGCAGCGGCCCGCTCCTGTCGTTCGTCGTCGCGCTCGCGGTCCTTGCGGTCTTGGCCCTCGGGTACTTCGGGTGGCGCGGGCGCGTCGAGGGACGCGCGGGCGCGCTGCTGGCCGACGCATCGATTGTCGAGACGGCACGCGTCGGCCCGCCGGCAGCGCCCGGCGCACCGTCGGCTGGCCTGACGTTTCCGACCGAACGGGAGAAGCTGCAGGCGGCGCTGACAAAGTTCAAGGCCGTGGCCGACCAGTACCCGTCGACCGACGCCGGGCTCTTCGCACGTTACCGCGAGGCGACCGACTCTGATGGCGCTCGGCAACCCCGCCGATGCGACGAAGTCCTATCAGGCAGGTGATCGATCGGGCCGGGACCCGCATCTACGGTCAGATGGCGCGGCTCGGTCTCGCGGAGGCGCAGGCGCGCGGCGGTCAGTACGACAGGCGATCAACACCTACAAGGAACTCGTGCAGCGCAGACGGACGGCTCGCTGCCCATCGACGGCATCCTCATGCAGCTGGGCCGCACCTATCTCGATGCCGGCAAGCCCGCGGACGCGCAGCAGACGTTCAACCGGGTCGTCGAGGAGTTCCCCGACTCACCGTTCAGCGGCGACGCACGGCGGGAGCTCGACACCCTGAAGAAGACGTAGTCTCCTCACCGGCCTTTCGCCTCGAGGCCGAACCGGTACGACAGGATCTTGTAGATCAGCTTCGCGCAGAGAAAGTTCGGCGCGACGTTCCCGGGCATCGGGGCACAGCTCGACGAGATCGCACCCGACCACCTGCCGCGATTCGATCACGCGCCGGAGCAGCGCGAGCGTTTCGTACCAGGACAAGCCGCCCGGCTCCGGCGTGCCAACCGCCGGCATGATGGCCGGATCCAGGCCGTCGCAGTCGATGGTGATGTAGACGGTCTCGCCGAGCGAATCGACCACGCGGTCGATCCACTGCGCATCCTGCCGCATGTTGAAGTCGTAGAAGATCGTCGTCGGCAGCGCGGGACGCCGCTGCGGCTTCTTCCGGCGACAGGCTCCGAATGCCGACCTGCGTCGTCGCGCGCGTGTTCCAGCACACGCCGCATCGCGCAGGCGTGGTTGTGCGGCGTTCCCATGAACGAGTCGCGCAGGTCGGCGTGCGCGTCGATCTGCAGCACCGAGAGCCCGGGGTGCTTCGCGGCCAGCGCGGCGACGACGGGCGCGGTGATCGAGTGCTCGCCGCCGAGCACGAACGGAAACTTGTTCCGCGGCGACGATCTCTGACGCCACCCGCCGGATTTCCGCCATCACCTCGTCGATCGTCGCGAACGGAAACTCCATCTCCGGCAGCGTGAAGATGCCGATGCTGTGGACGTCGGTCTCGGTTTCCTCGTCCCAGAGCTCCATGTGCGACGACGCCACGCAGGATCTCGTGGGGCCCGTTGCGCGTGCCGGCCACGTACGAGGTCGTCCGATCGAGCGGGACCGGAAGGATCACGACCCGGGCGTTGTCGAAATCGGTGGTGGTGGGCGTCGTGCCGCCGAACTCGCCGACGGCGAGGCGGTCGTACTCAAACGGCAGATTCATTCACTTCCTCGAAGCGATCGTGGGGAACGGTCTGGCCGTCGATCGTCATGACGCGAGACGCCAGGGTGAAGACCGGCGGCTTCCGCCGGGCAAGGATCGGCGGGGCCGTGTTGGCGAGCGCGCTCGCGAGCAGCGGCAGCGCGATGGTGGCGTCGGCCTGGACCGAGACCTTGGCGGAGTCGGTGGCGAGCTTGCCCCAGCTCTGCGCCTCCTCGAGGCTCGAGCCGGAGGCGCCGCCGAAGTGCGGGACGTCGGTGACGATCTGCAGCGCGTAGCGGTGGCCGCCGACCTCCGTGCTGTAGAACTCGGCCTGCACGCTGGCCTGGTTGATGAAGTTCTTCGGCGTGCCGCCGCCGAGGACGACCGACGCGGTTCGCGGCCGGCGGATGACCATGTTCGCCGACTCGACGATGTCGCCGATGATGTCGATGTGCCCGGCCTCCGGATTCTTCTGCCGGGCCTGGGACAGGCCCATCCCGATCGACGAGTCGGCGATCGCCGGGCAGAAGATCGGCACGTTGGCGCGATAGGCGGCGGTCAGGATGCCGTCGCTGCCGGGTCGTCGTCCACAGATGTCCGCCGAGCAGGTACAGGAACTCGCGGGTCGTGTACGGCCGCGGCTCGAGCGTCGCCGCGAAATCGGCGATCCAGTTGTCGTTCTCGATGAATTCCTCCTCGCTGGCGAGCGTGTCGTAGACGCGGTCGATGCGTTCTTCGGCGAGCGCGGCGTCGTCGGCATGCGGCGATCCGACGTAGTGGTGCTGGCCGCGCGTCTCGTGGAGGTCGTGGTACAGGTTCGCGCCGGTCGAGACCAGGCAGTCCACGTACCGGTGGGCGATCAGGTGGGCGACGATCAGCCGCAGCCCGCCGGCGCTGAGCGCGCCCGCCATGCCGAGAAAGATCGTGACGTCGTCTTCGAGCATCTTGCGCCAGATGCGGTGCGCCGTCGGCGAGGTTCCGCCCCTGAAACGAAATCCGCTCCATCCGCGCCAGAATCTGGTCCGCGGTGAGGCCGCCTTCGACGGTGAACGGCTCGATCGGCGTCTGCAGGAAGCGCGACTTCTTCTTCATGCGCGCCAATTATAGGATCAAGCGCTCTCGGCGCCAAGCACCGGCTAGTTCGCGGCCGGGCGGCCGCGCGCGACGTCTTTCAGAAAAGAAAAATCGGCGATCGGGGAGAGGCGGAGACCGGTCAACGTGCGCTGCGCCACGATGACATTCCTGATGTGCCAGAGGCTGATGTAGGGCACCTCTTCTGCGACAATCCGCTGTACCTCGGCGAACAGCTCCCGCCGCCGGTCATTGTCGGTCGACGCGCTTGCTTCATCGAGAAACGCATCGACCTTGGGATTGCTGTAGTAGCCGCGGTTGAATCCCGCGGGCGGGGTCTGCGAGGAGTGGAACACGCGGCGGAGAATATCCGGATCGGCGAGCGCACCCTGCGCCCACTGCAATGTGAAGACCTGGAAGTTGCCGACGATCACGTCGGCGTACAGCGTCGCAAACTCGTAGCTGCGAATGTCGACGGCCACGCCGACCCGCTGGAGGTCCTGCTGGATGACGGCCGACTGCAGGCGGGTGTACTCGACGTTGGACACCTTGAGCGTGATGCTGAATCGCGGAGCCGGGCCCTCGCCGTCCGGGTCGGGATAGCCGGCGGCATCGAGCAAGGCGCGCGCGCGCGCCGGATCGTATGGAAACGAGAAGACGTCGGGGGCGTGCGCCCATGAGACGGGCGGCAGCAGCGTATCGGCCGGTGTCGCGAGGCCCCGCCGCAGGTACTCGACGATGGCCCGGCGATCGATCGCATAGGCCAGCGCCTGCCGGACCCGGACGTCGCGAAGGATCGGATCGCGCAGATTCAGGCCCACGTACTGATAGTCGACGCCGGGCCCTTCCATGGTCTGCAGATTGCTGACCGCCTTGAGTTGGTGGACGACATCTGGCGCCAGGTCGTTGACCACGAGATCGACCGTGCCCTTCTTCAGCTCGAGTCCGCGCATGATGTCGTCCGGGGTGATCTTGTAGATCACCCCGTCGTTCTTCGGCCGCCCGGCGAAGTAGTCGTCGAAGGCGGCGACCTCGAGGCGGTCGTCGACGGAATACTGAACGAAGCGGTACGGTCCCGTCCCGACCGGACGGTCGCGAATATCCGCGCCGGCGCCGTCCGGCACGATCGGCTGTCTGAGGTTGATTGGAAACGACGCGAACGGCTGGTTCAGCGTGAAGACCACGGTATAGCGGTCTCGCACGTCAACGGACTGCACTTCGCGATAGCCGCCTTTTTTCACCGAGACGAACGCGGGATCGAGAAAGGACCGGAACGTGTACACGACATCGGCCGAGGTCAGCTCGTGGCCGTCGTGGAACTTCACGCCGCGTCGCAGGGTGACCACATACGTGGTCGGATCGGGTTGATCGAGCCGCTCCGCAAGGCCCGGCGCCACCCGCAGATGGTCGTCGAGCTCCATGAGGTTGTCGAACATCAGCTGCGACGCTTTTTCCGAGAAGGAGTCGGCGCCCACGCGCGGGTCGAGATTGTTCGGTCCGCTGCTCATGCTGACCACGAGGATGTTCGGATTGTCCACGGGGCGTCGCAGGCAGGCGGCCGGCGTGAGCAGGAGCACGAGCAACCATGCTCCGCACCGCAGGGCCGTGGCAGACCGGCGGCGGGCGCGGGCCGGGGTCACCCTTCCGCCTCGCGCTTCAGCGCGGTCAGCAGTGTGAGCGCCTCGAGCGGTGTCACGCGATCGAGATCGACCGCCGACAGCTTCTCCCGCAGTTGATCCTCAACCGGCGCCGGCGCCTGAAACAGACTGCGTTGACGCTGCGCCTCGTTCGACGTCGCGCTGACCGAGGGGCGGCCGCCGCGGGTGAGCTCGTCGCGCTCGAGCGCCGCGAGAATCTCGCGGGCGCGGTCGATGACCGGCCGGGGCAGGCCGGCGAGGCGCGCAACCTGGATGCCGTAGCTGCGATCCGATCGGCCGGGCACGATCTTCCGGAGAAAGATGATCTCGTCCTTCCACTCGCGTGCGGCGACGTGGCAGTTCACGACGCCGGGCGTGGCATCGGCCAGATCGGTCAGCTCGTGGTAGTGCGTCGCGAACAGCGTCTTCGGGCGCAGCTTCGGGCTCGTCGCGAGATACTCGGCGACCGCCCAGGCGATGCTCAAGCCGTCGAAGGTGGCCGTCCCGCGGCCGATCTCGTCGAGCACGACGAGGCTTCTCGAGGTCGCCGTATGAAGGATGTGCGCGGTTTCCTGCATTTCGACCATGAACGTCGAGTGACCGCGGGCGATGTTGTCCGAGGCGCCGACGCGGGCGAAGATGCGATCGACCAGCGCGACCTTCGCTTCCCGCGCCGGCACGAAGGATCCGGCCTGCGCCATGATCGCGATGAGCGCCGTCTGGCGCAGGTAGGTGGACTTGCCGCCCATGTTCGGCCCGGTCAGCACGACGAGCTGGGAGGTCGAACCGTTCAAGGCAATATCGTTGGGGACGAAGGGCTCTCCGGCCGCCGAGGTCCGGCGTTCGACGACGGGATGACGCGCGTCGATGACGGTCATCTCGTCGCCGTCGTGCACGTGGGGCTTGATGTAGTTGTTGACGGCCGCGCCTTCCGCGAGCGCCGCCAGCACGTCGAGCGTGCCCAGCGCGCGCGCCGACGACTGGATCCGGGGCGCTTCGGCGGCGACGGCCGCGCGCAGGGCGTCGAAGATCTCCAGCTCGCGCTCGACGATGCGCTCGTCGGCTCCCAGAACGCTCTCCTCGTACTCCTTCAGCGCGGGAGTGATGAAGCGCTCGCCGCCGGCGATCGTCTGTTTCCGCTGATAGTCGGCCGGCACCGCATGGAGGTTCGATTTCGATACCTCGATGTAATAGCCGAACACGCGGTTGTACCGGACTTTCAGGGAGGCGATCCCCGTCCGCGTGCGCTCTCGCTCTTCCATGTCGGCGATGAGCTGCTTGCCCGATCGGCTGATCGTCTTGCAGCTCGTCAAGACCCGTGTCCACGCCGTCGCGCGTGAACCCGCCTTCGCGCGCCAGCGCCGGCGGTTCGTCGATCAGGGTGGATTCAATGCCGTCGCGGACGTCGTCGAGGTCGTCGAGTTCGGCGACGAGCGATTGGAGGAGCGGCGCGCGGAGGGTTGACAGCAGCTCGCGCACCCGCGGAATGATCGAGATCGACTGCTTCAGACCCACCAGATCGCGAGGGCCGGCCGTCCCGAGCGCCGCCTGCGCCACCAGCCGTTCGAGATCCTGGACCGGCTTGATGGCGCTGCGGAATCTGCCCCGATCGGTGGTCAGAAACGCGAGTTCCTCGACAGCGTCGAGCCGATCGCGTATGGCATCGAGCGAGAGCAGCGGCCGCAGCAGCCACCCCCGGAGCAGGCGGCTGCCAATCGACGTGATGGTTCGGTCGAGCTCGTCGAGCAGGGATCCTTCGCGGCCGCCTTCGGATCCGTCGAGGATTTCCAGATGCTTGAGCGTCGTCCGATCGATCAACAGCGCATCGGCGCGCTGGCGGTAGATGACGGCGCGAACGTGCGCGAGATCGACTTTCTGGGTCGCCCGCAGATAGTGCACGAGCGCGCCCGCGGCCGAGACAGCGAAGGGGTGGCGATCGAGCCCGAATCCCTCCAGTCCTCCGGCGCGCAGCTGATCGAGAAGCGCGCGGCGCGCCGCCTCGTGCTCGAACGCCCAGGCGTCGACCGGCGTGATCGGCAGGCCCGGAGGCGCGACGCTGCTCCAGTTGTCGGACGCGTCCGCCGTCATGGATCCGTCGACGCCGCGGGATCCCGGCACGACGATCTCCCGCGGCTTCAGCACGGCGAGCTCGTCGGCCAGAGCCTGCATGCCGTCGGGCCCGGTATATTCGGCGGCCGTGAATTCGCCGGTCGAGAGGTCCAGCAGCGCCACGCCCACAGTGCCGCCCGGCCGCGAGCCGTGATCGGCCGCCGGGGTCAGCGCGACCAGGAACGCCGGCTCCCGCGCGTCCAGGTAGTTCGAGTCGGTGAGCGTCCCCGGTGAGACGACGCGCACCACCTCGCGTTTCACGATGCCTTTGGCCTTCCGCGGATCCTCGACCTGGTCGCAGATGGCCACGCGAAAGCCCTTCTTCACGAGCCGTGCGATATAGCCGTCCACGGCGTGGAACGGCACGCCGCACATCGGCACGGCGCCTCCGTTGGCATCCTTCGAGCGGGACGTCAGGGTGAGCTCGAGCGCGCGCGCTGCGACGAGAGCGTCTTCGTAGAACATTTCGTAGAAGTCGCCCATCCGGAAGAGCATGATGGCGTCGCGATGCTGTTGCTTCGCATCGAGATACTGACGCATCGCGGGCGTCGCCGCCGATGACATATTGTTGATGCTCGTTAGTTGACAGTTAACAGTCGACAGTCAACAGTTCAACGGTTACGTTGGTGGACCATTTGACCGTCGGCCGATTGAACCGATGACCCTCGGAGCCGAGCTGAGAGCTGACAGCTGGTAACCGTTGCGAGCTTCAACTGCTAACTGTTGACAGTGATGAGTAGTGTAACCGATGCGTGTGCTGGCCCTCGACACGACAACGCGCGCCGGAAGCGTGGCCGTGGTGGAAGACGATCGGATCGTCCTCCAGCGCGGCGGCGATCCGGCGCGCACGCACGTCGAGCGGTTGCCGGCGGAGATTCTGGGCCTCCTCCAGGACGCCGGCCTCGCGCTGCCGGCCGTGGACGTCTTCGCGGTCGCCGCCGGGCCGGGCTCCTTCACGGGACTGCGTGTCGGCATCGCGACGATACAGGGGCTCGCGTTCGTGCAGCACCGAAGAGTCGTCGCCGTGTCCGCGCTCGCGGCGCTCGCCCAATCCGGGAGCGAAGAGCTCCAGCCCGGCGCGCACGTGGGCGCTTGGATGGACGCGCATCGCCGGGAGGTGTTCAGCGCCTTGTATCGGGTCGCAGACGCTCCGCTCGGTGCGCAGGCTCGCCTCGTCGAAGTGGATCCCGCGGCCGTCGGTGTCCCGGCATCGACGATGGCACGATGGAACGCCGGGCCCCCCATCGATCTGATCATCGGCGATGGGGCAGTCCTCTACAAGGAGATCATCAGGAGCCGGGCTGTCGCGTCCCCGCTGCTGGCGGGCACGATAGGGCTCATGGCGGTTGACCGTGCCCGCGCGGGCGAGACTGTGGATCCTGCTGGAGTCCACCCGCTGTACGTCAGGCGTCCGGACGTCGAGATCGAACGCGAGAGGAAGATTGTCCTGGATCGTTGAGCCGCTGTCGGCGCTGGCCGAGATCGACGCGATTCTCGCGGTCGAGCAGGCATCGTTCACCAATCCGTGGACCCGTGAGATGTACCTGGCGGAACTGGATCATCAGGGAGTCGCCTTTTTCTATGTGGCCAAGGACGCCGGACGGCGGATCATCGGATTCTGCTCCTTCTGGCGGATCCTCGACGAGCTGCACATCAACAATCTCGCCGTGTTGCCGGAGTACCGTCGTCAGGGCGTCGCGTCGGCGCTGTTGGCGCGCGTGATTGAGATGGGTGCGAGCATGGGCAGCCGCCGTGCCACCCTTGAGGTGCGGCACTCGAACGATGCGGCACGGCGGCTCTACGGCGGGTTCGGGTTTGTGGTCGCCGGGGTCCGGCGCGGGTATTACACCAATCCGATTGAAGACGCGTTGGTGCTCTGCCGGGACGAGCCCGGTGCGGGCCGACCCTGATGCGCCGCCGATCGGTTGAAACGGCAGGGTCCTTGTGGTACGTTACGTTCGGTTTACACTCCCGATATATGCAGCCGCGTATCCACCTCAGCATCGTCTCTACACGCGCCATCGTCTCGAAACGCACCATCGCCTCGAAACCCCCCGTGACTCAAGGAGGCGGAGCATGAAGGAACAGCAGGACCTGAAGGACCTGTTGCTGCAGACCGACGAGGAGTTCCACCAACTCGCCGCCCAGCATCACGAACTCGACGATCGACTCCACGAACTCACCGATAAGCCTTACCTTTCAGAACCCGAACAGCTCGAAGAGGTCAACCTGAAGAAGCGGAAGCTTCAGCTCAAGGACCGCATGGAGGACATCCTGCGGCGTCGCCGGCAGGGGCAGGAGGCATCGCGGAACGCTCACGCTCAACCGCAGCCGCGGGGATAGTCGGAAGCCTGAAGTCTGAAATCTGAAGTCTGACGTTACCAGACTTCAGGTTTCAGATTTACACGTCCTAAGCCTGCGAAGTCCTTTTCGGCTCCCTTCGTGCGTCCCTCATAAGATAAGAACCCAATGGCTCGTGTCGGCATCGATCCGGCGGGGCTTCCCGTTCGTGGGCGGAGCGCTGTTGGCGGCGCTGATCGCTGGCGCAGCCGTTGCGTGGTGGCTCGCCACGCCCTTCCTCGTGCTCGCCGGCGTTCTTCCTCTTCTTCTTTCGCGATCCCGAGCGGCGCAGCCGCGACCGATCCGGATGCTGTCTTGTCGCCGGCGGACGGTCGGGTGCTCGTCGCCGGTCCGGCGCTCCCGGATGCCGCCCCGCCTGGAGGCTGGCAGCAGGTCAGCATCTTTCTCTCACCGATGGACGTCCACGTCAATCGCGTGCCGGCCTCCGGCCGGGTCACCAGCGTCAGCTACACGGCCGGCCGTTTCCTGCCCGCCTACCGTCACGACGCCGGCGCCGTCAACGAGCGCAGCGAGATCTGGATCGATCACGACGGCCAGACGATCGTCGCGCGGCAGGTGGTCGGCATTCTCGCGCGGCGCGTGGTCTGCCGGCTGGAAATCGGGGCGACAGTACGAGCAGGCGAGCGCTACGGCATCATGAAATTCGGGTCGCGAATGGACGTCTTTCTTCCCGTCACGGCCGATCTACGCGTCAAGGTCGGCGACGCCGTGCGCGGCGGCGAGACCGTCATCGCGGTGCTACACTGAGCCGGATTGGGACCTGAACCGACGATGAGCCGAGACCGAAAGCGTGTCAGATTCCTGCAGCCGCGCGACCGACCGGCCGCCAGCGGCGGTTCAGCCGGGGCGTTTCGCTGCTCCCCAGCCTGTTCACGATGGCCAATCTCTTCTGCGGCTACGCGTGCGTGGTTTATGCGATGCGTGGCGAGTACGAGACAGCGGCGCCGTTCATCGGTGTCGCGATCGTGCTCGACATGCTCGACGGCCGTATCGCGCGGCTGACCGGCACGGCGAGCGACTTCGGCGTGCAGTTCGATTCGCTCGCCGATGTCATCTCGTTCGGCATCGCCCCCGCCATTCTGTCGTTTGCGCTGGGGCCTGGCGCCGCTCGGGCGGCTCGGCTGGGCGGCGGGCTTCGTCTTCGTGACGGCGGCCGCGATGCGTCTCGCGCGGTTCAACATCCAAAGTCAGGCGAGGCGGCGACAAGCGCTACTTCGTCGGCATGCCGAGTCCCGCAGCGGCGGCGATTCCCGCCTCGACCGTGTTCTTCTATCCGGCCGGACTGCACGGACTATCGCGCGGCGCTGCCGGCGCTCGCGATGGTGCTCGTGCCCGCCGTGCTGATGGTCAGCACGATCAGGTTTCGCAGCTTCAAGACGATCGATCTGCAGATTCGCCGTCCGTACACCGTGCTGCTGCTGATCGCCGGCGCCATCATGCTGATCACGACCCATCCCCGGTTCGTGCTCGTTGCGATGGCCTACACGTACCTCGCGTCGGCGTTCATCGGGATGGCGGTCACCCGGTTCCGCCATCGTGGCGGGCGTGCGGCATCCGATCCGGGTGTCGCGCCCGCCACGCCCACGCGCGACGGCATCGCGACTGCTGATACACGCAAGTCTGAAATCTGAAGTCTCGAAGTCTGAAGTCTCAGACTCGGATCAGGCTTGGCAGGGCCTTCAGATTTCAGGTTCGACGCAGGAGCTTCTGGCGGATCGCGGGTCTGAAACGGGCATCGTCATCCTGACCGTCGTGCCGACGCCGCGTTCGCTCTGGACGTGCGATCGTGCCGCCATTCAGCTCCACGTTGCGCTTCGCGATCGTGAGGCCGAGACCGGTCCCGGTGGCTTTGGTCGAGAAGTAGGGCTCGAAGATTCTGGCAAGCGCCTCCTGATCCATGCCGACGCCTGTGTCGGCGATATCGATGACGACAGAGGCCGGTCCGTCTGGGCCTGCGGCGAGGCCGGACGTGATCGTCAGTCGTGCCTCGTCCGGGCATCGCGTGCAGCGCGTTCTCGATCACGTTGGTCAGGCGCCCGCGCGAAGAGCGTCCGATCGATCGACACCGGCGGGAGATCCGGCGCCGAGCAGACGTCAATGGCGATCCGTCCGGCCAGTCCGGCGCGATACGGGCTCGACGACCTCGTCAATCAGGGCGGGCAGCTCGGTCGGCTCGGGATGCGCGGTCGGCGACGAGGCGAAGCTCGAGAACTCCGTGGCAATCTGCCGGAGCAGCTTGACCTGTGTGAGGATCGACGCCCACGCATTCGTCGAGGACCGGCGACAGCGGCCGCCCCCGAGTCCAGGTTGATCGCGCCGGGCGTGCTCGGCCGAAAGCTGAATCGGCGTCAGCGGGTTCTTGATGTCGTGCGCGACCTGCCGCGCCATGTCGGCCCACGCTTCGAGGCGCTGCGTGCGCTCGAGCTCGGACCGCTGGCGCTTGCAGATCGGCGGCCATGTGATTGAAGTCCTCGACGAGCCGCCGCAGCTCGTCGGAGGAGGTGGCGGCGATACGGGCGTCGAGATCGCCGCGGGCGATCCGCCGCGTGGCGCGCGTGAGCCGGCTGACCGGGTCGGCGATGCGTTCCGCCATCCAGTAGCCGACCCCGGCGCCGAGCAGCACGAAAAGCACGGAGGCGAACACCACGCGGCGATCGAGCTCGTCGATCTGCTTCTCGATCTCCTGCTGGCGCAGGGTTTGCGGAACGGTGACGATGCCCTCGCGGCCGCCGGCGCGCACCGGCGCCGCGGCAATCAGGTACCGCACCCCGCCCACTTCCTCCTCGGCGACAAAGGTCGGCAGGCGGTCCACGACGATGCGTCGATAGACCTCTCCCGGGGTGCGCGTGGCGAACAGTCCGGACGCGTACAGGTCGCGCTCGCTCGTCGCCTGAAGGCTCGCGCCGGCGAACAGATCGACGTCCTGGTCGATCGCCCGTCCTGACAAGCACCATGATCTGATCGTCGAGCACGTCGAGCGTCCCGGCGCCCTGCTGCTGCAGGGTCGCATAGTCCTCGACGAGGCGCTGCGCGATGGTCACGGTGGCCACGGCGCCTTCCTCCACGCCCGTGCCCAACTGGGTGACGAAGTACGCGCGCGTCGCGATCGCCAGAACGATCACCGGGACGACCGCCGCCGCCACGAACATCAGACCAGAGCTTCCGGTAGAAGCTGGAGCGCACTTCGCGCAAGAGCGCCCGGCCGCTCGATCGGCGTGTGCGACGCAAGCGCATTGAATACCGTGGCACCGGCGATGAGCAGCGCGTAGAGCACGAGCGTCAGCGCGACGAGCTCCGCCAGATTGACCAGATGACCGAACCACGTGATCACCGGATAGCCGATCGCATAGATGCCGCCTCGATCGTTGAGGAAATAGACCCGGAACACGTCGTCGCCTCGCGTCAGCGTGGTCCAGAATGGCGTGCGGTCCTGAACCATCCGGTCGAACACCTCGTCGGACAGATCCCAGACTTGTGTGCCGGACGCATAGATCGGCGCCCGGGTCCACCCGTAGACGGACGAACTCGACGTCGCGGCCTGGCGCATCTTCAGCGGGCGCCTGGCGCTCGCCCCTCAGTGATTCGAGGTACGAGCTCTGCGCGGAGATGAACGGGCAGGGTGCGGTAGTCGAGCATCGCTCTCACGACGATGCCGCCGGCCGGTTGCCCTTTCTCGCAGATGCCACGGCTCGCGCGCAATACGTTGCGCTCGGTCGAGCCGAACGGAGACACCTCCTCGACCAGATCCCAGTCGCAGGCCGGCGCCACATATTCCGTGGTCGTGTATTCGGGCAGATTGAGGGCGAAGCGGCTGACGAGGCGCCCGTTCGCGCCATAGAGCTCGACGGCCGAGGTCAGACGGTACCGGGCGAGCTCTGTTTGCGACCACACGAGAAACGCCCGATCGGTTGTCGGCGTGGGGATATCGGCGGAGCTGGCCACGAATTCGGGAAGCGACCGCATCGAATCGATCTGATCGAGCGTCGCCGGCAGACGCCGGGTCGAGAAGTCTTCGCGCTGGCTCGCCGCCTGGGGACCAAACTCGGTGGCGACAAGGCGTTCCTTGGCCTCGGTCGCGAAGACCTGGAGCGAGGGATACATCGCGACCGCCGGGACCAGCAGGGCCAGCAGCAGCGCGGCAAGCCGGGCCGCCTGGGACGCTCGCCGCGTGCGGCCGCGCGGCCGGTCCAGCGCAGCGGCGCACGCGCCGACCGCCGCCAGGGCGATGAACAGGGGTCCGAGCGGTTGCGGCGCCGACAACCATCGCGCGAGGCCCACCACGATCTCCACCCCAGCGAGCCAGGAGATCACGGCGGCGGCCCTCAGCGTGGCCGATTGAGGCCGGCGCCACACAACGGTGGCGAGACGGATGATGAAGGCTGCGCTCCAGATCACGGTGGCATGAAGCAACACGAGCGCGAACGCCATGACGAGCCGCACCGGGATCAGCGGGTGAAGCGAGAAATGCAGGAGATCGAGGGGCGCCTGCGCAACGACGTCGCGGAGAAAGCCCTGATACCGCCACAAGATCGCGGCGTCGATTGCCCCGGCCGCCGCGTACACCACACCGGTCCCCGCCAGAATCATGGGGCTGTCGGGGAGCACCCGGATCCTCGGCGGTGCAACCCGGCGGCGTTCGATCAAGTTCAGGACCGTCCAGACCAGCGCGGCGACGAACAACGCCGTCAAGGACAGATCGAGCGGCGCCGTGGGTGATCGCGGAGGTTGGGCGGGCGCTGTCGCGAACCAGAAGAGTACGCGCGCGGCCACGAGCGCAGCGACAATCGCGGCCGTGGTGACGAAGACCGTGCCGCGTTCGCGCGTTCGACGGCGCACGTCGAGCAGGGTGCCGGCGCACAGCAAGATCGTGACGGCGCAGATCGACAGGATTGTGGCGCCCGTCCCGCGGCGCCAGTTTCGTTTCGCCGCCGCGAGGTCGGCCGGGGCCACTTCTCCCACCACCAGCAGCTGACCGCCGCTCGCCGGGATGACGAAGGTGTACGGAGAACCGGTCGGCGCCACGCCGACCCGCGTGCTCAGGGACACCGGCACAAGGGAAGTCGACAGCACGAAGGTGTCCGACGCCCCGGGCGCCATGCGTACTTCCCCGAGCAGCTGCTCGACGACAATGGCGCCCAGCCGGACCGCCGGCGTGCGCTCACCGTCGAAGACCGGCTCGACACGAATCAAGCCCGGCCCGAGCGCCCCGGGCCTGACGAACAACGCGGCCGGACCGTCGATACGATCCTTGGGGATGTCCGACACGCGGCCCGCCCACGCGACCGGCCGGCCGGCCTGACCCTCGTAGACAGTGATGCCGGTTCGACGCCTGGGTTCCGTCGGGCAGCGCCGCGGTCAGCGCGTCGAACAGGTTGCGGGCGGCCGCGGGGTCGCGCGGGGCGGCGCGAATCAGGTCGCGAGAGGCCGACACCCCCCGTGCGACGACGCCCAGCGTGTCGGCGCTGGCATCGAAGCGCTGGCTGAGCTCGTTCTCGACGCGGGCGACCGATTCCTGATCGGTGGCGCCGAATCGCGCACGTTCGAGCGCGAGTCCGGCGGCGCCCACGATCAAGGCGGCCGCCACGCCGGCGCCGGCGAGGCGCAGAAAGACTCTCTTCGTGGCGGGCAGACGACCGGCTGGTGGCATGAAGTGGCAGGATCAGGCGTCCTGCGCTACCTGGGTCACAGGATAATCGGGTAATTGGGTAATTGGGTAATCGGGTAATTGGGTAATTGGGTGGGTGTTGCAATCACCCAATCACCAGATCGCCCAGTTACCCGATTCAGCTCCCCCCGGCTACGGACTGCTATAGTTGCACTTGATTTGGGCCTGAAGCTGCTGCTCAAACGCGGCGCCCTGGTTGCCGCCGCCAACTGGCAGACCGTGGTGATCCAGTTCGCCGCGCAAACGACCTTTCACGTGCTTCTGGCGGTCCCCATCATCGGCGCGGCCATCCTCGTCGCCCTCCTGCTCGGAGCCGATCTGGCGAACCTGCTGCAGGGAAGTCTGCGGGACATCCTGGCGACCATTTCGAGCGCCCTGATGTCCGAGCCGCTGGCGCTCCTCGCCTTCACCACGGCGTTCACGATCGTCCTCCTGGGTGGCTCCATGTTCATGTTCCTGGTCAAGGGCGGAACGGTCGAGGTGCTCGTGGCGGGAAACGCCTCGGCCGGGCCGATCGAGCGTGAGCCGATTACTGTGGAGTCGCTGCGCTCGGCCGCCCAGTTCACGTTCGTCCGGTTCATGGCCGGTTGCGGCCGGCTGTTCCCCCGTTACCTGGCGTTGGGGCTGCTGTTGATGCTCGGGTACGGTCTCTCGGCCGGCGGCTATGTGGCCTTCGTGGTACTTGGATATCGGGTCGCCGCGGAACGCGCGCTGATCGTCGAATGGACCCTGGTCGCCGCGCTGGCGGCGGGCGCTGCTCGTCATCTGGATCACGCTCGTCAACCTGGCCTATCTCCTGATGCAGATCGCGATCGCGTTCGGCGCTCCCGGACTGACCGCGGCGTTCCGATCGGTCGTCCGCATCGCGCGCGCGGAGCTTCGCGAGCTCACGGGGATCTTCATGGTTGCGCTCGCGATGGTGATCGCGGCGCTTCTGGTCTCCGCGCTCGCATGGTCCGGCGTCGGATTGATTGCCTTCGTGCCGCTCGTCGGCCTCGCCGTGTTCCCGTTGCAGCTGGCGGCGCTGCTGGTGCGGGGGCTCGTCTTCGAATACATCGGACTGACGGCGCTCGGCGCCTATGTGACGTTGTTCAGACGCCACGCCGCCGAGTTCCAGCGCGCCGACGAACGCGAGCCGCTTCGCTCGAGTCCCGGGCTGGTGGACGCCTGAGACGTCCTTCCGTTCACAGCTCGGGGGATACCTCTGCTGGTGCGGCGCCCGGCTTCGGCGGCGCCATCGACACGATGTTCGGCAGTGGCGCGATCGGTACGACGGGCGCTTCGAAGTCGCGGGTAAGAACCGTGACCATCGTGCCCTTGGCTATGTTGCGCGCCACCACGACGAGCAGCGGCAAGCGTGAACCGGTGAGGATGTAGGCGGGCGCCGCGATCTCCCCCTCGAGAGTGATATCGCCGCCCGGCGCGCCGTCCTTGGTCAGATACGCCTTCAACGGAGGCGCAACGCCGGTCGCGATGACCCTCGCGCCCGCCATCAACGGGCCGGTGAGAGGCCGAAACGGCAGCGGTCGCTTCCATCGCTGCGCCCCGCTCCGGCGATCCAGCGCGCGCAAGATGTTGTCGAACGACACGAAATAGACACGGCGCTCGTCCACGACGGGCGTTCCAACCACGTCGCCTCCGGTGCGCCAGCGCCAGTCGATTTGGCCGGTTCGGGCCGTGAGGCAGTAGAAGAAGTTGTCGTCGGACCCGACATAGAGTCGATCGTCGAGCGCGAGCATCTCGCTCGGCACGCCGCCGATGCGGCGTTCCCAGATCGGCTCGCCTGTATCGAGGCGGAGCGCGACAATCCGGCCGTTCTTGGCCGGCGCATACACACGGTCGGCGGCAAGCGCCGGCGGGGCGCTCAGAGGCGCACCGAGGTCACGATGCCAGATCAGCTGGCCGTCGAGACCCCTCAGGACCAGGAGGCGCCCCGCAGCGGTCGCCGCGATCGAGCCAACCATTGTCCCAGACAAGCGGCGCCGCCAGACGGTCGGTGAGCGCAAGGCGCCACGCTTCCGAACCATCGGCCTCGTGAAGGGCCGCCAGCGCCTCGGGCTCGGCGATGAAGACGAAACCCTCGCCGGTGGCCGGCCGCGATTGCGCGCGGGCCGGCTTCGTCCACAGCTCTTCGCCGGTGTCCAGATCGTAGGCAGCGAGGCGATCGCCTTCGAGCGGGAAATACCCGCGCGCTCCGTTGAATGCCGGCGGGCCGGCGAGCTCGGATGTGAGCGCCAGGGTCCGGGCAGGTCGAAGGGGAAACAGCGACGGCGGTTCGAGTGGCTCGGGTCCCGCCGCGCCGACCGACCCCAGCCATCGTCAGGGCAAGTGCACTACAACATATTGTGGTCCGCGGCGATGCCACACCGTTATAATAGCGTTTTATCACGCCAAGCCTCTTGTCTTCGGGCGGGGCACCGTCTCGGCGCAGGCTTCTTTTCGTGAGCCACCAAACCATCATCGTTCTGGATTTCGGATCGCAGTACACGCAGCTCATCGCCAGGCGTTTGCGCGAGCTCTCGGTGTATTCGGAAATCTGGGCGCCTGACACGCCGGCCGAGAAGATCCGCGCGCGCAATCCGGCCGGAATCATTCTGTCGGGTGGCCCCAAAAGCGTCTCGGATCCAGGCGCACCGAAGTGCGACCCCGGCCTCTTCGATCTGGGGCGTCCCGTCCTCGGCATCTGTTACGGCATGCAGCTGATGGCGGCATCACTCGGCGGCGCTGTCGCCCCGGCGCCTCAGCGGGAATTCGGCCATGCGCTCGTCACGGTGGGAGGCGGAGCGGGAGCGTCGGGACCCGCCGGGGGTCCGGCGGCGCTTTTCGCCGACGTGCCCTCGGAGATCCGGGTCTGGGCGAGCCACGGCGATTTCGTCGCCGCTCCGCCGCCCGGGTTTTCGGTGACGGCCACGAGCGCGAATGCGCCGGTGGCGGCGATGGCCGATGCCGATCGGCGGCTCTACGCGCTCCTGTTCCATCCCGAGGTCGTGCACACGGAAAGCGGGCTGGACATCCTGCGCAACTTCGCGTGCGGCGTCTGCGGGTGCACCGGCGACTGGACGATGGCGTCGTTTGTCGAGGAAGCGACGGCGCGGATTCGCACGCAGGTCGGCGGCGGGCGCGTCGTCTGCGCGCTGAGCGGCGGAGTCGACTCGACCGTGGCGGCGCTCATCCTGCACCGCGCGATCGGCGACCAGCTGACCTGCATCTTCGTGGACAACGGCGTGCTGCGGCTCGACGAGGCGGAGCAGATCCGCACGCGCTTCGAGCGGTTGAAGCTGCCGCTCGTGTTCGTCGACGCGCTCGACGCTGTTTCTCGATCGCCTGGCCGGCGTCACCGATCCCGAGCAGAAGCGCAAGATCATCGGCGCGACGTTCATCGAGGTCTTCGAAGCAGGAGGCGGCGAAGCTCGGCGCCGTGGATTTCCTCGCCCAGGGCACGCTGTACCCGGACGTGATCGAATCGGTGTCGATTGTCGGACAGTCGGCGCTGATCAAGAGCCATCACAACGTCGGCGGGCTGCCCGAGCGCATGCGCATGAAGCTGGTCGAACCGTTGCGCGAGCTGTTCAAGGACGAAGTCCGCGCGGTCGGCCGGAAGCTCGGGCTCGACGAGGAGTTCGTCGTGCGCCAGCCGTTTCCGGGCCCGGGCCTCGCGGTGCGGATTCTCGGCGAGGTGACGCCGCCGCGCCTGGCGCTGCTGCGCCGCGCCGATGCATGTCGTCGCAGAGGAGGTCAAGCGCGACGGCTGGTACGAGCGGCTGTGGCAGAGTTTCGCCGTGCTGCTTCCCGTGCAAAGCGTCGGCGTCATGGGCGACGAGCGGACCTACGAATACACCGTGGCGATCAGGGCGGTCGAGAGCCGGGACGGCATGACGGCGGACTGGGCGCGGCTCCCGCACGATCTGCTCGCCACCATCTCGTCGAGAATCGTCAACGAAGTCCGCGGCATCAACCGCGTCGTCTACGACATCTCGTCGAAACCGCCGTCCACGATCGAGTGGGAGTGAGCAGGCCGGACCGTGTGATGCATGACTGAGTTCGTCCATCTTCACCTTCACACCGAGTACTCGCTCCTCGACGGCGCCTGCCGCATCGACGAGCTGCTGGATCAGGCGGTCGCGCTGAAGATGCCCGCGATCGCCGTGACCGAGCACGGCAACATGTTCTCGTCGGTGATGTTTCACGACCATGCGCGCGCTCGCGGGCTGAATCCGATTCTCGGCTGCGAGGTCTACGTCGCACCGGGAAGCCGCCATACCAAGAGCGGCAACCCGGGCGAGACGCAGAACCATCTGGTGCTGCTCGCGGAGACGCTCGAGGGCTATCACAACCTGATCAAGCTGGTCTCGGGCGGCTACACCGAGGGCTTCTATTACAAGCCGCGGATCGACAAGGAATTCCTCGCCCGGCACGCGAAGGGGCTGATCGGCTTGAGCAGCTGCCTGAAAGGCGAGGTGGCCGAGGGCCTGTCGCACCAGCAGGAGAAGAAGGCGGTCGAGGCCGCCGGCGCCTACCGGGACATCCTCGGACCGGACAACTTCTTTCTCGAGATGCAGTGGCACGGCATCGAGGAGCAGCGGATGGTCAACAGCGGCCTGCCGGCGATTGCGCGGGACCTGAACCTGCCGCTCGTCTGCACCAACGACGTGCACTACCTGCGCGAGAGCGACGCGCACGCGCACGACATTCTGCTGTGCATCGGCACCGGGAAGGCGTTCAGCGATCCGAAGCGGCTCCGCTACGATGCGCGGCAGTTCTTCCTCAAGTCCGCCGACGAGATGGCCGCGACGTTCAAGGACTTTCCCGAGGCCCTCGTCAACACGGTTCGGATCGCGGAGCGCTGCAACGTCACCGCTCGAGGAAGGCGCCTCCCACCTGCCGAACTTCGAGGTGCCGCCCGACTTCACGCTCGACGATTACTTCGAGCACGTGGCGCGCGAAGGGTTCAAGCAGCGGTTGGTCCGGCTGCAGCAGCTGGCCGCCGCCGGCACGCTGCGCCACACCATCGACGAGTACGAGAGGGCGCTCTCGTACGAGATCGAGATGATCAAGCGGATGAAGTATCCCGGGTACTTCCTGATCGTCTGGGACTTCATCCGCTACGCGCGGGAGCAGGGGATTCCGGTCGGCCCCGGGCGCGGGTCGGCCGCCGGCAGCCTCGTGGCGTACTGCCTGCGCATCACCGACGTCGATCCGATCGACTTCGATCTGATCTTCGAGCGCTTTCTGAATCCCGAGCGCGTCTCGCTGCCCGATATCGACATCGACTTCTGCGAGCGGCGGCGGGGCGAGGTCATCGACTACGTCACGCGGAAGTACGGGCGCGAGAACGTCGCCCAGATCATCACGTTCGGCACCATGAAGGCCAAGGCCGTCGTGCGGGACGTCGGCCGTGTGCTCGAGATGCCGTTCGGCGACGTGGACAAGGTCGCGAAGCTGATCCCGCCGACTCTCGACATGACGCTCGACAAGGCGCTCGAGGAGAGCCAGGCGCTGAAGGATCTCGAGCAGAACGACCCGAAGGTGAAGGAGCTGCTGAGCGTCGCCCGGCGGCTCGAGGGCATGACGCGGCACGCCTCGGTGCACGCCGCGGGCGTCGTCATCGCCCCGAAGGCGATCACGGAATACGCGCCGCTGTACAAGGGAGCTCGCGACGAAATCACGACCCAGTGGTCCATGAAGGAGATCGAGCGCGTCGGCCTGCTGAAGATGGACTTTCTCGGCCTCAGCACCCTGACGCTCATTTTCGACGCGATCGCGGAAATCACGCGCACCACCGGCGTCGAGCTCGATCATCGAGGACGTGCCGCTCGACGATGCGAAGACGTATCAGATTTTCCAGGACGGTCAGACCTACGGCATCTTCCAGTTCGAGAGCAGCGGCATGCGCGACATTCTGCGCAAGGCCAAGCCTCAGCGGCTGGAGGATCTGATCGCGCTGAATGCGCTCTACCGGCCCGGGCCGCTGCGCAGCGGGATGGTCGACGACTTCATCGCGCGAAAGCAGGGCAGGACCGAGGTGAAGTTCGAGCTGCCGGAGCTCGAGCCGATTCTGGCCGACACGTACGGCGTGATCGCGTACCAGGAACAGGTGATGCGCATCTCGAACGTGCTGGCGGGCTTCACGCTCGGCGAGGCGGATCTGCTGCGCAAGGCGATGGGGAAGAAGGACCCCGAGGTGATGGCGAAGATGCGCGGCAAGTTTCTCGAAGGCGCGAAGAGGAACGGCGTCAACGAGAAGAAGGCCGCCCACATCTTCGAGCTGATGGAGCATTTCGCGGGCTACGGCTTCAACAAGTCGCACTCCACGGCGTACGCGCTGCTCGCGTACCAGACCGCCTATCTCAAAGCGAACTATCCCTGGCAGTTCGCCGCCGCCCTGCTCACGATCGAATCGGCGAACACCGACAAGCTGACGTTGTACCTCGGCGAGTGCCGCGACCGCGGCATTCCGGTGCTGCCCCCGGACCTCAACGAGAGCCAGCTGGCGTTTACCGTCACCCCCGAGGGCGTGCGGTTCGGGCTGACGGCGATCAAGAACGTCGGAGAAGGGGCGATTCAGTCGCTCCTCGAGGTGCGGGCGAAGCAGCCGCAGGGCCGCATCGCGTCGCTCCACGCGCTGTGCGAGGACCTGGACCTCCGGCTGGTCAACAAACGGGTCTTCGAGAGCCTGATCAAGGCCGGCGCCTTCGATTCGCTCGCGACCGCCGATCGGCGGCTCGCCGCGCTCGGGCCGGCCGTCTTCCGGCCCCGGCTGATTGCGGCGATCGACGCCGCATGCGAGCATGGCACCCGCCATCAGCGCGACAGAGACGAAGGCCAGGCCCAGCTGCTTGGGCCTGGGGGATGAGGCCCACGTGAACGCGGGCGAGACCGCGAACGCGATGACACTGCCCGAAGTGCCGCCCTGGACGGAGACCGACCAGCTCGCGTTCGAAAAGGAAACGCTCGGGCTGTACTGGAGCGGACATCCGGTCGATCGCTTCGCGAGCGAGCTGAAGGAGTTCGGCGCACGCTCCACCGGCGAGCTGGCGCAGATGCCGGCCACCGGCTCGCGCAGCGACGCGTGGGGGCCGGGCGGGCCGAAGCCGATCGAGCCCGACACGAGCATCGGCGGCATCGTCGGGGCCTGCCGGCAGCTGAAGACCCGCAAGGGCGATCGCATGGCGGTCTTCACGCTCGAGGATTCGCAAGGGGGGCGTGGAGGTGATCGCGTTTCCGGAAGCGTACCAGCGCGCGGGGAGTCTGATCGAGCCCGGGACGATGGTCCTCGTGCGCGGAAAGCTCGAACGCGACGACGAATCGGTGCGGGTCCTGGCGTCGGAGATCACGCTCGATCGAGAGCGTGCGCGAACGGCTGACACGGGAAGTGGCCATCCGCCTGACCGTGCCGGCCGACCGCGGCCTGTTCGAGGCGCTCGGCGAGATCTTCTCGCGACACCGCGGGGATCGCCGGGTGTCGTTCGAAATCGAGCTCCCGGGCGATTCAAAGCGCCTGCGCGTGAAGGCGGATGTGTCGTCGCAGATTCGCGTCCGGCCCTCGTCCAGGCTCGTCGCGGAAGTCGAGCAGGTCGTCGGTCGGGGAGCCGTCTCCCTCCGCTAACGCTCGAACGTTCTGCGTTCGTTCGTGCGACGTTCACCGAACTGACGAAGCGACGAACGTCGAACGTCGAACGATCCAGCTGACAGCTCGTAAATATGCCTCTTGAGATTCTCGAATTCGAAGAGCCGATCGCCGTTCTCCTGAAGGAGATCGAGACGCTCCAATCGCTGCCGCGCACGCTCGCGATCGAGCGCGAGATCGAGTCGTTGCGGCGGCGGCTCGAATCGGTCCGCGCGGAGCTCTACAGGACCCTCACTCCCTGGCAGCGGGTGCAGGTCGCGCGCCACCAGAATCGTCCCGGACTCCAGGACTTCATCGAGCGGCTCTTCACCGGCTTCGTCGAGATTCATGGTGACCGGCGCTTCGCCGACGATCACGCGATCATGACCGGTTTTGCCGAGTACCACGGCCAGCCGGTGCTGCTCGTCGGCCACGTCAAGGGCGGGGATACCAAGGACAAGATCTTACCGGAACTTCGGCTACACGCGGCCGGAGGGCTACCGCAAGGCGCTGCGCGCCATGCGGCTGGCGGAGAAGTTCCAGCGGCCCATCATCGTCTTCGTGGACACGCCCGCCGCGTTTCCCGGCATCGAATCCGAGGAGCGAGGCGTCGCCGAGGCGATTGCCGTGAACCTGCGCGACATGATGATGCTCGATGCGCCGATCGTGGTGATTGTGAGCGGCGAGGGCGGCAGCGGCGGGGCGCTCGGGGTCGCCATCGGCGATCGGATTCTGATGCAGGAGTACGCGATCTACAGCGTGATTCCGCCCGAGGGATGCGCCGCGATTCTCTGGCGCGACCCGGCGAAGAAAGTCGAGGCCGCCGCCGCCCTCAAGCTGACCGCGCCCGATCTGCTCGCGTTCGGCATCATCGACGAGATCGTGCCTGAGCCGGTCGGCGGCGCGCACACCGATCCGGCGGCCGCAGCGCGACTGGTCGATGCCGTGCTGGTCCGGACGCTCGCCGAGGTGAGCGCGCTCGACAGCGACACGAGGCTGTCGGCGCGCTACGAGAAGTTCCGCGCGATCGGCCGGGCCGGGCTCGAGTTCGTGGAGGAGAGCCGCTAGTGTCGCGGCTCCGAAGTTCGTTGTCGCACCGAGGCGCCACGGCTCCGCAAGGCGCGAGGAGGGAGCATACCGGGAGTACTTGACCGACGAGCAACGGAGCGGGGTGGGATGCATTGGCGGCCGAATGCAACCGAACTTCGGAGATGCGACACTGGGAATGCGCACGTAACATGTCAACGGTCGCGCCGCGATGGGAGTGCCAGACGTGCGACGATGCCGTCGCCGACCGCCTGGCGGCGGCGCTCGGTGTTCCGCCGGTGGTCGCGCGCTTGCTGATCCAGCGCGGCCTGGGCGATCCGGAGCTGGCGCACCGCTTCCTCAACCCGTCGATCGATCATCTTCACGATCCGATGGCGCTCGCCGACATGCGGGTGGCGGTCGATCGCATTCTCGCGGCGGTCGGCCGGCGGGAGCGGATCGCCATCCACGGCGACTACGACGTGGACGGCATCACCTCCACGGTGATCCTTCGCCGGGCGCTCGAGTTGCTCGGCGCCGACGTCGTGCACTTCCTCCCCGAACGGATCAAGGACGGATACGGCCTGCAGCCGGCGGCCATCGATCGGCTGCACGCCGACGGCGTCTCGCTGATCGTCTCGGTCGACTGCGGTATTCGCGGCGCCGACGCCGCACGTCGCGCCCGCGAACTCGGCGTCGATCTGATCATCACCGACCATCACGAGCCCGACGCGGAACTGCCGCCGGCGCTCGCCGTGATCAATCCCAAGCGCCGCGATTGCTCCTATCCGGACAAGCACCTGGCGGGTGTCGGCGTGGCGCTGAAGCTCGTGCAGGCGCTCTGCCGCGAGACGCGCCACGACAGCCTGGCTGCCGGGCTTCATCAAGATCGCGGCCATCGGCACGCTCGCCGATGTCGTGCCGCTCGTCGGCGAGAACCGCGTCATCGCGAAGATCGGCCTCGATCTGCTGTCGCGCGGTCCTCACAAGGTGGGCCTGCGGGCCCTGCTCGACGTGGCCGGCCTGACCGGCAAGACCATCGACAGCTATCACATTTCGTTCATGCTGGCGCCGCGGGTGAACGCGGCCGGCCGCATGAGCACGCCGGATATCGCGACGCGGCTGCTGCTCGCGACCGACGAGGCGCTGGGCGAGGAGGTGCGGGCGCTGGCCGCTGCAACTCGACGGCGAGAACGTCCGGCGTCAGGAGGAGGAAGCGGTGATTCTGGCGGCTGCCAGGAAGATCGTCCAGACCGATCCGGACGTCGGGCGCACGGTCGGTGCTCGTCGTCGCCGGCGAGGGATGGCACCGCGGCGTGATCGGCATCGTCGCCTCGAAGCTGGTCGATGCCTTTCATCGTCCGGCCATCGTGCTGTCGGTCGACGAGGGCGTCGCGCACGGATCCTGCCGGAGCATTCCCGCGTTTCGACATGCTCGGCGCGCTCGAACGCTGCGCCCACCTGCTTGTCCGCTTCGGCGGCCATCGTCAGGCGGCGGGCCTGACCATGGAGGCGGCGCGGATTCGCGAGCTGCGGTCGCAGGTGAACGACGTGGCCGACGACACGCTTGGCCCCGAGGATCTCATGCCGCGTCTGCGGATCGACGGCGACCTGGCCTTCAAGGGAATCACGGGCGGCGTCGCCGCCGGCGGTTGCTCAGCTGGCGCCGTTCGGCGCCGGGAACCCGCGGCCGGTGTTCGCCGCACGCGGCGTCGAGATCATCGACGGCCCGAGAAAGCTCAAGGAACGCCACCTGAAGATGGCCCTCAGGCAGGACGGCCGGATATTCCGCGCGATCGCCTGGCGCGGCAGCCGAACGCCACGACTATCTCACCGAGCACAAGGCCGCGCTCGACGTCGCCTTCTCGCTGGAGCAGAACCAGTACAATGGGGAGACGTACGTCGAGCTTACCCTCGCGGACATAAGGAGCTCGGAGACTGCAATGCTAAATGCTGAGTGCGAATTGATTGGTATTTCCATTTAGCATTCTCCATTTAGCCTTTAGCATTTCTTAGACTATGAGTAACTGGCAGCGCCCGGCGCGCCTGCTGATCGCTGTGGCCGCCGTGGCATTCGCGGTCGTGGTGGCGTTTGCGTTCAGGGGGCGTGGCCCGACGTCCGGTTCGCCCCCCGTGACATCGACAGACCCGAAGGCAGTGGCCGAAAGCGCCACCGGACGGACGATTCGTCTCAATCGCGATCAGGAAGAAGTCCGGATCGAGTACGACAAGCTCCTCACCTACCAGGACGGCTCCGCCAAGATGCTCGGTGTGAAGGTCGTCACGGAGCGCGCCGGCGGCCGTACGTTCACGATCGCCGCCAAACAGGGCGACGTCGGGGCATGACGAATCGAAACTGTCGCTCGTCGGCGACGTGCGGCTGGCGGTCACCGACGGCCTCGTCGTCCGCACGGAGCGCGCGACCTACACGGAGAACGGGGGGCTGGTCGACGCGCCCGGCCCGATCGCGTTTTCCCGCGGGCGCCTGAGCGGAACCGCGCTCGGCCTGACCTACGACAAGACGGCCGATCTGGTCACCCTTCTCGATCAAGTCGTCGTGCAGATGTCGCCGGATGCCGCAGGGGCGGGTGGCCTGGACGTCACAGCGGGAACCGCCGCGCTCAACCGCATCGACCACGTCATCCGATTCGAGCGCGGGATGAAGGCCGTGCGCGGTACGGAGACGACCGAAGCCGACGTCGGCAGCGCCCGCCTGAGCGCCGACGAGGAGCGGCTCGAGGCTCTGGAGCTCCGCGGCAACTCGCGGATGACCGGCGCGAAGACCGGCGCCGGCGGACTCGAGGCGTTGTCGGGCCGCGACATCGACCTGACGTATCTGCCAGACGGGCAGACACTCGAGCACGTCCTCGTCGCCGGGGACGCCGCCATCCAATTGGCGGGAGAAAGCGGACAGCCCGGCCGGCGAATCACCTCGAACCTCGTCGATATCGCTCTTGGCCCCGACGGTTCATCGCCGACCGCGCTGACGGCCAGGGAGAACGTGGAACTGACCCTCCCGGCGGAGCCGAACGCGTTGGCCCGGACCATTCGCGCGCAGACGCTCGACGGCACCGGCGAAGCCGGCAAAGGACTGACGCGCGCACGCTTTGCAGGCAATGTGCTGTTCCGCGAGCGCGGGCCGGACATCAACCGTGAGGCACGGTCGCAAGGCTTGCAGGTCGCCCTCACTCCCGGGGCTGAGCGCGATCGACGACGCGACATTTTCCGGGGCGGTCCGTTTCACGGACCGCCAGATGACAGCAACCGCGGCCGGCGCCCGATATATCGTGACGCAAGGCACGCTCGGTCTCAGCGGCACCGAGCCGGGCATGGAAACGCCTCGAGTCGTGAACGAGCGGCTTGCGGTGACGGCGACCCGCATCGACGTGACGCTTACCGGCCCGTTGCTGCACGCCGTCGGCACGGTGAAGAGCGAGATTGCTCCGAGCAAGCGCGGGCAACAGCCGGGATCGAAGGACACGAAGCTGCCCGCGATGCTGAAGCCGGATCAGCCGGTGATTGTCACGGCCGACGAACTGTCCTACGACGGGCCGGCGGCGATGGCGTCCTACGCCGGGAATGCCCAGCTCTATCAGGGCGAAACCTTCATCAAGGGCAGCACCATCGTCATCGACGAGAATACGGGAGATCTTGCCGCGAACGGGGCGGTGACGACCACGATTTCGCTCGAGCAGGAAACCAAGGACAAGGGCAAGGAGCGCATGCGCTCGGTCGCCACCGCCGCTGACCTCAAATACGAAGAAGCCGTCAGGCGCGCCGACGTATACCGGCGATGCACACGTCATCGGCCCCCAGGGCGACATGACGGCCACCAAGATCGAGTTGTATCTCAAGCCGTCGGGCGAGGAGCTCGAGCGCGTCGAGGGGTACGAGAATGTGACGTTGCGCGATCAGAATCGCAAGACCACCGGCGCCCGCATGACCTACTTCAGCGCCGACGAGCGCTACGTGGTCACGGGCGCGCCGGTGAGCATTCGTCGACCAGTGCGGCCGTGACACCACCGGCAAGACATTGACGTTCTACAAGGCGACCGATAGGATCGTCGTCGACGGCAACGAGCAGTTCCGCACCCAGACGAAAGGTGCCGGGAACTGTCCTTAGGCGCCTTCCTGTCAGTGCCCTGTCCGCCGTGTCGACACTTCACACCTTCGATCTGACGAAATCCTACGGCGGTCGGACCGTCGTCCGCGGCGTCAATCTCGAGGTGGCGTCTGGCGAAATCGTCGGCCTACTCGGGCCGAACGGCGCCGGCAAGACGACGACGTTCTACATGACCGTCGGCCTCACCGCGCCCGACTCCGGCCGCGTCGAGCTCGACGGCCTCGATGTCACCGACGATCCGATGTACGTGCGCGCGCGGAAGGGCATCGGCTACCTTCCGCAGGAGCCGTCGATCTTCCGCGGGCTGACCGTCGAGCAGAACATCCTCGCCATTCTCGAAACGCTGGGCCTCGATGCCGCCACCCGCCGATCGCGGCTGCGGGAGCTGCTGGCGGAACTGAATCTGACGCCGCTGGCGCACGCGCCGGCCCACACGCTGTCGGGGGGCGAGCGGCGGCGGGCGGAGATCACGCGGGCGCTCGTCATCTCGCCGAAGTTCATCCTGCTCGACGAGCCGTTCGCCGGCATCGATCCGATCGCGGTCACCGACATCCAGAAGATCATCTTTCACCTGCGCGACCGCGGAATCGGCGTGCTGGTCACCGATCACAACGTCCGCGAGACGCTGCGCATCACCGACCGCGCGTACATCGTGCACGGGGGGATGATTGTCAAGAGCGGCACCCCGGAGGGCCTGGCGGCCGACGACGAGGTTCGACGGATTTATCTGGGGACGGAGTTCCGGTTGGACTAACATAAGGCCTGGGAATTGCATGAGCCGATGCGTTGAGCAGGTACCGAGCGACCGCGACGCATGCAATGATATCGGTCCAAAGTGGACCATTCACAGGTACTTAGCTGACGCTTCCGATCAATGGGCATCCAGCAGAAACTCCACACAAAGCTCGTCCAGAAACTGATCCTGACGCCGTCGCTGCAGCAGGCGATCAAGCTGCTGCCGATGTCGACGCTGGAGCTGTCCGATCTGCTCAACCAGGAGATGGTCGAGAACCCGATGCTCGAGGAGGTGCCGACCGAGGAGCTCCAGCCTCAGGACACGGCCGCCACGCCCGAAAAGGCCGATACCGAGCATCAGGCCAACAAGACCGACACGTGGGACGACCAGGACTACGAGTACTTCTTCGGCGACTACCTCGACGACGGCTACCGTCCGCGCGCGCCGCAGGAAGTCAAGGAGCGCCCGCCGATCGAGAACACGCTGTCGACGGCGAGCTCCCTGTCCGATCACCTGCTGTGGCAGTTGTCGATGCAGACCGACGATTCGCTCGTCAGGGACATCGGCTCGGCCATCATCGGCAACCTGGACGACGACGGATATCTGGTGGCGTCCTTCGACGAGCTGGCCGCCATGGGCCCGTGGCCGGTGGGGGAGGTCGAACGCGCGCTCCGCCTGGTGCAGAGTTTCGATCCGACCGGGGTTGCCGCGCGCGATCTGCAGGAGTGCCTGCTCATGCAGCTTCGCCACATCGGCCTCGAGGGCACGCCGACCGAGAAGATCATCACCGATCACCTCCGGCTGCTCCAGAACCATCAGGTCCCGGAGATCGCGCGGAAGCTGGGTCTGACGATCGACGACCTGAAGGAGCACATCGAGGTCATTCGGCACCTGGATCCGAAGCCGGGCAGCCGCTACAACCCGACCCAGTCCCAGTACGTGATCCCCGACGTCTATGTCGTCAAGGTCGAGGATCAGTACGTCGCCGTGCTGAACGAGGATGGTCTGCCGCAGATGCGCATCAGCCCGGTGTACCGCCGCCTGCTCGACAAGAGCGCGACCGACAACACCGATGAGACCCGCGCATACGTGAAGGACAAGTTCCGGTCCGCGCTGTGGCTCATCAAGTCGGTCGAACAGCGCCAGAAGACGATCCACAAGGTCGCCAACAGCATCATCAATTTCCAGCGCGACTTCCTCGATCACGGCATCGAGCACCTGCGGCCGCTGGTGCTGCGCGACGTGGCCAACGACATCGGCATGCACGAGTCGACGGTCAGCCGCGTCGTCACCAACAAGTACATGCACACGCCGCAGGGTGTGTTCGAGATGAAGTACTTCTTCCACAGCGGCATCAGCAGCTCGTATGGCGAGAGCGTCTCGTCGGTGACGATCAAGCAGCGCATCCGGAAGATCATCGAGAACGAGGATCCGCGCAAGCCACTCAGCGATTCGAAGATCGTGAGCATCCTGCAGCGCGAGGGTCTGGTGCTGGCCCGCCGCACGATCGCGAAGTACCGGGAAGAGCTGAAGATTTCGACGTCCAACCAGCGCAAGGTGCTCTACTAGCTTCGCCATGCGCCAACAGCTGTCAGCTCTCAGTTCCCGGGACTGGCTCGCCCGTCGAAGATAAAGCCGGCGCCGCCTCGGAGCTGATAGCTGATGGCTTCTGATTGCTTATGAGTATGCGCGTCGAACTGACCGGCCGGCACGTCGACATCACCCCCGCTCTGCGCCGTCTCGTCGACCGGAAGCTCGCCCGGCTCGAGCGGGTTCTGAACGACAGCGCGTTGTCGGCGCAGGTGGTGCTGACCGACGAGAAGCGGGGCCGGCGCGCCGACGTCACCCTGCATGCCCGCGGCGAGAAGTTCCTGCATGGCGACGGGGAGGCCGCCGCCTGGGAAGCCTCGTTGACCCAGGCGTTCGACAAGATCGCCAAGCAGGCGCAGAAGGTGAAAGGGAAGTGGCAGGAGTGGAAGCGCCGGGGCGTGAAGGGCGCGCCGGCCGCGGGCGAAGAGCGCGTGGCCGTCCCTCGATCGGCCGCCCGGCCGCGCCGCCCGCGGCTGCGCATGCCACGCATCCTCCGAGCGTCGCGGCAGGCGGTCAAGCCCATGTCGGTGGCCGACGCCGCGCGCGAGGTCGACGCGAACGGCGAGGGCGTCGTCGTGTTCCGGGACGTCGAGACGTCCGCGATCAGCGTGCTCTATCGTCGGACGAACGGCGAACTGGTGCTCGTGGAGACCGAGACGTAGTGTCCCGTCCCCGCGGGTCACGGCATAATTCCCGGCCGGGCCGTCCCGCCTCGCAGCGTTGCCCCTCGCTCACATTCCGCCGGGAGCCTCGCTCGCCACGTCTGGCGATCCGGACGCCGCGCCCGGGACTTGCGTCAGGGTCCATCGGAACGGGACACTAGGACGCCATGCCTGCGATTGCCGGGCTCACCGTCCGCGCTCTCCTGCGCAGCCGGCCCGAGGCCTTTGGCCTGACGCTCGACCTGCTCGGCGGGCGGCGAGGGCCTCGACCGGATCATCACCAGCCCGTACGTGCAGAAGACCGGCCTCGCGCTGGCCGGATTTCACGAGTTCCTGAAGCCGGGACGCGTGTTGATCTTCGGCGAGAGCGAAATCCGGTATCTCGAGAGCCTCGCCGAGCCGCGGCGTCTCGACGCGATGCGGCTGGCCTTCACGCACGACTTCCCCTGCGTTCTCGTCACCGGCGGCTTCATGCCGGCTGGCGATCTCATCGCCGAGGCCGAGCGGGCGCGGCTGCCGCTGCTGCAGACCTCGATGGCGACGCCGCTCGCCATCGCCAAGACTGGAGTCGATCCTCGAGGACAGCCTCGCTGAGCGGACCATCATCCACGCGGTGCTGATGGACGTGCTCGGTCTCGGCGTCCTCATCACGGGGGAGAGCGGCATCGGAAAGAGCGAATGCGCGCTGGATCTCATCGTCCGCGGCCACCGGCTGGTGGCCGACGACACCGTCGAGGTGCGGCGGCGATCGGAAACGATTCTGATCGGCTCCTGCCCGGAGCTGACGCGCCACCACATGGAGCTGCGCGGGCTGGGCGTCATCAACGTCAAGGAGCTGTTCGGCATCGCGTCGATCCGATCGTCCAAGCGCATCGAGTTCGTCGTGCAGCTCGAACGCTGGGACGCCGGCCGCGAATACGAGCGCCTCGGTCTGGACGACGAGTTCTACGAGATTCTGGGCCTGCGCGTGCCGCTCATCAAGATGCCGGTCGCGCCCGGCCGCAACATCGCGATTCTCGCCGAAGTGGCGGCCCGCAATCAGCTGCTGCGCGCGCGCGGACACAACGCCGCCCGCATCCTGGCCGATCGGCTCGAACAGGCGCTGCGGCAGACGGCGGTTGGCGCGGCGGCGGGAGACGAGGAGGATGACGAGGAGATCCCGGGGGACGATCGTTGAGGAAGACCGGGAAGCCTGCGATCGTCGGGAAGCCGTCCGCGGGACGAAATCAGCCGGCGCATCCGTTCATCATCCTGACCGGGCTGTCCGGATCGGGGAAGTCGCAGGCGATCCGGGCGCTCGAAGATCTCGGCTACTTCTGCGTCGACAACCTCCCGACCACGCTGATCCCGACCCTCGCCAGGCTGTCGATCCGCGGCGATCTCGAAAAGGTCGCCATTGTCGTCGACGTTCGCGAGGGGACCTTTCTCTCCTCGTTTCCGAAGATGTTCCGCCGGACGCGGAGGATGCGTGGACTGAACCCGGTCCTGATTTTCCTCGAGGCCAGCACCACGACGCTGGTGCGGCGGTTCAGCGAGACCCGGCGCCCGCACCCGCTGGCGCCGGATCGATCAGCGAGCGAAGGCATCCGCACGGAGCGCAGCCGGATGACGGCCATCCGCGAGCTGGCCGACGAGATCGTCGACACGTCGGACATGACCGTTCACGAGCTCCGGCATTTCTTCATGGGGCTGTCGCGGGATCGATTCCGGGCGAGCCTCGTGATCACCCTGCTCAGCTTCGGGTTCAAGCACGGCGTCCCCGTCGATGCCGATCTGATGTTCGACGTGCGGTGTCTGCCGAACCCGCACTTCGTGCCGGCGCTGCGGCGCCGGACCGGGCGCGATCGGGCGGTGGCGGCGTTCCTGGAGCGCGACCCCTCGACGCGCGAGTTCATCGAACGGCTCGAAGAGTACCTGCGGTACGTGGTGCCGCACTACGTCGCGGAGGGCAAGAGCTATCTGACGGTGGCGGTCGGGTGCACCGGCGGGCGTCACCGGTCGGTGATGATCGCGGAACGGCTGCGCCGCGCCCTGACCAGCGTGGGGGGCGTGCGGGTGCGCGTGCGCCATCGCGACATTGGATCGCATGAGCGCACGAGGCGGGAGGGGCAGGCCGGTCGGGCAGTTCCTGCCCTCCCGCCCTTCCTGCCGTAGGATAAAGGGCCATGATCGGCGTGGTGGTCGTGACACACGGGCAGCTGGCGACCGAGCTGGTGAATGCCGCCGAGATGATCGTCGGCGACTTGCCGCAGTTTGCGGCGGTATCCATCGGCTGGCATGATGAGGTGAACGATGCCCGCGAAGACATCGCGCAGGCGATTGAACGGGTTCGTGCCGACGGGGGGGTGCTGTTGTTGACGGACATGTTCGGGGGCACGCCCTCGAACCTCGGGCTGACCTTCCTCGAAACGGATCGAATCGAGGTCATCACCGGCGTCAACCTTCCGATGCTCATCAAGCTGGCGTCGCTGCCGCCGTCGCTGGATCTGCTCGCCGTCGCGCGCGAGATGCGGGATCACGGGCGGAACGCGATCTGGGTGGCATCGGACCTCCTGCGCGGGGAGAAGCCGTACCATGACGTTCACGTTCTCCGTGCTCCGTTCGCGTTCGAGAGCGGAACGTCGAGGAACCGACGTGCGCACGAACGAACGTAGAACGTAGAACGATAGTGACCTCTCAGGCCGTCGCCGTCGTCAACCAGCTGGGCATCCATGCGCGGGCGGCGGCCAAGTTCGTGCACCTGGCCACCCGGTTCGAGTCGCGCGTGCGCGTCGGCCTGGAGGCGCGGGAGATCGACGGGAAGAGCATCATGGGCATTCTCCTGCTCGCCGCCGCGCGAGGATCCATCATCACGATTTCCGCAGACGGCCGCGACGAGCTCGACGCGATTGCCGCGCTCGTGGCGCTCGTCGCGACCGGTTTCGGGGAGGACGCATGCGGCGGCTGACGGGCATCGGCGTGTCGCCGGGCATCGTCTGCGGGCGGGCGGTCATTCTGATCCAGCGCGCCCAGGTGCTGCGCTACCAGATCGCGCCGGCCCGCCTCGAGCACGAGGTCGCCCGCCTCGAGCAGAGCCGCCTTCGGACGCGCGAGCAGCTGCTCGACATCCGCGCGCGGGTCGCCCGGCGGCGCGGCCCCGAGCTCGCGGCGCTCTTCGACGCCCAGCTGCTGATGCTGGACGATCCGATGCTCGTGCCGAGCGCCGCGGCGCTGGTCGGCGAGCAGCGCGTGAACGCCGAATGGGCCCTCCAGCAGGTCTTTCACGAGTTCAGCGCCGTGTTCGACGAGGTGGCCGACCCCTATCTGCGGGAGCGCAAGGGCGACGTCGCCGACCTGGTCGGGCGGCTGCGGATGAACCTGCGGGAGGGGGTGGCGATGCCCCGCGATCTGCTTCGCGAAGTCGAGGAATCGTCGGTGCTCGTGGCCGACGAGCTGACGCCGTCGCTCGCGGCCCAGATCGACTGGACGAAGGTGCGCGGCTTCGCGACCGATGCCGGCAGCCGCACCTATCACACGGCGATCCTCGCGCGCTCGCTCGAAGTGCCGGCCGTCGTCGGCCTGCACGACGCCAGCCGCGTGATCCAGGCGGGCCAGTTGATCGTGCTGGACGGCGATCGGAACGAGGTCATCGTCGATCCGGATGAGGAAACGCTCGCGAGGGCCGCCCGCAGCGCCGACGAGCACCGGCCGGCCGCCGTCGGGGACGCGCGAGCGGCGCGGCCTCGCGGCAACGGCCGACGGCGTGCGGATCCGGCTCGAGGCGAACATCGAGTTCCCCGACGATCTCGCCGCCGCCCGCTACGCGGGGGCGGAGGGTATCGGGCTCTACCGGTCGGAGTTTCTGCTGACCGGCAGCGCCGGCGTGCTGGGCGAGGACGAGCAGTACGCCGTCTATCGCGGCATGCTCGAGGGGATGGCGCCGGGCGGCGGTCACCGTCCGCACCTTCGACGTCGACGAGGAGCAGCTCACGCTGCGCTCGGCCCATTCGCCGCTGTCGGGCGGCTGGATCGCCGACGAGGCGCGCGGCAGCCGGCAGGGGCTGCGCGGCCTCCGCCTCAGCCTCACGCGCCCGGAGCTGTTTCAGGTGCAGTTGCGCGCGCTGTTGCGGGCGGCGCGGCACGGGACGCTCCGCATCATGTTCCCGTTCGTGTCGGGCGTGGAGCAGCTTCGCGCCGCGCGGCGCATGATCGCGGAGGCGGCCGCCGATCTGGCCCGCCGCGGCGAGCGCGTGCCCCCGGTGCCGATCGGCGTCATGATCGAGATTCCGGCGGCGGCGTACACCGCGGATTTGCTCGCGCGCGAGGTCGATTTCTTCACCATCGGCACGAACGATCTGATTCAGTATTGCCTGGCGGTCGATCGCGCCGACGAGCGGGTCTCGCAGCTGTACGAGCCGCTGCACCCGGCGATTCTGCGCGTCATCCTCATGGTGCGGCGCGCCGCGGCGCGGCATCGGATTCCGGTCTCGCTCTGCGGGGAGATGGCGTCCGACCCGGCGCTGCTCACGCTGCTCGTCGGCCTCGGGCTGACCGAATTCAGCATGACCCCGGGCGCCATCAACGTCGCCAAACAGGTGCTCTCCGAGGTCCGCGTACGACGATCTGCGCGCGCTGGCCCGCCGGATTCTGCGCCTGCCGACCGTCGAAGAAATCGAGAGCGAGCTGCTGTCCGCGCTCGGTCGGCCGACGCTGACAAGGGAGTGATTGTGCCTGGAGACTGACATCACACGTGTCGAGAAGCCGTGGGGCTACGAGCTGCACTGGGCCAAGACCGACCGGTACGTGGGCAAGCTGATCCACGTCAATGCCGGCCATGCCCTCAGCCTCCAGTATCACAACCTGAAGGACGAGACGATCTACCTGCACTCGGGCCGGCTGCTGTTCGAGATTCAGGAAGGGCAGGACGATCGTGAAGCGCGAGATGCTTCCCGGCGAGCGTGTCCACATCACGCCGAAGACGATTCATCGCATGACGGCGATCGACGACAGCGACATCTTCGAGGTCTCGACACCCGAGCTGCACGACGTCGTCCGGCTGGAGGATAGGTACGGAAGGGAAGACAAGCCGTGAGATGCTAGAATACGGCGCCGCCGTACCCGCGACTACGTTCACTCATCGAGGAGGACGCCGATTATGGGTTCGACCAGACGCACCATACTGGCAGCGGGCGCTGCGGCAGCGGCAACGGCCGCCGTGCCGCGCGTATTTGCTCAGCAGGCGGGCAAAGGAGGAACTGGCAAGTTCTACGAAAAAGGCCCCGTTCGCATCTACTATGAGGAGGCCGGTTCCGGCTTCCCGCTGATGCTGCTTCCGGGCGGAGGATTGAACTCGACCATAGCCTTCTTCACCGGCAACTCGCCCTTCAACGCGATTGAGGAGTTCAAGGGACAGTATCGCTGCATCACGGCGGACCTGCGCAACGCCCCCAGCGGCCAGTCCACCGGCCCTGTCGAGGTCGACCGGCCGTGGGAATCCTATGCCGACGACCAGCTCGGCCTGATGGATCATCTGGGCATCGACAAGTTCATGGTGATGGGTTTCTGCATTGGCGGCCCCTTCATCTGGAGTCTTTTGAAGCGCGCGCCCAATCGTATTGCCGCAGCCGTGCTGGCGCAGCCCGTGGGCTGGCGTCCGGAGATGCGCGACCCGAAGTACCCAGGCGCATTTTGGAAGACCTGGGGTCCGACGCTGATCGCCAAGCGGCCCGAGATCACGCTGCAGACGACCGACCAATTTGTGACCAAGATGTTCGAAACCAACCCCGACTTCGTCTTCACCGTGACACGCGATTTCGTGCGCAGTTGCCAAAACCCGATCCTGGTCCTGCCGGACGACGTCCCCGCGCACCCATACGCCGTCGCCATGGAGTGCGCGATGCTCGCGCCAAAGGCCGAAGTGAGCATCTTCCCCTGGAAAGAACCCAAGGAGCGAATTCCCCTGGCGGTGCGCCAAATTCATTCCTTCCTCAGATCGCCGCAGGGCGGATATCAGGTCGCTCGCTTGTTCAGCGAGCTCAGAACGGTATGTCGTCGTCGGTCAGCGGCTCGGAGGCGTCCATCGCCGCCGGAGCCAGTGGCTCATGCCGTCGCCGCCGCGGTCCATGGTCGCGCCGCGTCCGCCGCCGCCGCCGAGCAGCGTGATGCGATCGGCCCGCACGTCCATCATGGCTTGTATGTACGGAACCGTCTCGTGATCGCACTTCTGGCAGCGGAGCTTCTGGTCGCGATCGCCTGGACGCCAATCCCGCTCGGGAAGAAACGCGTCGCAGTTCCGGCACCGTGGCGCCTTCCGGCTCTGCAGGCGGCCCTCGACGAAGACTTGCTTCCCTTTCGTCAGATATTCCTTCAGCGACTCAGCCTGCTTCCCCCAGAGATCGACGTTGTGCCATTCGGTCCGTTCCTGTCTCTGGCCCGACTTGTCGTTCCAGACTTCCGTCGTGGCGATGCTGAACTTCGCAATCGCGGCGCCGCCCGGAGTAAATCGCAGCTCGGCGTCGCGGCCCAGATTGCCGACGAGAATCACCTTGTTCACGCTACCCATATACGCCACGCTTTCGGAACTAGGAATGTGAAACGAGGAATGTAGAACTAGGCATTCAGAATGTGGGATTCCTCAGAGGAATTCGCTCATTCCTCATTCACAATCCGAGTTCACAATTTTCACGATCGAGTTTAGGGCTTCTTCGTCGCCTCGTCCAGCTTCTGGATCCCTTGCTTCGCGAGCGTGGCCTCGAAGCTGTCGGGGTATTTCGTCGTGACCGTCTCGAAGGCCTCCCGGGCCCGATCGAGCTGCTTCAGGTTCTGGAGCGCGACACCCTTCCTGTAGTACGCCTCGGGGAGCACGTTGCTGGTCGGATACGTGCGAATCGCGACGTCGTAGGCTTCTACCGCCTTGTCATTGGCGCCGGCCTGCAGGTAGGCGCTGCCGATCAGCAGCTGCGCATCGTCGGCCTGCTCGGATTTCGGGAACGTCTTGATGTACGACTCGAAGCCCATCACCGCCAGATCGTTCTGGCCGGCCCAGTACATCGCCTTGGCTTCGTCGAACAATCGCGTCGGTGACATGCCAACCGCCGCCGAGCGGGGCGCAACAGGCGCAGGCGGCGGGGGGGGCGCCGGTGGACCACCTGGAGCCGCCGTCGATGGAGGCGTGGGTTCCACGGCGGCGGCCGCCGCCGGGGCCGGGACGTTCAAGAGCTCGATCGACTGCCGCAGCGCCTCGACTTCCTGGCTCACCGAACCGATCCGCACATTGCTGTCGTCCACGCGTTCACGGACGACGCGCAGGTCGGCCGCGAGCGTGTCGATGGTCGACTTCTGATCGGCGAATGCCCTGCGGTTGACTTCCGTCTGCTGGTCGAGGCGGCCGCTGACGGTCTTCAACGCCTCGCCCACCGCGCCGATCAGGTTCTGAAGCTGCTGCGTCTGCTCCTGCAGCATGCGGATGTCGGCCATCATCTGAAGCGTTTCCTTGTCGGCCGCCCGCGCCGGAGCGGCGAGGCTGATGCCGAGCAGGAGCAGCATGGTCGCCCGAACTCGCTGTTTCATGATCATCTTCCCGTGATGACGAAATGCGCGCGGCGGTTCTTCGTGAAGGCAGCCTCGCTCGCGGCCCGGATCGAAGGGAAATTCCTTGCCGTAGCTGACCGTGCGCAGCCGGTCCGCCGGGATCCCGAGCGACACGAGATACGTGCGCGCCGCCACCGCGCGGCGCTCGCCCAATGCCAGATTGTACTCGGCGGTGCCTCGCTCGTCGCAATGTCCTTCGACGGTCACGGCCCAGGTCGAAAATCGCTTCAGCACACCGGCATTCTCGTTGAGCGCCGCCACGGCGTCCGGCGACAGCTCGCTGCTGTCGTACTCGAAGAAGACGGGCTTGAGCGGCGAGCTCTTGTTCAAGTCGTCCAGCGAGGCCGACTTGATCGCATCGTCCCGGACCGGCTCGGGCGGAACGATCGTCGGTTCGGCGACCGGCTGGGGTGGAGCGGGCGTCGTCGGCCCCTTGGAGGCGACCGGCGGCGGCGGGGGTATCGGGCGCGCGACCGGCGGCGGATTCTTGTGGCAGGCCGCCGACAGGAGAAGAACCATCACCGACCAACCTGTTCGTCGCATCATCGTGGGCTCCAGGGAGCGTGACATCCCCAGTTAACAGTCAACAGTTCACGGTCACAGTGATAAGTCGGAACCCCAGCGAGAGCGGCCGCCGACTCTCTCCGAACCGCCGACCGGTCTTGCGCGCCTTTGGACTGTCAACTCAACTGTCAACTGTGAACTGTCAACTGTCAACTTCCTACTTAGACCAATCCGGCTGATAGTTGTTCCCGACCCGCGTGACCTGTCGCAGATCCTTGCCGTCGCGCGCGATCGTGAAGATCTGCGTCTTGCCCGACCGCGTCGAGCTGAAGGCCAGATGACGGCCGTTGGGCGCGAACGCCGGGCTTTCGTTGGTGCCTTCGCCGAACGTCAACTGCCGGACCTGCCGTGTGGCCACGTCGATGACCCTGATGTCCTGGCCCGGACCCGTGCGCGCCGCATACGCGATCTCGTTGAAGGGCCCCGGCGACCACGTCGGTCGATCCGCGTACGATTCCGAGGTCAGCTGCGTCAGGCCGAGGCCATCGGTCGCCGACCATCACCTAGATCTGCGGCTCGCCCCGGCGGTTCGACGTGAACGCGATCTGCGTTCCGGAGGGCGACCAGGTCGGCGTGATGTCGTTCGCCTGATGGTTCGTCAGCCGCCGGACGTTCGATCCGTCGCGGTTGGCCACGTAAATCTCCGGGTTGCCGTCGCGCGTCGAGCTGAAGGCGATGCGGGTGCCGTCGGGCGACCACGCGGGGGTCCAGCTCTGCTCGTCGCCCTTCGTCAACTCCAGGCTGGTGCCTTCGTAGATGTTCGCGATGAAGATATTCGGCGGGCCGCGGCGATACGAGGTGTACGCGATGGATCGGCCGTCGTTCGACCACACCGAGTTGATGTTCAGCGAGCGGTTGGTCGTCACCTGCCGCTGGTTCTCGCCGTCGTAGTCCGAGATGTAGACCTCTTTGACCGTCCGGTTTTCGACCGTGCCGCTCATCCGCTCGCCGGACCGATCCGAGTTGAAGGTCAGCTTCGTCCGCGCGACGCCGCGCAGGGCGCGCTGCTGCTGGTGGATCTCGTCCGAGATCGTGTGCGCGTACAGCCGCTTGTTCGCGACCGAGCCGCTGTACTCCTTCGCGAACACCTGCTGACGGCTGCGCACGTTGAAGAGCCGCACCTCGACGCGTACGCCGGCGGCCGTCTTTTCGACGGCGCCGATGATGACGCCGTCGGCGTTCAGCTCGCGCCAGCGGTCGAACGGCACGTCGAAGGTCGACGTGGCCGGCGGAATCGTCGCGTAGGTGTCGCGGGGAATGAGGGCGAACTCGCGTTCGAACGTCAGATCGTCGAACAACACGCGCGCGATCGTCCTGGCGGCGTCGATCGTTTCCGCGTCGTTGGACAGCGCGATGAAGTCGGGCACCGCGAACCGGGGCGGCGCGCCGGCGTCGCCGCCGCTGATCGTCGTGCGCACCTCGCTCGGCTGCTGGGATGGCGGAGCCGACGGCTCCGGCTGTTGCGTCGGCGCCTGGGCGCCGAGGGCCACGATGAGGAAGGCGGCGGCGACCGACGGCAGAACAATATGCGGTTCATCTGGTGTACTGAAAATTAAGGTGAACGGTCAGCGAAGGGTTCGGGAACGCGGCCGGCAGAGGGAGGAGTTGACGCGTCGCCACCAGCGCCCTCATCGCGTTGAGGTCGAGCACGGCGTTGCCGCTCGAGGTTTCCTGGGCGACTCCGCCGATGCGGCCGTCGCGCTCGATCGTGAATACCACCATGACCTCGCCGGCTGCTGCCGGCGCGCGCATTCCAGTTCGAGCGGATCTTCTCGACCATCAGCATCAGGTAGTCGGGACAGCAGAAATCGGCGACGTCGAGCCGCGATCCCGAGCCGACACCGCCGCCCGTCGACAGACCGAAGCCCTGGCCGCGCGCGCCGGTTTCGGCAACCGCGCTGCCCGCGCTCGTTTCCTCGCCGCGCGTCGGCGTCCGGCCGCGCGCCTCGTCGGGCGCTTGCTTCACCGCCGGGGCGGGGCGGCCTTCGTCGCCGCCGCTGCCGGGCTTCGGCAACGTCATCTCCGGCGTCCGGGCGGCAGGCGGTCGCACGGGCTCGGGCCGCTTGATCTCCTCGGGCGGAATGACGGCCTGCACCGGCCGCCCGCCGATGGAGGTCATCCCGCCGTTCTCGGGGCCGCCGTTACCGCCACCGAGCGAGATCGTCATGACCGATCGCGGCTGCCGGGCCCGCTCGCCGAACAATCCGCCGGAGAGAAGCACGATCGCCGCCAGGGCCACTGCATGAACGAGCGCCGACACGACCGCCGTTGCCTGGAGCCCCGCGGGCTCCTGCATGCGATCGCGAAGGACGTCGGTGACATCCATACATACCACTTCCTGCCGTCACGTCCGCCCGTTGCTCACAGCCTCTCGAACCCGACCTGATGGCTCAGCGGACGCGAGGCGCTTCCGTATTCAGTCCAATCTGCTCGACGCCGGCGTCCCTCAGGCGATCGAACACGTCCATCACGTCCTGATAGCGCAGGGCGCCGTCGCCGCGCAGGTAAACCTTCTTGTCCGGCTGCGTCTCCAACCTCTGGCGCACGCGCTCCTGCAGCACGTCGACGCGCACCGGATCGTCGCCGAGATAGACGATGCCGTTCTCGCGATAGCCCGCCGGCACCGTGACGAACACGCGCTGGCCCTCGATCTGATTCGTCCGCCGCGCCACCGGCAGGTTGACGTCGATGCCGCGCTGGATCATCGGCGCGGTCACCATGAAGATGATGAGCAGCACCAGCATCACGTCGACCAGCGGCACGACGTTGATTTCCGCGAGCGTCGTCGAGACCCGGCGCCTGCGGCCGAGGCGTCCTGTCCCTGTCTCCGCCGCCGGTTGTACCTTGGGCATATCACATGCTCGTCTCGCGTCCCGGTTCCCGCCGGACACGACGTGCCCCGGACACTCCGACGTTCATGATCCCACGGAGTGGCCGCTCAGAGGCTGTGAAAGACTCGCTGTCGTGCGGGCTTTCAGGAGCGATTCTTCACAGGTTCCACGGGCGGACCCGCCACGTACGAGCTCCATGATCCCATATGGCGCGCCAGGTTAGGTGGACTCGTTCGAATCAGGTAAAGTTTCTCTCCGCGATGTTCAGGAACTCCATCGCGAAGTCGTCCATCTCCGACGCGAACAGCTTCACGCGGTTGGTCAGCGAGTTGTAGAAGTAGACGGCTGGGATGGCCGCGAACAGGCCCGCCGCCGTGGCGACCAGGGCGTCGGCAATGCCAGGCGCCACCACGCCGAGGTTGGTGGACCCGGTCTCCCCGATGCCCTGAAACGCCATCATGATGCCCCAGACGGTGCCGAACAGTCCGATGAACGGGGCGATGCTCGCCGTCGTCGCGAGAAACGGGATGCGCTTTTCCAGCTTGTTCACCTCGACCGTCGAGGCGCGCATCAGCGCGCGATCGACGGCCGTGAGGCTCTTCAGGGTAGGACGCGCGGCGGCGCCCGGCGGATTGGCCGCCGGTTCACCATTCGGCGTGGCCTGGCGCAGCTGCGCCGTCAGTTCCGCGTAGCCGGCCTGGAACAGCCCGACGAGCGGGACTGTCGCCGAGCGAGCGGCAGACGGCCTGCACCTCGGAGAACTTGTTGCTGCGGCGGAAGACGTCGAGAAAGCTCGCCGACTGGCGCGCGGATCGCCAGAACGTCCACTTCTTGTAGAGAATGATGCTCCAGGAAATGATCGAGAGCAGGCCGAGGATCAGGAGGACGGACTTCGAGAGGGGACTGGAGTCGGCGATGAGCTTGAGGATGGTCGTTCCCGACCCCTCAGCCACGGCACCGCCTTGTCCCTGCAGAAGCAGGGCAAGGTACGGGCTTCCAAGCGTGCGCAAACGACCCTCCGAGACATCAGCTGTGCGCCGCTGGGACAGCGCGATGGCGAGAACTGTATCATGTTGGGAAAGTGCTGTCAAACCTATGTTACGATTGGAGTTCTTCCCTTTTGCCCGGCCTCGTCCAACGCAGGCGCTGCGCCATAATGCTCCGCTTCCTTCGCATCAGGCATCTCGCCGTCATCGACGCGGTCGAGGTCGAGTTCGACGCCGGGCTGAACGTCCTGACGGGCGAAACCGGCGCCGGCAAGTCGATCCTGGTCGAGGCGGTCGGCCTGCTGCTCGGCGGGCGAGCGTCGGGCGACCTCGTCGAACGGGGGAGGACGCGGCGACCGTCGAAGCGATTTTCGACAGCGGCGGGGAGGAGCTGCTGATCCGCCGCGAAATCACGGCCCAGGGACGCAGCCGCGCCTTCATCAACGGCGCGCTCGCGACGGCCGGCGCGCTCAAGGATCTTTCCGGGCGTCTGATCGAGCTGCACGGGCAGCACGAGCACCAGACCCTGCTCGATCCCTCGACTCACCTGGCGGTTCTCGACGCGTTCGGCGCGCTCGGCCCGCTGATCGAGCCGGCGCGCGACGGCTTTCGACTCGCTTCGCTCGGCGGTCGAGGCGCTCGCGCACGCTCCGGCGCACGGCGGCGGATCGCGCCTCGCGTCAGGAGCTCGCGGCCTTTCAGCTCGGCGAGCTCGATCGAGCGGCCCTCAAGCCAGGGGAGCCGGGAGAAGACGTCGAGCTGGCGGCGACGCAGGCAGGTGCTCGCGAGCGCCGAGCGCGTCGAGCGGCTCTGCGCGGAAAGCTACGCCGTCGCTGTACGAGAGCGACGGCGCCGTGCTGGCGGACCTCGGCGGCGTCTGGCGGCGGGTGGCGGAGCTCGCCGCGCTCGATCCGACGTTCGAGCCGTATCTCGAGGCGCGCGACGGAATCAAATCGCAGCTCGAGGATCTCGCGCTCTTTCTGCGGCGGTATGCCGACGGCATCGAAGCCTCGCCGGCCCGGCTCCAGCAGGTCGAGGACCGACTGGCGCTGCTCGAGCGGCTCAAGCGGAAGTATGGCCCGACGCTTCGCGACGTCATCGCGAAGCGCGAGGCCTGCGCCAGGAGCTGACCGAGCTCGAGCAGCGCGACGAGCGTCTCGTCGAGCTCGAGCGGGAACAGGCGCGCGCCCGCGACCGGTATCTTGACGGCGGCGCAGGCTCTCGGCCGGGCGCGCCGGCAGGTCGCGGCCGAGTTCGCCCGGCAGCTCGAAGCCTTGCTGGCCGAGCTGGCGATGGAGCGCACGCGCTTCGAGGTCCGCTTCGCCGCCGAACCGCTCGAGGCAGAGGCGTGGACGGCCGACGGGATCGATCGCGTCGAGTTCTTCGTGTCGCCGAACCCGGGCGAGGATCTGCGGCCGCTGGCGCGGATCGTGTCGGGCGGCGAGCTCTCCCGGATCATGCTGGCCATCAAGACGCTGACGGCGACCTCGCGGCACGGCTTCACCGACGCCGCCGAGCGGCCCGCAGGCGCCGAGGCTCCCGGACTGATCTTCGACGAGGTCGACGCCGGCATCGGCGGGCGGGTGGCGGATGTCGTCGGCGCGAAACTGCGCGCGCTCGGGTCCGCGTTTCAGGTCCTGTGCATCACGCACCTGCCGCAGATCGCCGCCGCCGCCGACACGCACTTCCAGATCGAGAAGCGCGTCGACGCCGGCCGGACGCGGACGACCGTGGCGCGGCTCGACGAGGAGGCGCGGATCGAGGAGATCGCCCGTATGCTGGGCGGGTCCGCGGTCACCGACGGCATTCGGGCTTCGGCCCGCGAGTTGCTCGCGGGCCGGCGGGGCCGGCCTCAGCCGGGAGCGGACCAGGTGAACCGAAGGCGAAAGGCGAAAGCGAAAGAGCGAAAGCGAAAGGGCGAAAGCGAAACGGCCGGCACATGGCGCGCAAATATCTGATCGAGACCTTCGGCTGCCAGATGAACGTGCACGACTCCGAGCGCATGGCCGGGCTGCTCGAGCAGGCCGGCTTCGAGCCGACGGAGGATGCCGTGGACGCCGACGTGGTCGTCATCAACACCTGCAGCGTGCGCGAGCGCGCCGAGGAGAAGCTGTACACGCGCCTCGGGGAGCTGCGCGCAGATCAGGCGGCGCACGGTCACGGCCCGATCGTGGCGGTGGCCGGGTGCGTGGCGCAGCAGGAAGGCGAGGCCATTCTCAGGCGGTCGGCGCGGCGTCGCCGACGTCATCGTCGGCACGCAGGCGATCCGGCGGCTGCCGATGCTCGTCGAGCAGGCCGCGAGAAAGGACTCGGCGATCGGCGCCGGCGCATCAACTCCCGGCCCCTGGTCGACCTCGATCCGTACGACGACGTGACGTTTCCGCTGGGCGTCACGCGGCGCAGCGATCCCGTGAAGGCGTACGTGACGATCATCGAGGGCTGCAACGAGTTCTGCAGCTTCTGCGTCGTGCCGTACACGCGCGGGCACGAGCGCATGCGCCCGAAGGCCGACATTCTGGCGGAGGTCCGCGAGGCCGCGGCGGGCGGGCGCCGCGAGGTGCAGCTCCTCGGACAGATCGTCAATCACTACGAGGCGCCCGACGATCCCGGCTGCGACTTCACGGGCCTTCTCGAGGCCGTCCACGAGGTGCCCGGGCTCGAGCGCATCCGCTTCGCGAGCCCGCATCCGCGCCACGTCTCGGACCGGTTCCTGGACGCGATGGCCGGGCTCCCGAAGATCTGCCGGCACCTGCATCTGCCCGTGCAGTCCGGATCGACGCGCGTGCTGGACGGCGATGCGCCGGCGCTACACGCGGGAGAGCTATCTGGACGTTGATCGGCCGGATTCGCGCGATCGTGCCGGACGTCGCGCTCTCGACCGATATGATCGTCGGGTTTCCGGGCGAGACCGACGCCGACTTCGAGGAGACGCTGTCGCTGACGGCGGCCGTACGGTTTCACAGCATGTTCTCGTTCAAGTACTCGCCGCGGCCGAACACGCTGGCCGATCAGCGGTTGGCCGACGACGTGCACGAGGAGGAGAAGACGAGGCGGATCGTGGCGCTGCAGGCGCTGCAGCGCTCGATTCAGATGGAGCTGAACGAGGCGCTCGTGGGCGCGGAGGTCGAGGTGCTCGTCGACGGCGCCAGCCGCCGCCGGGACACGGAGCTCTCGGGCCGCACGAGCCAGAACGTGGTCGTGAACCTCCCGGGCCCGGCGGAGTGGATTGGCCGCGTCGGTGAGCGTCCGCGTCGAGCGGGCGGGCCCCACAGTGTGTGGGGGCGCAGGACGAATGATTTGACTTCGCCCCTTGCGGGGCCTAGGTTGTACCGCCATGCAGATCGAGATGACCATCAAGGGACTGATGGTCGATCCCATCACGAACATGCCGATCGTCATCCTGCGCGACAAGGACGGCCAGAAGGTCCTGCCGATCTGGGTGGGGATCTTCGAGGCCAACGCCATCGCGCTGCAGATCGAGAACATCTCGACGCCGCGGCCGATGACCCACGATCTGCTGCGCAACGTCATCCAGGACCTCAAGGCGTCGGTGCAGAAGATCGTCGTCTGCGATCTGCAGGAGAACACCTTCTACGCGCTCATCTACCTGTCGCTCAACGGCGACACGCTGGCCATCGACGCGCGGCCGAGCGACGCCATCGCGCTGGCGCTCCGGACGCGCGCGCCGATCTTCGTCGAGGACGCGGTCATCGACAACGCCAAGACGGTCGATTTCACCGCGGACAAGAACGACGCGGACCGCCTGCACAAGTGGCTGGAGAGCCTGGATCCGGACGACCTCGGCAAGTACAAGATGTAATGGTGCGTGACGCGTGGCGAATTGGTGATTCACCCAATTTCCCCGCGCCAGTCATTCTCCGACGCGCCAAATCTCCCGTTCGGTCCACCGACTCCTGCTAGAATCCCCAACCGTGATCGTCGCCATCGCCAACCAGAAAGGCGGCGTGGGCAAGACCACGACCGCCATCAACCTGGCGGCGGCGCTCGCCCTGCGCGGCAAGCGGACGCTGCTCATCGATCTCGATCCCCAGGCCAACAGCACGATGTCGTTTCTCGACATGCCGCAGGTGACGCGCAGCGTGTACGACGCGATCTCGGATCCGGCGGTGGCGCTGACCGACGTCATCGTGCCGACGCCGCTCGAGAACCTGTCGATCGCGCCGTCGCGGATCGCGCTGGCCAAGCTCGAGGCGAAGCTGGTGGGGGAGATGGACGCGCACTTCCGGCTCAAGGACAAGATCGAGCCGATCCGGAAGACGTTCCCGCACATCGTCATCGACTGCCCGCCGACGCTCGGCCTGCTCACGGTGAACGCGCTGGTCGCGGCGACGCATCTGCTCATTCCGATTCAGTCGTCGTACTTCGCGCTCGAGGGGACCGACGACCTGCTCGAGACGATCGAGAAGGTCCGGGCGCGGCCCAACCCGGCGCTGCGGATCCTGGGCGTCGTCATCACGATGCACGACAAGCGGACGGCGCTGGCGCGCGACATCCGGACGCAGATCCAGAAGGTGTTCGGCGGGAAGGTCTTCAAGACCGTGATCACCAAGAGCGTCCGGCTCGAGGAGAGCCCGGCGTACAAGGAATCGATCTTCACGTTCGCGCCCGATTCGACCGGCGCGACCGAATACTACCGGCTCTGCGAGGAGGTCATCGACCGTGCCTAGACGGGGACTGCCGGAGACGATTGCGATGCGGCATGACGAGCATTACGTCGAGGCGCTGGCCGCGTCGGCCGGGACGCCGGTCGGACGGATGGTGCCGATCGACCAGATCGACCCCAATCCCAACCAGCCCCGGCAGGTCATGGGCGACCTGTCGGAGCTCATCGCCTCGATCGGCGAGAAGGGCATCATCGAGCCGCTGGTCGTCCGCCAGCGCGGCGACCGGTTCCAGATCATCGCCGGCGAGCGGCGCTACCAGGCCTCGGTGCAGGCGGGCCTGCAGGAGCTGCCGGTCGTCATCCGCGAAGTCGACGACACCGAGGTCATCGAGCTGGCGCTCATCGAGAACCTGCAGCGCAAGGACCTGACGCCGTTCGAGGAGGCCGAGGCGCTGCACGGGCTCGCCGAGCGCTGCGGCTACACGCACGAGGATCTGGCGCGGCGGCTGGGGAAGTCGCGGACCTCGATTACCGAGTCGCTGGCGCTCACCGCGATGCCCGAGGAGGTCCGCACTCTTTGTCGGCTGGCCGACATTTCCTCTAAGTCACTGCTTGTTACAGGTAGTTAGGCAGGAGACCCACGAGAAAATGACCGCGCTGATCGAGAAGATCGCCAGCCAGGGCGGCGCCACGCGGCAGCAGGTGCGCGCGGCGACCGCCAAGCCCGAAGGCGGGCCGGCCCAAGCACTACGTGTTCGCGTTCCGGCCGCCGACCAAGGCCTTCAACCTGAAGCTGAGCTTCGCCAAGAGCCGCGTCAACCGCGAGGAAGTGATCGAGGCGCTCGAGGCCATCCTGCGCGAGCTGCGAAAGGCGAAGTGAGCGGCGACGCACGTCTCGACGCTGCGGCCGCGACTGAGACGCGTCTCAGGCTCAGACGTCTCCGGCTGCCTCAGCGTCGTGCCAGCGATCCTGGCGCGCGTCGAAGACTCGTCCGAGCGGCGCTCGGCGGCCGCACACGACGCCAGCATTCAAGCGCTCCGACGTGCAGAGCGGCGCCTGCGACGGCCGGCGGTTGGTCCGCGGATCCGATAGCGACGAGCGACGAATCTGACGTCTCGGCGCGTCAAACGCGTCTTGAGACCGGCTGACGCCGGCCTGATCACGTCTGCCGAAGGCCTCCGACGCGCCGCGCCAGAGCTGCGCGATCAGCGAGCGGACGCGATCGACGGTCGAAGCGTCAGCGCTCCGGGTCGAAGCACGTCGCTCAGCGACGGCTGCGCGACAGACGGCTGGCGGTCCGCGGCGACGCAGTGGAATCGAGCGATCGCCGGCGCGCAGTCGACGACAGCGCTTGCGACCGCCGGTGACACTGCCGATCGTCTGGCGACGCACGCGCTCGACAGCGGAGCGTCGACGGCGCGTCGAGGCGTCCGCAGGAACCGAGTCGCTCAGCGGCCAGGGAAGCCGAGAGCCGACGTCGCAGGACGGCGTAACGTCGGGCCGTGGACGGTACGCGAGCGCAGACACGCAGGTTAACACAAGATACATTATCGGACTCGCGACGTATGGCCAGCGAAAGCGGCCTGTCAGTGAATTGTGGACGCATCATGGCGCTGTCGGACGCGGGTCTGTGAGCTCGTGGAGCAGCTGACCTGCGGACGATTGTTGCATGACCGAGAGCATGAGCACCGGTGCAGGCCTGCAAACGGTCTGAGCGCACGATGACCGGCCGTCGAGACGCTGAGCCTTGCGATCCCGCTCAGACGGTCCAGTTCCTCGCCTCGAACCCGCGGCCGGGAACCTCGGTTTCGATCGGATGGTACGCGGGGTGCCGTTCGAGCTCCGCGCCCGCCGCATCATAGACGGCGACGAAGAACGCGACGCGGGACAGGCTGGTCGCTCGGCGCGGAACCGGCGTCGAGGCGGCGTCGTCCCAGGTCCGCCAGCGGGAGGGCGACCTCCAGGAGCCGGCCCGCCGCGACGGCTGCCCCTCCCGGGCCGCGCTCGACCCAATAGGGCTCCACCGGCCGGCGATCCCAGAACGTCCCGCGCAGCCGGCCGTATGCTTGCGCGAACGGAGAAGCGGACGCCGTCCGGTTTCAGGAACTTCAGCGAGAGCTCATGGCCTTGCGCGAGCAGGTCCAGGACCTGCTCGGTTCCCGCCAGGGACACGTACAGACGCTCGTGGTCGAAGCCAAAGCGCACCTGCGTGATCACGGGCGGCCGGCGCTCGGTCTGGTGCATGGCGCCCGCCGTCTCCCGGACCTCCAGCGTGCCGGCGCCCAGCCACTCGAAGTAGCTCGTGTCCTCGCCGTCCAGCGTCGGCGTCAGCAGCCCGGTCGGTCCGTACTCGGCCGGCGGCGTGCGCGCCCGCCGAGATGTTGCTGACGAAGAGCTCGTCGGGCACCGGCTTGAGCAGCAGGCCGTAGACATTCCGCAGGTGGCGCCGGAACAGGTCGTCGAACTCGAGGTCGTGCTCGGAGGAATGGTCGTCGCCGTACCACCAGAACCAGTCGCTGCCTTCCGCGATGAGCACTTCCTCGCGGGCGCGCGCGACGGCGCTGGCATCGGCCGGCCCGGGCGTCGTCGAGCGCCTCGCGCGCATCGGCCAGCTGGCTCCAGGCGCGCTGATCGTCGCGATGGCCGATCCAGATGTAGAAGTTCGCGTCGATCCACGATCCCGGGAAGATGCCGGGCAGCTCGGCTTTCGCGCCCCGGCACGCCTCGCTCATCGTGACGGTCCGGAGCTCCGGATGGGCGGCGAGCCGCCCGTAGAGGGCGCGCAGAAACGGTCGTCCGCCTCCCTCGAAATGCTCCCAGGCATTTTCGCCGTCGAGGATGACGAAGACGACCGGCTCTCCCCTGCCGCCCGCGGCCGTGAACCGCGCGCCCGGCGTCAGCCAGGCGGGCGACGAAGTCGTCGGCCGCAGCGTCCGCCGGCCAGCCGGCATAGCTGAACCCGATCAGATCCGACAGCGCGTGATCGCGGAACGCGCACGCGACCGCACGCGCCCCGGCCTTGACCCGATACGGGATGTACAGCCGATCGGGCTGGTCCACCTGGCCTGCCGCGTCTCGCGAGAACGTCAACCCCAGCGTCCGCCCGAGAATCTGTTCGTCGGTCGCCATCCAGGTGAAGCCGGCCTTCGCGACGAGCGGCACCATCGCGTCGGACACCGATCCTTCGGACGGCCACAGCCCGGCCGGCGGGCGTCCAAACAGCCGCTCGTGGCACGCGACGGCGCGGGTCAACTGCTCGAACGCGTCCTCCGGGTGACGGAACGGCCGCCGCGGCATCGGCCGACTCCGGGTGGGTCCGCTTGTAGACGTCGGTGTCGCACAGCAGGGGCAGGATGGGATGGTAGAACGGCGACGTCGACAGCTCGACCTGCCCCCGCGCCGCCGCCTCGCGGTATTCGGGAATCACGGCGTTCAGCAGTTCGAGCTCGATGTCCCGCAGCAGCAACTTGTCCTCTTCGCTGAACAGCCGCCCTTTCGCAATCAGCGCCCGGACCCGGGCATCGCCATCGAGATAGAACGGATCGAGCCACGCCAGCTTCTGCCAGACCTGCAGATCGCGCAGGTCGTCGGTGCTGAACCGCCGCGCGGCCTCGCGCAGCCTCGGCCGGCGTGGCCATCGGCCCGCGCCGCGCCAGCAGCTCCGCGTACCTCGGGTAGATGTCGATCATGCGCGCTCGCTGCGCGTGAAAAAAGTTCTGCAGGATGAAGGCGACGTCCTGCTCGGTGAGGTGACCGGCCGGCTTGAGGCCGAGGTCGAGATACCGATCGCGGGCACGGTTCGCCGCGAAGGCCTCGAGCTGCACGAGCAGCGAGGGAACGAGGTTGAACGTGACGCGGACGCCCGGGAACTCGCGAAGCAGCGCAACCATCCCGTAGTAGTCCTTCAGGGCATGCAGCCGCACCCAGGGGAGAATGTGCTCCCCGGTGACGAGGTCCTCGTAATACGGCTGGTGCATGTGCCACAGGAAGGCCACTTGGGTCATAGGTGTTAGTCTACAAGAGCAGCTATCAGCCCTCAGCTGCCGGCTCTCAGCTTGCCGTCAAGCTGGACAGCGCAGCGGAGAGCTGCACGAGCTGCGAGCTGACAGCTGCATGTTCAAGACCCTCGACCGTTACCTGATTCGCGAGATCGCGCTCCCGTTTGCGCTCGCGCTGGTCGTGCTCACCTTCCTGCTGATGATTCCGCCGATCCTGCGGGAGGCCGAGGCGTTCATCGCGAAGGGCGTCGAGTGGTCCATCGTGGTCCGGGCGATGGGCCTGCTGCTGCCACAGGCGCTCAGCCTGACGATCCCGATGGCGGTGCTGCTGGGGATTCTGGTGGGTTTCGGCCGGCTCTCCGCCGACCGCGAATTCGTGGCGATGCAGGCCGGCGGCATCAGCCTGCTGCGGCTCCTCCGGCCGGTGGCGTTCGTGGCACTCATCGGGACCGCCGCGACGGCCTACGAGACGATCGTGGCGCTGCCGAATGCCAACCAGAAATTCCGGGAAATCGCCTTCGGCGTGGTGACTGAGCGCCTCGAGAGCAGCGTCAAGCCCCGCGTGTTCTTCGAGGACTTTCCTCAGCGCGTGATTTACGTCCGCGACCTGCCGCCGGGCGGCGGCTGGCGCGACGTCTTCGTCGCGGACATGACGCGTGCGGGGTACACGACGGTGTATTTCGCGCGTGAGGGACGGATCCTGATCGATCGCCAGAAGAAGATCGTGCAGCTGCAGCTGCTCGACGGCTCGAGCCACACGACGATTCGCGGCAAGCCCGAAGCGTACGAGGGCGGCGAATTCGAAAGCGTCACGATTACGCTCGACCCGAAGGACGTGTTCAGGCCGCCGCTCGCGAAGGGGGCGCCCGAGATGACCTTCGCCGAGCTCAAGGCGGCCATCGCGGATGCGACCGCGAAGAAGCAGCCGACGTACCCCCTGCGCTTCATGGTCCAGTACAAGTGGTCGCTGCCGGCGACCTGCCCGATTCTTGCGCTCATCGGCCTCGGTCTCGGCGCCAGCAACCGGAAAGACGGCAAGCTCGCCAGCTTCGTGCTCGGCTTCGGAGTGATCCTCGCCTACTACGTGCTCTTGTACGGCGCCCGCGCCTTCGCCATGGGCGAACGCCTCAGTCCCGAATGGGCGCCCTGGATCCCCAACATCGTCACGGCCGCGGCCGCCGTCGCCCTGATCGCCTGGCGGGTGCGGTCGGCAGACCGGCCGGTCCGGTTCAGCTTGCCGGCGTTCTGGCGGCGGCCGGCCGCCGCGCCGGCCGCACGGCGTCCGCATCCGGCGGCCCGCCGCTCGCGCTCGTCTCGTCGTGCGGGTGCCGCACCTGAACCTTCCGATGCCTCGAATGCTCGACTGGTATATCGGCCGCGAATACCTGCGGGTCTTCCTCCTCGGCGTGTGTGCGTTCATCGGGATTTTCTACATCTCGACGGTGATCGATCTGGCGGACAAGATGTTCCGCGGCGAGGCGACCACCGGGATGTTGCTGCGGTACCTCGTTTTCACGACGCCGCAATACATCTATTACGTGATTCCGATGGGCGTTCTCGTCGCCACGCTCGTCACCCTCGGCGTGATGACGAAAAACAGCGAGCTGCTCGTCGTGCGGGCGTGCGGTGTCAGCCTGTACCGGACGACGATGCCGCTGCTGCTCTTCGCGGCCGTCGCGGGAGGCTTCTTGTACCTGCTGCAGGAGCAGGTGCTCGCGTACACGAACCGTGAGTCCGACCGCCTGAACCGCATCATGCGCGGCTACCCGCCGATCACGTCCCCTCTCGACCGGCGCTGGCTGGCTGGGCGTTCGGGCGACATGTACCACTACGATTTCTACGATTCCCGGGGCAGCCGTTTCACGAGCCTGCACGTGTACCGCCTCGACGATGCCGAGTGGCGGCTGCGGTCGATGGTGTACGCGAGCGTGGTGACGCCCGCCGCCGGTGCGGATGGCCGGCGCGGGGATGCCTGGGAGGGTCATGACGGCTGGATGCGGGAGTTTCCCCGCGACCGGCATCAAGGCCACCAATCGCGTCGTGGCGAAGTACGATCCGTTCACGGAGCGGTCGCTCGTGCTCGAGCCGGCCGGCTACTTCAAGAGCGAGATGCCCGAAGCCGATCTGATGACGTACGGCGAGCTTCGCAGCTACATCGCGCAGCTGCAGGCCAGCGGTGCCAACGTCGTGCCGGACATGGTGAAACTGCAGCGGAAGGTCGCCTTCCCCTTCGTCACCCTCATCATGACGCTGCTGGCGGTGCCGTTCGCCGTCACGACAGGCGGACGCGGCGCCCTCTATGCCGTTGGCATCGGGATCGTGCTGGCCATCGTGTACTGGATGACGCTGAGCGTGTTCGCGGCGCTCGGCGCAGGGGGTGTGCTCAGCCCGATGCTCGCCGCCTGGGCGCCGAACATTCTCTTTGGCGCTGTCGCGTTGTACATGGTCCTCACGGTACGGACCTGAACGCGACACGTTCTGCGTTCATGTCGGTCTCGTTCGGCGTTCCGTGCGTGCTCCGAACGCGACGTGACGAACGGAGAACGGTCTACTTCTGAAGCGCCACGTTCTTGATCCACAAGCGTCCAGAGGCGCCGGGCTTCGTGTTCGTCATATCGATGACGAAGACGATGCTGTGCGCATCGGCAAGCGGCGGGCGGTAGGTGCGCGTGTCGCCGATGGGCGTGAGGTCGTCGAGATAGACCGTGCGTTCGCCATCCACGGTGTCGATGTAGACCGAGCGCTGCCAGCGCTCGTCCTCTGACGGCTTGACAGCCACTCGAATCTGAACGGAGATGCGCATCGGGTGCTCGGCCCGGGCGGTGAACGTGAGCCGGTCGAAGGCCGCCAGCCCCCCGGGCGTATTCACGGCCAGCGCGGCGAATTGTCCTCCCCGCGTTCCACCGGCGAGGCCATACCGGAGCCTCAACTCGGTACCCGTCGGTGTGGACACCACATCGAGCGCCGCCAGCGACGTCGGGTCGGCCTCGAACCGCCAGGTGTCGCCCGGTCTGCCCTCGACCAGCGGGTCGTGTCACCGTTGCCGGCTGCCGGGCAGGCGGCAGCCGGGCCTCAGGCCCTCGCACGTAGATCGGGTTGCTGACGATCCACGTGGGCTGGCGCGGCCGATCGAGCGCACGGACGGCGACCCGGTAGACAGCCGGTTCCGCGGGCGCGATGAACGTGAAGTCGGGCTCGCCATTTCTGCTGGTCAGGACGCGGCTTCCCTGCAAGACGACGGTTTCCGACGCGGCCGGCGCGTTGCTGCGCACGCGCAGGGTGACCGGTCCCCCGGCGGCGAGCTGATCCCCCGCCTCGGCGGAGCCGCGCTGATTCGATGCGGTGAATGCGAACGATGGCGGCGACGCGAGCCCGTCGAGCGCCGTGTACAGATGGCCGGCGCGGATGGCCGCGATCACCGCGCGTCCGTCGGCAGCCGCATCGCCCGACAGCGGGCGTTCAGGTTGAACGTGGACCGAAAGCGTGCGGAACGACGACTCGTAGCTGGGAAGCGCGATCGAATACCGATTGTCGCCCGGGTCGACCTCCTTCAACGCGAGCTTGGCGTGGGCGTCGACGCCGGCAAGCCCGACCACCCGGCGCCGTGGCGCGATCGCGTCCCATCTCGCGAGCACATTGGTTGATTCGTCGATCAGGCTGGCGATGGCCGCCGCCGGCCTGAATGGATACGCCAGGAGCGCCTCGAGCGAGCCGGAGCTTCGGCTGCCACTGCGGCTCCCGCAGGTGAACGCGCCAGCTCGTGTCGGGATTGACGATTTCAATGCCGTCGAACGGTGCCGTCCATTCGCGCCATCGCAACTCCGGCTTCGGTGAATCCGGGTGCGCCACGACGCCAAAACCGCCCAGCCGATGAACATCCTCGATGACGTCCCGCGGTTCCCCGCCGAGCGGATAGGGCGAGGCCGGCATGTCGAAGGCGAGGTAATGACCGCCCGTGGTGCTGATTTCGACGCCGTCAAGGCAGAGGACGCCTGCCAGGTATCTCGGGGGATCCGGCTGTCGGGTGGCATCGCCGTGATCGGTGAAGACGATGAACTTCAGCCCGGCGCGGGCGGCGATGGCGCTGATCTCGTCGGGCGAACGGCGGCCGTCCGATCGGTTGGAATGAACGTGCAGGGCGCCGGCGATCGTCCCGTCGCCCTCCCCTTCCGCGAGCGCGGCCGGCGAGGGCGGGAGCGAAACGAGGCGGCGAGCAGAACAGCAACGGCGGCCACGAGGACCGCCGTCACCAGAACCACCCGTCTTTTCATACCGGCCATCACCGCCGGTCCGCCTGCCACCTTCGCGCGCGAAGCGCGCTTCGGCGTGCCTCGCCGAAGCCATCGGCAGAGGCGGGAAGGCGGACACTCCGTACTATGGTGCGCCTCGTCCGTGGTGTCCGGTGTGAACCGGATCCCGGGCGTGCGTCACAACTTGGCTTCCGCGCGCAGCGACGCGGCCTTGTCGGTCCGCTCCCAGGTGAACTCGGGCTCGGAGCGGCCGAAGTGCCCGAAGGCGGCGGTCTTCTTGTAGATCGGACGGCGGAGGTTGAGCTCGTCGATGATCCCGCGGGGCGTCAGCTTGAAGTGCGACCGCACCAGCTCCGTGATGCGGCTCTCGTCGATGCGGCCCGTCCCTTCGGTATGGACCATCACCGACACCGGGTCCGCCACGCCAATCGCGTACGCGAGCTGCACGAGCGCGCGCTCGGCGATGCCCGCCGCGACGACGTTCTTGGCGATGTAGCGCGCCATGTAGCACGCCGAGCGATCGACTTTGGTCGGGTCCTTGCCGGAGAACGCGCCGCCGCCGTGTGGCGCCGCTCCCCCGTACGTGTCGACGATGATCTTCCGGCCGGTCACGCCCGCGTCCCCATGAGGTCCGCCGACGACGAAGCGTCCGGTCGGGTTCACATAGATCTTCGTCTTCTCGTCGATCATGTCGGCGGGGATCACGCGCGTGATGATCTTCTCGATGATGTCCTCCCGCATCGTCTCGTTCGTGACATCCGGGCTGTGCTGGCTGGAGACGACGACGGCGTCGACGCGGACCGGGCGCCCGCCGTCGTATTCGATCGTGACCTGCGACTTGCCGTCCGGCCGAAGGTAGGGGAGCATTCCGTCGCGCCGCGCGCACGACAGGCCCTTGACGAGCTTGTGCGCGAGCATGATCGGCAGCGGCATCAGTTCCTCGGTCTCGGTGCAGGCAAAGCCGAACATCAGGCCCTGATCGCCCGCGCCACCGGTGTCGACGCCCATCGCGATGTCGGGCGACTGGCTGTGAATCGCGGAGATCACGGCGCAGGTGTCGGCGTCGAAGCCGAACTTGCCGCGCGTGTACCCCACCTCGGTAATCGTCTGACGGACCACGTCCTGGTAGTCGATGATCGCGCGCGTGGTGATCTCGCCCGCGATGAACGCGATGCCGGTCGTCACGAGCGTCTCGCACGCGACGCGGCTCTGCGAATCCTGGGCGAGGATGGCGTCGAGTATCGAATCCGAGATCTGGTCGGCGATCTTGTCCGGATGGCCCTCGGTGACCGACTCGGAGGTGAACAGGTGCCGTCCGTTACGGCTCATACGGCGTACTCCTTGTACAAGTCCGGCCATCGCCGAACGCCATGCATTGCAGAACGCTCTCTTGGGAAACGAGTCAAGTCTAACAGAATCACGGCCGGGGGTGAAATCGGTCGTAGACCGTGCGCAGCCGCGTCTCGAGGACATGGGTGTAGATCTGCGTCGTCGACAGATCGGTGTGGCCGAGCATCATTTGAATGGATCGCAGGTCGGCGCCGCGGTCGAGCAGATGGGTCGCAAACGAATGGCGGACGACGTGCGGGCTGAGGGATTTCGGGAGCCCCGCGTGGCGGCCGTACGCTTTCAGAATTTTCCAGAACCCGACGCGGCTGAGCGCTCCGCCTCTCATGTTCACGAACAGGCGCGGCGAGGATCGCTTCGTGGCGCGCGCCCTGGTGACGAGCGCCGGCCGGCCGTCGCGCTGGTAGCGGCGTACCCAGTCGGCGGCCTCGTCGCCGATCGGGATCAGCCGTTCCTTGTTGCCCTTGCCGATGCAGGTGAGGTAATCGGCGTCGAGGTGCAGATCGGCGGCGCGGATGCCGACCAGCTCGGACACGCGCATGCCGGTGGCGTAGAGCACTTCGATCATCGCGCGGTCGCGCAAGCCGCGCGGCGTCGACGACGTCGGGCGCGGCCAGCAGCAGGTCGACCTGTTCGATCGAGAGAAACGTCGGAAGCGCCGGCCAGGCGCGCGGCGGACGAAGGTCCTGGGCGGGATTGCGCTCCAGGTGGCGATCGAGGACCAGATAGCGATAGAAGCCGCGAATGGCGGCCACGGCGCGCGCCACGGAGCGCGGCGACAGACCGCTCGCCATCTGCTGCCGCACGAACGCCTCGAGCGCCGGTCGATCGAGCGACTCGAGAGGCCGGCCGGCGGCGGCGGCGAAGCGCGCCAGCGCCTTCAGGTCGCGATCGTAGCTGTCGAGCGTGTGCGCCGCAAGCCGGCGCTCGACGCGCAGATGGTCGAGATAGGACTCGATGATCGGAGTCAACGGGCAAGGGAACAGTCAGCCGTTGACAGTTGACAGTTGGCCGCTGCAACAGTGCGCGCAGCCCGGCTTGCGGATCAACAGTCCGGGTAGCCTTCGGCTGGGACCCCAATCGGCGTAGCCGCTCCGTGACTGTGCAACGCCTGTCAACTGTGAACTGTCAACTGTCGCCGTCACGGACTGTGCTACCATCTGCGATTTCGTTGAGGCTGTTCGACTATGCCTGTGCGTTCAAAGTGGGAGTCTCTGCCCACCGAAGCCATCAACCCCGCCACGCTGGCGATTGACAAGCTCTCCCCCGCCGACATCGTCGAAGGCATGATGAGCGAAGACCGCAAGATGCTGGCGGCGGTCCATCGCGAGAAGGAGCGCATCGCCGTCGGCATCGAGATCCTGACGCAGGCGCTCAGGCGCGGCGGCCGCATCATCTTCGTCGGGGCCGGTACCAGCGGCCGCCTGGGCGTGCTCGAGTCGGCGGAAATGCCTCCGACCTTCGGCACGAGCGCCGATCTCGTGCTCGCCATCATGGCAGGCGGCAAGGGCGCGCTCATCAAGGCGAAGGAAGGGGTCGAGGACAATTACGAGGAAGGGGCGCGGTCGTTCAACCGGCTGCAGCCGACGAGGAAAGACGTCGTCGTCGGCGTATCGGCGAGCGGCATGACGCAGTTCGTGCGTGGCGCGCTGACGCGCGCGCGCCGCGCGGGCTCGAAGATCATTTTCGTCACCTGCGATCCGCGGACCGAACTGCAGACCTTCGTCGACTTGATCATCGCGCCCGCCGTCGGTCCGGAGGTGATCGCCGGGTCCACACGGCTCAAGGCGGGCACCGCGACGAAGATGGTGCTCAACATGCTGACGACGGCCGCCATGATCCGGATCGGCAAGACCTACGGCAATCTGATGGTGGACGTTCAGATGGGCTCCGAGAAGCTGCGCGATCGCGCGCGCCGCATCATCATCATGGTGACGGGGCTCGAGCACGGCGAAGCGGACGCGCTGCTCAGCCGCGCGCACTGGAACGTGAAAGCGGCCATCGTCATGCAGAAGAGCGGCCTCAGCTATCCGAAGGCCGTGGCGCGGCTGCGCAAGGCGCACGATTTCGTCCGCGACGCGATCGGCGAGGATGCCGAGCCGCGGCTCAAGGAGTTGCTGGACTCGGATAAGACGGACCCGAAAGGGAGTGCTCCGGCTGTGGCGAACGGCAGCCGGATTCGGCGGACCTGAAGGTCTCTGATGGTTTGGCCCGCTCGAAGCGTCGTATAGGCTGGTCAGGCCTGCCGCAGTCGTTCGGCCGCCGCCCGGTCGAGCCACATGTCCGCGTTCGCGTGCAGCTGCAGGAGCGACGCAGGCACCCGCGTGGTCAACGGTCCCTCCACCACCTCCTCGACGCAGCGGGCCTTGGCGGCGCCGGTCGCCAGCAGCACGATCCTCCGGGCGTGCAGAATCGTCGCCATTCCCATCGACAGCGCCTCGTGTGGAACGGCCGCGGCCCGGCCGTCGAACATCGCCGCGTTCGCCCGGCGGGTCGCCGGCCTCAGCCGCACGCGATGCGTACGCGCGATGAGCGACGCGCCCGGCTCGTTGAAGCCGATGTGCCCGTTGTCCCCGAGCCCGAGGATCTGCAGATCGATGCCCCCTGCGCGGCGGATCGCACGCTCGTATCGCCGGCATTCAGCCTCGACCGCGCGTGCGCGCCCATTCAGGAAGTGGATGCGGCGTGACGAGACGTTGAGGTGATCGAACAGATGGCGCTCCATGAAGACGCGGTAGCTCCGCCGATCGTGGGCGCCGATGCCGAGGAATTCGTCGAGGTTGAACGTCGTGATGCCCGAGCAATCAAGATTGGCGGCGCGACAGCGTGCGACGAGCTGCCGGTAGAACGGAATCGGCGTCCGGCCCGTCGCCAGCCCGAGCACGAGGCGCGGATGTGCGGCGATGGCGCCGGCGACCTCGGCGGCCAGACGGCGGGCGGCGGCAGCAGGCGTGGAGAAGATTCGAATACGCATCCTGTCGAAACGGGGATCGGCCTCTACGAGTACCCTGGAATGTGCGCGCCGCCGCGCGCTTCCTCGAGGGCCAGCGTCACGGCGCCCGCGGCCGGTTCACCGGCGAGAAGGCCGGCGGAGCTGCGCGGCGCGATCTCGGTGAGCCGGCGGCGCAGCTCGGCGACGAGCCAGGGCACGGCGCGGAACCCGCCGCCGGCCAGGATGAATGGAAACGCGTCGCCCCGCATTTCCAGCTGCGACGCGACCGATCGAGCCGCCAGCGCCAGCTCCTCGGCCGCGCCCTCGAGGATCTGCGTCGCGACGCCGTCGCCTTCATCGTGCGCCTTCTGCACGATCGGTCCGAGCGTCGCCACATTGGCGCGCGGCAGGTCACGGTTGTACACGATGCGCACGAGGCCCGCGGGATCGGCAACGCCAAAGTGCGCGAGCACGTCGGCGGTGAGGCGTGTCTCGGGGCCGCGTCCATCCACCTCGCGGACGACGGCTGCCAGCGCGCGACAACCGATCCAGTAGCTGCTTCCCTCGTCACCGATCAGGTGACCCCAGCCGCCAGCCCGTGCGGCCGCGCCCGCCGCGTTGCGGCCGTATGCGATGGATCCGGTGCCCGCGACGATGACGATGCCCGGGCCCATGCCCGCGCCGGCCACCAGCGCGATCAACGCATCGTTGACCACGAGCACGCGCCGCCAGGGACTGATCCGGCGCATGATCGCGCGAACCACCCCCGCATCGTCCTCACGGTCAACGCCGGCGATCCCGATGCAGATGGCCGCCGGCTGGACGGCGCGATCGCCGAGCGCAGACTCGATGACGCCGTGAAGCACCTTCTCGACCTCGAGCTCACCCGCCGACTGGATGTTGGCGCCCGGTCCCCGGCTTTCCGAGACAATCGCTCCTTCGCCGTCGGCAAGAAGACACACCGTCTTCGTGCCGCCGGCATCGATGCCGAGGACGTGCATGTCAGTCAGATCCTATGCTACCCTGCCAGTCTTCCCGCCGGCTCGAGCGCGCTGGCGGAATTGTCCTGCTTGTCTTTCATGCCACGAACAGCCCATCCCATCGGGCTGCGACGATTGCTCGTTGCAGTGAACGTGCAGGCCGCCCGGCGGCTCGGCGTCGGCGGCGTGATCCTGTTTTCGTACGACAGCCTCACCGGACCGACCCGGGGGCCGGAATACTTCCCGGAAGTCGGTCGCGCGGCGTTCAGCACGCAGTAAGACCAGTGAACCGCGAGGCCGTGGACGCCGCACGCGCTCTACTGGAGCACGCCGTCGAGGATCAGGATCTTTCCCGCGGCGACGGTCGAAGTCGGCGACAGTCGCGGCGTCATCTGGCGGACGGCGGCGGGCGCGCTCACCTTCGATGAAGGGGCGCCGCCGGCAGACGATTCCACGATCTTCGATCTCGCCTCGCTGACCAAGCCCATCGCCACGACGAGCGCGATGATGCAGCTCGTCGGGCGCGGCGCTCTCGACATTCTCGAACCGGTGGCGACCTTCTTCTCCGAGTGGCGCGGCGCGGATCGCGAACGCGCCACGGTGCAGGATCTGCTGGAGCATTCGGCAGGCCTGGCGGCGCGGCTGATCGATCTCCCCCCGCATGGCCGGCGGGAATTCGAGCACGACATCTGCACGATGCTCCTCGAATACCCGCCGCGCAGCAAATCGGTCTACAGCGACCTCGGCTTCATCCTGCTCGGCTTCATCGCCGAGGATCGAGGACGCGCGACCCTTGCGTCGCAGTTCGAGGCGATTGCGGCCCGGCTGCCGCATACCTTCGCGCCAGGCGTGCTGTCCGATGACGATGTTGTCCTGACGTTCGGAGTGACGGACGCCTTGCGGGCACGCACGGCGCCGACCAGGCCCCTCGATGAAGATCCGCGGCGCGGACGGCTGCTCGTCGGCGAAGTGCACGACAACTACGCCGCTGCACTGGGCGGCATCGCCGGACACGCGGGTCTGTTCGGCACCGCGGCCGGCGTCGGCGGCTTCGCCCGCGCCGCTGCTGCGGGGCGCGCGCGGCGATGGCGCGAGTCCCGCTCCCCTGTCGCCGCGGCTCGTCGCTCAGGCGACCACGAAAAGCAGCGTGGCCGGCAGCTCGCGCGCGCTCGGATGGGACACCATGCTGCCGACCTCGTCGTGCGGCACGGCGATGTCGCCCGCGGCGTTCGGACACGCCGGCTACACGGGAACTTCGCTGTGGATCGATCCGGGGTGGGATCGATATTTCGTGCTGCTCACCAATCGCGCGTGCGCCGGCGGCACGGTGGAGCAGATGCGCGAGGTCCGCCGCGCCTTCCACGATAGCGTCGTCGGCCAGATTTAGCAGCGCGTGTCTCAGAAGCGTTTGCATTCGGCCGCCGTGACAGTCCCGTCGCAGCGTCTGCACGTCGGTCAAGTCTGCTCGGTATCTTCAGCTCCTCGACGCGTGCGGTGCTGAGCGCCTCGGACGTCACGTCGAGTGCCGCAGCGAACTTCCGGACGTCGAGACTGATTTCACGGACGTCCTGGTGGGGGCGGGAAGCCGGGACCGGGTCCACCGGGCGGAGGCATCCCGGGACCGCCTCGTCCGCCGCCGGGCGGCTGCCCGCGGCCGCCGCGGCCGCCCGGCCCGGTGTTGGCTCGCCGGGCCCGCCCCCGCGTCCCGGTGTCCCCGCGCCGGTCGCGCCGCCAGGCGTCTGCGTGCGCTGGACCGCCTGAAAGATCCACTCGTTGTAATGACTGCGGCCGTTGTAAAGACGAATCGACGTGTCCTTGCTCTTGCTGACGACGCCGATGATGCCGGCCTGGGCGCCGCCGGCCGGCAGCGCCCGGACGCGCCGCGCCCCCCGGGGGGCCGGCGGAGTGGGCGGAGTGGCTGGTGTGTTCGAACGACCTGCGTCCGGCAGCTCCCGCGCCGGGGCTCCCGCGCCCGCCCGGCGCGCGCTCCTGGCGCCGCGGCGGGGGCGGTTTGCAGCGGCGTGACCGTGTCGAAATCCTGGCCGGTGATCGGGTCCTTGTACTTCTTGCGCAGGAATTTCTGTGTGACGAGGATGTCGAGGTTCGGTGGAAGCGCGCCAGGCATCTTTCTCTGCATCAGCTCGATGGCGCGCGCGTATTGCTGGCCGCGGAACACGAGCTCCGCTTCCTTCTCGCGCTGCGACATCTGCTTCCAGACGGGCATGGCGACGGTCATCATCACGGCCATCAGGCTCATCGCGACGAGGAGCACGGCCATTGCATAGCCGCCTTCGGCGGTGCGCAGGACGGGCCCGGAAGAGGCTGGTTTGTGTTGACCGGCTAAGTGCATGGGAACTAAGATGTTAACTGGCTTCATGATAACACGCCCAAACAGCCTGCTCGCGTGGCTCGCTGCCGCCGTCTTCTCGCTCCTGGTTTCGGCGTGCGAGAAGGTGCCGTTGATGGCGCCTACCGGGTCGACGATTATTCTCACCGCCTCGACCAACGCGCTGCCGGTCAACGCCACGACCGACATCATCGCGACGGTGCTCGAAGCCGCGGGAACGCCGCCCCACAGCGGGACGCATCGTCACCTTTACGACGACGCTGGGTACGATGCTGCCGGCCGAGGCGCAGACCGACGTCGGCGGGCGCGTGGTCGTCAGGTTTCGTCACGGGCTCGGCCAATGGTTCGGCAGTCATCACCGCAACGTCGGGTGGGGCGACGACAGGCACGGACGGGGCGATCAAGATCGCAGTGGGCACCGCGGCCGTTGGTCGCGTCAGCGTCAATGCGAGTCCTGCGATGGTCCCGGCCAATGGCGGCTCGACGACGGTCGTCGCCACCGTTTTCGACATCAACGGCAACACGCTGCGGTCGGCGCCGGTCTCGTTCACGACCACGGCTGGAACGTTGTCGTCGTCGCTCGTCAGCACGGACGCGAACGGTGCAGCCTCCACTACGCTGACGACGAGCCAGCAGGCGACGGTGACCGCCAGCGTCGGCGCACAGGCTCCTCCCGCCGGTACGGGAACGGGCACTGGGACCGGGACCGGGACGGCGAACCGGCACGACCAGCTCGGGTCAGGCGTCCGGGACAGTGGTTGTGAATGTCGCGTCCGCGCCGTCGCTGGTGATCACGCCGCCGTCGTCACCGCCAAGCGTCGGGCTTCCCGCCAACTTCACGTTCGCGGTGACGGCCGCCGCGCAGAACGGCAGCGCCGTGCGCGAGCTGCGAGTGAATTGGGGCGACGGCGAGACCTCGAATCTGGGAGCGGTGACCGGGACTGCCGTTGCGTCCCATGTTTTCGATGACGACGAGACCTTCACTGTGACCGCAACCGTCACGGACGTCGCCGGGAATTCGGTGAGCGTGTCGACGTCAGTGACCGTCATTCCGGTGCGCCAGACCGACGGTTATCGTTACGCCGACGCCGCGAACCCGCGTCGTCGGGAGCACAGTCACGTTCCAGATTCGAGATCACGCGCTGCACCTGGAATCGGTATTCGGAAGACGACAATGAATTCGGTGATGGCGACGTCGAGACAAGCTCGGAGGTGCCTCGTCTGCGTACCAGTGATCGTACGCAGTATACAGTGATCCGGGCAGTACAGCCGTAACGGTCGCAGTTCACGACACTACCGGGAATACAACATCAGGCACGACAAGCGTCACGTACCGTCGCACCGCCGTGAGAGTTTCGACGGCACCACGCGTGCGCTGAACGGACGTGTTCGGCCGATCGGTTCGCGACGACTTGCTGGCGTAGTGTGCAGGCCTTCAGGCCTGCCGTATATGGCGGACCTGCCGCTTCCGCGCCGTCGGACGCTTCAGCGCAGGCTCGCCGACAGCTCGCCTGAGGCCGTGCGAGCGACGGCGGGCAGGTCCGCAACTACGCGCTGCGCAGCGATCTCTCGATGGGCTCTGACGCTGCTCGCGAACCCGCTGCCGCAGATCATCGACGCTTTCGTTTCCGTGCGGTCTTGCGCTTGGGCTTCACACGCTCCGGCAGCTTCTTGCGGCCCGTCTCGCGATTCCACTCTTCGAACGTCTCGTTCGAGATCTTTCCCTTCACCAGGAGCTCGGCGAACTTCCGGCGCTGAGCCTGACTCTTAAACGGCATGGTCGTTCTCCGTTCTCCGTTCGTGCGTTCTGCGTCGACGTTCTGGGTTCGACGTTCTACGTTCACGAAAAGTGTTCAGGGAGCGGTCGATGGCGACCGGCCGTCACACCTTCAGTGAAACTGGGATTTGAGACTGCGCGTGTCTGGATGTCTTGAGACTTCAGACTTGAGACTTCAGACTTTCGAGTGTCCCGCTACCAGTCGGCGTACGGCGTGCCGTCGAGCGAGGTGCCGTCCGAACCGCTCTTCACGTCGTAGACACCCGGCTCCGCCGTCGGCCTCTGCGGGTCGGGTTCGGCGGGCACGGCCTGCCAGGTCGAGTTCGATTCGGTGAAGGGATCTTTCGGGATCGCGCGCAGGTAGCCGTCGGTCGCCAGCGCTTCGAGGGTCGCCGGATACTGATTCTTGTCCGCGTAGTACTGATCGATCGCGTCCCGCATCTTGAACAGGTCGTCCTTGAGCACCGCTTCCCGCGATCGGATGATGCTCTGGCGGTACTGCACGAGCGCCATGGCGGAGAGGATGATGATGAGCGACATCACCACCATCAGCTCGATGATCGTGAAACCGCGTTCGAGAATCTGGTAATTGGGTGATCGGGTAATTGGGTAATTGGGGTCGTTGCGGACACTGAGAGTCCGGCGGCTCGCGCGCCTGCGAACGCTCGCAATGCCCCGATCAATTACCCAATCACCAGATTTCCCAATCACCAGACTTCCTCTACCAGTCCCTGTATTTCGATGCCGTCGAGCGCCGGTGCCTTCGAATGTCGTGTACACGTCGAAGACGTTCTGACCGCCCCACCGGGTGGCGGTCGGGCTCGTCCTGATACGAGCGAAGGCCCCACTCGCTGCTGTGCGTCATCGGATCCACGGGGATCCGCCGCAGGAACTTCAACTTGCGGCCCGTGGCGTCGTTGGGAACCGCCACGCCTTCGACGAGCGTCTCGAGCGACGCCGGGTAGCCTTCGTTGCCGACCTTGAGCTCGAGCGGGGAGATCAGCCCCAGGTCGGCCGCGTCCTTGTACTTGTCGATGGCCGTCCGCATCTCGCGCAGCGCCCGCCGCAGCTCCGCTTCGCGCTGGCGCGTCGCCGTCACCTTCGCGAGCGGCATCACCGCCGATGCGAGGATGATGATGATGGTCGAGACCACGAGCAGCTCGACGAAGGTGTAGCCCTCTTGGGCAGTCGAACCGCGGCGTCACGGCCTTCGCCGACCGCCACTCGTGCCAACTGCTTCAGATGCCGCATGCTCGATGCCTGGCGGTTCCTCACGGTTGAATCGCGAGCGTCACCGGCCGGAACTGCAGGCCCATCGCGACGCTGCCGGGACCGCTTCCCGCGCCGCTCAGCGTCAGCGTCGCGTTGCCTGGCGCGACGGCGTCGAAGAGCACCGCCGCGAGCAGGCCGGTGCCGGACGCGCCGGTCGCATCGCCCGCGCGCGTGATGGTGATGTCCACGCGTCCCGGCGCGATCTGCTGGGTGAAGGCCGCGTTCGCCCCCGCCGATCGCATGAAGCTGCCTTCCTGAACGCTTCGCACACGCAGCAGCGCCGGATCGAAGGTCAGCGTCAGCGAGACCGTCGAGAGTCGCGAGACGTTCACGATCGAGATCGGCACGGTGTACGGTCCCGCGCCGACCCGAAACGTCGTGCCCGGCGGCGAGAGGATGACCTGCGCCAGCCCCACGCCCGGCGCCGTGATCGGCGGCTCGACCGGCGCGGGCGCCGGCGGCGTCGGCGCCGGCGGCGGCGGCGCCGGCGGCGGCTGCGGCGCGGCGGCGGCGCCGCGGGCGGCTGCGGCGGCGCCGCGCGGCGGCGGCTGCGGCGGAACCACAACGGTACCGGGCACCGGCGTCGAGCCTGGCGGCGGCGCGACCATGGTGCCTCCCGGACCAGGCATGACGCCCGCGGCGGCCGGCGCCGGCGCGGCGGCGGCCGCGGCCGGCGGCGGCGCTCGCCGGCTCGGGCACGCCGGCGATGAGCGGCGGCGGACCCCCGAGGCCCAGGTTCTGCGCCGATCCGATGTAGATCGGCCTCAGGTCCTGCTCGGTGAGCCCGCTGGTGCGGATGATGTGCGGCGTCAGCAGCATCACGATGTCGGTCTGCGCGATGCTGTTGTCGTTGGCCGAGAAGAGCTGCTTCAGGATCGGCACGTGAATCGCGCCCGGAAACCCGGTCAGCGACTTGCGCTCGTCCTCGCGCAGCAGCCCCGCGAGAAGGTTCGACTCGCCGTCGCGCAGGCGCAGGCGCGTCTGGACCTTGCGCTGCCCGAAGGAGGGGACGCTCACGCCGGCCACCGAGACGTTCGGGCCGAGCGAGCTGTTATCCAGCGTCAGGTCGAGGATGATGTCGCCGTCGAGCGTCACCCGATCGGCGTCATGTCGATGTTCACGCCGACGTCCTGATAGGTGTACGAGCTCAGCGGGTTGACGCCGGCGCCGCCGGTCGCGAGCGGCGTGTAGCTGGTCGAAATCACCGGAATGCGGTCGCCCAGGTTCAGCAGTCAGCTTCGATCCTTCAGCCCCGCGCAGCTGCGGCTTCGCGACCAGCTTCGTGTTGGTGTCGGTCTCGAGAAACCTGACGATCGCGGTCGGCACGGCCAGATAGAAATCCGACGTGCTGACGCCCTGCGAGATCGTGTTCAGGTTGAACGGCGGCGGCGACACGACGCGGCTGGGCGGGGTCGACTCGCCACTCGGCGTCGCTGCCGCCGCCGCTCCGCCGCCCGCCCCCGTGCCGGGCGCTGGCGTGGCGACAATGTTCGGCGCGACCTCCGGAGACAGGACGCCGCCGATGGCGTATTCAGACAGATTGAGGCCGTACTGCTTCGCGCGGGTCCGGTTGACCTCGAGAATCTCGACGTCGATGACGATCTCGGCGCGCGGCTTGTCGTTCTGCGCGATCATCTTCTCGATGATCTGCATCGACGGCGGTCGAGGCGCGCACGGTGATCGTGTTGGCCGACTTGTTGAACTGGATGAGCGGCTGCACGCCGAGCTGCGGCACGCGGATGATGCTGCTGATGAGCTGCGACAGCTCCGTCGCGTCGGCGTGCGAGACGTAGAACGTCTGGATCACCTGATCGTCGTACTGCGCGTGCTTCTGCTGCGTGTCGGGGAACACGAAGATCGAGCGATCGGAGAGGACCTTGTACGACAGCTGGTTCATCGTCATCATCTGCGCGAGCGCCTGTTCGAGCGTCACGCCCTCGAGATCGACCGTGACCGCCCGATCCTGGACCTCGCGGTCGTAGGTGATGTTGATGCCGGTCAGGTTGCCGATGGAGTTCAGGATGTCGCGCAGGCTCGCGGCGTTGAATCGAACGATGAGCGGCTCGCGGGAGGCCGGGTTCAGCATGGGCGGCGCCGACGCGGCGCGCGCGCGCTCTCGCAGCTGCTCGATGGCCGGCCTGGGTCGCGCGGCCTCGATGCGATCGCGGATCGTCTGATCGAGCGAGACGACCTTGGCGGCCGCCTGGCGGTTGGTCGGGTCGTACTCGCTCGCCAGCCGGTACTCGCCCCGCGCCGCTTCGAGCTGATCCTGGGCCTCGAAGGCTCGCGCCTTGTCGAAATGAGACCGCGAGGCGGCGAGCATGCGCGCGTTCGAGCGCGATCTTGTAGTTGGGATTGTCCGGCGCCGCCTGCGCCGCGGTGCGATAGTACGCCACAGCCTGATCGAGGTCGCCGGCCTTCATGGCGCTGTTGCCGTCGCGGAACGCCCGCGCCGAGGCGCATCCTCGCAGCCAGGCTCGCCAGGGCGATCACGGTCACTATCCCGCTCAGCCGTCTCGTCACAGGGCCCTCAATCCAGCTGCAACACGCGTGGAAATCTGAAATCTGAAATCTGATACTTCAGATTCACTGTCCGCTGAGTCGAATCGTCTGGCGCCCCCGGCCGTCAACCTCCGCCATCTCGATCGATTCGACCCCGATCTTCAGAATCCGGTAGCGTCCTTCGATGATATCCCCTTCACGGCCATGGTACACGCCCCGCGGATCGCTGAGGATGGCGACTCGCTGCGATTGTCCCGGCACTTCCAGAACGCCGATGAACTTGAACGGAATCGGCGGCATCGACGGCGGCGGCGGCGGTCCGATCGGCACGGGCGGAGCCGGCGGCTCCGCGGGCGCCGGCGTCACGGGCCGGCGCGCGGAGGCGGGGCCGGCCTCGGACTTGAACCGGAACAGATTCCGCTCGACGTCCCCGGGCTTCGGCCGCGCGCTGCTGCAGCGCTTCGAGGTGCACGTCGGGCGCAAGCTCCTGCGCTCCGCCGCCCGAGGTCCGGGCCGCGCCCCGCGTGTTCGAGACCGCGGGCGCATTCGCCGCTGTGCCGGGCCAGAAGCGATACGCAGCGGCGGCGCCCAGCACGAGGACCAGCACCCCCAACAGCACCTGGGTGCGGCGCTCACGCCCCATTGGGCTTCAGCCGGAAGTACGTCGACAGGTTGAGCGTGATCGTCAGCGGACCGCTTCCCTCGCCTTCGGCCAGCGTGACATCGTCGATGATGACGAACTCAGGCGCGCTCTCGAGCTGGTAGATGAAATTGCGGAAGTCTCTCGTAGTCGCTCTGCAGCACCATGCGAATCTGCAGATGGCCGAGACGCGCGTCTTTCTCCGGCTCCTCGATCTCGGTACGCCGCTCCTCGTACTTCACGTTGGTTCGCCGCGCCAGCGCCGGCAGGCTCGCGTAGGTCAGCCGCCGCGCGGCCGCGAGATCGGAGGGCAGGACTTTCTCGTAGAAGGCGTTGAGCTCTTCGTCCGCGTGCGTCTTCCCCGCGACCAGGGCCCGCGCCATCGCCAGCTCGCGCTCGGCGGCGCGCAAGGGCGGCGGCGGCGGCGGCCGCTCGATCCGCGGCGCCTGCCGACTTCGCGCCGAGCGGACGGACGACGAGCGCGTAGACCGCGACATTCACCGCGAGGACCGTCGCCAGTGTCACCACCAGCGTCCGATGCTCAGCGACGATGCGATTGAGCAGGGCGTTCATCGGCCGCACCGGCTCTCGGCGCCAGCGGCCGGCGATCCAACGCCTGACGACTGTCCGCGGTTGACGCGCATCACGGCTTCACCTGGCCGGAGGCGGGCGGCACGTATTCGCATTCGAGCGACGGCCACGAGCTGTCCCGACGTCGTTCACCCTCTCGTCGCGCGACAGCAGTTCGCAAAGGCGCCGGTCGCTTCGAGCTTTTCCATGAACTCGTTGACGTCGTCCACGCCGCGCGCGAGGACGGTGATCGTCAGCATGATGCGGCGGTCGCGGTCGAGCGAGGGACGCACCGACGTGATGCGCACCTCGGGCGGCAGCGTCGTCTCGAGCCGGTTGAACAGCTCGGTCCAGGAGAACGTGCGCCGGTCGATCAGGTCGTTGGCCTGGCGCGCTTCCACCGACGCGGCGTCGACCTGCTTGGTGTCGACGCTGGCCCGCAGCTTCGCGGCGGTCGCCCTGAGCTCGGCGGCCCGCGCCTCGTCGCGCGAGGCCTGGGTCGCGAGCTCCGTGTCGCTCCGCGAGTACCGCAGCACGCGCGACACGTTGAAAACCGTCGCCGCGACGGCCACGATCGCGAGGATCGCCAGCCACGAGCGGACGGCGCCCTCGTTGTAGAACGGCCGGGTGGACAGGTTGGTCCGGATCACGCGGCCGCCTCCCGTCCCGCGGACGAGCAGCCCGACGAGCGGGGCGAGCGTGTCGAGCAGCGCCGGCGCCGCGGTGATGCGGTCGGCCAGCGTGGCCGCCTGCCGGCGGGTCCACGGTTTCGACGGCGGTCCCGAGCCGCAGCTGGAGGCTCGAGCCGATCTCCTCGACGTCTCCGCTGCCGGTCGACGCGCCGGACAGCATGACGCGGCCGAACCCCGCGCCCTGCAGCCGATCCTCGTAGTACATCGCCGTCTGATGCACCAGATCGGCGAGCGTCCCTTCGCTGTCGGCGCCGCGGCTGCGAAAGAAAATCAGATCGGGGCCGCGCAGAATGGCGATCGAGGCGTAGTCGGACGCGACGTTGACCAGCAGCCAGTCGGCCAGCGGCTGCGGCGATCCCCCGCGAGCACGGCGTTGATCGACGTTGAACGTGGAGATGTCGACGAGGCCCGCGTGCGCGCCAGCCGCCGCACAGAGATCTTCGTATTCCTGGACGACGTCGCGCCGCGCCAGCGTCACGACGAACTCCTGGCCGTCGGCGGCGAGGAGGCCCGGCACGTAGCTCACCTGCGCCTCCTCGATGGCGAACGGGCGCCGCCTTCCGCACCTGCCAGCGAATCAGCTGATCCAGATCCTGCGCGCGCGCGGGCACCTTCTCGAAGCGCACGAGCGACACCTTCGCGATCGGATCCGGAACGATCAGCCCGATGCGGCGCGGGCGGCCCACTCGTTCGAGCACGCGCCCCAGCGCCGCGACGACCGCCGTCCGGTCGTGCGATATTGGCGGCCGTGAGCGACGGGCACGAGCGCGCCCGTCGGGCAGCGGTTCGACGGCGTGGGCGGCGACGACCGGCCGGCCGCCGCGCATCTCCAGGCTCGCCGCCGACACGCGCTGCGCGGCGATCTCGACGGCCACGGCGGGTGGCGGCGCGTTGCGGAGCGATATCCAGTCGGACAAGACGCTCATTCGACGAACGTCACCTTGTTGATTTCGCGGAGCGTCGTGACGCCCGCCATCACGCGCTCGACCGCCGACTCGCGCAGGAACCTCATGCCTTCGTCTCGCGCGGCCTTCTTGATCTCCGAGGTCGGCCGCTTTTCGAGGATCAGCTCGCGGATGCGATCGGTGAGGTCGAGGAGCTCGCAGATGGCCATGCGGCCCTTGTAGCCGGTGCCGTTGCACTCGATGCACCCGATGCCCTCGTAGAAGGTGTGCTGGATCGCGCGGATCGAGGCCCGACTCCTCGAGCAGCAGCGTCGAGGTCTTCGCGGGACGCTTGCAGTGCGTGCAGATGATCGCGGACGAGCCGCTGCGCCAGCACGCAGTTGAGCGCCGACACGAACTGATACGGCCTCGACGCCCATGTTGAGGAACCGGCCGAGCACGTCGAGCACGTTGTTCGCGTGGACGGTCGTGAACACGAGGTGGCCGGTCAGCGCCGAGTTGATGGCGATCTGCGCCGTCTCGTTGTCGCGAATCTCGCCGACCATGATCTTGTCGGGGTCGTGCCGGAGGATCGACCGCAGGCCGCGCGCGAAGGTCAGCCCCTTCTTCTCGTTGATGGGAATCTGCGTCACGCCCCGCAGCTGGTACTCGACGGGGTCTTCGATCGTGATGATCTTGTCCTCGATCGACTTGATCTCCGACAGCGCCGCGTACAGCGTCGTCGTCTTGCCGCTGCCGGTCGGACCGGTGACGAGCACCATCCCGTAGGGCTCGGCGATGTACTTGCGGAACCGCTTGAGCTCCGCTCCGGGAAGCCCAGGATGTCGAGCCTCAGCTCGGTGAACTGCTCGCTGATCGATTCCTTGTCGAGAATACGGATCACGGCGTCCTCGCCGTGCACGCTCGGCATGATCGAGACGCGAAAGTCGATCGTCTTGCCGGGCATCCGCAGCTTGAAGCGGCCGTCCTGCGGGACGCGCTTCTCGGCGATGTCGAGCTCGGCCATCACCTTGATGCGCGAGATGATCGAGCTGTGAAACTGCTTCGCGATCGGACGCATCGCCGGCTGCAGCACGCCGTCGATCCGGTACTTCACGTGCACCGCATCGTCCTGCGTCTCGATGTGGATGTCGCTCGCCCGGCGCGGTGATGGCGGTGTAGATCGTCGAATCCACGAGGCGGATGACCGGGCTGATGTCGCTCGTGAGCCGCTCGACCGTCAGGTTGTCTTCGGCGTTCTCGTCCTCCTTCAGCAGCTGCAGATGGAAGCTCTCGGTCGCTTCCTCCAGCACGCGCTGCGAGCTCTCGCTCTTCTTCAGGATGGACTCGATGGCCGACCGCGGTCCCACGGTCACCTTGATCGGCGTCGCCAGAAGGACCGCGAGCTCGTCGATCATCGGCAGATCGCTCGGATCCGACACGACGATCGCCAGCGACTTCCCTTCCCGGCGGTGCGGCACGAAGGCGTAGCGCAGCATCAGGTCGGCCGGAATCGATCGAAACAGCTCCTGATCGATCCGGAACGTGTCCATGTCGATGAACTCGAGGTGATAGCGTTCGGCGAGCCGGCGCGCCTGCTCGATTTCCGCCCGGCGTTCCTCGGCGCCGAGCTCCGTCGAGCCGGTGTGGAGGTCGGTCGGGTCCATGTTGACGGCCATTGTTCCTTCGTTCGACATGCCTGATGTCGGATCACTCGTGTAACGTTCGCTCGGCTAGCCGAGCACCGAGCTCAGCTCGATGAGCGGGATGTACAGCGCCAGCAGCAGGCTGGCGATGACGATGCCCATGATCGACGAGCAGCACCGGCTCGACGAGCGTCACGAACCGCTCGGTGTTGGTCGAAATTTCCTCGTCGTAGAAGTCGGCGACGGTGTTCAGCATGTCCTGCAGCGCGCCCGTGGACTCCCCCACCTCCGCCATCTTGACCGCCACGTCCGGAAAGACCCCGCGGCGCTCGAGCGCCGCCGCGAACGATTCGCCCTCGCGCACGCGGACGGCGACGATGTCCAGTTCGTGCGCGATGAACTGATTGCCGACCGATCGCGCGGCGATGTCGATCGCGTTCACGAGCGGAAGGCCGCCGCCGAGCAGCGTCGCCAGCGTCCGCGCCATCTGCGAGGTCGCGAACTTGAGGGCGATGTCGCCGAGGAACGGCATGCCCAGCAGGATGCGGTGAATGCGGATCTTCTGCCCCGGCCGCCGGAACCACACCGTGAACGCGGCGATGGCCGCGCCGATCGCCAGAAGAATGACGACGAACTGCGAGCGGAGGAAGGCCGACAACCGGACGACCACCCGCGTGATGAGCGGCAGCTGCGGCGTTGAAGGTCACATAGAAGTCCGAGAACGCCGGCACCACCTTCAACACGATGATCGAGACGAGGATGAGCGCCAGCGTCACGAGGATCGCCGGGTAGATGAGCGCCGACACCATCTTCCGCTTCACCGTGGCGACGATTTTCGAGTATTCGACGAAGCGGCGCAGCACCGCGTCCAGGTTGCCGCTGCGCTCACCGGCCAGGAGCGACGCCGTGTAGACGCTCGGAAACAGCGCGCCGTGGGTCGAGAACGCGTCGGACAGCGCCGTGCCGGATCGCACACGCTGGTACACGTCGTTCAACACCGCATCGGAAGACCGGCGAGCTGACCCGCTGCCGGAGGAGATCCAGCGACTGAACGAGCGGCATCCCGGCCTTGAGGAGCGTCGCCAGCTCCTGGTTGAAAATCAGAAACTCGGCCGAAGGGACCGTCGTCCGCCGCGGCAGCCGGACGGACAATCCCGCGACCGATCCCTTCGGCTGGAGCGAGAGTACGTAGAGACCTTTCTCGTCGAGCTCGTGGCGCAGCCGGGCTTCTGTCTCGGCGACGTACACGCCCTCGACGATTTCGCCGCTGGGCGATGCGAGGCGGCAGCGGAACTCCACTGTCTCAGGCCTCCCGGTCCTGGCCGCAAGGGCTTGTAGGCGTGGACATTATGGCTGTTGAATTATAACAACTTTATGCGCCGCGCCCCTGAGTTAGACGGTTTTTTCACGACCGGAGCCGGTCCACGGGCCGTTGCCGAGCGTCCGCTTTGGCAAGCTGTCGGAGAGGCGGACCAGGTCTGGGAGAAAACGAAACGGCTCGACCTTACCGGCCCGCGAGCTGAAGAACGCGGGCGACATACTGGCGGGTCTCCGGATACGGCGGCACGGAGCGGAACCGCTGTACCGCCGCTTCTCCGGCGTTGTACGCCGCAAGGGCCAGCGTCAAGGGAAGCCGCTCCAGGAGCGACTTCAGGTGGCGGGTGCCCGCCTCGATGTTCGATTCCGGGTCGTACGGGTCCGCAACGGCATACTGCCGTGCGGTGGCCGGCATGAGCTGCATCAGCCCCATGGCCCCCTTGGGCGACCGGGCCCGGCGCTCATACGCCGACTCCACCTGAATGACCGCCCGCACCAGCGTCGCATCGACGCCGTGCCGCGCCGCGACCTTGTCGATGATCGGATCGTAACGAGCGTCGGCGCGCAGGTCCGCCTGCTGAACGGCGACGGGGATATTTTCGTCCGGAACGTCGTCGAAATCGCCCCGTCCCTCTTTTTCAGGCTCGGGATAGGGCACTTCGTCCGGCTCGATCCGCGCGACCAGAGAGGCCTCGCAGATCATCTCGCCGCCGCCGCGCAGCATCAGGACAAGCGACGCGCCTTCCGTCCGATGGCTTTTCACCGACAGGCTGCGGCCCGTTGAAAAGAAGACCAGCTCGGCGCCCGCGAAGGACGGGTGAAGGGCCACCAGGACGAACGACATCAGCAAGATGAGGCGGCGCATCCCTTATCTCGGATCCACGAACGCGTGGAAGACGCGGACCCCGAGCTCTCGCGGGTCCTTGCTGATCGACGGGTTCACGGTGGCGGGCACGAACGTCGGATCGACCGAAATCTGCAATTCGGCCATGTCCCCGGCTCCCAGCTGGGCGGCCGGCAGCTTGATCCTGCGCAGCTGCATCTCGTTCGGCACGAGCGTGAATTGATCGAGCGCCTGGCCGCCGAGCTTCACCTGCACCTGCTGGGGACCGTGCAGCTCGGCGACTGGACTATCCAGCTCGAGATAGAAGATCGAATCCTTGCGGGGATTCTTGAAGGCGAGCGTCGCGTCCTTCTTCGTCCATTGCCATTCGACCGTGGCGTTGGGGTCGGCCGTTTCCGCCGGATGCCACCCGTCCTTGAACATGGTGAGGAGGTTCTCGGTCTGTGGCAGAAGGTCGAGGGTGCCGACTTTGTATGCGCGCTGGCCAATGTCCTCCCCCGCGAGCGGCAGACGGCGCTGATCGGCGGTCGAGTACAGACCCACCTGGAGCGTGGCATTGCCGACGTACGGGAACACGGGCACGAAAATCGTGCGCGTATACTCGACCGTCTCGCCGGGTTTCCACGCGCTGGTCGGCTTCGGCGGATTGTGATCGTCGGTCCACATCAGCTCCTCGTCCGTGTCGACGACATGAAGCATGACGCGATAGTCGCCAGTCATTTTCGCGTCGCTGGCGACGACGAAGGTATAGGTGAGCTCGATGGGACTGCCGGCCGCCGCGCGCGTGTGATTGACGCGGAGGCTCGGCGTCGCGACCGGGGCCTCGGCCGGAGCGGCCCGGCGGCATCCTGACGCCAGACGTGGCCGACACGAGCGCGGCCGAGCACAAGACGAGCGTCACAAGTCGGGGTCGAGGACATCATTTGTTGGAAACGCTTGGGAAAACGGAGTAATCGATGGTACAGGATTCACCGGGACGATGCAATGCGCAGGACAAGAATCCAGCGACATTGAGATGCCAGGAATCAGGAATCGCCAGGCTGAAGTGCTGAATGCCGGATGCTGATTTGCGCGATCCGGATTTCGCATTCAGCATTTCGAGACCGTGGTAAAGTTCCGGCGCCGCTCGGTCTACGCGGCTCGTGAGCCGCAGGCTGATCGCTGGCAGCTGGACCGTTTTGTCACGCTTCAGCGAGACAGCACGTCGATTGCGAGCGAACGCCGGAGGGCGTCGGATGTCGCAGGAAGCGCTGGGACTCATCGAGACACTAGGGCTCATCGGATCGGTGGAAGCCGCTGACGCGATGGTGAAGGCCGCGAATGTCACCTTGATCGGCAAGGAATACATCGGCGCCGGCTACGTGACGGTCATGGTTCGCGGGGACGTCGGCGCAGTCAAGGCGGCAACGGATGCCGGCGCCGCGGCGGCCCGGCGCGTCGGCCAGCTGGTTTCGGTCCATGTCATCCCGCGTCCCCACACCGAGGTTGAACGGATCTTGCCGAAAGTCCTGAGAGCTGGGAGCCGTGACCCGATAGCTGCCGTGATACGTCCCAATGGCTGACGCCGCTCCTGCCCAGACCGATCGCGACCTGGCTTCCATCGCCGAGGCGCGGGCGCTTGCCCGGCGCGCCAAAGAGGCGTGGCAGGAGCTCGCCGAGCTCAGCCAGGAGCGCATCGACGCGATCGTGGACGCGATGGCCGCGGCCGCCACTTCCCAGGCTGAAGCGTTCGCCCTTCTCGCGGTTGAGGAAACCGGCTACGGCGTCGTCGAGGACAAGATCCAGAAGAATCTGTTTGCGTCCGAGAAGGTCCATGCCTTCATCCGGCCGATGAAGACCGTTGGCGTCATCGCACGTCATGAAGACCGGCGCGTTGTCGAGATTGCCGAGCCGTTCGGCGTGGTCGCCGCCGTCATCCCGTCGACCAACCCCACCTCGACAGCGATCTACAAGATTCTCATCTCCATCAAAGCCCGTTGCGCGGTCGTGCTGAGCCCTCACCCTGCGGCGGTGAAGTGCATCACACGCGTCGCCGAGGTGATGAACGAGGCCGCGATCCGCGCCGGCGCTCCGGCCGGCTCAATCAACTGGATGACGGACCGTGACCCTCGAAGGCACCGAGGCGCTGATGAAGCATCGCGACGTGGCGGTGATTCTGGCCACGGGAGGCATGGGTCTGGTTCGCGCCGCCTACAGCGCGGGCAAGCCCGCTTACGGGGTCGGTCCGGGCAACGCCCCCGCGTACATCGAGCGAACGGCCAACGTGAAAAAAGCCGTGCGCGACATCATTGTCGGCAAGAGCTTCGACAACGGCGTGCTGTGCTCGTCCGAGAACTCGGTGGTCGTCGACGAGGCCATAGCCGAGGCCGTCAAGCGCGAATTCCAGGGCCAGGGCGGCTACTTCATGTCCAAGGCCGAGATGGACAGCGTGGCGCGCGTGCTGGTCACCCCGCAACGGCTGCCGAATCCCGCGCTCGTCGGCAAGGCCGCGACCTTCATCGCTCACAAGTGCGGCATCACGGTCCCGTCGGACACCCGCGTGCTGATCGCTCCCCTCGAGGGAGTCGGCCGCGACTATCCACTCTCGATCGAGAAGCTGTGTCCGGTGCTGTCGTTTTACGTCGTCAAGGACTGGCGCGAGGGCTGCGAACGCTGCAAGCAGATTCTGAGATATGGCGGGATGGGCCACACGATGTCCATCCACTCGCAGAACGACGCCATCATCCTCGAGTTCGGCCTCAAGAAGCCGGCGTTTCGCATCGTGGTGAACACCCCCACGACGCACGGGTCGATTGGATTGACGACCGGGCTCGACCCGGCGATGACGCTTGGCTGCGGGGGCTACGGCGGGAACATCACGTCGGACAACATCTCTCCCCGGCATCTGCTGAACATCAAGCGGCTGGCGTACGAGATCGCGCCGGCGGTGAGCCGGTTCGAGCAGCCGGCCGGCTTCCCTGCCAGGCGTCCGGCGGCTCCGCGGCGAGCCGCCGGAGGCATCAGCGTCGAAGCGCTGTCACGCCGGATAGACGACTTCCTCGGGTCGCGGGGCTTTCGATCGTCGGCTTCGGAGACAGATCGGGGACGCCGATCGGAGGCAGCGGACCAGGGCGATGAACTCCCCAGCCCGGGGCTCGCGAGGAGACAGTTCCCCGGAGGGCCGGGCGGCCGGCCTCTCGACCGAACCGTCCCCGCCGCTCGAATTTGTCTGCGAGGAGGACGTGCGGCGCGCGATTCAGGCGGGTCGCAAGCTTGTCGTGTCCGAGCGCGCCATCGTCACACCGTCGGCGCGCGATCTCGGCGAGGAGCACCATGTTTTCGCCGCCGGCCCTTCGAGGGTGTGAGCGGGGCCGACGACCTCTCGGGTGCGGCAACTGCTTACTGCTGACCCCATTGAACTTATTGTTGACCCATGCTTCGATGGGATGGTAGGATGACTCAGCCGTTGTGGCGGGGACATCCGCTGTCCTCGCAGCCTAGGCGGGGGCCCCCCAGCCCTCCGCGCCTTGAGCGTCCGTCGCCGGTTCCAAGCGAGCGGCGGATGGTCAGCACGAACTGGTTCGACCGGCGTCGCTTACGAGAAGCCTCGCCGCCGAGCCGCGTGACAACCCGGAGCCCCCGTTGAAGGGGGCGACTTACGATGCGGTCGGTTTGTGAGCCGGCCCGCTTCGCGGAGCGCCCGATGGTTCGACCGTGCCGGCAGCCACGACTGCTCATCGCGCTGCTTTCCTCTGCGCTGGCCGTTAGCGCCGCGTGTGGATCGAGGAAGCGGACCGCTGGGCCCGTCATCACCCCCACCGATTCCCGCGACTCACGCCAGCGTCCCTCAGCCGCCGGCGGTCCCCGAGCCGCCGCCAGCGGATCCGGTGGAGACCTTGATCGCCTCGTCCGACCAGCATTTCCAGGCCGGCCAGAAGGAGCTCGAGCTTGGTCACGTCGGGGCCGCCAAGCAGGAATTCGACGAGGCGATCACCCTGCTGATGGAGTCGTCGTACGGCGGCCGCACCGAGCCACGAATCCGGGAGCATTTCGATCGGCTGGTCGACCGCATCAGCGCGTACGAAATCAAAGCGCTGGCCGCAGGGGACGGCTTCACCGAAAAGCACTACGAGCCGGCGTCGATCGATGAGCTCCTGGCGTTGTCGGCCACGTTCATCCAACCGCCTGCCACCCCGGAGCTTGCCGACACCGTGGCCGCGGATCTCAAGACGGTCGGCTACGACGTGCCGATTCCCTTCAATCAGAAGGTTCTGTCCTACATCGACCTGTTCCAGGGCCGCCTGCACGATTTCATCCAGGAAGGCCTGACCCGCGGCAGCAAGTATCTGCCGATGATCCAGAACGTGTTCCGCGCCGAAGGGCTGCCGCTCGATCTGGCGTACATCCCGCTCATCGAAAGCGCGTTCAAGCCCAACGCGCTGTCGCGCGCCCAGGCCAAGGGTGTCTGGCAGTTCATGCGCGGGACGGGGATCGAGAACGGTCTGCGCCACGATTGGTACATCGACGAGCGGTCCGATCCCGAGAAGGCCACGATCGCGGCCGCGAAGTACCTGTCCACGCTGTCGAAGATGTTCGAGGGCGACTGGCATCTGGCGCTCGCGTCGTACAACGGCGGCCCCGGCCGCGTTCAGCGGGCCATGAAGCGCGGCAGGCTGAGCGATTTCTGGACTCTGTCGGCGAAAGCCAACCTGCTGCCGCGCGAGACGCGCGAGTACGTGCCCATGATTCTGGCGGCCGTGGTCATTGCCCGAAACCCGGCGCAGTACGGTTTCGAATTCGAACCCGAGCCGCTGCCGCCGTACCAGCTCGTGACGCTGCCGGGCCCGGTGGATCTGCGCCGAATCGCGGAATGGACCGACACGTCGATCGACGAGATTCAGGCTCTCAATCCGGAGCTGCGGCGCTGGACCACTCCGGTCAAGGACAGGTCGTATGCCCTGAAGGTGCCAGTCGGGGCAGCCGAGATCCTGAGCGCCCGGCTCGAGGAGACTGCCGCGACCGACCTGGCATCGCTGAAATGGTATACGGTGCGGAAAGGCGAGACGCTGGCCACGATCGCGCGGAACCTTCACGTCAGCCGCACGGACCTCGCGGAGGCGAACTACCTCCGAGACCACCTCGCGCGTGACCACGGGACAGAAGCTCATGGTGCCGCACGAGGCCACGGTCCTGATGACGGCGCGGGCGGAGCGCCCGGTACCCGCCGCCGAATCGGGCGAGATCGCCACCACCGCCGCGGTCGTGCCGGCGATGGCCTCGTCCAACTCCGAGCGCGTGAAGATCATGTATAAGGTGAAGAGCGGCGACACGCTCGCGTCGATCGCGCGGGCGTTCAAGACGACGGTCGCGTCACTGCAGACCTGGAACCGCATTCCCGGTTCCGTCATCAGGGCTGGTGAGCGGCTGACCGTCTACGCGCCTCGCGGGTAGCTTTGGCTGAGATTTCAGACCTCAGACGTAAGGCTTTGAGCCCAGAGCTTCAGACTCGAGACTTCAGACTCGAGACTTTCAGGTCTCGACGAGTCTTACGCCGTCCGCGACTTCCCTTCCTCTGCTCCCGGCGTCTTCGACCGCAGCTGCTTGATGCCCTGTTCGATCCGCTCGGCCAGCTCGCGTTCGTGCTGGAGGCTCCGCTGCGTGTTCCGCGCTTCCTGCAACATGAACTCGAGCTGCGCGGCCTTTTCGGCGACGTGATCGACGACCGCCTTCTGCTCGCCCAGCATCTCCAGGTTGATCCGCACGTCGTCGAGCAGGTGCACGATGGCGTTCGCCTTGGTCTGCACCTCATCGACGAGCTTGCGCCGCGCGTCGATTGACACGATGCGGTCGTCGGTCTCGGCAATCTTCGAGAGCAGCAGATCCACCTGACCCTTGAGCGCCGCGACCTCGCCGCGGTGCTCGATGACGTGAGCCAGGTCCGCCTTGCTGCGCGCGCTGATCTGGTGAACGATGTCGACTTCCCCCTTCACGGCGCTGACGAGCTGCTCGCGGCTCGTGATGGACTGAATGTTCTTCTCGAGGTCGTCGGCCAGCTGCTTGATTTCGGCGAGCCGCGCTTCGACGCCGGCCAGCTTCTTCTCGCCGAAGGCCACCTGGGCGCGCCTCTGCTCGAGCAGCTTGAACATCTTCTCGGCGCGCGCCAGCTGATCCTCGGATGCCTGGATCTGGCCGACCGTGTCGCGCTGCCGGCTCTGCACGCGATCGAGCTCGGCGAGGAGCTCGTCCTTGACGGCGGTCGTTCGAGCCAGTTCCTCCGAGAGGCCCTGCATCTGCCGGCTGCGCTCGGCGACGTCGGTCGCGACCGTCCGGCTCGCCGTCACGAGCTCCGCCAGGCGGCGTTCCTGCTCGGCGACGGTCGCCTCGTCGAACTTCACGCCGCCGATGCGCTCCTGGGCTGTGCCGATCTCTTTCTTGAGGACGTTGAGCTCGGCGACGAGCGGGACCAGCCGCGTCTGCAGCGCGTGAACCGCCTGGAGCTTGTGCTGAGCGTCAATCGTCTGCTCGCCGACGCCGTCGAGCGCCGCCTTGAGCGTCTCGAACTCGTTCCGTCGCGCGAGCTGGTCCGCCAACTTGTGATCGACCTCGGCGCTCAGCGTGTTGAGGCCGTCGAGGCGGATTTCGAGCTTCTCGACGGACGGCACGCGCGACATGATCCGCGAAATCTGGGCGTCGAGCTCGGCGATCGACTGGTTGAGGCGGGTGGCCTTCTGCGTGCCTTCCTCGACGAGCTTCATCTGCCCGAGGATGGCGTGCATTTTCGACTCGAGCTCCGGCGCCCGCGCCGAAAAGGCGTTCATCCGATCCCCGAAGGCCTCGAGCCCGAGGCGGTCGGCGCCGAGCTTGTCGCGCAGCTGCACGATCTCGGCGTGCGACTTGTAGAACTCCTGGACTTCCTTCCGCAGCAGGTCGAGGTCCTGCCGGCTTTGACGGAGCGCGTCCATCTGCCATGTCGTCTTCTTCGCGACCTCGTCGACCTGCGCGAGTTGATCGTTCAGCGTTTCGAGCGCGAGCTGCTTCTTCGCCAGCTCGTCGCCCTGCCCGAACAGCACCTCGAAGCGCTTCGTCAGGCCGTCGACTTTCTGGCCGAGCGCCACGAGATGCTTGTCCTTGGCGGCCAGGGCGTCGACGCGGGATTCGGCGTCGCCGACCGTGCCGTGCAGCGCCCGCACCCGCTCGTCAAAGGCTTCCAGCTCCTTCTTCTTCATCGCCAGCGTGTCGACCTGGCCGCGGACGGCGTCGAGGAGCGTGGTCCCTTCCTTCGACAGCTTGATCGTTTCGCGCTCGACTTCCTGCCGCGTCTTCGCCGCCGATTCGAGCTGCCCGTTGGTCTCCTGGGTCAGCTTCTCGATGCGCCCGAGCGTCTCCTCCGCCTTCGCCGCCTGCTTCAGTCCTTCGTTCAGCTTGCCCATCTGCACGTCCATCGACCAGACCATCTCGTTGACGCGGTTGGACTGGACGACCGCGTGCTCGATGGCCTGCTGCTGGCTTTCGACGGCCTTCGCCTTGTGCGACACGTGTTCGGCGAGGGCATTCAGGGCGTGGAGGCGCTCCTCGGTGCTCTGGCTCAGCTCATGAATCTGCACGAGCGGTCCGAGCTTCTGTTCGACTTCCTTGACCGTCGCGATCGCGGCGTTGGTGTCTTCGCGCGCTTCACGCGAGGTCTCGCGAATCTTGGCGAAGTCCTGCTGGAGCGCCGTCGCGGTCGAACGGACCTGATCCAGCTCGCTCTTCAGCGTGAAGGCATGACCGAGCGCCTGCTTCACGTCTCCTTCCGACTCGCGCAGGTGTCCGCGCAACTCCTCGAGCGCGGCGCGCTCCTTCTTCAGCGTGGCGAGAATGGCCTGCGTCTGGAGCGCCTGTGACGACAGGTGCTGCACCGCTTCGCGATGCTTGTGCAGCTCGCCGTCGGGGCCCAGCGCCTTCAAGGTCGTCTGCTCCGCCCCTTTGGCGGCGTCCTTCAGGGCCTGAATGCGCTTGTCGATGTCCTCCAGCTCATGGGTGCGGTCGTCGAGCGCGGTCAGCCGCTTGGCAATGTCGTCGAGCCGGTCGGTGATGCCCGTCGCCTTCTCGGTCACCTGTTCCAGCTGCTTCCCAAGAGGGGCCAGCTTCGCGCTCCGGTTGGCCAGCGTGTTCAGCATCGCGCTGATGGCGCTCCGCTCCTCGCGGGCGCTCGCGATGAGCAGTCCCAGCTCGTCGGTCTGCTGCTGAACGACTTTCCCTTTGCCGCCTGTCAGGGATTTGAAGGCATCGAGCATGACAAGTTCTCCTGGGATACACCGGTGGAAGCGCTGCTGCACGGAACCGAAAGGTGCCGCGGGGCGGTGCGGCTTCTCATAGATAATGCACTACTGATATCGGCGCCGGCCGGGTCTCAGTTCAGCCCCAGCGTACCGGCGCTTGCGGCCGCGCTGCAGAATGTGCGATCTCCCGGGCGTCGCTATCCGCAAGTCATTGAAAACGTTACCCGACTTCGTCCGGCACGGCCTTGCACCCAGGGTGGCCGATGCTTGCGAGCCTGCGGAGCGCCACGCTGTTCGGCGTCGAGGCCTGCCCGGTGCACGTCGAGGTCGACGTGTCGTTCGGAATGCCGGCGTTCACGATGGTCGGGCTGCCGGATGCCAGCGTCCGTGAAAGCCGTGACCGCGTCAAGAGCGCCATCCGGAATTCGGGATTCGAGTTCCCGGCGCACCGGATCACCGTGAACCTCGCGCCGGCCGACGTGCGCAAGGCGGGAACGGCCTTCGATCTCCCAATCGCCCTGGGTATTCTCGCCGCGCAAGGCATCGTCGAACGGCGCGAGATCGTGGACGTGATCGTGCTCGGCGAGCTGTCGCTCGACGGCACTCTCCAGTCGGCCCGCGGCGTGCTGCCGATCGCGGCGGCCGCCCGCCGGGAAGGCGTCGCGGGCGTCTTGCTGCCCGCGGCTGAACGCGAGCGAAGCGGCGATTGTCTCCGGCCTCGCCGTGCTGGCGGTTTCGTCGCTGGCCGAAGCGGTCCTGGCGCTGAACGACCCGTCGACCGCCGGGCCGGTCCCGCCTCCGGCCACTTCGCACGCCATCGGCGAGCCGGCCGATCTCGCCGATGTCCGCGGCCAGCTTCTGCCGCGGCGGGCGCTGGAGGTTGCATGCGCCGGTGCGCACAATCTCCTGCTCGTGGGGCCGCCCGGCGCCGGCAAGACGATGATCGCGCGGCGGATGGCGGGCATTCTGCCGCCGCTGACGCTGGACGAAGCGCTGGAAGTGACCGCCGTGCACTCGGTGGCCGGGCTGCTGCCGCCGGGTGGCGGACTGGTGGCATCGCGGCCCTTCCGCGCTCCCCATCACACGATCTCGAACGCGGCGCTCATCGGCGGCGGTCCGCAACCGCGCCCCGGCGAAGTCAGCCTTGCGCATCACGGCGTGCTCTTTCTCGACGAGATGCTGGAATTCAGCCGCCACGTGCTCGAAGTGCTGCGGCAGCCGCTCGAAGAAGGGCGCGTGACGATTGCCCGCGCGGCGCGAACCGCGATCTTTCCGGCCCGCTTCGTGCTCGTCGGCGCGATGAACCCCTGCCCGTGCGGTTTCGCGGCCGACCCGATTCACGAGTGCCGGTGCACGCCGGACCAGATCGCCCGGTACCGCGGCCGGCTCTCGGGGCCGTTACGTGACCGGCTGGATCTCACCGTGGAAGTTCCTGCGCTGCCGCCTCATACGCTCGGCGCGCGGGCGGAAGGAGAGCCGTCCACCGCCGTGCGCGCGCGCGTCGTGACGGCGCGCAACCGCCAACGCGAGCGGTACGCGGCGGACGGCCTTCGCACCAACGCCGAGCTGACGCCGTCGCTGATGGCGCGTCACTGCGCCATCGATTCCGCGGGCATCCGTCTGCTCGAGGCGGCGGCCCGGCGCCTGACGCTCAGCGCGCGCGGCTACGATCGCGTTCAGAAAGTGGCGCGGACCATTGCGGATCTGAACGGCGAGGAATCGATCAGGGGGGATCACGTCGCCGAAGCGCTGCAGTTCCGGATGACCTGACCCGGCCGTGGGACGAGCATCCGTCATGTCTTCGCAGGTACGGAGTGTCCGGCCGCCCTACCCCATCTGGATCACGTCGACGAGCTCCTTCACCGCCGCCGCTGATTTCTTGAGCGCGGCATCCTCCTCGGGCGTCACCTTGATTTGTATGATCTCCTCGGCTCCTCGCGCGCCAAGCTTCACCGGGACGCCGACGAACAGATCGCGGATGCCATACTCGCCCTGCAGAAACACCGAGCACGGCAGAATCTTCTTCTTGTCCTTGAGGATGCATTCGACCATCTCGGCCGCGGCGGCGCCCGGCGCGAACCACGCGCTCGTCCCGACCAGCTTCGTGATCTCGGCGCCTCCCTCGGCGGTGCGCTTGCAGATGGCCTCCACGCGCTCCTTCGAGATGAGCTCGGTGATCGGAACGCCCGCGACGGTCGAGTACCGGGGGAGCGGCACCATGGTGTCCCCGTGTCCCCCCAGCACGAACGCGTGGACGTTCTCAACCGAGACGTTCAGCTCCATGGCGATGAAGGTCCGCATGCGCGCCGAGTCGAGGACGCCCGCCATGCCGACGACGCGCTCCCGCGGGAAGCCGCTCAGCCGGTAGACCGCCTGGCACATCGCATCGAGCGGGTTCGCCACCGGGACGATGATGCAATTGGGCGAGTACTTGACGACCTGCTCTGTGACCGCCTTCATGATGCCGAAGTTGACGTTCAGCAGGTCGTCGCGGCTCATACCGGGCTTGCGCGGGACGCCGGAGGTGATGACGACCACGTCCGAGTTCGCCGTCTGCGCGTAGTCGGATCCGCCAATCACGCGGCTGTCGGATCCCGTGATCGGGCACGATTCCAGGATGTCGAGCGCCACGCCCGCGGCCTTCTGGTCGGCGATGTCGACGATGACGACGTCGGCGAGCCCTTGATCCGCGATGCATCGAGCCACGGCCGCGCCGACGTTGCCCGCACCGCCCACGACGGTCACCTTTCGATTCATTTCGATCTCCTGACGAAACCGCTTTCAGCTTTCGGAGCTAGTTCACAGTCTGACAGGAAACGGGCAGTGCACAGTTGGCATCGCTTTGAATCGCGCTCTGTGAACTTGCTGTTGACTGTCAACTGTTGACTGTCGACGTCCCCCGACAGCTGACAGCTACATGTTACTGATGATGTTGTCCCCGAACGCCGACGTCTTCAGCTCTGTGGCGCCTTCCATGAGCCGGGCGAAGTCATACGTCACGCGCCCGGACGCAATGGCACCGTCCATCCCCTTCACGACGAGGTCCGCGGCCTCGTTCCATCCGAGGTGTCGGAACATCATCTCGCCTGAAAGGATCACGGACCCGGGGTTCACCTTGTCCTGATCGGCGTATTTCGGCGCCGTGCCGTGGGTCGCCTCGAAGATGGCGTGGCCGGTGATGTAGTTGATGTTGCCGCCGGGCGCGATGCCGATGCCGCCCACCTGCGCGGCGAGCGCATCCGACAGGTAATCCCCGTTCAGGTTCGGCGTGGCGATCACGTCGAATTCCTCAGGACGGGTGAGCACCTGTTGGAGCGCGATGTCCGCAATGGCGTCCTTGATCACGAGGCCCGCCCCCGGTTTTCCCTCGGGAATCCGGCACCACGGCCCGGCATCGATCTCGACCGCGCCGAAGAACGTCTTCGCGACCTCGATAGCCCCAGTCGCGGAAGGCCCCCTCGGTGAACTTCATGATGTTGCCCTTGTGCACCAGCGTGAGGGTCTTGCGCTTGCCGCAATCGCGTACGAGAGCGCGCTGTGCACGAGGCGCTCGGTGCCGAGATAGCTGATCGGTTTGAAGCCGATGCCCACCTGCACCCCGACGTCCCGCTTCGGTGCGCCGAGGCTTTCAAGCGCCGACTGCCATTGCCGCGACGCCTCGGCGGTCCCGAACCGGATCTTCTTGAATTCCTTCGGGAACTCCTTCGCGAGAAAGTCCAGGATCTTCTGCGCGTCCGGCGTGCCCGCGGCGTATTCGATGCCCGCGTAGATGTCTTCCGTGTTCTCGCGGAAGATCACCATGTCGACTCGTTCCGGATGCTTGACCGGCGAAGGCACGCCTTTGTACCAGCGCACGGGCCGAAGGCAGACGAACAGATCGAGCATCTGGCGCAAGGCGACGTTCAGGGATCGGATCCCGCCGCCGACCGGCGTCGTCAACGGCCCCTTGATGCCCACGAGGTACGTGCGGAACGCCTCGACGGTCTCGTCAGGCAGCCAGGTGTCGAACTGCTTGAAGCTCTTCTCGCCGGCGTAGACCTCCATCCAGGCAATCTTGCGTGTCCCGCCGTAGGCCTTCTCCACCGCGGCGTCCAACACGCGGACGCTGGCGCGCCAGATGTCGGGGCCCGTGCCGTCGCCTTCGATGAACGGAATGATGGGATGGTCGGGGACGACGAGTTTTCCATCGCGGCGGGCGATCGCGGTGCCGGTCGCCGGCGGCTTGAGCGTCGTGAGATTTGGCATATGCGAGAAACTCAGGCAGCGAGCGGCTCTCAGCCGAGAGCCTTCGGGAACATCCGGGCGGACAGCTCAGCTCAGCGCTGCCACCCTGTGAAGAAAATCACTCCTTGCCGCGAGCTTCAGCGAGGCTCGCAGCGATGACGTGCGCAGTGTCTGACAGCTGCAACGCTGTTCAGGTCCGGTCCCCTGAACAGGGCGCGCGATCTCACAGAAACGATGGAAGACTCTGTGGAAAGACGTTGCACTCAGCAGGCGACCGCACGAGCCGGGACGGCACCGGCCGTCGCGGCGACTAGATTATACTGATAGACACGAACCATCAAGGAGGCTCGCTCGATGCGCTGGAGTTCTCGAACCTTGTTGTTCACATTCGACGCTGATGTTCGCCGCTCGGTCTGGCGGCCCATGGCGCCGCCCAGAACGCAGCGTCCGACGCCGCTGCGGTGAAGAATCCGGTTCCGGTCAACGCCACGACCCTCGCGGAGGGTAAAGCAGTTGTTCACCAAGAACTGCGTGTCGTGCCACGGCGCACTCGGGAAGGGCGACGGCAAGGCGGGCGCGACGCTGAAGCCGCCGCCAGCCGATCTGACCGACGACATGTGGAAGCACGGCTCGACCGACGCTGAAATCTTCACGGTCATCCGCGACGGCGCGAAGGGCACGGGGATGCGCGGCTTCGCCGGCAGAATGACCGCGAAAGAGCTCTGGACCGTCCTGAACTACCTGCGCTCCCTCGGACCTGAAAAAGGACCATCCTGAAAATCGTCGTCGCCGACGATCTGCCGGAGTCAGCCCTGGAGCTGCTTCGCTCCGAGTCCGGCTGGCAGGTGGACGCTCGAAGCGGCCGTCCAGCGGCCGATCTCATCCACGCTCTCGCTGACGCCGATGCCCTGATGGTGCGCAGCGCGACCCAGGTCACGCCCGATCTGCTCGCCGCCGCTCCCGACCTGCGCATCGTCGCGCGCGCCGGCACCGGCGTCGACAACATCGACGTGGCCGCCGCCAGCGCCCGCGGCATCCTGGTCGTCAATGCGCCGGGCGCCAACAGCATCAGCGTCGCCGAGCATGCGTGCGCGCTGATGCTGGCGCTGGCGCGCGCCGTGCCGGCCGCCGATCGGGCCATGAAACAGGGCAAATGGGAGAAGAAGCGGTTCGTCGGCACCGAGCTGCGGGGAAAGACGCTCGGCATCGCCGGGTTCGGACGCATCGGCCAGGAGGTGGCGCCGCGGGCCAGGGCGTTCGGCATGCGCGTCGTGGCCCACGATCCGTTCATCGCGCAGGAGGTGGCCGAGAGCATGGGCGTCGAGCTGCTCTCGCTCGACGAGGTCTGTGCGGTCGCCGACTTCCTGACGTTGCACCTGCCGTCCACGGCCGAGACGCGACACGTGTTCAACGACGAGCGATTCGCGCGCGTCAAGCCGGGACTCCGGATCATCAACACCGCCCGCGGGGATTTGATCGACGAAGGCGCGCTGCGCCGCGCGATCGAGCAGGGCCGCGTCGCCGCCGCCGCGCTGGACGTGTTCGAGACCGAGCCGCCGGTCGACTGGACGCTGGCGCAACTGCCGCAGGTCGTCGCGACGCCGCATATCGCCGCGTCAACCGAGGAGGCGCAGGAGCAGGTCGGGCCTCGACACCGCGGCCTCGGTTCGCGACTTTCTGCGCCACGGCGCCGTCCGGAATGCCGTCAACTTCCCGTCCGTGCATCCCGACGAGCTGCAGCGGCTGCAGCCGTGGGTCCGGCTGGCGGCTGAGTCTTGCGGCGATCGTGACCCAGATGGGCGCCGCCCGGATCGAAGCGATCTCGCTTCGCTACTACGGAGCTCTGGCCGACAATCGCGCCGTGGGCGTGCTCGCGGCGAGCGCCGCAGCGGGCGTGCTGCGGCCGATTCTGGCGGGCGGCGTGTCGATCGTGAACGCCCGCGCGGCCGCCACGGAGCGGGGGATCGAGATCATCGAGTCGAGGAGCACGCGGCCGCGGCACTTCACGAGCCTGGTTTCGATCAAGCTGCACACGAGCCAGGGCGACCGCTGGGCCGAGGGCACGGTGTTCGAACCGAACAGCCCGCGACTGGTGTCGGTGCGGGGCGTCAACGTCGAGGCGCCGCTCGCCGGCACGCTGCTGATCGTCTGCAATCAGGACCAGCCGGGAGTGATCGGCGAAGTCGGATCGATTCTCGGCAGCCACGGCGTGAATATCGCGAACTTCGCGCTGGGCCGCAACGAGACGGGCGCTGTCGGCGTCGTCAACGTGGACGAGGAAGCGAGCGAGCCCGGCGCGCTCGAGGCGGCACTGGGGGCCATCCGCCGGGTCTCGGCGGTCGGCGAGGCCTGGCTCGTACGGGTTGTAGCTAGTGTCCCGTCCCAGTGGTTCGCGACACAATTCCCGGGCGGGGCATCCCGCCTCGCGGCGTTGCTCCTCGCTCACATACGGCCTGTATGCTCGCTCGTCGCGCCTTGCGATCCGGGCGCCGCGCCCGGGACTTATGCCACGATCCACTGGGACGGGACACTAGGGCCAACGCTGGATTTGTCACGCTCGCGTCGAGTGAAGCGAGGCGCGGCGAAATGGAGTAAGGTGGGTGACCTGACAGGACACCTATGACCATCCAAACACGAAGCACCGTGCCGTTCCGCGTGGCCGCCGTTCTGGTGACCCTGACCGCGGCTTCTCTCTGGATCGATCATCCGTCCGGCGCGCAGGCGGTCGTCGTAGACCGGGGCAGCCGAGACTACACGCTGCCTGACCAGATGCAATGGAAAGACACCGAGAACGGCAAGACCGCGAATCTGTATGGCGATCCGTCCAAGCCGGGCCTCTACGCCTACATCCTGAAGCGTGGCCCGAACGTGTGGAGCAAGCCGTACTTTCACGACAACGACCGCTTCGTGACGGTGCTCGAGGGCACGTTCTGGGTCGGCACCGGAACATTCGATCCGCAGCGCACCGTGCCGTTGAAGGCCGGCTCGTTCGTCAGAGACGTCGCGCGCGGCATTCACTTCGACGGGACCAAAGACGACGGTGCGACGCTCTATTTCGTGGGGATAGGGCCGTCGCTCAGCCAACCGGCGGCGCCGAGCACGACCGCCACCTCCGGATCGGGAGCCGATGCCATCGATCCGGCGATCAGGCAGATTCAGCCGATCGAGAACATGCCGAAGGAATCGTTCGTCCTGTATGGCGACGCGAGCAAGCCCGGCCTCTACCTGCAGTTCCAGAGACGGGCGCCCAATACCTGGAGCCGCCCGCACTATCACCCGATCGACCGTGTCGTCATGGTGCTCGGCGGCACGATGTGGATCGGCACGGAACCGAGCGGCGACAAGACCAGGACGGTCGGGGTGCCGAAGGGCGGATTCATCCGCGATATCGCGCGAGGCATCCACTACGACGGGTCCGGGGACGATCCGATGTGGATTCAGATTGCCGGTATCGGGCCCACGGCGTCTATCAACGTCGACCCACCGAAATAGCTCCGCCCGTCGGCCGCTGACTCACGGTGCGTGAGCGTTCCTCGAGCCCTGACGGCGGCGACCTATCGCGATCGCTTCTTCGCGGCCTCATCGGAGGCCTTTTCGATGGCGCGAGCGCCACTGAGGAGATTCGTCATGCCGTAGTTCCCCTCGTGGCACGCGTACTCGTACATCGGCTCTGGATTCCTGATCATGGGGACCTGCGCCGTCCAGGGTCTCACCCACGTCGTTGGATCGTCGACTGTGAATTCGTAGAGGAGCGTGTCCGCGTCGACCCGTCTGAAGCGTTCGATCACGTGCATGTTAGGACTGGAGCCATTCAGGCTCGTCTGGGCGTAGAAATTCGTCGTGTCAACGACCAGCGTGTCGCCTTCCCAATGGCCGCGCGAGTCGCCGGCCCACTGGCGGATGTCTCCATGCGGCCGTTGGTCCATGGGGATGATGCGAGTGGTGTGGACCATCTCGTTGAGAATCACCACGTATCCAGGAACCTGCAACAGCAGAAAATTGTTGTTGTAGCCGCCTGGGGTCATCGGCGGTCCGGCGTTAAACCCCATGATGCAGCGTTCGCCCACGCTCCGGTCCTCTGGGCCAACGGCGGGTCGTTCCCTGGCAGCGGCAAGGGCGGCCGTTCGTTTCTTCCCCTCCGCCGTCAACGGAGGAATTCTCCCATCGGGTGGGTCGATAATCAGGGATGTTCGTTTTGTCCCGACGACCTTGCTCCCGCGGTCCATCCAGAACTGATTGTAGGCGCGGGCGACGTCGGCGGTCGCGGGAGCTCCGTTGACCAGCCCCTCCCTGCTTGGGTCCGCGTCGCGGCGATCGGCATCGGTCGCCACAAGTGTTCTCTTCTCGAATGCGGCCGCCTCCTCCTCCGTCAGGACCTCTTTCCCGGCCAGGTCGCTGGGCCGTTCCATCGGCGTGAGGGTCCGGTAATCCCATATGCCCTGCAGATCGGGCTGGCCATCGGCTGTACGCGGTACCGTCGATCTCTTCGCCGTTGTTGCCGCCGCCGATGTCTGGGCGCCAACGGGGATCACCGAAAGCGACACGACGGCGATCGTCATCGACAAGACGCTCCCTACAACGAGAACTCGACAGCGCATCTGCCACCTCCTGTTTCGCGCAGACAATTCCATTTCGCCGTCCGGGGATGCATCTACACCGATATTTCCGATTTGGCGACCCTTGATCGGTCGCATCCTATCCCACCAGACCGCGCTCGGGTCAGAATTCTTCTGCCGCCGGGATCTCGCATTGTAAAACCCACCGGCCGACCCGAATCATGGCGGATGGCCCGATGCCACGACATTCGGGCAGGCACCTCGCCGTCTTTCGTCCTCTCATCACCCCAGACGGTCGCCAGTATCGATCCCCGTCAGCCGGTCGGGACCGGTAACGCCCGGATCCGCTGGAGCATCGACCCGAACAGGCGTCGGGTCAGGTGACTCTCGGCCAGCAGGAGCCAGTAATAGCGTGCGTGTCCGACCAGCCGGCCGCCTGTCTTGAGCAGACGCTGCTGCAAGCTGGTCAACGACCAGCTATCGATGCGTCGTGGCAACACCAGCGGCCGCCACAGATGGCCCAAGTTGTAGGCGAGCACGCTCAGACTTGAGACTTGACGTTTCAGACTTGCTCGCGTGAGTCAGACCATCAGCGAACGCACACCTTGAGCGCCCCCGGATGCACGCGCGCCTCCAGGCGTGTCCCGCCTTCGACCGGCTCGCCGTCGACGTGAAATGCCATCGGCCGATCGCTCTCGATCGCCGCGCGCTCGATCTGCTCGACGGACCATCCCCGCAGACCGGCGACGCGCCCGGCGAGGAACCGCGGTACGGCGCAGAATGTCCGAAACCGCGAGACCTCCTCGAAGACGACCAGATCGAGCATGCCATCGTCCAGCCGTGCGCCGGGGGCGATGCGGGCGCCGTTGCCGAACTGCGACGCGTTTGCGAAGGTCACCAGGAGCGCGCGCCGATCGCACGTGCCGGCGTCCTGGCAGACCCGGAATGTCGACAGCCGGTACGCGAGGAGCTCGCGCGTGGAAATCCGCAGGTAGGTCGAGAAGCCGCGCCGCCCGGCGATCTCTCGATCGAAACACGAGGCGACGTGCGCATCGAAGCCGACGCCGGCGGTGGCGAAGAACATTCGGCCGCCGAGCTCACCCGCGTCGATCGCGCGCGGCGAGGCGCCGAGCGCCTCGATGAGGGCACGATCGGGCCGCCGGCTGACGCCGAGATCCGTGGCCAGGCCGTTGCCCGACCCGGCTGGCACGATGCCCAGGGGCGTTTGGCCGAACACCGCGGCCGATCCCACCTCGTTGATCGTGCCGTCGCCACCCCAGGCGACAATCAACCGGACGCCGCGGTCGAGGGCGGCCGTCGCGAGCTCGCGCGCATGCCCCTTGCGCTCGGTGACGAACACCTCGCCGTCCTCGCGCGACGAGGCGAGCACCGACGCTGCCAGCTCTGCCCGCGCGCGCGCTGCCTCGGGCCGGGCGCCTCCGGCGATCGGGTTGATGATGATGGCGATCATGGGGCTGGCTACCGCGGATTCTACCGCCGCTCAACGAGCGAAGCCGGCGGAGCCAACGGTTCGCGGCCGGGAAATCAAGCCACGAGTCATTCTGTGCAGCGGCAGCCGGCGGCGGCAACGTGGCTCGAGCGCCGCTACTTCAACGCAAGCCGGTGGATCGTGGAATCGGCGAGATCGGTGAGCTCGGCCACCTCGCCGGACAGGTGCTGGACGCGGAAGCGCCCGGCGATACTGTCCCCTTCCTTGACGAAGAACAGCTGGCCGAGGCCCGAGATGATGGCGGTGCGGATCGGACCGTCCGGACCCGGATCTTCGGCGATGCCGACGAGCGTCAACGGCGGCGCTGCCGGCGCTCGCTGCGCGGGGACTTCGCTGATGGCGGGCGCCGGCGGATCGACGCGGGACGAAGGCGCCGCCGCCCTCGACGAGAACTGAAACAGATTCCTCGCCGGGTGCTGCGGCTCGACGACGGGATGGAGCCGCTCGCGCAACCGCGCAATTTCGTCGGCGAGCTCCGCGCCGCGCAACTCGACCGGCGTCGGCGTCGCGATCGTCGTGTCAACGACGCGGCGATTGGACGTCGCGGCGCCGGCAAGCCAGACTGCGAGGGCGCCGCCGACCACACCGATCGTCGCCGTTCGCTTCCAGTTCATCGAATCACTCGGGATCGTAGCACGCGGGCCGGAGGGGTGTGCTACTATTCGTCGTGCACCCTGGATCGGCCGACTCCAAGGTCGATAGCCGTCTTCCCCTGCAGGTCGTCGCTCTCATCCCCGCTCGATTCGCCTCCACGCGGTTTCCGGGCAAGCCTCTCGCCGACATCGACGGCCGTCCGATGATCGAACACGTCTACCGGCGCGCCGCCGCGTCCCCGGCGGTGTCGCGCGTCATCGTCGCGACCGACGATCTTCGCATCGCGACCAGGGTGGCCGACTTCGGCGGGAACGTTCGCCTCACGCGCGCGGATCATTTGACCGGGACGGATCGGCTCGCGGAGGTCGCCGCGACGCTCGACTGCGACATCGTCGTCAACGTTCAAGGCGACGAGCCGCTCCTCGATCCCCGCGCCATCTCCGAAGCGATCGCCCCCTTCGCCGATCCGGCGATTTCGATCACCACGCTGTATCGCCGGATTCTCACGCCGGCGGAACTGTCGAACCCGGACATCGTCAAGGTCGTGATCGATCGCGGGGGCTTCGCCCTGTACTTTTCCCGGGCGCCGATCCCGTTTGCGCGGGATCCGCGCGGCGGCTGGCCGCCGCTCTACCGCCACGTCGGGCTGTATGCCTATCGGCGTCACGCCCTGATGCTGCTCGCCTCGCTCGATCCGACGCCGCTCGAGCGCGCCGAGGCGCTCGAGCAGCTCCGGGCGCTCGAGCACGGCATTCGCATCAAGACCGTGGAGACCGCCTACGACTCCATCGGCGTCGACACGCCACAGGATCTCGAGCAGGTCCGGCGTTTGTTCAACGTGCAGGGGACACCAACATGATCAACTCGGAGAGGCGTGCGACCAAGTACATTTTCGTGACGGGCGGGGTCGTGTCCTCGCTCGGCAAGGGGCTGGCGGCCGCCTCGATCGGAGCGCTGCTCGAGGGGCACGGGTACAGGGTCACGCTTCTCAAGTTCGATCCGTATATCAACGTCGATCCCGGCACGATGAGCCCGTACCAGCACGGGGAGGTGTACGTCACCGACGACGGCGCCGAGACGGACCTGGATCTGGGCCACTACGAGCGGTTCACCAACACGCTGACGACCCGCAACTCCAACTGGACCACCGGCAAGATCTATCAAAGCGTCATCCAGAAGGAACGCCGCGGCGACTATCTCGGCCGCACCGTCCAGGTGATTCCCCATATCACGAACGAGATCAAGGACGCGATCCGCGCGGCGACGGCGGATGCGGAAATCGCGCTCGTCGAGATTGGCGGCACCGTCGGCGACATCGAGAGCCTGCCGTTTCTGGAAGCCATCCGCCAGTTTCGCCAGGACGTGGGCCGCGACAACTCGCTGTACGTCCACTTGACGCTCGTCCCGTTCATCGGGGCGGCGGGCGAGCTGAAGACGAAGCCGACCCAGCACAGCGTGCGCGACTTGCGGTCGATCGGCATTCAGCCCGACATCCTGCTCTGTCGCACGGATCGATTCCTGGATCCGGACATCAAGCGCAAGATCGCGCTGTTCTGCGACGTGAACGAGGAGGCGGTCATCACCGCCAAGGACGTCTCGACGATCTACGAGGTGCCGCTGGTCCTGGCCGCGGAGGGGCTTGACGACATCGTGCTGAAGTATCTGCACCTCCCCCAGTCCGAGCGCCACATGCAGGCGTGGGAGGATCTCGTCAGCGTCATCAAGAACCCGCTGGACCACCTCACCGTCCACGTCGTCGGCAAGTACGTCGGATACGAGGACTCCTACAAGAGCCTCAACGAAGCGCTCTATCACGGCGGCTTTCCGCACCGCCTCAAGGTGCACATCAAGTGGATCGAAGCCGAAGCCCTCGAAGCGCCGGACGGCCTGTCGCTGCTGGACGACTCGGACGGCATTCTCGTGCCGGGCGGATTCGGCGATCGCGGCACGCGAGGCATGATGCAGGCGGCCCAGATCGCCCGCGAGCGCGGCATCCCGTACTTCGGCATCTGTTACGGGTTCCAGTGGGCGACGGTTGAATATGCCCGCCACGTCGCCGGACTCGCCGATGCCGACTCCACCGAATGTTCCCCCGAGACGCCGACCAAGTTGATCTACAAGCTCCGCGATCTGCTGGGCGTGGACGAGCTCGGCGGGACGATGCGGTTGGGCTCCTATGCCTGCGAGCTCACGCCCGGCTCTCTGGCCGCGCGCGTCTACGGCGCAAGCCTCGTTCACGAGCGGCACCGCCACCGTTACGAGTTCAATTGTCTCTACGAGCGGACGCTGGTGGAGCACGGGCTGCGCATTTCGGGCCGATCGCCCGACGGCAAGTTCGTCGAGATCGCGGAGCTGCCCGGTCATCCGTGGTACCTCGCCGTGCAGTTCCACCCCGAGTTCAAGTCGAAGCCGACGCGCCCGCATCCTCTGTTCGCGGCCTTCGTCGAGGCCAGCTACAAGCACAAGACCGCCCGCGGCATGCAGCGCGCGACCACGGAGACGGTGGCTTAGCTCTACAGGCAGGAAGGGCTGGGAGAGGCTGGAAGGGCTGGAGCGGCTCGGACATAGCTTCGACGGGTTGCAGCCCCTCTTGCGCTTCCCGCTCCTTCAGCGCTCCACGTTCCGCCCTCGTATAATGAACCCCGTGAACCCCGTGAAACTGGGCGACATCACGTTCGGCGGCGAGAGCCCGTTTGTTCTCATCGCCGGACCGTGCGTCATCGAGAGCGAGCGCCACGCCGGCGATGTGGCGGCGACGCTCGTGGACATCACCAGGCGTCTGGGTGTGCCCTTTGTCTTCAAGGCGTCGTTCGACAAGGCGAATCGAACGTCGGGTCGGTCGTTTCGCGGGCCGGGCCTCGACGAGGGATTGCGTGTGCTGGCCGGCGTCAAGGCGCGGCTCCACGTGCCGATCCTCACCGACATTCACGAGCCAGCCCAGGCGAACGTTGCCGCGGCGGTCGCCGACGTCCTGCAGATCCCGGCGTTCCTGTGCCGGCAAACGGATTTGCTCCTCGCTGCGGCGCGCACCGGCCGTGTCGTGAACATCAAGAAGGGCCAGTTCCTCGCGCCCGACGACATGCGTCACGCCGTCGCGAAGGTCGTCGACGCGGGCAACTCGAGGGTCATCGTCACGGAGCGCGGCACCTCTTTCGGCTACCACAACCTCGTGGTGGACATGCGCGCCTTCCCGATGCTGCGCGAGCAAGGCGCGCCCGTCGTGTTCGACGTGACGCACAGCCTGCAGCTGCCAGGCGGCGGCGATGGCGTGACCGCGGGGCTCGCTCAGTACATCGAGCCGCTGGCGTCGGCGGGCGTCGCGGCAGGCGTCGACGGCGTCTTCCTCGAAGTGCACGAAGACCCGGCCCGGGCGAAAAGCGACGCGCAGAACGCGCTCCGTCTGGATCTGCTCGAGCCGCTCCTTCGCCGGCTCGTGGCGCTCGATGCGATCGTCAAGCAACGCGAGGCGCGCATCCATGGCTGACCTCGCGCTCGCGCGCAAGGTTCTCGAAACCGAAGCGGCGGCGATCCTCGCGCTGGTGCCGCGCCTGGACGGTCGATTCGAGTGCGCGGTGGAGCTCCTCCACGCCTGCCGGGGACGGGCGATTCTCACCGGCATGGGCAAGTCGGGCATCATCTGCCGGAAGATCGCGGCGACGCTCACGAGCATCGGCACGCCGGCCTTCTTCCTGCACCCGGCGGAAGCCATTCACGGCGATCTCGGTGTCATCCAGGGCGACGACGTGGTCGTGGCGCTGTCCTACAGCGGCGAGACCGGCGAGATTCTCCGGCTGCTCGAAACCATCCGCCGGCTCGGCGCGAAGCTGATCGCCATCACCGGCACTCCGGCGTCGACGCTTGCGCAGGCCTCCGACGTGGCGCTCGACTGCAGTGTCGCCGAAGAGGCATGTCCGCTGAATCTGGTGCCGACCGCCAGCACCACCGCGGCGCTCGCAATCGGCGACGCCCTGGCGATGACACTGCTCGTGCGGAAAGGCTTTCGAGAAGAGGATTTCGCGAGCCTGCACCCGGGGGGCAAGCTCGGCAAACGTCTGATGCGCGTCGAGGCCCTCATGCACGCCGGCAAGGAGTGCCCGACGGTGTCCGCCGGCACGCGGCTTCGCGATGTGATCTACGAAATGTCGAGCAAAGGTCTGGGCATGACGTGTGTCGTGGACGAGGCGCTCGCGCTCCTTGGCATCATCACCGACGGCGACTTGCGGCGGCACATGAACCGGGAGGGCAACATCCTCGAGCTCACCGCCGCCGACGTGATGACGCGGGGCCCGGTGGCGATTGCGCCGACCACTCTTGCCGCCGCGGCGTTGAACATCATGGAGGAGCGCAAGATCACCTCGATCGTCGTCGTCGAGGAGCCCCGGCGCACGGGTGGCGGGCGTCGTTCACCTTCATGACCTGTGGCGGACGGAGATGTTTTAGACAAGTCTCAAGTTTCAAGTCTCAAGTCTCAGGGTCGCACAGCCTTGGCATTTGAGACTTGAGCCTTGAGCCTTGAGACTTTCGAGTGTCTATTCAAGAGAGAGCCGCCCGTATCAAGCTTCTGCTGTTCGACGTGGACGGTGTCCTCACCGACGGGCAGGTGCTGGTCCATTCCGACGCAACGGAGAGCAAGTCGTTCGGCATCAGGGACGGGATTGCGATCGTCTGGGCGCAGCGCGCCGGCCTGAAGGTCGGCTTCCTGTCGGCACGCAACTCGCCGACGACGCCGCATCGAGCCGCTCAGCTGGGCGTGTCGCTGGTGCATCAAGGGCGTTGCGAGCAAGGTGCAGGCGTATGAGGGGATCCTCGCCGCCGAAGGCGTCAGCGACGAGGACGTGGCCTACATGGGCGACGACATCGTCGATCTCGGCGTCCTGGCGCGCGTGGGACTGTCGGCGGCGCCCGCCGATGCCGTGGTTGAAGTCAGGGCGGCCGTCCACTGGGTCAGCGATGCCAACGGCGGGGATGGCGCCGCCCGTCAGCTGATCGAGACCATCCTTCGCGCCCAGAAGCGGTGGGACGCGATCGTCGCCGCGTACGCGGCCGACTCGACGGCGGGCGGCGGGGACAGGCGTGCGGCAGCAGACATGAGCGACTCTGCCCCGCTTCTCGCCGCCCTGATCGCGTTCCTGATCGGGCTGACGATCGGCAAGGCCTGGGAGCGGTACAAGCTCAGTGGCGGCAGGTGGATCGATCGCCGGCGCGCCCGGGAATCGTCGCACTACATCCTCGGCCTCAATTTTCTCGTCGCCAATCAAATCGATCTGGCGATTGAGGAGTTGACCCGCGCCGCCAGCGTCGACGCCGATGCGCTCGAGGTCCACATGATCCTGGGCAACCTGTACCGCGAGAAGGGACAGGTCGGCAAGGCGATCACGATGCACCAGGCGCTGCTGCAGCGCTCGAGGCTGAGTCGCGTGGAGCACGCATACGTCCTGCTCTGCCTCGGCCTCGATTACAAGCGCGGAGGGTTCGTCGAACGTGCGTTCGAGGCCTTCACCGAGGTGCTGCGGCTGGATCCGAAAAACGAGTACGCGCTGCTCAATCTGCAGAAGCTTCACGAAGACCAGCATCAGTGGTCCGAAGCCTACGACACGCGGCAGCGCCTCACCAAGCTGGCCGCGATCGACTCGAGGCCGCAGAGCCAGGCCATTCTGGCGTTCCTCGAGAACGAGATCGGGCTCGAGGCGATGCGCCGCAAGGACCTCGCCGAAGCCGCGCGCCGGTTCCGGGCCGCGATCGATCTCGACGCCCGCGCAGTTCCCGCGTATCTCAACCTCGGCGACCTGCGCGTCGCGGAAGGCAACGAAAAGGAAGCGGCGAGCATCTGGGAACAGCTCGTGCAGGTGGCGCCCGATCGGGCCTATCTGGCCTTCGATCGACTGGAGGCGCTGGCGCGCCGGGCGAATACGCCGGAGCGATTCACCAGGCTGTGCCGGCGGCTCATCGAGGACAACCCGCAGGACTGGCGGGCGCGCCTGGCGCTGTCGCGGCAGCTGGCCGCGGGTGGACACACGCATGACGCGCTCGAGCTGCTCTTCACCGCGCTCGCTCCATAACCCCCACGCGCTCAGCATTCATCAGGCGATCTGGCGCGCGCTCGGACAGCTTCACCACCCGCAGGCGCTGGTCGATCGGTACGGCGAGGTGACGCAGCACGCCGTGTTCTACCTCGATCCGCACGTGTGCACGCGCTGCCGTTATCGGAGCACCGAGCTCCTGTGGCAGTGTCCGCACTGCCACGACTGGAATACGTTTGTGGAGGAGCGGATTGCTCCCGCGCAGGAAGCTACGGAAGTCGAGGTCATGACACGGACACGATCCCGAGCAACCGTGCGCCAGATCCGCTCCACCTGCGCGTTGGTGTTCTCGGCGCGTCCCGTCTGTCCTGATCACGTAATCCGCGCGGGCGGCTTTTTCCTCCGCCGGCATCTGGGCGGCCAGGCGCTGCACCGCCGCGGCGTGGCTGAGCCCTCGATCCTCGAGCCGGGCGAGTTGCGTGGCCGGCGGACATACCGTGGCCACGACGCGGTCGAAGTCGCCGGCGTGACCGGTTTCGTACAGCAAGCGGCACGTCAACGACGGCAAGAGGTGAATCGCCGATGATCTCGAAGGCCCGCAGTCCTGCCGAGATCGCGCGGTAGACCGCCGGGTGCACGATCGCCTCGAGATCGCGCCGCGCCGAGGCGTCGGCGAACACGATCGCCGCGAGCTTCTTCCGATCGACCGCACCGTCGGCGGCAAGAATGTCGGCGCCGAACCGGGCGGCAATCGCCCGCGTCGCTTCCGTGCCGGGCGCCATCACGCCGTGCGCGAGCGCGTCGGCATCCAGACAGGGCACACCGAGCTCGGCGGAAGCGCTCGAGCACGTGGCTCTTGCCGGTTGCGATCCCACCGGTCAGGGCGACTTTCAGCATCTGCTACGCTGGACGAGCCGAGGCTGGACGGCTACAGCCGACGCAGTGGCTGTCGCCGACTGGGCTAGGCCGCTCCCACCCGCCTGCTCCTCCCGCCTGTCCTGCCCCTCCGCCCGTCCTGCCCCTCCCGCCCGTCCGGCCCTCCCGCCTGTCCTGCCCCTCCTGCCCTCACCCTGCCCCTCCTGCCCCTCCTGCCTATCCCGCCCCTCCTGCCCGCTGTCTCGCGGCACTGACCGTGTTCCTGAGCAGCATCGCTATGGTGAGCGGGCCCACCCCACCCGGCACCGGCGTCAGCGCGCCGGCCACCTGCTCGACTTCGGGATGGACGTCGCCGAGCACCAGCGACCCGCGCCGCTCGAACGCGGCGCGGCGCTTCGAGCCCGCCGCAAACAGCCGCTCGATCGTCGCGCGATCGTCCACGCGCGTTGTGCCGACGTCGACAACAGTCGCTCCGGGTTTGACGAATGCCGCGGTGACGAACGCCGGCCGCCCCAGCGCCGCCACGAGAATGTCGGCCTCGCGGGCCACGTGCGGCAGGTCCACCGTGCGCGAATGGCAGATCGTCACGGTGGCGTGCCGGTGCAGCAGCAGCAATGCCATCGGCTTGCCGACGATGTCGCTCCGCCCGATGACGACGGCGCGCGCGCCCGCGATCGGAATCTTCGATCGCTCCAGCAGCTCGATGATTCCAGCGGGGGTGCAGGCGACCAGCGCCGGCCGATTCTGGACCAGACGTCCAACGTTGATCGGGTGAAAGCCGTCCACGTCCTTGTCGGGCACGAGCGCATCGAAGACGCGGCGTTCCGCGTCCGGTCCCATGGACTCCGGCAGCGGCGACTGCACGAGGATGCCGTCGTGCGCGTCGCTTCGATTCAGGCGATCGACGACGCTCAGGAGCTCGTCGATCGATGCCGTCGCCGGCAATCGTTCGAGGTCCGCCCGAAGTCCGGTTTCCGCGGCCGATTTCAGTTTGCTGGTGACGTAGAGCGTGGATGCGGGGTCGTCGCCGACGAGCACGAGGCCGAGCCCGGGAGGTCGGCCGGCGCGCGCCGTGAACGCCGCCACCAGCGGGCGGACCTCGGCGCGAATCGCATCGGCGAGGGCGAGACCATCCAGCAGCCGCGCGGGCATTACGAGGCGGCCTCGACTTCGAGCTGCTTCAGCGAATCGGGACGGCCGAGGACCACGAGCTGGTCGCCCGAGCGCATCGGGGTGGTCGGCTCCGGATTGAATTCCATCCGCTGGTCCACGCGCTGGATGGCCACGACGATGACGCCGAATCGGTGACGCAGGTTGGCATCCAGAATCGACTGATCGGCGAGCGCTGACCGCGGCGAAATCGTGATTTGTTCCATCGCCAGCTCGAGGTTGTCCGAGCTCGTGGCGAGATCGAAGAAGTCGACGACCGCCGGCCTGATCGCGGTCTGCGCAATCTGCACGGCGCCGATCTGATACGGCGAGATGACCCGGTTGGCGCCCGCCGCGCGGAGCTTGCGTGCCGAGTCGCCGCTCTCCGAGCGGCTGATGATGAAGAGATCGGGGCTGAGCACGCGGGCGGTGAGCACCGTATACACGTTCTCGGCATCCGTGCCGACCGCGGTGATGAGGCCGCGCGCGCGTTCGATGCCGGCGCGCTTCAGCACGTGCTCCTGGCTGGCGTCGGCCTCGAGCGCCAGCACGCCGCGCTCGACCGCCGAATGATAGCGCCCCGGATCGCGCTCGATCACGACGAACGGCACATCCTGCTGCCGGAACTCCCGGGCCACGATGCTGCCGATCCGGCCGTACCCGCACACGATGAAGTGGTCCTTGATCGTGTCGATCATGCGTACTCGCCGGCGCTGCCGGAGATGACTGGCCAGGCCGCCCTCAATCACGAGGGCGGCGAACTGCGAGAAGGTGTAGAGCGCCGCGCCGACGCCGCCGAGCACCAGGAACACCGTGAAGATCTGTCCCGCCCGCGAAAGCTCGTGAACCTCGCGGAAGCCGACCGTCGTCACGGTCGTGACGGTCATGTAGAACGCGTCCCACGGTGTCCAGCCTTCGATGGCGACGTAACCGATCGTGCCGGCGACGAAAACCGACGCCAGCAGCGCGACGGCGACGAGCACTCCCCGAGCGCCGTGGTCTGGTCCGCGCCCGTCAGCCTCCATCAATACAGCCGGAATGCCATTCTAGTCTGATACCTGAAAGTCTGAAGTCTCGAAGTCTGAAGTGTGAAGAGCTCACCGCAAAGCACGAAGTCACCGAAGCATTCAGAGGTCGCTTCGCAGTCAGATCTCTGGAGACTCGAGCCTTGACACTTGAGACTCGACACCTGATCGTGCGTTCGAGACTTCAGACTTCAGGTCGCACGGGACGCGTGCGCAGTCACATCACGCGAGCGCTCCGCAGGAAGTCCCGCACCCGACCGGCCGGATCGCCCGTCGCGAGCAGATCGGAGATCACCGCGATCGATTGCGCGCCGCCCTCGCGCACCGATCGCGCGCGGTCCAGGGTGATGCCGCCGATGGCGACCAGCGGGAGACCGCGCGCCGCGGTCCGCGCCGCGGCGGCACGGACGCCCTCGAGGCCCACCACGTCGCAGCCTGTGGCCTTGGTCGCCGTGGCGAATACCGGCCCGATGGCCACGTAGTCCACTGGCTCGCCGAAGGCCGCCTCGTACTGTTCGGGGGTATGCGTGGATCGGCCGACGAGCATCTCCGGGCCGACGACCACGCGCACTGCGGCAGGAGAGAGGTCGGTCTGGCCGACGTGGACGCCCCCCGCTCCCGCGAGGCGCGCCAGATCGGCGCGATCGTTCACGACGACGAGCGTTCCGGCGGCCTGAGCCCGGCGCACGATGGCGGTTGTCGCGTCGAGCAGCCAGGCGCCAGAGGCGCCCTTGGCCCGGACCTGCAGGAACGTGGCGCCGCCGTCGATGCACGCGGCGGCGAAATCGACGAGCGTCCAGCCGGCGCGGTCGCACACCTCCGCATCACAAATGACATAGAGCGAGGGAAGGAGCGAAACGAAGTCTGAAGTCGAGTCGAAGTCTGAAGTCGTCGATCAGATCAGCTTCAGGTTTCAGATTTACAGAGCGCCGTCAGCGCGAAGCGCTGAGCTGACGTCTCAAACGGCTTCGGCGAGACGTCCGCCCGGCCTCGGCCGGTTGAGGAAGCGGTCCATGAAGGCAGTGTCCAGCTTCCCGGCGACGAAATCCGGATCGCTGAGGATGCGCAGGTGCATCGGAATGCTCGTCTTGATGCCTTCGATCACCGTCATCTCCAGCACGCGCCGCATGCGCGCGATCGCCTCCGGCCGGTCGCGCCCGTGGACGATGATCTTGGCAAACATCGAATCGTAGTACGGCGAGATCGTGCACTCGGAGTGGGCCAGTGTTTCCACGCGCACCCCCGGGCCGCCGGGGACGCTGAAGGCGCGAATGACGCCGGGGGAGGGGACGAACGTGTCGGGATCCTCGGCGTTGATGCGGCACTCGATCGAATGCCCGGTGAAGCTGACCTCGCTCTGCTTGAAGGACAGCCGCTGGCCCGCCGCGATCCGGATCTGCTCCTTGACGATGTCGATTCCCGTCACCATTTCCGTGACCGGGTGCTCGACCTGCAGCCGCGTGTTCGCCTCCATGAAGTAGAAGCGGCCCTGGGGGTCCATCAGGAACTCGAAGGTTCCCGCGTTCGTGTACTGGACCTGCTTCGCCGCGTCGATCACGACGCTGCCCATCCGCCGGCGCATCTTTTCGCTGAGCGCCGGCGAGGGCGACTCTTCGATGAGCTTCTGGTGTCGTCGTTGAATGGAGCACTCACGCTCGCCGAGGTGGACAACGGACCCCTGAGAATCGCCGAGGACCTGGAACTCGACGTGCCGCGGCGAGTCGATGTACTTCTCGAGATAGACGTCGCGGACGCCGAACGCGGCTTCGGCTTCCTGCTGCGCCGTCTTGACCGCATGCGACAGTTCCCCGGCCGCCCGTACGACGCGCATTCCACGGCCCCCGCCGCCTGCCGTGGCCTTCACGATGACCGGATAGCCGATCTCCCTGGCGATCTTGAGCGCCTTGTCTTCGTTCTCGATGGGGCCGTCGCTTCCCGGCAGCACGGGCACGCCCGCTTTCTTCATGACACGCCGGGCGCGCGCTTTGTCGCCCATCAGCCGGATGACCTGCGGATCGGGGCCGATGAACTTGATGTGGCAGGCCTCGCAGACCTCCGCCAGGTAGGCGCTCTCGGACAGGAACCCGTACCCCGGGTGAATGGCGTCGGCGCCGGTAATCTCGGCGGCGCTGATGACGGCCGGCACGTTCAGGTAGCTGAAGGTGCTGCGCGCCGGCCCGATGCAGACAACCTCGTCCGCGAAGCGGACGTGCAGGGAATTCTCGTCGGCCTCCGAGAAGACGGCCACCGTCTTGATGCCCATCTCGTGGCACGCGAAGATGACGCGCAGTGCGATCTCGCCGCGGTTGGCGATCAGGATCTTTTTGAACATTTATCAGCTATCAGATCTCGGCTGTCAGCTTTCAGCTGTCAGCCAGCTGTCAGCCTTGGCTGATAGCTGATAGCTGAGAGCTTCCCTATTTCGTCCGGATCGCGAACAACCGCTCCCCGTACTGCACCGGCTGCCCGCTGTCCACGTAGATGCTGACGATCTCCCCGTCGTACTCGGAGTCGATCTCGTTCATCAACTTCATCGCTTCGATGATGCAGAGCACCTGCCCGGTCTTGACCATGGATCCAATCTCGACGAACGCCGGCGCGCCAGGTTCCGGCGACCGGTAGAACGTACCCACGATGGGCGACTTGAGGACGGCGAGCTCGATCTCGGTGTCGCCGGCATCGGCCGTTTCGGACGCGTCGGCCGGCTGCGCCCCGCCGCCAGGCGCTGTCGTCGCATGCGGCCCGGTCGCCGGCACCGCCTCGCCCGCGAAGACGCGGGACGAGTCGCGGCCGCGACCGGTCCCCGCGCGCCGTCGGTCCGGACCCGCAGCCGCAGTCCTTCATGCTCGATTTCGAACTCGGAGAGCTCGTGTTCCCGCACCAGATTCAGAATCTGCTTCAGCTGCTCGAAATCCAACGTCACAGCTCCAGGAGGTCGGTGGTCACGTGTGTCAGCAACTCGGCGCCATCCTCCGTGACCACGACATCGTCCTCGATCCTCACACCGCCCCAGCCGGGGAAGTACGCCCCGGGCTCGATGGTGAAGACCATCCCTGGCGCGATCGCCTCGTCGCTCGGCGTCCGCGCCGGCGCGCCGCCTGACAATCCGCGGATCCTCATGGACCTCGATGCCCAGCCCGTGACCCGTACCGTGGCCGAACGCCTCACCCATTCCGGCGCGGGTCAGCGACTCCCGGGCGGCGGCGTCGATCTCGTACCGCGATGCCCCCGGCCTGACGGCCGCGATGGCCTTGGCTTGCGCATCCAGGACCGCCGCGTGGACATCCCGCGCCCGCTTCGACGCTGGACCGATCGACACGGTCCGCGTCAGATCGACGCAGTATGAGTCGTAGACGCCGCCAAAGTCCAGCACGACGAGGTCGCCTTCGGTCAATCTTCGCCCGGAGGGTCTGGCGTGTGGCAGGGCCGCCTGCGGGCCGCTGGCCACGATCGTCTCGAAGGCCGGCCTCTCGAACCCGGCCTCGCGAATCCGCCAGTCGATCGTCATCGCGAGCTCGCGCTCGGTCATGCCGGAGCGGATGACGGTGAAGAGGCCCCGGGCGACGGCGGACAGCCGGTCGGCGGCTTCGCGCAGAATCTCCAATTCGTAGCGGTCCTTCCGTACGCGTGCGCTCTCGACGATGCCGGTAGCAGGAACCAGCTGGACCGTGCTGTCTGGCGTCACGCCGTTGGGTGCCGTGGGCGCCTTCCGCCTTCGCGTAACGCTTCGGCGGACCGCCGTAGCCTTGGCGGAGGCGGTCATTCGGACGGCGTTCGTCAGCCACGAATGGCGGCTGAACGAGACATGCGCCGCTTCAAACCCCACGCGCCGGTGCGAGATCGAGGCCAGCGTGGCCGCCAGCGTTTCGTCGTACGAGTCGTCGACCGCGATCACCTCGAGGCCCGGGCAGCTCTGCGGCGAGCCCTGGATGTCCGACATCGTGGTGAGGTACCGGAAGTCGGTGATGAACAACACGCGCTCGGCCGTCACGACGGCGATCGCGGAGCTCCCGTCGAAGTTCGTCAGGTACAGGACGTTTGCCAGCGATGTGACCACGAGCGCGTCCAGCGCTTGCGCGGCCATACCGGTGCGAACTGTCTGGAGTCGGCGATCAAGGATGTCGGTCGGCGCGTGCGACATGGATGGCGGCCAGCCACTGCTCGAGGGCTGCAAGCGTCTGAATCGCACGCGCCTGTTCCAGATCCGGCTCAGCAGGCGTGTCCTGTGCGGCTGGCAGAGGCGCGGCGAGCGCGTGCACGGGTGGCGGAGGGCGACGCTTGGCTCGGGGTACGAGGCGCGGGACGGGCGCGACGATCGGCGGACTCGCTGGTGGCGCCTCAGGCGCCGCCTCCATCACCGGATTGGGCGAGTCGCCGGGCGGAGGAGGCACATGCGAAACCGACAGCTCCTCCTCCATCTGATCGAACGACAGCCCGTCGGGAGTCTCTGCCCCGTCTGCAGCGTCAGCTGGTGCGTAAGGTCGAGGTCGTTGACGGTCTCCTCGAGATCGGGGTGAGGAGAGACGTACGAAACCGCCAGCTCCTCTTGCATCTGGTCGAAGGAAAGGCCGTCGGAAGGCTCCGGCCCTTTCTGCGGCGTCAGCTGACGCGTGAGGTCGCTGACCGTCTCCTCGAGATCGGGATCGTTGCGCGCCAGGTTCAGCGCGGCCCGGTACTGCGCGAGCGCCTCGACAAGTGCGCCGCGGCGGTGATGAATGCCGGCGAGGCCGCGAATGGCGGCAAGATTTTCAGGCGCGCCCTTGACCACCACCTCCAGCTCCGGCTGGGCGTCGGCGTCCTGTCCGAGCTCGATGAGCGCCCGTCCCAGCGTGACGCGAGCCGACAGATAGCCGGGATGCAGGGCCAGTCCGGCGCGGCAGACGTCGATGGCTTCGGCAAACTGCCCTGCCCGCCGGTACTCCTCGGCGAGCTGCGCGAACGCGATCGACGCCGGATCCTTCTGGATCCGGCGTCGAAGGTCTTCGATGCGTGGGTTGTCGGCCATCGATGCTACTAGAAGACCGTGACTACCTCAGATGTTCTGCCCGATTGTCCAGCATCGTCTGTCACGATCAGCGTGACCGTGAAATCGCCACTGGCAACGTGTAGTCGTGGTCCTCAGTTCTGCCTGTGCTCCTTTCGCCGTCGCCCCAATCCCATTCGTACTGCACGATCGTACGCCCGGCGGCGGCGAAGGAAAGGGCGGCGTTGAACTGAATCAGCTGACCGACAACCGGCGACGTGTCCGAGGTCGGTGAGAACACGAAATGCGGCGGTCGGCGCCGTCGAAATCCCCACCGTAACTTGCTGCGTAGACGAAGCCGCCAGGCCGAGGTCGTTGGTGACGGTCAGCGTCACTCGCATACGTGCCAGCGGTCGTGAAGGTCTTGGTCGCGGTCTGGCCGGTCGCGGTCGTGCCGTCGCCGAAGCTCCACTGGAAGCTCGTGATGCCGGCTGTGCTCGTGCAGGGATCGGATGTCGCGCAACTGATCGATGCGTCGAACGTGACCGGAACATTGACGATCGCCGGCTCCGGCCTGACGATGAACGCCGGGGTCGGCGTCGCGCCCGGCGGCAGGATCACGCCCGTCGGAACGAGGCGGATGTCGACCGTCTGCGAGACCGCCGTCTGGAAGTTCGAACCAGTCGGCGTGACGACGATCGTGACGACGGCTGCTCGATCTGTTCGCCGGCGGCGGCGGGGCAGGCGGGGCGGTGTAGACAGCGGTGGCCCGCCGTTGGAGTCCGGTCGCGATGCTTTTCGCCGACAGCGTTCCGAAGTCCTGGACGGACGCCGCCAACGGCGATTTGCAGGCGCAGCGACACGCCGCTGAGGCCGGCCCCATTGGGCCCACGCACGACAACGACGATGGCCGACTGCGAAGCCCCGTCCTGGCTGATGCTGTCCGGCGTCGCCGTGATGCTGACAGACTGCGCCGAACTCGGATGGGCCGGTGAGCGACGGCACGTTGACGTCGCTGACCGTGCACCCGGTCGCGAGTGGCAGCAATGGCGATCAGCGCCGGATGGGTCAACAGGCGCCGCAGCAACGAAACACCGCCGACGCGCAGGCGCCGACGTTCACTCAGGAGTCTTGGGTGGAGCTTCGTTACCGTTCCCATGGGATTAGTCACCAAAATTGCCGAATTCGATCAGGATGGCTGCCAGTGACGCTGATCTCGTTGCCGACGCGGTCCTGGCCGTAGAAGGAAAGCTCGGCGATCGTGTCGATGAATGTCGGGCTGCGCTGGAGTTGTATGAGGGGCGCCTCTTGCTTCGCCACGACTCGCACCAGCAGAAATCCGAGCGAAAGCGTGCCGCCCGAAGGGACCGTGCCGGTCACCGCCGAATCGAAGCGAGTAAGGCACGTCGACGCCTTGGGTATTGCGGCCGTCGGCGCGTATATAGACCACACGGTACCGAGTGATCGTCACTTCGTTGTTCGACGTCGGCTCTGTCGGCGCCGTCGGCGACCCGATATCCTTCGGAACGATCCGCAGCGTCACCCTTCCGCTATCGCCGAACACGGTAGGACACGGATTGGTTGCCGCGCACGGTTCGGGAGTGATCACGTTCGTGATCACGTCCGAGAAGAGCGTGCCGCCAAATTCGCCGGTCGTGGCACCGCCACGAGAGGCCTCGAGCCGATCGATCACGAGAAACACGGGCGCGCGGCCCTGGCGCACCACGTCGCCGCACGAAGCCGTCGCCGCGGCCAGCGCGGCGAGAACGACGACACGGGTCAATCGCTGCATGGTCATCACTCGTTCACTGTTGGATGATGCGTGGGGTGATGAAGATGAGGAGCTCTCGGCTCACGTCATCGATCGTCTCGCGCTTGAACAACCATTTGATCAGGGGGATTTGACTCAGCCCTGGCGTTCCGTCCGTCGTGTTTCGTAGATTGCTCAAGTAGATGCCGCCGATCACGGTGGTCTCGCCGTCTCTGACCAGCACGGTCGTGTTCGCGCGCTGTGTGTTGATCGAGGGCACGATACCGGGCGGGGCCGGATCGGGGGAGGCGTTTTCGAGCAGGATATTCATGATGACGGTGCCCGCGGCGGTGATTTGCGGCGTCACCTTCAACGAGAGCGCTGCGTCCTTGAACGTCGTCGTGACGGTGTTGTTTGCGACGGTCTGAACGGGAATCTGGGTTCCTTGCGTGATTTCTGCCGCGACGTTGTTCTGAGTCGCTACCCGTGGAGTCGAGAGCAGACGACCGTTCTGGGTTTTTTCCATCGCAGACAGCGCGACGTCGAGGTTGAATGCGCCGTTGACGGACCCGAGCGCCAGGCCGACCGCCGTCGTGGCGCCGTCGGCGGCAAGGTCGACGGCCGTCGGTTGGCCGCTTGGACCTTGCAACTGGCCCGTGCGACCGCTGAGGCTTCCGTTGTTCGGGAAGGCGAGGTTCGTGGTGTTGCCGAGCGATGGATCGACACGTCCGCTGAACCCCCACTGCACCCCCAGCGCTCGTGCATACTCCCTGTTCGTCTGAACAATCCGCGCCTCGATTTCGACCTGGGGCTGCGCCTTGTCCAGGGTATTGATCAGATCCGAGGCGGTGTTCAGCCGATCGGCGAGGTCGGTGATGATCAGCGTGTTCGTCCGCGGATCGACCTGGACCGTGCCTCGCGGCGACAACGCGCTTCGGGTCAGCAGGTTCTGCATCTCCTCCGCCCTCGCGTAGCTCAGCGTCCTCGTCAGCACGCGGAGCTCTCCGGCGAGCGCCTGCTCGTCGGACAGTTTCCGCCGCAGCCCCTCTTCGTCGGCCAGCACGCTGAGCGGCGCGATGCGGACGATGGTGCCGTCGACGAGGTACCCCAGCTTGTTCGACCGCAGGATCAGGTCGAGCGCCTGGTCCCATGGGACATCCTTCAGCACGACATCGACCGACCCCTGCACCGCCGGATCGATGACGATGTTCAGGCCGCTGATCTCGGAGAACATCCGCAGGACGGCGCGAAGGTCCGCACCTTGAAAATCGAGGCTGACCGGATTGCCCGTGTAGACACGCCCGGGCCGGCCCAGTTGTTCAGGGGGCACCTGACCGCCCGCCTGCGGTGCGGTCGCGGCGCCTGCGGGTGCCGCCTGGTTCGCGGCTGGTGCGGTTGCCGGCGCGATCTTGACGCTCGGCGGCGCCGCTGCGGCGACGCTCGAGGCTCCAAGCGCGGCTATCGACGCGGACTGCTGATCGGTACGGGCACCCGCGCGATCGGCACGTCCGATTGCCTCCATCGCGTCCGGCAGCTCGCGGGCGGCAGGCCGCAGTACGTACGGCGCGGCCTCATCCGATCCCCTCTCGAAGTCGACAATGACGGTATTTCGTTCGCTGCGGACGTTATGAGCGACCGGCTGCGTGAGGGCGATGCGCACGCGCGAGCTCCGGGCGCCCATCAGGTCGGTCGCCTCGACGCCGACGCGCGCAATCGGTCCGCCTGCGGCCGACGATAGCGAGCTCGCGAAGACCCTCGCCGTCAACGCCGCGGAAATCCAGCACGACGGTGAGCGGATCCGGCCGGCTCGTCACGTACGGCGCGGGCTCGGTCGCCTCGATGACGAGCGACGCGCCTTTGGCGTGCACGCGCGAGGTGATGGACCTCAGGTGAACGGTCGGCGCGGCCGGCGACTCGGCGGACCCGGTCGTGTCGGCCATGAAGGCGGCGAGCACGCAGATCAGGGAAAGGGCAAAGCCCCGCGTCACAGTCACTGCTTGGCGTCCTCCAGGGATCGCAGCCGTTTGGTGACCTCGCGCTGTTTGACGAGCGACAGGGGGTCGTTGACTTCCTGAACGATCACGAGCCCTTGGAGGGTCACCGCCTTGATGACGCCGTCCGCGAGCTTGTCGCCGGCGTGGACGACGTAGGTCTTCTTGTCGGGACCCTCGAATCATCGCGGTCATTCTGTTGCGGCTCTGCATGACGCCGCGCACGGTCAGTTCGGCCACGGCAATCCCGGCGGGTCCGTCCGCGCGGCGACCTCCCGTGCGCGAATCGGCGGCGGCGGGGCCGATGCCGATCACGCTCGTGAACGGATCGCGGCGTCCGTCGGGCTGATAGGAATAGTTCTCCGGCGGCGCGGGCGGCGGGGTCGGCCGGTTTCGGCGCCGGCGGGGTCCCTTGTGCCGGCGCGGCTCCTGCGGCCGGGAGTTGCGCGAGGGCGAGGGCCGGTAGCGCCATGGCGATGAAGAACAGTGTGCCGGCTCTCATGCCTAAACCTTCGGCGCGCCGGGTTTCGCAGCCGCGCCGGGCTTCGCCACGCCGGGCTTGGCGGGCTGCCGGTTCCAGCAGCACGAACGTCGTGGCCGTGCAGGTGGCCGTGATGGTGGCCCTCGCGTCGGGATTGGCCTTGGCCTTCACCTCGAGGCCGCTGATGTTGACGATCCGGGTGAACTTCCCCACCCGGTCGAAGAACAGGGCGAGGTTGTGGTACGTGCCGTCCAGTTCGAGACTGATCGGCCACTCGGCGTGCAGCTGCTTGGTGACAGTCGCTTTCGGCGTGAAGGCTTTGATCGTCAGGTTCGACTGGGTCGCCACGGTCTGCATGCGCCGCAGCAGATCGGCGGCGTCCTTCTCGTCGGGGAGGACCGCCCTGAGGCTACTCAGCCGGTTCTCCAGATCGCTGACCTGGGCGCGGAATTCCGGCAGCTTTTTCGCGGTGGCCTGGCCAACCGCGATGTTGCGCCGCAACCCGGTCAGCTCCCCTTCCCGCTGCGCCAGCACCACCCTGGCCGGCATCTCGTAGTAGGTAGATAGAACGCGCCCACGCCGGCGACGGCGAGCGCTGCGAACGCGCCAAGCTGCGCGTACCACGGTAATTTCGTGAAACCGAGATTCATGTGTCCTAGCGGCTACTCTGCGGTATCGGTGCGGCGCGCCTGAGCCTTTAGCTCAACCGCCGGGTGCGCCGGCGGCAGGCGCCGGCTGCTCGACGGACCCGGCGGCCGACGGCTGCTGAAACTGCGCGCGAATGCTGAAGCGCACCAACTCCCCCGGGCCACTCGCCGCGGCGAGCGCTTCGGTCTGTGTGTTCACGATCTCGATCGAGCGTTTGAAATAGCCGGATTGCTCGAGGTTTCCGACGAAGTCGGACAGGCCGGTCAGGGTGAGGCACCGGCCCTCGATCAGCACCTCGTCCGGATTGCTGCCTTGTTTCACGTCCGTCAGCCACAGCATCGGCGGGAGCGCGCGGCTGATCTGATCGAGCAGGTGGACGGGGCCGGTCTGGTCGCGCCGGAGCTGTTCGATGAGCGACACGCGCTCTCCCAGTTGCGCCGAGCGCTGCTCGAACTGCTGGACCTCCGCCAGGATGGTTTTCAGGCGGGCGGTTTCGGCTCACGCGCGCTCGCGATCTCGGCGTCGAGCCGTTTGGATTCGTTGCCCAGGCTCCAGTAACGCCAGCCGATCAACAGCGGCCGCCGCGATCAGCAGGAAGGCTGCACGCCGCGATCAGCTTCTGGCCCGGGTCGAATCCGAGCTTCTTCTTGGCGCCCTGGCGCTCGACGGTGAGCAGGTTGATTTTGATCATCGGTCGCCCGCCTTTCTCAAGGCGAGCCCGACGGCCACCGCTGCCGTCGTGAGAAGATGCGCGCTGTCGCATGCCGAGCTTCTTCGCGTCGAAGGCGATGTTCTTGAACGGATCGAAGGCCTCGACGGGCGCGCCGAACCGCTCCTCGAGCGCCGCGGCGAAGCCGTCAACCGACGCCGCGCCGCCGCTGAGCAGAATGCGATCGATCCGGTCGGAAGCGGCTGTGGCCTTGAAGAAGTCGAAGGTCTTCTGAATCTCGAGCAGCACGTTCTCGGTCATCGCGTGGAGCACCGGCCGGACGTCCTCGAAGGTGAGGCCCTCGACCGGCTGCCCCTTCTTCGCCTGCTCGGCGCTTTCGAACGGCAGGTTCAATTCCTTCTGAATCGCCTCGGTGTAGGCGTTGCCGCCGATCGAGATATCCCGCGTGAACAGCGACTGGTCGCCGCTGAGGATGTTGATGTTGATGGCGCTCGCGCCGGCATTCAGCAGGACGACGACGGCCCCGGCCTCGGGCGCGTAGTTCACCTCGTACGCGTTCTGCAGTGCGAAGGCGTCGACATCCACGACGACCGGCACGCGGCCGGCCTGCGCGATGACGCCGGTGTAGTCGGCGATCTTCTCCTTCTTCGCCGCCACCAGCAGCACCTCCATCGTGCCCTTGGCGTCGGCCGCGGTGCCGGGATCGAGAATCTGGTAGTCGAGATTGACGTCCTGGATGTCGAAGGGAATGTATTGCTCCGCTTCCCAGTAGATCGATTCGCCGAGCTCGGCCTCCGTCATCACCGGAAGGGTCATTTTCTTGACGATGACGGCGTTGCCGGACAGGGAGGCGGCCACCCCTTTGGACTTGAACGCCTTGTTCTCGAATACGCGGCGGATGGCGTCGGCGACGGCGGTCCCGTCGATGATGGCGCCGTCGACGATGCTGTCGGGCGGGACCGGTTCACTGCCGAAGGCGGTCACCCGGTAGCCCTTCCCCGCCGCCTTCAGTTCGACGGCCTTCACCGCGCTCGACCCGATGTCGAGACCGACGATCGCTTTGTTCTTGCCAAGACCAAACACAGTCGTTGTCCTCACCGCGCCGGGACGGCGCGCGTCAATCGCCTCGGAAAAGCCGATGCGGTCCGTCCTTGTTTATCGGCCAAACTCGTCCCGCCCTTGACAGTCCCCAGAAACGCTGTATCATTTGGGTTTACCGTTGCCTGGACCCGCCCGACAGTTCGAGCCAGGCGGGGAATCCCCCACATAGGATTGCGCGCGGCTTGAAAGGCGGTTGCGCGCACGGAAGGACGAAAGGTCTGTTTCTGGGATGTCTACGTTCATAGGGACCGCGCGCCGGATCGGTGAAGGCGGACACTGGCACGTCGTCGACGCCGACGACCGCGTGCTCGGCCGGATCGCGACCGCCGCCGCCCGCCTGCTCCAGGGAAAACACAAACCGACCTATACACCGTTCCTGGATGGCGGCGATCACGTGGTCGTGGTCAACGCCGCGAAGGTGAAGCTCACGGGCCGCAAGGAAGACCAGAAGATTTATCGCCAGCACTCCGGCTACGAAGGGGGCTTGCGGGAAACGCGCGCGCGCCTGGTGCGCCAGCGGCACCCCGAGCGCCTTGTCGAAGACGCCGTTCGCGGCATGCTGCCCAAGACCAAGCTGGGAGAAGCGATGTTCCGCAAACTCAAAGTGTACGCCGGCCCGGATCATCCGCACACGGCGCAGAAACCCTCCAAGCTCGAGGTGGCGTAACGTGGCAGCTGTTCAATACTACGGAACCGGACGCCGCAAGACCTCAACCGCCCGCGTTTTTCTTCGCCCCGGAACCGGGGCCATCAGCATCAACCGCCGCACCTTCGACGCGTTCTTTCCGACCGAAGCGCTGCGCACCGAAATCCGGCAGCCGCTGGTGCTCACCGAAACCGCCGACAAGTTCGACATCCTGGCGACGGTGGCCGGCGGCGGCGTGTCGGGTCAGGCGGGCGCCGTGCGGCTCGGCATCGCGCGGGCGTTGGTCGGATACAACCTCGAGCTCCGCAAGAAGCTGAAGGACGAGGGGCTGCTCACGCGCGACGCCCGCGCCAAGGAGCGGAAGAAGTACGGCATGGCGGGAGCGCGGAAACGCTTCCAGTTCAGTAAACGTTAGGAAGCTTCAGCTTCAGCTTCAGCTTTCAGCTGTGAGTACTGCCGATTGCGAGCTAATCTGAAAGCTGAAGCTGATAGCTGATTTAGATGGAGGACATTTGGCGCCGATCGCGATGAAAGACCTGGTGGAGGCGGGGGTTCACTTCGGGCACCAGACCAAGCGGTGGAATCCGAAGATGAAGGAATACATCTTCGGCGAGCGGAATGGCATCTACATCATCGACCTGGGCAAGACGGTCAAGCTGTTCCGGGAGGCCGAGGAATTCGTCACCCGGCTCGCCGCCGAAGGCCGCACGATTCTGTTCGTCGGCACCAAGCGTCAGGCCAAGGACGTCATCGCCGAAGAGGCGCAGCGCTGCGGCATGTTCTCCGTGAACGAGCGGTGGCTCGGCGGGTTGCTCACCAACTTCGCCACGATTCAGCGAAGTCTCGGACGGCTCCGCGATCTCGAAGCGATGACGACCGACGGCCGGTACGACACGCTGTCGAAGAAGGAGATCGCGCGCAACGAGAAGGAACGCAAGAAGCTGCTGAAGAACCTGGAAGGCATCCGCGGCATGACCCGGCTGCCCGACGCCGTGTTCGTCGTCGATACCAGGAAGGAGAAGATTGCGGTCGACGAGGCCCGCAAGCTGAAGATTCCGGTGCTCGGCATCGTCGACACCAACTGCGATCCCGACGAAGTGGATTTGGTGATCCCGGGCAACGACGACGCCCTGCGCGCGATTCGCCTGTTCGCGTCCCGCATCGCCGACGCCGTGATGGAAGGCCGCGGGATGAAGGAATCGGCCGACGTCGAAGCGACCCGCGACGCCGACCAGGGACGTGGCGGCGACGAGGCCCGGCGTGCGCAGCAGCGTCCAGCCCGCCGTCCGCGCGAAGTGGCGCCGGCCTCGGCATGATCAGATCCTCACAGTTAGTGAATTGGTGAATCAGCGAATTGGTGAATTGGTGAATGGGAGAGTTGTTCTCCAGTTCTTGACATCACCAACCGAGCGATTGTCCAGCGCACCAATTCTCCAACTCATCGATCACCGTTCTCCAACTCACCAATTCTCCAACTCCGATTGACTGGTTTCACCATGGCGACGATCACAGCAAGCGACGTGAAGAAGCTCCGCGACCAGACGGGCGCGGGCATGATGGACTGCAAGACCGCGCTCGAGGAGGCGGGTGGGAACTTCGAGGAAGCCACGACGATCTTGCGAAAAAAGGGACTGGCGAGCGCCGCCAAGAAGGCCGGACGCGCCACGTCGGAAGGCGCTCATCGGGCAGCTCGTGTCCGCCGATCGCTCGAAGGGCATTCTCGTGGAGGTCAATTGCGAGTCCGATTTCGTCGCGCGCACCGACGACTTCCAGGCGCTGGTGCGCGACGTGCTGGCCGCCATCGACAGTGCCGGCGACGCGGCCACCGAGAGCTGGCTGAAGGATCCGAACGGGCCCGGTGCACCTGCGCGTGGCCGAGGGCATCGGGAAGCTCGGCGAAAACATGGCGGTCCCCCGCTTCGTCCGCTATGCCGGTCACGGGTATATCGGCCAGTACATTCACATGGGGGGCAAGATCGGCGTGCAGGTCGAGTTCGGCGGCGTCCCGCCCGCTCTGACGGCCCGGGAAGAGCTTGCGACGCTGGTGAAGGAGATAGCGATGCAGATCGCCGCGGCCAGCCCGGCATATGTGTCGCGCTCGGCCGTGCCCGTCGAGATCCTCGAGAAGGAGCGGGCCATCTACCGCGCCCAGATGGAGGGCTCCGGCAAACCGGCGACCGTGATTGACAAGATCATCGAAGGCAAGCTCGGCAGCTACTATCAGCAGGTCGTCCTGCCCGACCAGGCGTCGATCCGCGATCCGAAGATGACCGTGGCCGACGTCCTTGCGTCGGCGGCCAAGGCGCTCGGCGTCCCGGTGACGGTGAACCGGTTCGCACGACTGAAGGTGGGCGAAGCTGCTCTATAATCATCGTTCGTGACGCCCTCCCCCGCTCTCGCCTACAAACGGATCCTCCTGAAGCTGTCCGGCGAGGCCCTCATGGGCGATCAGACCTACGGCATCGACCCCGTGGTGGCCACGCAGATCGCCAAGGATGTCGCCGAGATCCAGGGCATGGGCGTCCAGACGGCGATTGTGATCGGCGGCGGCAACATCTTCCGGGGTGTGGCGGCAAGCGCGCGCGGCATGGACCGCGCGACGGCCGATTACATGGGGATGCTCGCGACGATCATCAATGCGCTCGCGCTGCAGGACGCGCTCGAGCAGCAGAATATCGTGACCCGTGTCGTCACGGCGATCGAAATGCGGGCGATCGCCGAGCCGTTCATTCGCCGCCGCGCGATTCGCCACCTCGAGAAGGGACGCGTCGTGGTCTTCGGCGGCGGCACGGGCAACCCGTACTTCAGCACCGATACGGCTGCGGCCCTCCGCGCGATGGAGATCAAGGCGGAGGTCATCTTCAAGGCCACGAAGGTGGACGGGATCTACGACGCCGATCCGATGATTCATCCCGAGGCGTCGAGGTTCGATCGCATCTCCTACCTCCAGGTCCTCGAGCAGGGCCTGAAGGTGATGGACTCGACGGCCGTGTCGCTCTGCATGGACAATCGCCTGCCGATCATGGTCTTCAACCTGCGCACGCCGGGGAACATCCTGCGGGCGATCACCGGAGAAGCGGTGGGATCGCTCGTGACACCGTAACGATTGCGGAGACACCCCGATGGACGTCAACGATCTGAAAGAGCTGTATGCGGAAGTGACCAAGCGGATGCGCGTCGGACTCGAGCACGTGCGGCACGAACTGGCGGGGGTGCGGACGGGGCGTGCGTCGGTCACGATTCTCGATGCGGTCCACGTCGAAGCGTACGGCGCGAGGGTGCCGCTGAATCAGGTCGCCGGCCTTTCCGTCCCGGAACCCACGCTGATCGTGGCGCAGCCGTTCGACCCGTCGCAGCTCGGGGCGATTGAAAAAGCGATTCGCGCCTCCGACCTCGGTCTCAACCCCTCGAACGACGGCAAGGTCGTCCGCATTCCCCTGCCCGCGTTGACCGAAGAGCGCCGCAAGGAGCTGTCGCGTCACGTGCACAAACTGGCCGAGGACGGTCGCAACGTCGTCCGCCAGGTCCGCCGGGATGCCAACGATCGGCTCAAGAAACTGTTGAAGGACCACAAGGTGTCCGAGGACGACGAGAAGAAGGGGCTCGACGAGGTGCAGAAAATCACCGACAGCCACATCAAACAGATCGACGACCTGCAGAAGAAGAAGGATCAGGATTTGCTGGGGCGTTGACGTAACCGGAGTCCCCTCCCGGCGCGCTCGCCGGATGACGGGATTTCCAGCCGACCCGCCTCTACCCCGTTACAGCTTTCCGGTGAGCCCCGAGAGGAGGGCTGCGAACGCCTCGATCTATCTGCATCCATCCCCCACGCGGTCCAATCCCCCGCCCCAAGGCGCAGACGATTCGTCCTCGAAAGACTTAAGATGACTCCAGTGTCTTCCTGAAGACTGTCGATTACGATACCGTAACGCCGCGCTCTATAACGCGACACATCCTTTTCGACGTCAGAACCGTCATGACGTCAATCACCAGTCAATTCATCAATTTACGGGGTAAATAGCTGACCGAGCATTGCGGCTCGTCGCTTGCGCATCATCCTTCCATGAATATGCGCGTCCACCCGAAGGAGAAGACACCCAGGCGATGCTCACCTGAGAGGCATGCCTGGAAACTGGCGTGCCGGTGGACTTCAAGGCGCTGCAGGTTTTTCGCTCATGGACACCCTCGCAACGTTGGCAGTTTTTGCCACGGTGTCCGCGATCGCGGTGCCGCTCGTCACGAATGCCTTCGAGGGTCAGCGCCTCGGCGTCGAGACGCGCAACGTGGAAAGAGAGTTGCAATCGGCGAGGCTGTCCGCTGTCGCAACGAATCGCCCCATTCGTGTTCGCTTCAATTGTCCGGTGACGGGGGCGTATCGGCGGGTCGAAGTGATCGGCACCGTCAACGTCCCGCATGCCGACGATGCGGAGGTCGCGCGCGGCGGCGCGGTGCGGATATCCGTATCCGGCGGCGGACAGCAACCCGCTGACGCGTCCGAACAACGACGGCCCGACGCTGAGGTTGTATTCGAGCGTCACGTTCACGGCAGTGGCAGACGCTCGAATTCTGGCCCGAACGGCACCGTGCACGTTCCGGGCGCCACGAATCCCTGGCCGCGGCTCGGGGCGACCGACGCCACGATCACCGTGGCCAAAGGGTCGTCAACCAAGAGCATTAAGGTGAACAGTCTTGGCAAAATTCGCATCCAGTAAATCCGAATCGGGCTTCTCGCTCGTCGAGACGATCGTCGCGACCGGGCTGCTGGCGGGAGCGTGGTCGTTCTCGGGCAGATGTTCGCGATCGCGATGGCCGACAACACATCGGCGCGGACGGGAACGTTCGCGGCGGTGCTTGCTGAGCAGAAGATGGAGCAGCTGCGCGGTCTCACGTGGGGCTTCGACATCATCGGCTTGCCGCTCACCGATACGTCGTCGAACATCGCGCTGCCAATCCAGTCGGCGCACCGGCGGGCCGGGGCTGTCGCCCTCGCCGTCCAACAGTCTCAGGGCGAACGTGGACGGCTATGTCGACTACGTCGACGGGTTCGGCCGCATCATCGGCGGCGGGTCGACCGTTCCAGCCCAGGCGGTCTATGTCCGGCGCTGGTCGGTCGAGCCGTTGCCGACCAATCCCAACAACACGGTGATCCTGCAGGTGCTGGTCACGAGATCACGCGATCGAGGCACTGCGGACAGCGACGAAGGATCCACGCGCCGGCTGCGCGACGAAGCGCGGCTCATGACGGTCAAAACGAGGAAATCGCAATGATTAGCCGTGCCCGCACGACGAGAATTGGTCCGCCACCGGGGAAACGCGACTTGGGCCGTGCCTCGCTGGGCGGCTCGACGCGTCGCCTCGCGACGGAGGCGGCTTTACGTTGACCGAGCTGCTGGTGTCGACGGCCATCATGATGACGGTGACCGGAGGCGTCTTCACGGTCATGAATCCGTCGGGCGGCATTTTCCAGGCCCAGCCGGAGATGGCCGACGTGCAGCAGCGGCTGCGGGTGGGCGTCGATACACTGAAGCACGATCTCGTGATGGCGGGCGGCGGAGCATATTCGGGATCACAGTCCGGGACCCTGAACGGATTTTTCGCGTCGGTTCAGCCCGAATAAGATCGGCTTCTTGGCCGCCTACGACGACCCGCCCCAAACATTCAGATCCGACGCGATCACGCTGTTTTATGTGCCCTCGACGTCGGCGCAGACGACGATTTCCGCCTCGATGCCCGCCACCTCGGCGGAGTTGAAGGTGGACAATCCTCCGAACTGCCCGCCCAAGGATCTGTGCGGGTTCGAGGAGGGGATGCAGGTCCTGTCTGTACGACGACACCGGTTCATTCGACTCGTTGACGATCACTCAGGTGCAGGACAACGCGGGGCACTTGCAGCACAACCAGCAAGGTCCGCTTTCCAAATCGTACGATACGGGCGCGAAAGTCGTTCAGGTCCAGCAGCACGTCTATTGGCTCGACACCACGACCGATCAGCTGATGCACTACGACGGATACCAGACAGTTGTGCCGGTCGTGGACAACGTGGTCGGGCTGAACTTCGAATACTACGGCGATCCCGATCCGCCGACCCGTCGTCGGCCGGACACTGCCGACCGTTCGGCCACCTACGGTCCGACGCCGCCGGCAGTGGGAGTCGCGCAGGCGCCATGGCCGGACGGTGAAAACTGCACGATCAAAGTGGTCGCAGGGGTGCACCAACCTCGGCTTCCGGCACTGGGCGCGCCGGGCGGCGGTCTCGTCCAGTTGACCGCGGCGAGCCTGACCGATGGGCCCTGGTGCCCGATCTGCGACCAACAGCAACCGGTTCGACGCGGATCTGTTCAGGGTGCGGAAGATTCGAGTGAGTCTTCGCGTGCAGAGCGGCAATCCTGAGTTTCGCAGCTCGATCGGAACCGGCGGCGACGCGCTGTTTCTCAAACCCGGCACATCGCGTGGCGGTTACAAACAGGTGCCCGATCAGGCAATTCGCTTCGACGTAACCCCTCGTAATCTGAATCTGGGCAGGTGAGGACTGTGACTACCTTGAAGAACCAGCCAGTCGTGCACGGCGGCCGGGATCGCAGCCTCCGCAGCGAGAGCGGCATCGCGCTCATCATCTCGTTGATGGCCATGCTTTTCATGATGGCGCTCGGAACCGTCCTCATGCTGTCGACCACCACGGAGACCAAGATCGCGAACAACTTCCGGAACAGCTCCGAGGCGCTGTACGCCGCCGACGCGGGCCTCGAGCGATCGATGGACGATCTGCTCACGCATTCCGGACTGGAACTCGATGCTCGACGGCACGGCGACCTCGGCGTTCATCGACGGCGCGCCGGGCGATCGAGCTCTCGCCGACGGCTCGACGCTGAACTTGAACCAGGTTCTCGCCTACGCGAATTGTCAGAAGACGTCGTGCTCGTCGGCCGACTACATCGAGGTCACGAACGAGCGCCCGTGGGGTGCGAACAACCCTCGATGGCAGCTGTTCGCCTATGGCCCGCTCGACGACATGATTCCCACCTCGAGCATCAATTCGCCGTTTTACGTGGTCGTGATGGTCGGCGACGACGCGTCGGAAAACGACGGGGATCCGCTCAAGGATGGCTTCGTTGCGACGAATCCTGGCTCAGGGGTGATGGCGCTGCGCGCCGAGGTGTTTGGACCCCGTGGGGTGCACAAGACCATCGAGCTCACGATCGCGCGGACGGATACGACCGAGCTCGAACGCGGGTACACCGGACAGCGCGGACAGGACGAGCAGAACCGTCGCGCGCGGAAGACCCGCCTTTCGACGACGACGGGCGCTGTCCTGCAGAATCAGGTTCTGACAACGACCACGGGAGGTATCTCGTAAGGCCGGCGTGCGCCGGGCTTACGGTAAAGGCATATGGCTCGAAAAATTCTCGGCGTCGTTGCGGCGATCATGACCTGCGGGACGCCCGTCTGGGCGCAGGTCGATCCGCTGCTGTTCTTGAAGACCGCTACGCCGAACGTCATCTTCGTCGTCGAAACCAGCAACCGCATGCAGCGCAATGCGGCGACCGATCCGACCACGACGGCCACCACTCAAGCTACGAGCAGCTACTACGATCCATGGCTCTATACGCGGACCGGAGCGGCGTGGGAAGCCGGGCTGGGCGTCAACGCCCTGAGCACGACGATCGAAGTATCGCCGTCAGTACGTCAACCTGACGTATGCCAGCTTCGGCAGCGGCGACAAGTTCGTCTCGCCGGTGATTCAAACCATGGGCGACCTCAACGCCGCATACAGCCGCTTCGAGGCGCCGACGCGCCTGTCGGTTGCGCGCGCCGCGCTGTATCAGGCGGTGAACGAAAACAAGTCCGTCGCGCGCTTCGGGCTCGTCAAGATGCGGCAGAGCCGGCCTGGCCCTCGCGACGCAAGGAAACTCGGGTCCCGTCGCGGACGCTGATCTCGGGCAGCAGGTGACGGAAACGGGCTCCGGCAGCGGGCGCTGGAATATTTCGCGCCCCACGGTTTCGGCCAAGAACGGAACGGCCTCGAACGCCGGTGTCGTGATGGTCGCGGCCGACTCGGGCACAGCGAACACCACGATCCTCACGACGCTTGCAAAGGATGCGCGCACGAGCGGTGGGCTCATTCCGGCGGGCGAGGACGACGGCAATACCGTTGACACACCGGTCAAGCTGATGATCGACGACGCGCGGGCCGAGGCGGCGCGTCTGATCGCCCTCTCCGGCGACCCCGCCTGCCGCTGCACCGTTGCGGTGCTGATCGTGGGCGGCGGCGAAGGGACGACCAGCGGGTTCACCAACGCAAGTCTCGCAACGGCCGCCGCCAACTTCCTGGACTTCTCGGGACGGCGCGTGCCGCTATATGTCATCGCGATCGCGCCGCCGGCCACCGATGTCGCGGGCCTGCGGGCCGTCGCGACCACGAGCGGGGGCCAGTACTTCGAGATCACGAAAGCGCAGATTGACGCGGCGATCGCGTCGCCGGCCCAGATTGCCTGGTCCGGTAGCGGCGCCGCAGCCGGGACCGCCGTGACGGCTCCATTGGGGACCGCTGCTGCCGCCCCGGTCGGGACGGTGATCGTCCCCGAAATGGTGAAGGCGATCAACATCGCCGTTCAGCACGCGTTCGCCGTCCTCGGGCGATGTCAACACCGACCCGACGCTCGACGCTGCCGATTGGTCCCCAAACCGAGTTTCAGGTGACGAGCCCGATTATCGGCACCGTCAACCTGGATGACGGCGTGGACATCAACGGGGCGGCGCTCGTACCAATGCAACGAGCGTGAAGGACAAATCAAACGTCCAGATTCCGCAACGCTCGAACCTGATGCTGACGGCCGGGTTGGCGATGCCGGGATTCGACGGCAGGCTGCGCGCGTTCCGCGCGTATAAGCCGGTTGTGGACGCTACCAAGCCATCCGGGTACAAGTTCATGTCCGACGGCACGCGGCTCTGGGTTGCGTGCGTGCCCGGCGCCGGCTGTGCGAAGGAGCCCGACAACACGAAGCGAAATCTGTACACCGCGACGCCGTCCGGGACGATGGTTCCGTTCAACGCAGCGAACGTGGCCGACGCTGGCGCCGCTGATGAACCTGACAGTGGCCGACGCGCTTGCCGTGATCAACGACGTGCGGGCGCTTGCCGCTCGGGGCGATCGTCGACTCCACGCCCGGCCATCATGAACGCCCCGTCGCTCGATCCGCCCCCCGACAGCGACTATCCGGGGTTTGCGTCGGACAACGAGCAGCGACGGACCATCGTGTGGATCGGGACCAATAACGGCATCCTCGAAGCCATCGACGCGCGATTCGGTGTCGAGGTGTGGGGGTTCATTCCTCTGAACCTCCTGCCGAAGCTCAGAACGCTTCGCGACGGCCAGTCGGTGGGATCGTTCGACTACTTCGTCGACAGCTCGCCGAAAATTGCCGACGTGAAGGTGGACGGCGACTGGCGCACACATCTCATCATCGGCGAGGGGCCGGGCGGCACGTTCTATCAGTCCTTCGACGTCACGATGGCCGACATGGCGTCGGTGATCGGCGGGTCGAAGCCCGACAGCGCCGCGACGCTCGCTCAGGTGTTGAGCTATTTTTCCAACTCGGAGCCGCATCAGTCTGAATTGGGCATTTCCGTCCTACACGAGCTTCAATCCCGCGCTTGCGCCGTACGGCGACGTGGCGGCGACCGCCAGCGCGATCGCGAAAAGTGTCGGTCAAACCTGGTCGGATCCGGCCGTCGGCCCGATCTCCAACAGTTCCGGTCCGTATGCCGTCATGCTCGGCTCGGGCTTTCTGCCGTACAGCGCCCAGCAACAGGCCAACCGGGGCAGCGTGATCGCCGGCACGACCTTCTACCTGCTGAACGTCAAGGACGGCGCGGTGTACGACAGCCGGAGCGTCACGACCGACGGCGTCAACGAAACGAACAGCGACTGTCGCGTCGATAACGGAACCGCCGGGTGCCAGAAGATGAAGAATGCGCTCCAGACGGACCCGGTCGCGACTGGACCGGCCGACTCGCGCTACGTCACGAAGTCGTACATCGGCGATCTGGACGGCAACGTGTGGCGATTCGACATCGGTCTCAACGGCAGCAACAATCCGATCATACAGCACAGGGTGAAGCTGTATGCCTCCGGGGCCGATCAGCCGATCTTCAACTCGATGGCGACGGTGAACGTCGGACCGACAGCAGCAGGTACATATTCTTACGGAACGGGCAGCGACCTTCTGCCGCAGACAGACAAGAACACCGTCTACCGTTTACTGGGGATACTCGACAGTGGCGCCACCGGCAGCAAAACGATGGAGCGTCTGCTGACGAAGACAGGCACGAGCTCGGTCACATCCGACGAGCGGGTGACCGCCTTCCCCGCGGTTGCCGGGCGACATCGTCTTTTTCACGACGACGTTGTTGAAAACCTTGTGCGTCGCGCCGGACGCGAATCTGTACGCGTTCACCTACACCGGCGGGTCGGCCTACGACAACACGGGCGACGGTGTGGTCGGCAAACCGACACGCCGCTCGTGAAGACCATCGTCGGCAAGCGCGCGACGGCGCCTACATCGTCGACCAGCACCTGGTGTTCGGCGCCGGCGGAGACGTCTCGATCTTCGGCGACTCCTCGGACTATAACAATGGCATCGGACAGGCGGGTGTCCGAATCCTGTCGTGGCGCGAGGTCAGGTAGAAAATACGCGCGACGTAGGGCAGGAGGCGGGAGGGGCAGGAGGGCGAGGAGGCGCAGAAGACGTAGAGATCCGCCTGATCGTTTCTCGCTAGCTCAGCGACTCGCGGTGATCGTCATGATTCGCCGATACTGAATCAGCAAAGACTGGGAACTGGATGACAGGATTCGTCGTCTGCGCCGCGTGCGGCGCGCGCATCAAAGCGAATCGGACGCATTGCCTGCGGTGCCAAGCGCCGCTCCTGGCGCCTTCGCCGGAAGGGCGGATCCCTGCGCGATCGACGAGTCGTCCACCGATCGCGGCGGTCGCGGGCGCCGCCGCGGGCCTGCTCGTCGTCGGAGTGCTGTGGCTCATCTGGCCGGCAGCCGAGAGCTCAGACCGCCCCATCTCGCGTCCGCTGCCAACGCGCCGATCAGCGTCGATGCGCGACGCTCCCGCCGGCAGCCCGGGCCGCTGACGCACCCCCGGCGGCGGAAGGAACCTTCGCTCGATTCCAGGAGGGCGGCGAGCGCCGCCTTCAGCTCGGGAGATTTTCAAAAGGCAAGAGCCGAGTTCGAGCAGGCGCTCCAGAAGAACGCCGACGATCCGGAAGCGTTGAATGGCCTTGGCCTGACGCTCGAACGGGCCGGCGACATTCAGGGCGCCGTCGCGAGGTTCGAGCGGGCCACGGCGCTCGCGGCAGACAAGTGGGCCTACCACTTCAACCTGGCCCACGCGCTGGGGCGGCTGCCGAACTGGGAACGCGCCATCGCCGAATATCGTCAGGCCTGCGCAGCTGTTTCCCACCGATTACGCCACGCAGTTCAATCTCGCGCTGGCCCTGCAGAAGAGCGGGGACGACCGGGGCGCGATCCCCGAGTTCGAAAAGGCCATTGTGCTCGCCCCCGACGAGCCAAGCTTTCACCTCGCCCTCGGGAACAGCCTGGCGAAAGCGGGCCGGATCGCGGACGCTCAGCGCGCGTTCCGTCGGTATCTGGAGCTCGAGCCCGAGGCTCCCGACGCGGCGAAGGTGAAGGCGCACATCGACACCCTTGGGGCATCGGCGGCTCGGTCCGACCTCCCAGGCGCCGGCCGCGAACGCCACACCCTCTGCCGTGCCTTGATTCCACGGGAAGCCTCACGTACGATCGAGTTGGAGCCGATACACCACCCAAGGTACATGCGCCTTGTGATTCCGGCGGCCATCTTCACGATTCTGGCGCTGACGGACGGTGTCGCCACCGTGCGGGCGCAGTCGCTTGCCGAGGTCGCTCAGACAGGAAGAAGAACGGCGCAAGACCGTCAAGCCGGCCAGCAAGGTGTTCACGAACAAAGACCTCGGCGATGTGCCGGCGGCCTCCGTCCCTCCGCCTGCCGCCACGAAAGCGCCCGAAGCCGCGAAAACCGACAAGCCCGACAAGCCCGCGGAGCCCGCCGCGGACGACAGCAAGAAAACCCCGGTCAAGGATCAGGCGGTACTGGAGCGGCCGGATGACGCAGCTGCGATCCCAGTTCGAACAGGATCAGGTTCTCGCCGACGCCCTTCAGACGCGCATCAACTCCCTGTCCGCCGATTTCGTCAACCGCGATGATCCCGCGCAGCGCGCCGTCATCGCGCAGAATCGACAGCGGGCGATTGTCGAGCTCGATCGACTCACCAAGGCGATCGCCGAGGGGAAGAAAGCGATTGCCGATCTTGAAGAAGAAGCCCGCCGAGCATCCGTTCCGCCCGGCTGGCTCCGCTAGCAGCTTCGCGGTCGCGCCAGCAAGACCATGGCACGCCGCGCCGCCGGTAGGTTTCAGGTTTTGATGTTTCTGGTTCTCGAGGTCCTTCGTCAGTCGCCGAACGTCACCCCGAGCCCCCTGGCCGTCAGCAGCAAGTCGAGATCCATCGGCACGGTTTTGATCCTGCCGACCACCTCTTCGAGCGGTCGTGCCACGATGTCGGGCGGATCGGAGGCCACCATGGTTCCGAACTGGCCCTGCTTGATCAGGTCCACCGCTTTACCTCCGAAGCGTGTGGCCAGGACACGGTCGAAACTGGTTGGCGCGCCGCCGCGCTGGAGGTGGCCGAGCACGACAGACCGCGTTTCTTTCCCGCTCAGCCGTCCGAGCGATTCGGCGACCTGTGCGGCCATCCCGCCGAGCCGCTCGGCGTAGCCCGCTCGCGCCTCCTCCAGCACAGCGAGCTTCCCGCCTTTCGGGAATGCGCCCTCGGCGACGACGACGATGCTGAAGCGGGCGCCCCACTCCTCGCGTTCCCGCAAGCGCCTGGCCATCAAGGCGAGATCGAACGGAATCTCCGGAATCAGGATGGCATCCGCGCCACCAGCCACCCCGGCGTACAGCGCGATCCAGCCGGCATACCGTCCCATGACCTCGACCGCGAAGATCCGCCGATGCGATTCGGCGGTCGTGTGCAGCCGATCGATGGCCTCGGTGGCGAACGCGACGGCGGTGTCGAACCCGAAACAGTTCGTCGTGCCGGCGATGTCGTTGTCGATGGTTTTCGGCACGCAGACGATCGGAATCCCGCGCTGGGAGAACTGATGTGCGATGGCCAGCGTGCCGTCGCCGCCGATGACCACGAGCGCGTCGAGCGCCATCTTGTGGAACGTCTCGACGACGCGGTCGGAATAGTCGCGCGTCCCTTCGGAGGTCTCGATGGGATGGGCGAAGGGATTGCCGCGATTCGTCGTGCCGAGAATCGTGCCGCCGAGGCGAAGGATGCCGGTGACGTCGCGCGGCGTGAGCGGCCGCCATCGGCCCGCCTCGATCAGGCCGTCGAAGCTGTCTTCGAGGCCGACGCACTCGATGCCGGAGTTGCAGGCGGACTTCGACGACGGCACGGATGACGGCGTTCAGGCCCGGGGCATCACCGCCGCCGGTGAGGATGCCGATGCGGGCAATCGGAGTGGTCACGTGTATTGCCGCGCCTCCGGCCAGAGCATTGTTCCCGACTATGGCAAATGGTGATGGAGTGGTGGACGGCGCGGGGCTCGAACCCGCGGCCTCGGCGTGGCGAACGCCACGCTCCCCAACTGGGCTGGCCGCCCAGACCTGCGGCGCGCGGGCGCGCGCCACGCCGCGCCAGCGTCGGTTGGGCGAGCACGGCCGATTTCACGGTCGCACGCTCAGCAGCTTGCTCGAGTCTCTGGAGCCGAGGCGCGTGCGAGCCGACTCCACGGCATCAAGCGCGAGCCTGCCCGAACACCGCGTTCCAAGCGAGCTTGGCCACCCATGTTCAGCAGACGCGCGTTGTGGGGCGATTGGTCCGCGAACCCGTTTGGGCGTAAAGTGCCCCCATGTGGAAACGAGATCAGGCTGAATCCCCTCGCGCGCCAGATCGGGCCCCCGAGGCGCCGCCCCCGGCCGCAGGCCCCGGAGTCGAACCGCTCGTCATGAATCTTGGCGACTCGGTGATCATCAAGGGTGAGTTGAGTGGGTCGGAGGACCTCACCCTCTACGGGCAGATGCAGGGGAGCATCAAACTGCCCGACCATACGCTCACGATCGGTCCGCACGCCGAAATCAAGGCAGACATCGCCGCGAAAGCGGTCGTGATCGCGGGGGCGGTCGTAGGAACCGTGACGGCCAGCGAGAGAGTCGAAATCCAGGCCACAGGCTCGGTGACGGGCGACATTCTGTCGCCGCGTCTGACGATTGCCGACGGGGGGTATTTTCTCGGCAAGATCGACATGTCCCGGTCCGAAGGTCAGCCGCGCCCTGAGAAGGGCGGGCGCTAGTGGGACGTCAACGAGTGGAGCCGGTCGACGGGCGTACGGCTCAGTCAGTCATCGCCTGGCGCCGGCCTCACGGCTGACGTCCCGACGCTTGCACACAAACTGCCCGCGGAGGTAGCAACCATGTTCGGCGTGATCGGATGGATGATCTTCGGTCTCATCGTCGGCGCAGTCGCGAAGTTGTTGATGCCTGGGCGCGACCCCGGCGGGTTCATCGTGACGATGCTCCTGGGTATCGCGGGGGCCCTTGTCGGCGGGTTCCTGGGCAGGGCCGCCGGGTGGTATGGCCCGACCGATCCAGCGGGCTTCTTGATGTCGCTGTTCGGCGCGGTTGTTCTGTTGCTGCTCTACAGAATGATCAACAAGGACCGATCGCGCAAATAGGCAGCCTGTTACGCGGAGGCGTTCGAGGAGGCGAAGCGAAGCTTGCGCTTCCGCCGCCTCGTCCGCGGCCCCGCTACGGAATTGTCCTTGGCGTTCCAAAGACGGAGCAACTCCAGCAGAAGGTCGTTTCCCCTATCTACCAGAATTCGCATTTTTCCCCACGAGAGACGAAAAACGTCGTGCGGTACCCTTCTTGCCATAGGGTGAATACCCGAAGCAAGAGCGACGAGGCCTCCGTATGTGGAATTGGTTCAACTGCTATCTCTCCGGCCGCCACGACTACGGTGTGGTGCGAGCCAGGCGCGATGTTTCTGCGCTGCGTCCACTGCGGCAAGCGATCGTCGGGCTGGGCGGTGACCGAAGACGGTGCCGCCCGCACCGCCCCCGGCGGCGGCCGATGCAGCCGCGGTCGGTCGTGTCCGCCCACGCACGCCCGCGTCATCCCGTTCGACCGCGCCGCCGCTCGACTGACTCCAGCCGGTTGACACTGCGCGGACGCCCCGACCACAATACCGGCCGTGGCGGTTCCCCGCATCACCAAAGAAGATCTGAAGCAGCGTCTCGACAGCGGCGCGCCCCCGGTCCTCGTCGACGCGCGGCTGAAGTATCCGTACGAACACAGCACCGTCAAGCTGCCCGGCGCGATCCGGTTCACCGGGCGACGGTCCGGCGCCGTCGCTGCCGCGCGATCGCGAGATCGTCGTCTACGACTCGGATCCGAACGAGCTGGCCAGCTCGCACGTCGCGGCCGAGCTGATCCGCCAGGGCTATCGCGCCGTCGCGCTCAAGGGCGGCATCGCCGACTGGCTCGCCGCCAATCTGCCGACCGAAACGAAGGAAGCGCCCAAGCAGGCGACGCCCGAACCCGGCGCACTGAAAGGCTAGCCCGTCGATTTCCTGCGAATCCTCGCGGGCCCGCGGCCGCTTCCCTCCGCCGCACGCTCGAGCAGCTCGCGTCGCTCGCGACGATTCGCGGCGACGCGCGCCGAGCGGCGCTGTTCTCGGACGCCTCGGCGCTCGTCGGGTCGCGACGGCATCGACTCCGACGCCGACCTCGGGCCGCTCTTCGAGAATCCGCCCGCCGGCGCCGACCCCGAGGTGCTCAAGCGGCTCCGCCAGATGTACGAGGCCGGCGGCTGGGTGCTGGTCGAGTCGGCGATCGCCGACCTGCCCGCCGATCTGCGCTGGCTGTTCGAGTCGGGCGCCGTCACGATCGAGCAGCTCGCCGCGCTCCATCAGCGCGCTCGGCGTCGACGTCGGCGGCCGACCTCGCGCGCCGCGGTCGGCGAGCAGGCCGATCCGCGCGCTCCCCGGCCTCGACGCCGCGGTCGAAGCGGCGATCGCCGCGGCGCTGCCGGCGCTGCGCGCGCGCGTTCCCGCGATTCCGCTCGGCCGCGCGGCCGCGCTCGCCGATCCGATGCTCGTCGGCTCTGCGGCGTGCCGGGCGTCGCGTGGGCGATGCCGGTCGGCTCGCTGCGCCGCGGCGCAGGACACGGTCGGCGACATCGAGATCGTCGCGCCCACCGACGATCCCGCCGCCGCCATCGACGCGCTGCTCGCGCTTCCCGACGTCGCGCGCGTGCCTGCACCGCAGCGAGCGCCGGCTCTACCTGCTGACCGACCGCGTGCAGATCGGCGTGCGCTGCCCGCCGCCCGACCGCGCCGGCGCCGCGCTCCTGTACCTGACCGGGATCGCCGCGCCACTTCGACGGGCTCCGCGCGCACGCCGCAGCGCGCGGACTGGCCGCTCACGCCCGACGGCCTGCAGCGAGGCCGACGGCTCGCCGCCGCCGGCCGCACGGAGGACGAGATCTACGCCGCGCTCGGCCTGCCGTTCATCCCGCCGGAGATCCGGAACGGCGACGACGAGATCGCGGCCGCCCGCAACGGCGACGCTGCCGGCGCTGGTCTCGCGCGCCGACATCCGCGGCGATCTGCACATGCACTCGCCGTGGAGCGACGGCCGCGACTCGATCGAGGCGATGGTGGAGGCGTGCCTCGCGCTCGGCTACGAGTACATGGCGATCACCGACCACTCGCCGCACTCGGCCGCGTCGCGCAACCTGACGGCCGACGGCGTCAGAACGCCAGGCCGACGAGATCGCGCGCCTGCGCGAGCGGTATCCGGAGATCGCGATCCTGCACGGCTGCGAGGTCGACATCCTGCCCGACGGCCGGCTCGACTTCCCGGACACGATCCTCGAGCGGTTCGACATCGTGCTGGCGTCGCTGCACGAGCGCGCCGGCCACTCGCCCGACCAGCTGCTGCAGCGCTATCTCGCGGCGATGCAGCATCCGCTGGTCACGCTCATCACGCACCCGACCAACCGGCTGGTGCCGCACCGGCCGGGCTACGATCTCGACTACGACCGGCTGTTCGCGGTGGCCGTCGAGACCGGCACGGTCGTCGAGATCGACGGCGCGCCGTCGCACCTCGACCTGGACGGCGCGCTCGCGCGCCGCGCGATCGCCGCCGGCGCCACGCGTCGCCATCGACAGCGACTGCCACCGCGCCGAGCTGCTCGAGCGCCAGATGGAGCTCGGCATCGCGACCGCGCGCCGCGGCTGGGTCGAGCCGCGCCACGTGCTGAACACGCGGCCGCTCGCCGACGTCCGCGCCCGCATCGCCGCCAAACGCGCCGCGATAGCCCGCCATGTCGCGAGGCTGTCCATGCGTTCATCGCCCGGAGTCGTCGCGGCGCTCGTCGTCGCCGGCGCTCGCGTTCGCGCTCTATCGCGCGACGCTGCTGCCCGGCTTCGACTTCGGCGACACCGCGTCGTTTCAGACGATGGCCGGATCGCCGCTCATCACGCCGCGCGACGGCTACCCGCTGTACTTCGCCCTCGGCAGCCTCTTCGTCTGGCGCCACGCGGCGACGAGCCGGCGCACGCGCTGAACCTCGCCTCGGCGGTCTCGAGGCGCGGTCGCCTGCGGCCTGATCGTCGCTCGCGGCCGCCGAGCTGTCGGGATCGGTCGCCGCCGGCGCGGCCGCGGCGCTGCTCTTCGCCGGCGTCGTACACGTTCTGGAGCCAGGCGATCATCGCCGAGGTCTACGCGCTGCACATCGCTGCTCGTCGCGCTGACGCTGCTGCTGCTGCTGCGCTGGGCCGGCGAGCCGACCACGCGGCCGGCTGGCGCTGTTCTTCGCCGTCTACGCGCTCGGCTTCGGCAATCACCTCTCGATGATTCTGCTGGCGCCCGGCCTACACGCTCTTCCTGCTGCTCGCCGCGCCCGGCGGCTGGCGCTCGCTGCTCACGCCGCGCATCGTCGCGCTGGCGCGCGCGTTCGCCGCCGCCGGCGCGCTGCAGTACGCCTGGAACCTTCGCGCGCTGTGGCTGCTGCCCGTCCCGCCGCACGGCCTGCGTCGACGCGCTCAGCGACGTTCTGGTTCGACGTCACCAAGTCCGACTGGCGCGACACGATGGTGCTGAACGTGCCGCCGTCGCTGTCTGGCGATCACGCTGCGATGTATGGTTCGACCTCCGGCAGCAGTTCGGCGTCGTCGGGCCGGCTGCTCGCCGCCGCCGGCGCCGTGCAGCTGATTCGCGCCCGCACCGCGGCGCGCCGCTGCTCGTGCTCGCGGCTGTACGGCGTCAACGTGGTCTTCGCGCTCAGCTACAACGTCGGCGACGCGCACGTCTTCTACCTGCCGTCGCACCTGATGGTCGCGCTGCTGGCCGCGCCCGGCCTCGTGCTGGCCGGTCGGATCGCTGGCTCCGCGCGGGCGACGTGGCCGCCGCTGCTCGCGCTCGATTCTGGCCGGCGTCGCGCTCGTATCGGCGACTATCCCGGCGCTCGATCGCAGCGACGACCGGCGGCCGACCGCGGTGCTCGCGGCGCTCACCGCGGGCCTCGACGATCGGCACGCCATCCTGCTCACCGATCTCGAACTGGCAGGTCCAGAACGGCCTGACCTACTTCGCCAGGGCGACGCGGCCCGACCTCGCGTACGCGCGCCTGCCCGACGTGCTGCTCTACGCGCCGGCGCTCGTCGCGCGACAACCCGCGGCCGGACGCGCGGATCGTCGCCGACCGAGCGCGCGCGCGCGACGTCTGGACGGCCGCGTACGGGCCGCTGCTGTCCGTCGACGCGCGACGACCGCGCGTCGCGGTGCACGCGCCTGGCCGATCTGCTGCGCGGCCTGCCCCGCGGCACGCGCTACGTCGCTGTGCGTGCTGCGGCCGTCGCGCGACTTCTGCCGCTCGACGCCGCCGATCTGGCGGCGCGCCTCCGGGTCGCTGACCGGCGATCGCCGTGACGCCGCTGGCCGGCGACTACGCGGTCGTCGCGGGCGTGCTCGGGGCGGCCGCCCGCGCTCGTGAGCCGGTCGTCGCGCCGGCCGTTCCGCCGCGCGGTCGTCGCTGGACGGCGTCGACGGTCGAGGTCCGCATGGAGTCGTGGCTCGCGTCCGACACGATCCGCCGCATGGGATTCGGCCACGTCGTCGCCGCCCGCCACCACACGCTGATCGTCGAGCGCGGCGTCAGCTTCGTGGCGTTCGACGCGGCGGGCCGCGCCGCTCGGTCCGGCTACGCGTCCGACATCTTCGCGCCGCAGCCGCGTCTACCTCATCAGCTGGCCCAGTAGACATCGCTGGCAGTGGGACCTTCGCGCATGCCCGTCCGGGCGGACCGCTGCAGCGACTCGCCGATCGCATCAGCTGCTTGAGAGATCTCCGCCGTGCTATCGTTGGATCGTGAGGCGCTCCTTCGCCTGGTCGCTGGTCGCCCTGATGCTCGCGCTGATGCCGCGCGTGCAGGCCGGGCCCGCGGATCGACCGCGGCCGGAGCTCGCCGCAGGCGCTCCAGCGGAAGTACGACGGCATCAAGGACTTCTCCGCCGACTTCGCCCACACCTATCGCGGGCGGCGTGCTGCACAAGACAGCTCACCGAGCGCGGCCGCCTGCTCGTCAAGAAGCCGGGCAAGATGCGCTGGGACTACACCGCGCCCGAGACGAAGCTGTTCGTGTCCGACGGCGTGAAGATGTACTCGTACATCCCGCAGGACAAGCAGGTCATCGTCAGCGCCGTGCCGCCCGACGACAAGGCGACGACGCCGACGCTGTTTCTCGCCGGCAAAGGCAACCTGACCCGCGACTTCACGCCGTCGCTCGCCGACGCGCCGGCCGGCGTCGCCCGCCGGGCAGCCGCGGCGCTGAAGCTGGTGCCCAAGAGCGCCCCAGCCGGACTACGATTGGCTGGTGCTCGTCGTCGACCCGGCGACCCTCGCCCTCCGGGGCCTGGTGACGGTCGACGCGCAGGGCGGCACATCGAGCTTTTCCTTCACGAATCTGAAGGAAAACGTCGGTACTGGCCGATAAGGAGTTCGCCTTCAAGATTCCTCGCGGTGTTGATGTTGTTACCGATCCATCGCTCCGCCGATAGCCGTCACGCAGGTCGCCGCGCGCCATCGCGCGCCGGCGCCTGCCGTGCGCTGGCGCTCTGCTGTCGGCGGCCGGCTGCGCCGCGTCGGCGCCCTGCACCGCGGCGCGCGACGGCCGAAGAGCGCGCAGGACTACGACCGCGCCGTCGTCGAATACACCAAGGCGCTTCGGCTCGCACCCCGACGACACCGAACGCGCGCCTCGGCGCTCGAGCGCGCCAAGCTGCGCGCCGTCGCAGCGACCACTTTCAGCGCGGCCGCCGCCTCGCCGCGACCGGCAAGTTCGACCAGGCGCTGGTCGAGTACGAGCTGGCGGCCGAGCTGAACCCGACGAGCGGCGACATCGACGACGGAGCTGCGCGACGACGCGCAACCAGCTGCGCGCCAAGGTCGCGGTCGCGCGCGAAGGCAAGACCGAGCTCGCAGACGCTGATCGAGCGCACGCGCGACCTGCCGCCGCCCGGCCTCGATCTGCCGCCGGACGTCAAGATGCCGGCGTCGCTCATCTTCCGCGACGCGAGCAGCCGCGACGTCTTCCCGGCGATCGCGCGGTTCGCCAACATCAGCCTCGGCGTTCGACCCGACGTTCCGCGAGGCGCCGGTCACCGTCGACCTGCGCAACGCGACGCTCGAGCGACGCGCTCGAGCACGGTCGCCGGCGCCGACGCGCACGTTCTTCCGCGTCACCGCGCCGCGAACCGTCCTCGTCATTCCCGACACGCCGGCCAAGCGCCGCGAGTACGAGGAAGAGGTCGTCCGGACGTTCTACCTGAGCAACGCCGATCTCAAGGAGACGATGGATCTGCTGCGCCTGGTGCTCGACGCGCGGCGCATCTCGCCGACGACCGGCGACCAACGCGCTGACGATCAAGGACACGCCCGAGCGCATCGCCGCCGCGGCCCGCGTGCTCTCGGCGATCGACAAGGCGCGGCCCGAGGTCATCATCGACGTCGAGCTGCTCGAGGTCGATCGCACGAAGCTGCAGGAGTACGGCCTGCAGATCGCGTCGCCCGGCTCGCCCGGCATCAACGGCATCGGTCGGCGATCGCCAGCGACGCCAACCGGACGCTGACGCCTGCAGGCGCTGCGCAACCTGACGCAGTCCGACATCCTGCTCGCCAACCTGCCGGCGCTCTACTACCGGCTGCTGAAGACCGACACGAACACGCGGACGCTGGCCAACCCGCAGCTGCGCACCACCGAAGGGCATGCCGGCGCAGGCGCGCTTCGGCGAGCAGGTGCCGGTGCCGGTCACGACGTTCGCGCCGATCGCGACCGGCGGCACGCCGCAGCAGCCGATCACGTCGTTCAACTACGAGAACATCGGCGTGAACATCGACATCACGCCGCGCACGCATCACGACGACGACGTGACGCTGGCGCTGAAGATCGCGGTGCAGAGCATCTCGGGCACGGGCTTCGGCGGGCTGCCGACGTTCGGCAACCGCGAGATCAACACGGTCATCCGCCTGCGCGACGGCGAGACGAACATGCTGGCCGGGCTGATTCGCGACGACGAGCGGCAGCGCGCTGGACGGCATTCCCGGGCTGAGCGACATTCCCGCTCGTCGGCCGCGCTGTTCGCGCACACACGCGGATCGAGACGACCCAGACCGACATCATCCTGACGCTGACGCCGCACATCATCCGCGTGCTGGACCTGACCGAGGCCGACCTGCGGCCGTTCCGCGTCGGCCGCGATTCGCTGGCGCCGCTGACGATCTGCCGCTGCCGGTGCCGCTGCCGCTCGACTGCGCCGCGGCCGCGCCGAGCCCGCCGGCGCCCGACGCCGCCGCAGCCGCCGCCGGCATCGACGCCGCAGCGGCTCCGCCGAGCGCAACGCCGCCGACGCCTGCCGAGTCGCTGACCGACGAGCGCAGCGTCCGCGACGTCGACAGGCTCCTGCAGCTGCATCGCTGACCACGACGCTCGCGTGATCAGCTACATCTTCGCGACCTTCGCGCCCAGCCCCTGCAGCCGCTCGACGAGCTGCCCGTAGCCGCGCTCGACGGTTTCGAGCGGCGAGAGCCGGCTCTCCCCGTCCGCCGCCAGCGCCGCGGCAATCAGCGCCATCCCCGATCGCAGGTCGCGGCTGTCGAGCGGCCGGCCGCGCAGCCGGCGCGGTCCGGTGACGATGATGCGATGCGGATCGCACAGAAACAGATCCGCGCTCATGCCGCTCAGCTGCTCGAGCGCGAACAGCCGCAGCTCGTAGAGCCAGTCGTGCACGAGCGTGCGGCCCTCGGCCTGCGTCGCCAGCACGGTGACGAGGCTGACGAGGTCGCTCGGAAATCCCGGCCACAGGCCGGTCGTGATGCGGCCCGCCGCCTGCGGCTGTCGACCGCTCGACGCGGAACAGCTCGCCGTCCATCGCGCACTCGATGTTCAGGCGCTTGAGCACCGCCGCGACGACCTCGATGTCCTCGGCGCGCGCGCCGCGCACTTCGATCTCGCCGCCGGTGACCGCCGCGACGACCGCCCAGCTGCCCGGCCTCGATGTAGTCGCCCCACAGCCGGTGCTCGGCGCCGCGCAGCCGGCCGCCGCCCTCGACGCGAATCGTCGACGTGCCGGCGCCGGTGATGCCGGCGCCCAGCTTCTGCAGGAACTCGCAGAGCTCGACGACGTGCGGCTCGCAGGCGGCGTGGCGAATCTCGGAGACGCCCGGGCGCGGCCGCCGCGGCGAGCAGCGCCGTCTCGGTGCCGGTGACCGACGCTTCGTAGAGATAGATCGACGTCGGCTTCAGGCCGTCCGGCGCCTCGAGCTCATGGCCCGGCGCCGTCGACGACGCGCGCGCCCATCGCCACGAGCGCCTCGAGATGCGTGGCGATCGTGCGGCGCGCCGGAAAGTCGCCGCCGGGCGGCGCCAGCCGCGCGCGGCCGCGCCGCGCCAGCAGCGGACCGAGCAGCAGCACCGAGCCGCGCAGCCGGCCGACCAGCGCGGCGTCCGGCTCGTCCTTGACGATCGTCGGACAGCGCACGCGCAGCGTCGTGCTGCCGATGCCCTCGACCTCGGCGCCGAGATCGAGGAGCAGCCGCGCCATCACCTCGACGTCGCTGATGCGCGGCACGTTGGTCAGCACGCACTCTTCGGTCGTCAGCAGGCACGCGGCGAGCAGCGGCAGCGCGGCGTTCTTGTTGCCTTCGACCTCGACCGCGCCCGACAGGCGCTGGCCGCCTTCAATCAGCAGTGTGGACATGGAGACTTGATAGGTCTGAAGTCTGAGTCTGACGTCTGAATAGTCTCAAGTCTGAAGGCAGTTCAGGTCTCAGGCTTCAGATTCGTCAGATTCGTGAAGTCGCCGAGATAGACGATCTCTTCCCGCAGCTCGACGCCGAAGCGGTCGCGCACCGCGGCGCGGCAGCGCTCGATCAGCCGGCGGATGTCGGCCGCGGTCGCCGCCCCGTCGTTGACGATGAAGTTGCCGTGCGTCGGCGAGACGCGCGCGCCGCCGATCGCCGCGCCTTTCAGCCCGGCGCGATCGACCAGCGCGCCGGCCGACCACGGAATGCCGTCGGGCACCGCGTCGCGGCCCGGCTCCGGATTCTGAAAGACGCAGCCGGCGCTCGGCGTGTCGAGCGGCTGCGTCCGCTTGCGGAACGCCAGCGACTCGCGCGCCGTCGCGCGCAGCGCCGCCGGCTCGCCCGGCGAGACGCGAAACGTCGCCGACAGCAGCACCTCGCCGGTGTCCTGCAGGCGGCTGCGATCGTAGCCGAACGCCATCTCCGCCGCCGGCACGTCGACCGATCGCGCCGTCGCGTCGCGGCCAGCGCGCACCTCGGCGACGAGATCGCCGATCAGCCGGCCGCCGAAATGCGCGTTGCCGAAGATCGCGCCGCCGACCGTGCCCGGCGTGCCCGCCCAGGCCTCGAGGCCCGCGCGCGCCGTGCATGATCGTCCAGCGCACCAGCCCGTTGATCGTGACCGCCGCATCCGCCCGCACGCGCGTCCTCGTCGATCCGCTGCGACGCTCGCCGCCGCGCGGCCGAATCACCAGGCCGCGCACGCCGGCGTCCGACGACGAGCACGTTCGATCCGCCGCCGAGCATCGTCACCGGCACGCCGGCGTCGCGCGCGAGCCTCAGCGCCGTCGACGATCTCGTCGCTGCCGCGCGTCTCGACCAGCCAGTCGGCCGGACCGCCGACGCGGAACGTCGTGAGCGGCGCGAGCGGCACGTTGCCGCGGACGCGGTCGGCGCCGAACGCCGACGCGCAGCGCGTCGCCGAAGGCCGCTCATGATGCGGCCGACGCCTCGACCGCCATCAGCGCCCGCTCCTGCGCGATCAGCGCCGCGCATCGCCTCGCGCGGCGTGCAGACGCCGAACGAGATCGTGTCGCCCGGGCCCGAGCTGGCCGGCGACGCCGATGTCCGCCGCGATGACCGTCGCGATCTTCGGATAGCCGCCGGTCGTCTGCCGATCGGCCATCAGCAGAATCGGCTGGCCCGACGCCGGCACCTGCAGCGCGCCCGAGCGGCGTCGCGTCGGAGATGATGTCGGCGCCGCGCGCGTGCGCAAGCCGCGGCCCCTCGAGCCGAAACCCCATGCGATCGGATTGCCTGCCGATCGCGTACGGCGCCGACTGCAGCGACGTCGAGCGCGTCGCGGCTGAAGATCGTCACGCTGCGGCCCCGGCAACACGCCGAACGTGCGCATGCGGGCCGCAAGACAGGCGTCGGATCGGTTCTCGAGCGGCGCAGCAGCGAATCGCACCCGGCCTCGTTGCGCGGCTTCGCCGAGCGGCAGCCGATCGCCGGCCGCCAGCGCACGGCCGTCGAGGCCGCCCATCGCGCTGACGAGATGCGTCGCGCGGCTGCCGAGGACCGGCGGCACGGCGATGCCGCCCGCGACCGCCAGATACGCGCGCGCGCCCGCGGACGCGCGCGCCGAACCGCAGCCGCGATCCGGCCGCCAGCGACGAACGCGCGCGTTCTGCGGCACGCGGCGCCGTCCAGCGCTCAGCTCGAACTCCGCGCCGGCCACCGCGACCAGCCGCTCGTCCTCGAACTCGAGCTCCGGGCCCGACGAGCGTGACCTCGAGCGTCGCCGCGTCGCGGTCGTTGCCGACGAGCGCGTTCGCCAGCCGATGCGAGCACCGGATCCATCGGGCCGGCGACCGGCACGCCGCGCGCCTGCAACCCCCACCGCCCGCGATCCTGCACCGTCGTCAGCAGTCCCGGGCTTGATCGACGTATGCACGACCGGCATCGCGGTTCACGACCCGCCGCCTGCGCCTCGGCTCGCGATCCGACGCTCAGGTCGAACTCGTCGCGATCGATCGGATAGAACTGGACGGCGTCGCCGGCCTTCAACAGGAACGGCTCGGCGCGCGGCAGGATCGAACGGCTTGACCGGCGTCCGGCCGATGAGCTGCCAGCCGCCCGGCGTCTTCGACCGGATAGATGCCGGTCTGGCCTCCCGGCGATGCCGACCGATCCCGCCGGCACGCGGACGCGCGGCGTCGCGCGCCGCGGCACCGCGATCCGTCGGATCGACGATCCCCAGGTACGCAAAGCCCGGCACGAAGCCGAGCATGAACACGCGATACGTCGGCGCGGCGTGCAGGCGACGACCTCGTCTTCGGTCATCCCGGCGAATCGCGCCACGCTCCGCGAGATCCGGCCCGAACTCGCCGCCGTAGCACACCGGAATCGCGGATCGGTTCGCGGGCCATCGTCGCTGTCCGGGCGGGCATTCGCCGCCGCGCGCTCGAGCACGCTCGTGCAGCGCGTCGACGTCGGTCCGCAGCGGATCGAAGTAGACCGCGACCGATCGGTACGTCGGCACGACGTCGCGGACGCCGGCGATCCGCGCCGCTCGATCGCCTCGGCCAGCGCGACGGCCCGCGCGTTGACCTCGGGATCGATCCGCTCCTCGAACTCGACGACGAGCGCCGAGTCGCCGGCCGGCGACGATCGCGGAACCTGCTCACCGGCGGTCACGCGAGCGCCCGCAGCAGCTTCTGGTGAATGCCGCCGAACCCGCCGTTCGACATGAGGACGACGAGATCGCCCGGCCGATGCTCGCGGACGATGCGCGTCGACGATGTCGTCGATCGAGTCGGCCTCGCGCGCCGACTGGCCTGCGCGACTGCAGATCGCGCACGAGCTCGGGCACCGACAGCCGCTCGGCCTCCGGCAGCGTCGATCGGAAGACCGGCGCGATCAGCACCTCGTCGGCGCCGGCGAACGCGCGCGCGAAATCGTCCTGAAACACGCGCCGGCACGACGAGGCCGAGCGCGGCTCGAAGACCGCCCAGATGCGCGCGCCGGGATTCGCCGCGCGCAGGCCGGCCAGCGTTTCGGCGACCGCCGTCGGATGGTGCGCGAAGTCGTCGTAGACCGTCACGCCGTCGGCCACGCCGACGACCTCGAGCCGCCGCTTCACGCCGGCAAAGCGCCGCAGCCCTTCGGCGATCCGCTCGGACGCCGACGCCGACCTCGGTCGCGACCGCGATCGCCGCGAGCGCATTGCGCACGTTGTGCGCGCCGACGAGCGGCACCTCGAACGCGCCGAACGGCGACCCGCCGCGCCGCACCCGGAACCGCGTCGACTGCGCCGGCCGGCTCGAGATCGTGCGCCTGCCAGTCGACGCCGTCGCCCGTGCCGAACGTCTCGACGCGCGACACGGCGGCGGCCTTCAGCGCGCGCGCGCCGGCGCTGTCGGCGCCGAGGAGCAGCAGCCCGCGCCGCGGCACGAGGTTGACCAGCCGGCGGAACGCCAGCGTCACCGCGCTCGAAGTCGGCGTAGATGTCCGCGTGATCGAACTCGACGTTGTTGATGACGGCGATGTCCGGCAGGTACTTCAGGAACTTCGCGGTCTTGTCGAAGAACGCGCTGTCGTACTCGTCGCCTTCGATGACGAAGTCGCGCCCCTGCCCGATCCGGTAGCTCGATCCGTGCTCGCCGAAGTTGCGCGCGATGCCGCCGACGAGCACGCTCGGATCGAGCGCCGCCGTGCGGTCAGCACCCACCCGGTCAGCGCCGTCGTCGTCGTCTTGCCGTGCGTGCCGGCGATGACGATCGAGCGCGCGCCCCAGAGAAAGTGCTCGCGAATCGCCTCGGGCAGCGAGCAGTAGCGGATCTTCCGATCGAGGACTTCTTCGAGCTCGGGATTGCCGCGCGAGATCGCGTTGCCGACGACGACGAGATCGAGGTCGGCGGTGATGTGCTCGGCGCGGTAGCCCGCTGAGCGCCGGAATGCCTTCGGCCGCGAGAAAGTCGCTCATCGGCGGATAGACGTCCTGATCCGACCCGCGGACGTCGAGGCCCTTGTGCTTCAGCATCGCCGCCAGCGTCGCCATCGCCGTGCCGCAGATGCCGATGAGATGAATGCTGCTGCACGCTACTCAACCGCCGCTTCCTCGATGACGAGCCGCGGCCGGCCGCCGGCGATCGACGCGGCAGCGCGACGCCGAACGGCAGCGTCATCGCCGGACCGGTCGTGTGGCCGGACGGAAACCCGATGAGGACCGGCCCGGGAAAGTCGGCGAACAGATCGCGCCATCGACGGCCCGCGCCGTCGGGTCGCCCGACGGCTCGTCGCACCGCGGCAGCTCGCCGATGACGACCGCCGCGCGCGCGCGCCAGCAGCCCGGTCTGCCGCAGCTGCGTGACCATGCGATCGAGCCGGTACGGCCGCTCGCCGACTTCGTCGAGGAACAGCACGTAGCCCGGCGGGCGGGTCGAACGCGAACGGCGTGCCGAGCGACGCCAGCAGCTGCGTCAGCGTCCCGCCGAGCAGCGGGCCGGCCGCCTCGCCCGCTCGGATCGTCTCGAGCGCCGGCCGGCGCCAGCTCGCCCATCGGCTCGCGCCGGCAGAGCGCGCGTCAGGAACGAGTCGCGGTCGTAGCCGGCCGTCGCCGCGGCCGAGCCGTCCGGCCAGCATCGGACCGTGAAACGCGACCATGCCGCACGTCGATCGTCAGGAACGTGAGCATCGCCGTGAGGTCGCTGTAGCCGATGAACGGCTTGCGCGCGCGCGCGCGCCTCGGCCGGATCGAGCAGCGGCAGCACCTGCGCGCTGCCGTAGCCGCCGCGGACGGCGATGACGCCGGCAATCGACGGATCGCGCCAGGCCGCGCGAATCGCCGCCGCGCGCACCTCCGGCGGTCCGGCGACGTACGCGCTGCCGCGCGAAGACCGAGTCGTCGTAGACCGGCTCGAACCCGAGCCGGCGGATCTCCTCGACGCCGCGTCGAACTCCTCGCGGTCGAACGGGCTGGCGGGCGCGACGACGGCGAGGCGATCGCCGGGCGCGAGCGCGCGCGGCTTGAGCATCACAGCGAAGCGCGCCATCTCGTCGGCGATCGCGCGGTGCTCGTCGCGGCCGAGCGCCTGCGCGCAGCGCGCGTGCCGCTGCGCGGCCGCGCCGGCGACGGCGCGTCGCGAGGAACCGCTCCTTCGCGCGCTGCTGCCGCCTGCAGCGCGTCCTCGACCCGCGCCGAGCGGCAGCCGCTCCTCCTCGACCGCGTGGATGAGCGCCTCGAGCGCCGCCGCCTGCGTGTCGTGATCGCCGCTGCAGATGAGGACGCCGTCGCAGCCGGCCTCGATCGCCAGGACGGCGGCCGCCGGCACCGCGTACTCGTCGGCGATCGCCTTCATCTCGAGATCGTCGCTCAGGATGACGCCGTCGAACCCCAGCTCCTCGCGCAGCAGGCCGGTGACGATGCGCCGCGACAGCGTCGCCGGCCGCTGCTCGTCGAGCGCCGGCACGAGCACGTGCGCCGTCATGATCGTCGCGACGCCGGCCTCGATCGCCGCCCGGAACGGCACGAACTCGACCTCGCGCAGCCGCTCGGGCGGATGCTCGACGAGCGGCAGCTCGAGATGCGAATCGGTGCTCGTGTCGCCGTGACCGGGGAAATGCTTGCCGCACGCGGCGACGCCCTCGTCCTGCAGCGCGCGGACGATGGCGGCGCCCGAGCCGCGCGACCTCCTCGGCCTTCTCCGCCAGCGCGCGATCGCCGATGACCGGATTCTTCGGATTCGTGTGGACGTCGAGCACCGGCGCGTAGTCGAGCGTGATGCCGACGGCCTGCAGCTCCGCCGCCAGCGCGCGCGCGAACCGCTCGGCCAGCGCGGACGTCGCCGCTCCGGCCGAGCGTCGCCATCGGCGGCCACTCGGTGAACGGCGCCTTGAGCCGCGCGACGCGGCCGCCTTCCTGATCGACGCTGACCCAGAGCGGCAGCTCGGGCACGAGCCGCGCCGCCTCGTAGGCAGAGCTCGGCGACCTGCTCCGGCTCGGCGATGTTCCGCGCGAAGAGAATGACGCCGCCCAGCCCGAACTCGCGCGCGAGCGCCCTCAGCTCGACCGGCAATCTGCTGTCCGTCGAACCCGGCGATGAGCAGCTGACCGATCTGGCGGCGGAGCGCGGTCGGCGACATGGCGTTCAAGATTCTAACTCTATGATAATTCCCCGGTGCAGACGTGCCTGCGTCCGTCGCGTCGTCTCGGCGCCGACGCGCATCGACCTCGCCGGCGGCACGATCGACATCTGGCCGCTCTATCTCTTCCACGACGGCGCCTCGACGCTGAACGCGGCGATCAGCCTGCGCGCGCACGTCGCGATCGACGCCGCGGACCGACGGCGCGATCGAGCTGCGCTCGATCGACACCGACCGGCAGCGTCGCGCGCGCGCACTGGTCCGAGCTCGACGGCGCCGAGCGAGCTGCCGCTGCTCGCGCTGCTCGCCCGCCACTACCGGCTCGAGAACGCGACGCTGACGACGCGCGGCGAGTCGCCGGCCGGCGCCGGCATCGCCGGCTCGTCGGCGCTGACGATCGCCGCCTGCGGCGCGCTCGCCCGCTGGACCGGCGGCTCCGTCCGACCCCGACGATCTGCTGCAGGTGGCGATGAACGTCGAGTGCCAGACGATCCGCGTGCCGACCGGCGTGCAGGACTACCGGCCGGCCCTGCTACGGCGGCATCGCCGCCGATCGAGCTCGGCGTCGACGGCATCCGCCGCGTCGCGCTCGACGTCGACCCGCGCGAGCTCGAACGGCGCATCGTGCTCGCCTACACCGGCGCGCCGCGGAACTCGGGCACGAACAACTGGGAGATCACCAAGCGCCACCTCGACGGCGACCGCCACATCTTCGACTGCTTCGAGCGCATCCGCGACACCGCCGTCGGCGATGCGCGACGGCGCTCGAGCGCGGCGACTGGGACGAGGTCGGCCGGCAGATCGCCGTGGAGTGGGACAACCGCAAGCGGCTCGCGCCCGGCGTCACGACGCCGACGATCGACGACCTGATCGCGCGCGCGACGGCCGCCGGCGCGACCGCCGCCAAGGTCTGCGGCGCCGGCGGCGGCGGCTGTCTGTTCTGCTACGGCCCGCCGGCGCGCGCGGCCGGCGATCGCCGCGCGCGCTCGCCGCCGGCGGCGCGCGCGTGCTCGACTACCGCATCGAGACGGAAGGCCTGCGGGTTGGATAACCCGGCGATCGCGCGCATCCTGCGGGAGATCGCCGATCTCCTCGAGATCAAGAACGACAACCCGTTCAAGATCCGCGCGTACCGCAACGGCGCCGACATCGTCGCCAACCATCCGCACGCAGCTCGCGCACGCTCGACGCGCCGGCGCTGCGCGAGATTCCCGGCATCGGCAAGGACCTCGCCGCGCGCATCCGCGAGATCGCCGAGACCGGCGGCGCCGACGTATCACCGCGAGCTCGTCGCCGAGTTTCCGCCGACGCATTCTCGACCTGCTGCACCTGCAGGGCGTCGGACCGAAGACCGTCGCGACGCTCTACCGCGAGCTCGGCATCCGCACGCTCGACGATCTCGAGCGCGCCGCGGCCGACGGCCGCATCCGCGCGCTGCGCGGCATGGGCGCGAAGAAGGAAGCGCTGATCCTCAAGGCGCTCGAGGAGCGCAAGCGCCACGCCGGCCGCCATCTGCTGCCGGACGCGCACGACGCCGCCGCCGCGCTCGTCGCGTATCTGCGCGAGCGCGCGCCCGCCGCCGACATCGAGCCGGTCGGCAGCCTGCGGCGCGGCTGCGACACCTGCGGCGACCTCGACCTCCTCGCGTCCGGCGCCGATCGTCGCTGATGGACGCCTTCGTCGGCTATCCGCTGGTCGAGCGCGTGCTCGGCGCACGGCGACACGAAGTCGAGCGTCCTGCTGCGGGGCGGCTTCCAGGCCGATCTGCGGCTCGTCGCGCCCGAGAGCCGCGGCGCCGCGCCTGCAGTACTTCACCGGCTCGAAGGCGCACAACATCGCGCTGCGCGATCGCGCGATCGGCCTCGGCTTCAAGCTGAACGAGTACGGCCTGTTCCGCATCGCCGACGACGCGCGCGTCGCCGGCGCAGACGAGGAGGAGGTCTACGCCGCGCTCGGCCTCGACGTGGATTCCGCCGGAGCTGCGCGAAGGGCGCGGCGAGATCGAGGCGGCCGCCGCGCGGCGGCTGCCCCGCCTCGTCGATCGCGCCGATCTGCGCGGCGATCTGCACATGCACACGCACCGAGACCGACGGCAAGGACGACGTGCGGACGATGGCGGAGGCGGCGCGCGAGGCCGGGCTCGAGTACATCGCGATCACCGATCACAGCCAGTCGCTGGCGATGGCCAACGGCCTCGACGAGCGCCGCGCGCTCGCGCACGCCGCGCGCATCCGCGCGCGTCGACGCGGACCGCACGGCGTCCGGCTGCTGGCCGGCATCGAATGCGACATCAGGCCGGACGGCACGCTCGATCTCGCCGACGACTGCCTCGCCGCGCTCGACATCGTCGTCGCCTCGGTCCACTCGGCGTTCAACCAGGATCGCCAGCAGATGACCGATCGGCTGCTGCGCGCGATCGAGAACCCGCACGTCGACATCCTCGGCCATCCGACCGGCCGCCGGCTCCTGAAGCGCGAGCCCTACCCGCTCGACGTCGAGGCGGTCGTCGACGCCGCGGCGCGCCGCGGCGTCGCGCTCGAGATCAACTGCCAGGTCGATCGCCTCGATCTGAACGACGTCCACGCCCGGCTCGCGCGCGACCGCGGCGTCCCGCTCGTCATCTCGAGCGACGCGCACTCGCGCGCGGCCTTCGGCGCGCTGCGCTGGGGCGTCGTGGTCGCCCGCCGCGCGTGGCTCGAGCCGGCGGACGTCCTCAACACGCGGCCGTTCGACGAGTTCACGGCGCGCCTCCGGCGGCGACGCACGATGACCGATGCTCAAGCTGCTGACGCCCGACGACAAGCTGGCCGAGATCCGGCGGCTCTACTTCGCGACGACGCAAGCAGACGATCCACCAGGATCTCGAGCGGGCGCTCGACCTGCTGAAGTCGATGACCAGCGAGGAGGAGCGCGAGCGCGCGACGGTCTACATGGAAGGGCTGGCGCAGATGCGATCGGACTGGGCGCGGCAGGGCAAGGAGCGGAGAGCAAAGACGAAGAGACGAACGCCGAGCCAGACGTACGGCTAGTCCTTCTCTTGGGGCCGGCCGCGACCCTCTTTCGCGCGGCGATCCGCAGCGGCTCGGGACGTTGCGATCGACCGACAGCATGCCGAGATCGCGGTCGTTCAGCCGCGACAGGAGATTCATCGACATCGCGAGCGGCGTCTTCGGATTCTTCGTCAGCCCGACGACCACGCCGTAGTTCTTCATCCAGGCGCGGTTGTTGCCGATGATCCGCAGCACGTCTTCCGACACGTTCGCCATCCGCGCGAAGCCCTCGACTTCCGGCTCGGTCAGCTTCGGGCTGCTCAGCACCGCCGCCGCGATCATCTTGTTCGGATCGCGGATCAGGATCGCGCGCATCTCCCGCGATCCCTTGACCGCCGCCTTCAGCCGCTCGGGGAAGCTCATCTTCGCGAGCTGCGCGGCGACCCCTTCGCGCTCGTCGGCTTCCGGCAGCTCGGCATCGTCGGCCTCGGTGTCGATCAGCGGCTCGTCCACCTCGATCGCCGGAATCTCCGCCGGAAAGACGCCGCGGTCGGCGAAGAACTCGCGCAGGTCGACCGACACGTCGGACCGCGCGAGAAACGCCTTGAGCGCCTCCTCCGGAATCCGGTTCAGCGTCTCGTCGGCCGTCGCGCGGATCTCGGGATCGGGATCGTCGAGCAGCAGGACGAGGATGGCGAGCTGCTCGTGCGCGCGCGGCGCCAGCGCGCCCTGCGCCGCCAGCAGCCGCACGTCGCGCGCCACTTCGCCGCGCTTGAAGAAATCGAGCAGCGGAGTGGGCTCGCTCACCGCGCCGCCAGGTAGTCCTTGAAGTTCGCGAGGTTGAGGCGCGCGGTCACGACCTCGCCGGCCTTGCCGAGCGGCCGGGCGTTCGGGCCGTTGAGCGTCAGCGCGAGCGCCCCGGCATCGCCGCCGTCAGCACGAGCTCGCGCCGCACGTCGAGCGTCGGCGCTCGCCCGCCCGCAACAGCCGCTCAATGGCGGTTGCTCCATCGACCGTCGCCGACACCCAGCACGGGCGGACCGCCGAGACGCCGACCATGATGCGATCGGTCGCCGCTGCGGGGCTCGCCGGCCGGCAGTGGCCGCGACTGGAGCCGCCGGGCTCGCGGACGTGCTCGCCGGCTCAGGCCGGGTGGGCTCGACGGCGGGCGCGGGCTCGCCTCGCTGACGCGCCAGGCCACGCGGCGGACTCCTCACGCGACACCGTCCCCGGGACCGCGCCGGGCCAGTGGCGGCCGGCGCCGAAGTACAGCACGACGCCGGCGATCGGCAGGCTGACCGCAACCAGCCGGAGAAAGGCCGACGCCATCCGCCGGTCGCTCTCGAGCGCTCGTTGTCCTCGCCGTGCTCCGACGCGGGATGACCGGCCGTCACCGAGTCGTGCGGAAACTGCGCGATGAACTCCTGAATCGTCGCTTCGGGATCGAGGCCGACTTCGATGGCGTAGGACCGCACGAACGCGCGGCTGAAGATGCCGCCCGGCAGCCGCGAGATGTCGTTGCGCTCGAGCGCCTCGAGCGCGCCGACCGAAATCTTCGTGGCGTTCGCGATCTGACGCAGCGAGATGCCGCGGCGCTCGCGCGCCTCGCGAAGCTTGCTGCCGAAACCGCCGGGGATGCGTTCTGCAGCCATGCAATAGGAACTGTCGTCGATATGTTAGGGAGCCGTTCCGGAGCTGTCAAACCGCGCGCGCGCGGCCGCGGCGATCTCAGCCAGCGGGACGGCCCGGCACGGCAGGCTCGCGGTGCCCGGTCCCGGACGCCATGAACAGGCCGATCGCGGCGACGCCCGCGCCCCCGCGCGCCGCCACGTCGCCGAGGCGCTCCAGCGTCACGCCGCCGATCGCCAGCACCGGACACGCTGGCGGCCCGCACGATGTCCGCCAGCCTCGAGGCCGAGCACCGGATGACCGGCGGGCTTGGCCGAGGTCGGCCAGACCGTCCCGGCGATCAGATAGTCGACGCCGGCCCCGGCGGCGACCGCTTCCGCAACCGCGTGCACGGAACGGCCGATCAGGAACCCGGGGGGCGCGATCGACCGAACGGCGGCCGCCGGGACGGAGTCGCCCGCAGGTGCACGCCGGCGGCGCCGCACGCCAGCGCCACGTCGAGCCGATCGTTGACGACGACGCGGGTGCGTGTTCCCCGCGCCATGGCGACGATCTCCGACACCGGGGCCGCCAGATCGGCCGCGTCGAGATCGCGCTCGCGGACCTGAATGAAGTCGATGCCGGCATCGATCGGCGTACCGCGCCTGCCGCAGAAGACACGCTCGCGCGACCCGGCATCGGCACCGTGCCGGCACAGCCGCGGCGATCGGTCACGAGATGCAGAATCAGGGCCCGACCTGCGTATCCGCGCCATCGCCGATCGGCACGTCGTGCCGAGGCCGCGCGCGGCGAACACCGGCACGAGCTCGGCGAAGCCGGCCACGAGGTTGACGACGCCGAGACCGCTGACGGCGCCGCGCACGAAGTTGTTCGTGAGGAGAGCGCCGAGCGCCGGCCACGCCTGCGCGAAGTAGTTGCGTTCCCAGAACGCCGACCAGGGCAGGACGATCAGCAGCAGCCCGACCTCGATGAAGAAGGCGACACGCAGCAGGCGACGGAGGAACAGTCAGCATTTCCCCGTTCGAGAGCGACCAGGTGTTTGCGTAACGCGCGAGTTCATCGAAGAATCTTACACTTTAGGTAATAGAAAGAAATAAAACGATACGAGGATGATTCAGGACGTGCTACCCTCGCGCCTGGACCTTGGCGAGCCGATCGATGCGCGCGGCGACGTCGCGATAGTCGCCGGCCTCGGCCTGCAGCTCGATGCAGATCGCCAGCGCGCGCGCCGATCTCGCCGGCGATCTCGAGCGCCTCGGCGAGCTCGTACAGCAGCCGTAGCCCTTCGTCGGGCGTCGGCGCCGGCGCCTCGGCGGCGCGCTCGAACCACTCGATCGCCTGCGGCCGTCATGCCCGCGCTCGCGATAGATCCGGCCGAGCAGCGACGCCGTCGCGAAGCGCAGCCGCGGCGCCCGCGAGGCCGCCTGGAGCGCCGGAATGCCTCGTCGATCTTGCCCGCCCGATGCAAGCGCCAGCCCGCGCTGGTACTCTTCGTCGGCAGCCTCGAGCGCCGTTCGGCGCGACGCCTCCGTCCGCAGCTGCGCGAAGACGCCGTCGAGGTCGCCGCGCCGGCTTGCTCCGGGGCCGTCCGGCAACGGCGCCTCAGGCTCCTTGATGTCGTCGAGCACGATGCTCAGATCGACTTCGACGCTCTCTGTCCGCGCCCGGGCGATCGGGCGGCGATTCGAGCTCGTCCAGGAGGCTCTCGAGGTCGACGGCGTTGCGGCTCAGCTCGAACTGATCGCGTCCCATCGTCTTCCGCGCCGGCTTCACGACCGGGCCGGGAACGGCGGATTGTTGAGCCGTGCCGGCGCGGGCGCGCTGGCTCTCGGGGCCGTCCGGGACGGAGGCGGCGGACTGACCGGAACGGCCGCCGGCGTCTCGAAGGGCGGCAGCTCGTCGCTCCCCAGCGACAGGTCGGTGCTCATGAACGGCGACTGACCGCTCAGTCGCTCGGCGATGACGGCATCGGGATCCGGCTCGCCCATGCAGCACCAGCGCGCGGCGGAAGCGCTCGATGTTCGCGCGCTCCCACGGCTCGCGCGCGACCAGATCCTCGGCGATGAATCGCGCTTCGGCGCCGACGCCGGCGGCGATGTAGGCGTCGGCCAGCTGCGCCTGCGCGCTGTACATCGTCGCCTCGAGGCCGCCGTCGACGCAGATCTCGACCAGGCGCATCAGCGCCGGGATGTGATTCGGCACGCGGGTGACGAATTCCTGCAGCGCCGCCGCCGCCGCCGGCCAGTCCGCTTGCGCGACGGCGGCGTCGGCGGCGAGCTCGACCACGGAAGCCGGCGTCCGGCACCTGCTCGGCGACGGTCCACCCGAGCAGCGCGACGTCCTGTCGCGGCGCGACGCGTCCTCCTCGAGCAGCCGGCTGCAGCGATCGCCATCGCCCTCGTCCAGCTCGCCGGCGCGCAGCCGAATCTCGGCCACCATCAGCAGCAGCTGCGGATCGTCGCCGGCGGTCTCGACCGTCAGATACTCGGCGGCCGCGGCGAAGATCGCCGCGCGCGACGAACGCCCGCGCGAGCTGCGTCGCCAAGCTCGGCGTCGGCCGGATCGAGCCGCGCGGCCTCTCGCAGCGCCGCGAGCGCCTCGTCCGGCTGGCCGAGCTCCTCGAGCCGCGCCGCGATCGCCTTGAACTGCGCGGCCGTCGTCGCGCACTCGCGCGCCTCGCGTAGTCGCCCGCGGCGAGGTACACGGCGAGCAGCTGCTCGCGCATCTCGCGATCGTCCGGGCTGAGCGCGGCCGCCTCGCGCAGCGCTTCGATCGCTTCGGCCTGGCGCCCCTTGTCGGCGAGCTCGGCGGCCAGCTCCTTCAGATCGCGCACCGCGCCCGGCGGCGTCCTCGATCGAGCGCGCGCGCGCGCGGCGTCGAGCCGCGCCGGCGTAGTCGGCCGGATCGAGCGAGCCCAGGCGGATTCGGATCTGCGCGACGCCGCGCTCGTCGCCGCGGGCGCGCCGCCGCTCGCTGACGGTGTTCAGATAGGCGCGGGCGTCGACGCAGCAGCCCCTGGCTCGCGGCGATCTCGGCCGCCTGCAGCAGCGCGTGCTCGTGGTCCGGCTTGATCTTGAGGATCTTCTTGTAGAGCGCGCCCGCCTTCGGCAGGAAGCCCTCGTCGCTCAGGCTGTCGGCGATTCGGACGAACTGCTCGACCGCCTTGTCGGTCTTGCCCGGCGCGGACGTAGAGATCGCCGAGGATGTTCGCCGTGTTCCAGTCGCGCGGCTGATCCTCGACGACGCGGAGGTATTCCGCGATCGCCAGATCGAGCTTTCCCTGCCGGAGCAGCTTCTCGGCGTTGCGCAGCGTGGCGGCGCGATCGATGGCCACGTTGCTGATGTCAGTCAATCGTATCAAACAGCGTCGGCGGGCGGAACGATCGCCGATGCGCGTCGGAGTAGCCGAACCGTGCAACCGCGTCGAGATGATCGGCGGTCGCGTAGCCCTTGTGCCGGTCGAAGCCGTAGCGCGGATCGCGGCCGTGCAGCTCGCGCATCTCGCGATCGCGCGTCACCTTGGCGACGATCGACGCGGCCGCAATCGCCGAGCAGCGGCGATCGCCGTGCAGCACGCCGCGCTGCGCCATCGGCAGGTCCGGCACGCGAAACGCGTCGACGAGCACGATGTCGGGCAGCGGCGCGAGCGCCAGCACCGCGCGCCGCATCGCGCGCAGCGACGCCTGATGGATGTTGATGTGATCGATCTCGCGCGGATCGGCGGAGGCCACGGCCCACGCGACGGCGTGGCGCACGATGCGCTCGAAGAGGCGCTCGCGCTCGGCCGCCGGCACCAGCTTGCGAGTCGCAGACGCCGGGAATGTGGCGGTCGGGATGGAGGACGACGGCGGCCGCGACGACCGGACCGGCGAGGCAGCCGCGCCCGACCTCGTCGACGCCGGCGACATGGCAGAAGCCGACGCGCCGCAGCGCGTTCTCCAGCGTGCGCATCGCCGGAACACGGACCATGGCAGCTCGAACTGTCTGAACTCGGACTGTCAGACTTCTGACTTCAGCTTTTCGACCTCTGCCTGCCGCTGTCCTTCATGCGCGCCGCCTTGCCCTTCAGATCGCGCAGGTAGTACAGCTTGGCGCGCCGGACCTTGGCCGACCGCATCACTTCGACCTTCTGAATCGTCGGCGAGTGCAGCGGGAAGATGCGCTCGACGCCCTGGCCGAACGACACCTTGCGCACCGTGAACGACGCGCGCGTGCCGCCGCGATGCAGCCGATGACGACGCCTTCGAAGATCTGGATGCGCTCCTTGTCGCCCTCGCGCACCTTCACGTGCACGCGGACGGTGTCGCCCGACTTCATCGCCGGCCGTTCGGCCAGCTGCGACTTCTCCACCACTTCAATGGCGCCCATGTTCATCACTCGCTCCGTCGGCGGACTCGCGGCTTCGCGCTACGTCCTCGCGCTCCGCGACCAGCTCGCGCAGAATCTCCTGTTCTTCATCGTCCAGCGCCGCGCCGCGCCAGCAGGTCCGGCCGCCGCTCCAGCGTCCGCGCGACCGCTTCCCGCTTCCGCCACCGCCGAATCTCCGCGTGGTTGCCCGACACCAGCACGTCGGGCACCTTCAGCGTCGGCGTCGCCGGTTCCCGTCGACCGTCAGCTCCGCCGGCCGCGTGTACTGCGGAAAGTCGAGCAGCCCGCGGCTGAACGAATCCTCCGCCACCGACTGCTCGTCGCCGACCACGCCCGGCACCAGCCGCGCGACCGCGTCGACGATGACCAGCGCCGGCAGTTCGCCGCCGCTCAGCACGTAGTCGCCGATCGAGATCTCCTCGTCGACCCGCGCCCGCACCCGCTCGTCCACGCCTTCGTATCGGCCGCACAGCAGCACCAGGTGCGGCTCGCCGGCTCAACCGCTCCGCCACCGCCTGCGTGAACCGCGTGCCCTGCGGCGACGTCAGCACCACCGTCGCGCCGCGCTCGCCGTCCGCCGCGATCGCGTCGAGCGCCCGGAACATCGGCTCCGGCTTCAGCACCATGCCCGGCCCGCCGCCGTACGGCACATCGTCCACGACGCGATGCCGATCGGTCGTGAAGTCGCGCAGGTCGTGCACCGTCGACCGTCGAGCGTGCCGCGCTCGATCGCCCGCCCGACGACGCCCGCCGCCAGCGCCTGCTCGACCATCGCCGGAAAGATCGTGACGATGTCGAATCGCATCATCAGCTCCAGCTTCGTTCAGACGCTCCAGTCAAGCACCCTCCGGCGGCTCGATCACGATCCGCTTCGCGCCGCGCGGATCGATCGATCCGGGCAGATCGTCCGACGGCCAGCGGCACCAGCACCTCGCCGCGCCGGCGTCTCGACCACCAGCCGGCTGCCGCCAGCGTGCCCTTCGACGTCGGTCACCGACGCCGACGCGCTCGCCCGTCGCTCGTCTCGACCGCGCAGCCGACCAGGTCGTGCCGGTAGAACGTTCCCGGCCGGCAGCGGCGCCAGCCGCTCGACCGGCACCCGCAGCTCGAGCCCGCCAGCGCCGTCGGCCGCGTTCATGTCGTCGACGCCGCGCAACCCGATCACCGGCCGCTCCCGCTGAAACCGGACGCGTCGTGATCGTCAGCGGCTCGACGACGCCGCCGCGCGCTTGACGAACAGCTCGGCGCCCGGCCGAAACCGCTCGTCCGGAAAATCGGTTTCGAGATTGACGATCACCTGGCCCGCGGATGCCGTGCGCCCGGGCGATCCGCCCGACCACCGCCATCTCGTCCCACGTCGCAGCCATCACGGCCTTGCTACGCGCTCGCGGATCTCGAGCGTGACCGTCTTGCCTTCCTTCTCGCCGGCGCGTCGCGGCCAGCGTCCGCAGCGCCGCCGCCGTGCGTCCCTGCTTGCCGATGACCCGCCCGAGCTCGCCCGGCGCCGACGTACAGCTCGACGAGCGTCGTGCCCCTGTGCTGCGATCTCGGTGACGCGCACCTCGTCCGGCCGGTCGGTCAGCGCCCGCGCCAGCACCTCGACGACGGCGCGCACGCCGGCTGCCGTCGACCTCGGCGCTCATTTCGCGGGCTCGGCGGCCGCCGCCGCCGCCGGCGCGCGGCGCGGCGTCAGGTGACGCGCGATCAGCGTCCGCACCGAGTCGGACGGCTGCGCGCCCTGCTTGATCCAGTAGTCGACGCGCTCCTTGTCGACCTTGACGACCGCCGGCTTCGTGCGCGGATTGTAGTGTCCGAGGATTTCGACGAAGCTGCTGTCGCGCGCGGCGCGCGAATCGGTGACGACGACGCGGAAGAACGGACGCTTCTTGGATCCTGCCCGACGCAAACGAATGACGACCATCTGTCTCTCCTGAATACGGATTCGAGGCTCGCTCTCGAACCGAAACTTCGCTGCGCACACGGCGACCCGTCGCAAGGCTCGTCGCTGAGCTTCCGAGCACCGCGAGCTCAGTCCGCCGGTTGCGCAGCATCTGCATCGCCTGGCGGCGCGCCTTCTTGCCGCCGCCGCCGACGAGCCCGGCCATCCCGCCGAGCGACTTCAACATCTTCTGCATCTGCACGAACTGCTTCAGCAGCCGGTTCACTTCTTCGACCGACGTGCCGCTGCCCTTCGCGATCCGCTTGCGGCGGCTGCCGTTGATGATGTGCTGCTTGCGCCGCTCGTCCGGCGTCATCGAGCTGATGATCGCCTCGACGCGCGTCATCTGCTTCTCGTCCGGCTTGTTCTCCGCCAGCGCCTTGAGGTTGCCCATGCCCGGCAGCATCCCGAGGATCTGCTCGAGCGGCCCCATCTTCCGGATCGTCTTGAGCTGATCGCGAAAATCCTCGAGCGTGAACTCGTTCGCCCGGATCTTCTCTTCGAGCCGCTCCGCATCCTCGCCGTCGATCGCCGCTTCGGCGCGCTCGATGAGCGACAGCACGTCGCCCATGCCCAGCACGCGCGAGACGACGCGCTCGGGATGGAACGGCTCGAGATCCTCGAGCCGCTCGCCGCTGCCGACGAACGCGATCGGCACGCCGACGACCGAGACGACCGACAGCGCCGCGCCGCCGCGCGCGTCGCCGTCGAGCTTCGTCAGCACGACGCCGGTGACGCCGACGCGCCGGTTGAACTCGCCGGCGCTCTTGATCGCGTCCTGCCCGGTCATCGCGTCGGCGACGTAGAGCAGATCCGACGGCTCGGTCGCGTCCTTGATCGCGACGAGCTCGGTCATCAGCTCGTCGTCGATGTGCAGCCGGCCGGCCGAGTCGACGATGACGACGTCGAACCCGAGGTTGGCGGCCTCGGCGACCGCGCCCTTCGCGCGCGCCACCGGATCCATCTGCGCCCGCCGGATCGTGCACCCGCACCGACGCCTTCTGCGCCGACGACGTTCAGCTGCTGAATCGCGGCCGGCCGCTTGACGTCGGTCGAGACGAGCAGCGGATGCCGCCCCTGCTTCGTCAGCCACTTCGCCAGCTTGCCCGCCGTCGTCGTCTTGCCGGCGCCCTGCAGCCCGAGCAGCAGGATGACGCGCGGCCGCTTGGTCGTCGGCTGCAGCCCGCCCTCGGCGTCGCCGAAGAGCGCCAGCATCTCGTCGCGGACGATCTTGACGACCTGCTGCGACGGCGACAGGCTGCGGAGCACGTCCTGCCCCATCGCCCGGTCGCGCACGCGATCGATGAACGCCTTGACGACCTTGAAGTTGACGTCGGCTTCGAGCAGCGCGAGGCGAATCTCGCGCAGCGCGGCCTCGATGTTCTCGGGCGTCAGCCGCGTCTCGCCGCGCAGCGTCTTGAAAACGTCCTGAAGACGTGTGCTGAGGGAGTCGAACATGGACGCGCTAACCTGCTCTACCGCAAACGCTTATCGTATGCTGCACAAGCATCATGAGGTCGTCTGAACTCGGTCCGTCAAGCGGACTCGCTGACCGATAGCCGATCGCTCAAACCGACTCGACGAGCTTGTGTCCGAGCTTCTCCTTCTTGGTCTTCAGATACCGCCGGGTCGAGTCCGACGGCGGGAATCTCGAGCGGCAGCCATTCGCTGACCGACAGCCCGTAGCCCTCGATGCCGACGAGCTTGCGCGGGTTGTTGCTCAGCAGCCGCATCGACCGGATGCCGAGCTCGCGCAGAATCTGCACGCCCATGCCGTAGTCGCGCTGATCGGCCTTGAAGCCCGAGCCGCTCGTTGGCTTCGACGGTGTCGAACCCCTCGTCCTGCAGCTCGTACGCGCGAATCTTGTTCGCCAGGCCGATGCCCGCGCCCTTCCTGATTCAGATACAGCAGGACGCCGCGCCCTTCGGCGCGCGATGCGCTGCATCGCCGCGTCGAGCTGCGCGCCGCAGTCGCACCGGATCGAGTGCAGCACGTCGCCGGTCAGGCACTGACGAGTGCACGCGCACCAGCACGTCCTGCCCGTCGCCGATGTCGCCGCGCACGAGCGCGACGTGCTTCTGCTTGTCGAGCAGGTTCTCGAACACGTGAACCTGGAAGTCGCCGTACTCGGTCGGCAGCTTCGCCGTGGCGACCCGCTTGACGCAGCGACTCGGTCCGCATCCGGTACTTGATCAGATCCGCGATCGTGATCATCAGCAGCCCGTGCTTCTTCGGCGAACTTCGCGAGCTGCGGCACGCGCGCCATCGTGCCGTCTTCGTTCATGATTTCGCAGATGACGCCGGCCGGATACAGCCCGGCGATCCGCGCCAGATCGACGGCCGCCTCGGTCTGGCCGGCGCGCACGATGCACGCCGCCGGTGCGCGACCGCAGCGGAAACATGTGGCCGGGCCGCGCGAGATCGCGACGGCCTGGTCGCCGGATCGATCGCCGCCAGCGACGGTCGCCGCGCGATCGGCCGCCGAGATGCCGGTCGTCGTCCGGCCCTTCGGCCTCGATCGACACGCAGAACGCGGTCTCGAACCGCGACGTGTTCTGCGACACCATCAGCGGAATCTCGAGCTCGTCGAGCCGCTCCGGCGTCATCGACAGGCAGATCAGCCCGCGGCCGTACCGCGCCATGAAGTTGATCGCTTCGGGCGTGACCTTCTCGGCGGCGATCGTCAGATCGCCCTCGTTCTCGCGATCCTCATCGTCGACGACGATGATCATCTGGCCGGCGCGAATCGCCTCGATCGCGTCCTCGATCCGCGCGAACGGACTCGGCTGCTTCGCGCGCGCCTTTGGCGATTTCGATCGGTTCTCATTCGTTCGCTGCGCATCCGGTCACGACGTTCTCGGTCACAGCTGTCGACTGAATGCCTGGCTCGTGTCCGAGCGCCCTTGACGCCGTCCAGCGGCGCAGCGTCAGCCCGGCGAGCTCCGCGGCGCGCACGACGTACTTCCCGACCATGTCGCATTCGAGGTTGACGCGGTCGCGGACCTGCGCCGGCCTGCAGGTTCGTGTGCTCGAGCGTAAACGGCACGACCTGCACGTCGAACCGATCGCGCGCCGAGCCCGGCGACCGTCAGGCTGATGCCGTCGACCGCGATCGAGCCCTTGTGGACGATGTACGGCGCCAGCTGCGGCGGAAAGCTGACCGTCAGCCAGTGAAAGTCGGCGTCGGCCCGCAGCTCCTCGAACGTGGCCGATCGCGTCGACGTGCCCCTGCACGAAGTGCCCGCCGAACCGGCCGTCGGCGCGCAGCGGCCGTTCGAGATTGACGAGCGCCCCGCGCGCGAGCGCTGCCGAGCGTCGTCACGCGCAGCGTCTCCGGACCGACATCGGCGTGGATCTCGCCCGCCTCCGCCAGGATCACCGTGAGGCAGACGCCGTTGACGGCCAGGCTGTCGCCGGGCGCCAGCTCGCCGCGCGAGCGGCGAGCCGATGCGCAGCACGGACGCCGCCGCTCGTCGGCTTGCACTCGACGAGCTTCGCCGACCGCTTCAACGAGGCCCGTGAACATAACCTTCGATCAGCACATCCGGACCGAGCGGCTCGATCCGCGCGGTCGAACAAGCGCCGCCGACGAAAACGGCCGCCCGTCGAGAAACCGCAGGCCGCCCGGACCGAGCACGTGCGGCGTCACGTAGAGCCGCACGAAGTCGACCACGCCCTTCGTCCCACGCCGCCTGGTGCAAGCCGGCGCCGCCTTCGAGCAGCAGCGAGCCGATCTGCCGCGCTGCCCAGGCACGTCGAGCGCGGCGCGGAGCGTGCCGTCCGCGGCGACCTCGATCTCGGCGCCGCGCGCCTCGAGGCGCCTGCGCACGTCCGCTCGAGCCGCGCCGGCCGCCGTCGTCACGATGATGACAGGGCCGGCGTCACGTGTCGAGAGCACGCGCGCGTCGGGCGGCGTCCGCAGACGGCGGTCGAAGATGACGCGCGCCAGCGGGCGCTCGCGATAGGCGCCGCGCGCGCGTCAGCAGCGGATCGTCGACGAGGACCGTGCCGACGCCGACGCCGATCGCGTCGACCTCGGCGCGAACGCGCTGCGCGTGGCGGTTCGCCGCGTCCGAGGTCAGCGCGTGCGCCGCCCGGGCGCCTCCGCGATGCAGCCGTCGAGGCTGATCGCCGCCTTCAGCATGACGAACGGCCGCCGCTCCCGCATCAGCGTGAAGAACGGCTGGTTCAGCGCAGGTCGCCGTCGCCGCGCCGAGGCCGACCTCGACGTCCACGCCGTGCGCCTCGAGATAGGCGAACCCCCGGCCGCGCACGAGCGGATTCGGATCCTCGACCGCGCGCGACGACGCGCGCGATGCCGGCCTCGACGATCCGGACGACGCACGGGCCCGGTCCGTCCGATGTGGCAGCACGGCTCGAGCGTGCAGTAGAGCGTCGCGCCCGCGCGCCCGTCGCCCGCCATCGTCGAGCGCGCGCGACCTCGGCGTGCGCGCTCGCCGGCGCGCTCGTGGAAGCCCTGGCCGACGACGACGCCGTCGGCCGACACGACGACCGCGCCGACCATCGGGTTCGGACTCGTGCGCCCGCGCCCCCGCGCGGCGTGAAACAGCGCGCGCTCCATGTAGTCGGATGCGCGTCAGGACGTCACCACTTCTCTTCGAACAGGCCGTCCACGTACTCGCTCGCGTCGAGAACGGCACGAGGTCGTCGATCCCCTCGCCGACGCCGACGTAGCGAATCGGCAGCTTCAGATCGTGGGCGATCGCGACGGCGACGCCGCCCTTCGCCGTGCCGTCGAGCTTCGTCAGCACGATGCCGTTCACGCCGGCGACGTTCGTGAACTCGCGCGCCTGGACGACGCCGTTCTGGCCCGACCGTCGCGTCGAGCACGAGCAGCACTTCGTGCGGCGCGCCCGGCACCTCGCGCGCCGCGATGCGGCGGATCTTCTCGAGCTCGTTCATCAGGTTCACGCGCGTGTGCAGGCGACCGGCGGTGTCGACGAGGATCGGGATCCCGGCCCTTTGCCTTTGCCGACGAGATCGCATCGAAGACGACGGCCGCCGGATCGGCGCCTTCCCGCGCCCGCACGATGTCGACGCCGGCCCGACGTCGCCCAGATCTCGAGCTGCTCGACGGCCGCGGCGCGAAACGTGTCGGCCGCGCAGATGAGCGGCTGCCGCCCTTCCTTCCTGAGCAGGTTCGCCAGCTTGCCGACCGTGGTGGTCTTGCCGGTCCCGTTGACGCCGACGATCAGGGTCACCGATGGGAGCGCTGGTGGCGGCTGTCCGGTGATCGACGCGCCGCGAACACGCTGCGGATCTCCTGCTTTCACGAGATCGCGAAGGCTCTCGCCGCTGCGAGCCGGCCCTTGACGGCCGCGATGATCCGCTCGGTCGCCGCCACGCCGATGTCGGCGGAAATCAGCAGTTCCTCGAGCGCGTCGAGGGTTTCGACGTCGATCGGCCGCGAACGCCGCTCCGGCTCGTCGGCCTGGCGGACGATCTCGTCGAAGCGCTCGACGATCTGCTGCTTGGTGCGGGAAAGACTCTCGCGGATCCGGCCGAAGACACCCATTTCCGGATCTTATCGCGGACAGGGCACTCGCAGTCTGTGCGGGCGCTAGACCTCCTTCGCTCTCCGCCCGTTGTGGCCGGACCATCAGCGCTTCGACCGCCGCGCGGACGTCCGATCGCCCGTCGAGCACGGCGGCCATCTGGGTGGCAATCGGCAGTTCGACGCCGTAGCGCTCCCCGAGCGCCAGCGCGGCGCGGGTCGTGTTCACGCCCTCCGCGACCATCTTCATCGCCGGCGAGGATCTCGTGGAGCCGGCGGCCGCGCGCGAGCTCGATGCCGACGTGGCGATTGCGGCTGAGCCGTCCCGTGCACGTCAGCACGAGGTCGCCGAGCCCGCTCAGGCCGGCGGTCGTCTCCCGGCGGCCTCCGGCCGCGCAGGCGAGCCGCGTGATCTCGGCCAGGCCGCGCGTGATCAGCGCCGCCAGCGCGTTGTGTCCCAGCCCGAGTCCTTCGACCACTCCGGCGGCGATCGCGATGACGTTCTTCATGGCGCCGCCGATCTCGACGCCGACGACGTCCTGCGATCCGTACAGACGAAAGTACGGCCCGCGGAACTCTTCCTGGACCAGGCCGGTGGCCGCCTCCGACGTCGACGCGGCAAGGACCGCCGTCGGACGTTGCGTGCGCCACCTCGACCGCGAAGCTCGGACCCGACAGCACGACCACCGGACGCTCCGTGCCGAGCTCCTGCGCGATCACTTCCGACATCCGCAGCAGCGTGTCGGTCTCGAGACCCTTCGTGGCGCTGACGACGGTCGCGTGCGGCCCGATGTGGGGAGCCGCCGACTCGCATCACGGCACGGCAGCCGTGTGAGGGAAGCGCCGAGACCACGAGCTCGGAGTCGCCGAGCGCTTCTGCCAGGGAGGCTGTCACGGTCACGCTCTCTGGAAGCGAGACGTCGGGCAGATACACGGCGTTCGCGCGGCGGGCGGCGATGTCGGCGACGAGCGCGGGATCGCGCGCCCAAAGGCTCACCTCGTGACCGATGCGGCCAAGATGAACCGCGAGTGCCGTTCCCCAACCGCCCGCGCCGAGCACGGTGACGTGTTGCATGGGCCTAACCCTCTGGCGCGACCATCCCCACCCGGGGTTCGGTGCCGGCGCGCACCCGCGTCAGGTTGGAACGGTGGCGAAAGAGGACCAGGGCCGCCACGACGGCTGCGGCGGTGACGGCCGACGTGGAGCTGCCGGTGGCATACACGAGCGGCGGCAGCGCAAGGGACGCGAGCACCGAACCGGCCGAGATGTATTTCGTGATCCACACGCTGAGGGCGAAGATCGCGAGGGCCGGCACGACGGCGAGCGGCGTCAGGACGGCAAAGACACCGCAGCTCGTCGCGACGCCCTTCCCGCCGCGAAAGCCGAGCCACACCGGGTAGATGTGCCCCACGACGGCTGCGACCCCGGCGGCGGCCGGCGCCGCGACACCGCCATTGAGGCGCTCGGCCACGACAACTCCGGCGACGCCCTTCAAGATGTCGAGGAGCGCAACCAGGACACCGGCGGTAGTCCCCGTCGCCCGCCACACGTTCGCCGCACCGAGGTTGCCACTGCCAATGAGTCGCAGGTCCCTCGTGCCCCACCGTCGCGCCAGGATCAGCGCGAAGGGGACGGATCCGATGGCGTAGGCGGCGACTATGGCGAGGACGGGCATGGCAGGCCACCACTTCGGTGGAATTGCGCCAGAAACATGCTGCTCGGCGAACCGCTCGACGGCGCGGGAAACCTCATCTCGGGTTGCGTCGGTGACATCCGGCAACTCCGCGAGTTGCCGCGGACTTCGGCCCTCCGATTCGGTTTCCCCACGGTCGCGGGAGACGCGCCGCTCGCATGGTTCGCTGCCGCAGCATGTTTCCGGCCCTCCTGGCGACTCTGGAACTGACAGCGTAGTGTTAGAACCGAGAAGTTAGAAGGCCGCATAGACGGGAGTGCGCCAACTGGACATAGGTCGGTCCCGACGAGGATAACCGACTTTGATACAAGGTGACGCCCGCGACCTCGACCGTCGCCACACGATGGTTTCCGTCCGCCGCCTTCAACCGGAACGATCTCGAGGGGTGGCGCCACCGCGCGAGCGTCAGGTGCGGCTGGAGAGGCCGGCGGTCCTGGTGGGCGCCGGCGGCCTCGAACCGGCCCGCCACCGAGGCGTGCAGCGTGATGACGGCGTCCGCGCCCGCGACCACGCCGAGCCACAGGACCCGCGGCGCACCCCGCGGCGGAAAGGTACCGACACCTCCGAACGCCAGCTCGAATGGCGCCTGAGCGATGTCCAGGCGCATGCTCTCGACGATCGCGGCGCCGACCGCGTCGGTCGCGTCGCCCACGAACGCCAACGTCAGGTGCATGTGTTCCGGGCGAACGACCTTCAGCCCGCGAGCGTCATCACCCAGCGAAGAGACGATCGCCGCCTGTTCGGCCGCGATCGCGGCCCGTGCATCGTCTGAGAGATCGATGGCCGCGAAAATGCGCATGAATCAACAGGCAGGATGGTCGCGTCGCTCGCGAACTGGGCTGGCTCAGTCCTGCGACGGCATAACAGGAATCCTTCTCGGCCTCGAGCCAGGCCACCACCCGCGCGTCAGGCCACGGTCAGCCGCCGCTTGGAATCGAGCGTCACAAATCACGGTCGGATTATCCCACCGCTTCGGCCTCGGTCAAGTTCTCCTGGGTGGAAGCGGCGCTCCTCCGCGCCAGTGACAGTTGTACTCCGCCGTGTCGCCGCGGCGCTGAGCCTCCTGCCGGCAGGGATGAAGAAGCTGGCGCGACTGGGGATCACCGAATCCGGCTAGCATGGCGCCGGCTCAATTTCCCATATGCCCCTGGGTCCCGGCACGCGCCTCGGTCCCTACGAAATCCACGCGGTCATCGGCGCCGGCGGGATGGGCGAGATCTATCGTGCGCGCGACTCCCGGCTGGAACGTCACCGTCGCCATTGGGATGGGAGCGGTGTTTGCGTTGCTCGCCGCCAGTCCGTGGCTCTTCATCCGCGTCGACGAGCGGCTGGCCGCGACTCCAGGCGCGCGACGCGAGCAAACGGCTGCCCTTCGGACGTAACGGCGTGGCTGTAGGCGGACTTGACCGTCGAAGAAGGAATGTTGGGACTTCGAGGGTTCACGGCGACGGCGTGTGTCGCCGGGCTGACAATCAGATCCATGTCTTCCATGGGCACCGCGCCGAGCAACACTTCGTCACCGAGTACCAGCGCTCCCGTAAAACAGGCGCGACCGTCGAAACGAATCTCGATCGGACCCACGTAGGGACACACCTTCCTGGTACCGTCGGCTGTCGTGACCTCGCGCTCGTATGCCGATTCCAATTTGAGCTGGACGACAACGTGTTGCGGGATACACAGGTGCATCGCGCCGGTGTCAACGAGCGCACGAACCTCCATGGCGCTGAGGTCAGTGTGTCTTGGGTTCCTCAACGAAATGTTGGCATAGACCAAATCCATGTTCTTCACTTTTGACTTCTAGGTTTTCACTTCTCACTTCAGGTTGCTGGCTATTACAACCTGTTAGAGGCTCTTGGCGTTGCTAGAGTGCTCGAGCAGTATGAGCCGCAGCATGTTCATCGCCGCCTGGGCCGACTGGTACTTCACCTGCTCGCGCTCGCCGATGAATTGAAACGTTCGAACGCGTGTGTCGTCGCCGGCGACGACGGCGATCGCGACCGTCCCGACCGGTTTGTCCGGCGTGCCGCCGCCAGGCCCCGCAATCCCCGTGACGCCGACGCCGACGTCTGTATGCGCGCGGGCGCGGATGCCCTCCGCCATTGACTGCGCCACCGGCTCGCTCACGGCGCCATGATCGGCGATGAGCGATTCGGGCACACCGAGCCACTCGACTTTCGCGCGGTTGCTGTAAGACACGGCGCCGCGCTCGACGTAGTCGGAGCTGCCCGGCACGTCCGTCAGCAGCGAGGCGAGCAGGCCGCCGGTGCACGACTCCGCTACGGCGATCGTCCAATGCGCCGAACGCAGCATGTCGCCGACGACTCGCGGCAGCGGCCGCCCGTCGGTGCTGTAAATCGACGACCCGAAGACGTCCTCCAGTTGCAGGACGGCGGCGTCGAGCGCGACATCCGCTTCGGCGCGACTGCCCGCGGCAGCGGTCAGATGCAGTTCGATCTGGCCGAGCACCGCCAGGATCGTGGTGGTGATTGGCACCGGCTGCGTCGTCCAGCGTCCGTAGATCGGCTGCGCGCAGGCGTCGACGTCGGACTCGGCGCGGCCGGTGATCTTGATTACCCGGCGGAAGAGGCCCTGCCCGCTGCTGTACGGCGCCAGCCGCTCCTGTATCACCGCGCCGAGCATCGGCGTCATCTCGCGCGGCGGGCCTGGCAGCACGAGGATGCGCACCTGGCCGTGCTCGATCCAGAGTCCTGGCGCGGTGCCGTTCGGGTTCGCGAGGACGGTCGCGCCTCGCGGCACCATCGCCTGACGGCGGTTGATGTCGGGCATCGTCATGGCGCGCCGCGCAAACCGCGCGCGAATGTGTTCGACGATGGCTTCGTCGATCTCGAGGGGCATCCCGAGCACGCGCGTCAGAGCGTCTCTCGTGATGTCGTCTTCGGTCGGGCCAAGTCCGCCGGTGCAGACGATCAGATCGGCCGAGTCGAGCGCGGCCGTCAGCACCTGCGCCAGCTCGTCGACAGAGTCGCCGACCACCACTTTCAGGCGGACATCGCAGCCGATGGCGTTCAGCCGCTCCGTGATGACGAGCGAGTTGGTATCGACGCGAAAGGGCGTCAGCATCTCGCTGCCGACGGCGACGATCCAGGCCCTCATGGAGTCAATGGAGAAATCAAAAGGCTCACCGGCCGAGGTCGTGCATCTCCATCGCCGCGAGCAGCGCCATCGCGCCCCCGCGATCGTCAGGGCCTGCGATCGCTGGTCGATCGAGATAGTACCGGCGCGTCGGTCCGGCGCCCGTTCCCGTGCACACATCGACGATCGATCCATCCGGCGTGACGTGGGCTGCGAGCGCCCGCCACGCGCGCTCGACAACCGGACGATACGTCTGGTCGAGCCACCCGTTCCGAATCCCTCGCGCCATCGCCGACAGGACCATCGCGGTCACCGACTCCTCGCGATAGCTGCCCGGCTCATCGACGATCTGCCGCCACATGCCATCGGGAGCCTGCAGCGGAACGAGCCCTTTCATCTGACGCTGGTAGATCGTGAGGATCCGCTCGCGCAGAGGATGCGTCCGTGGAATCGCGCTGAGTCCCTCCATCAACCCGAGTGCCGCAAATCCATTGCCGCGGCCCCACGGCTGACGCCCGTCGGTGAAATGAATGAAGATGCCGTCTTCACGCTGCAGCCGGCCCGCATACGCGGTGAGCCTGGTCGCCAGCCGATCCAGGTCCCGCTCCCGCCCAGACATCTTGCCTGTGCGCGACAGAACGGAGGCCGTCATGAACATGTCCTCGGGCCAACCCTGGCCGTATTGGGCGATGCCGTTTGGGCCCTCCGCAGAGGCAGCCTCGGCCGCCTGGATCGCCAACGCACGGGCCGATTCATCACCGGTTGCCGCCAGCTCCGCATAGACCATCGCCCCGGAAGCCGCCCCGAGCGTGATCTTCTCGGCGAAGAGAGGACGCGCCCCTGACATCCAGGGCAAGGTCTGTTGGCGAACACGCTGCTGCAGCGAGGCGTCACCGGTGATCGCCGCCAGCCGCAGAGTGTTGGTCCACGCCACCGACGGGATGTAATTCACGACAGCGTCGGCAGGGTACCGACGGGCCAGCACGCCGGCGATATCGAGGGGAGCTTCGGGCCGTGCGAGCGATGATGTCGGAGTGCAATGCCGATCGCGGCAGCCCGACAGCCGCTTTCAAGACCTGCTCCAGCAGTTGAGGCCCATCGGTCGCGCGAGCCGTGACAAGGATTGCCGGCGCACCGCCGCTGTCAGGGCCCGCCCCGCCGGACATCGCCGCGGCGAGGGACCCGCGAGGAAGGCCGGCCGCTTTCAACGCCGGAAAATCGCTCGCGGTCCACGACATCGAATCGCCGCCCCACACTTCCAGCACGAGGTCCGGGGCCTGGAAGGTCGCCCATCGCCACGCATATCTGCTCTCGGGCTGATCGGCATCATCGAAGAAACCGCTCAACGGCGGAAACAGATAGGGCCGGGCGCGGGCGTGCTGGTGGGGATCTGCCGACGGCATCGCGCTGACGGCCCAGATCCTGCGGAGCGACTGGGGCGCGCTTGTCTTGAACCACGCGATCGCGCCCAGAATGGCCCGGGTACCGCGCTCGTCGCCGTTCAGCCCGCCGACGATCACCAGCCGGCGCTGCTCGCTGTTTTCGAAAGGCGCCGTGTTTTCGATCGTCAGCAGCGGCGCATCGGAACGCGTCACGCCCCCGGCGCTCACCACCCGTGGCTCTCCCGGGCGTGCGGCAAGGGTCTCGAGCTCGCTCTGCAACCGCTGTGGACCTGCCGCGCCGGCTTGTTCCCCTGCCGATGTCCCGATAGTCGAGACCAGAAGCAGGAATGTGCACGCGCCTGTCACCGTGCGAACGAAGGTTGCAACTCGCATTGATTCATCCCCGAGCAATGTCCCGATCACCAAACCATCCGGTTACCCAATGCAAGGGCGACCCGGAGGAGCCAGGTTCGCATATACGGCGGCCATGAAATCGTCGGCCATGATGCCCATGCCCCCACGCAGCCGCTCCAGCCGGTTTGCCGGAGGCGGCTTGATCACGTCGAAGACCCTGAAGAGCACGAAGCCGGCAGCCGCCCCCGGCCAGCCCACGGGGATCATGAAGAGCGTCACGAGCATGCCCATGACCTCGTCGATGACGACCGGTGCCGGATCCGTGCCGCGAAAATGGTGTTCGGCCATGCCGGCGCTCCAGACGCCGACCGCGAAGATCAGGACAATCGCGGCGCCATGCGCTGCCGCGGACTGTGGCAGCGCGGCCCACAACAGAAGGCCGGCGGCCGAACCGAATGTACCCGGCGCAAAAGGGGCGTAGCCGAGACCGAGACAGGTGGCGAATGCGAGTGCGGCGGGAACCAACGTCACACCAGCATACCCAGAATCCGGGCCGGCGACCTACCTGGCGCGGGGTTGCGCCGAGCTCTCCTGAGATCATCTTAAATCGAGTCGGAGCTTGAGTATTTCAGGCTCAAGTTTCGAGGCTCTGTTGTTTGCGCGGGAATCATCCGCACACCTTGCGCTATGCTCATCGAGTAGCGACTAGATTGGCGAGCGAAGGGAGTCAATGATGGCAAGCGTGGTAGCCGAGCGAATCACGAAGCTTCTCAAAGATCATGAGCTTTTTCGTGAGGCGTGTTACATCGACGGGCGCTGGGTCGCCCCTGCTGGCGGTTCGACCATCGCGGTCGACGATCCCGCGACCGGCGAGATCATCGGCACGGTGCCCAAGCTGGGCCGCAACGAGACACGTGAGGCCATCGCCGCGGCCGCAGCGGCACTATCCCGACTGGCGCGCCAGGCCGGCGAAGGAACGGACGGCGGTCCTGCGCCGCTGGTTCGAGCTCATCATGGCCAACCAGGACGATCTGGCCAGGCTGATGACGCTCGAGCAGGGAAAGCCGCTCGCCGAATCACGCACGGAAGTCGCCTACGGCGCGTCGTTCATCGAATGGTTCGCTGAAGAGGCGAAGCGGACGTACGGCGACACCATCCCCTCGCACGCGCGCGACAAGCGCATCGTCGTCATCAAGGAGGCGATCGGGGTCGTCGGCTGCATCACGCCGTGGAACTTCCCCATCGCGATGATCACGAGGAAGGTCGGGCCGGCGCTCGCGGCCGGCTGCACCGTCGTCGCCAAACCGGCCTCGCAGACGCCCTTTTCGGCGCTGGCGCTCGCGGTACTGGGCGAGCGCGCCGGCATACCGAAAGGAGTGCTGAATGTCGTCACGGGCGCCGCGGCGGAGGTGGGCGGGGAGCTCACCTCGAATCCGACCGTGCGGAAGATTTCGTTCACCGGCTCGACCGAGGTCGGCAAGTTGCTGATGGCCCAGTGCGCGTCGACCGTCAAGAAGGTCTCCCTCGAGCTGGGCGGCAACGCGCCGTTCATCGTGTTCGACGATGCGGACCTTGACGCCGCGGTCGAGGGCGCGATCATTTCGAAGTACCGGAACACGGGGCAGACGTGCGTCTGCGCCAACCGGTTCCTCGTGCAGGCCTCCGTCTACGACGACTTCGCGGCCCGCCTGGGGCGCGCTGTCGATCGGCTCAAGTCCGGCTCCGGCTTCGAGGAAGGCGTGACGCAGGGACCGCTGATCGATATGAAGGCCGTCGAGAAAGTGGAAAGCCATATCCGCGACGCCGTTTCGAAGGGCGCGACCGTCGTGAAGGGTGGCACGCGCGGCAGTGGCCGCTTTTTCGCTCCGACCGTGCTGACCGGCGTCACTCCCGACATGGACGTGGCGCGCGAGGAGACCTTCGGACCGGTCGCACCGCTGTTCCGCTTCGAGACGGAAGCCGACGCCATCTCGCTCTCGAATCACACGGAGTTCGGTTTGGCGGCTTACTTCTACGGCCGCGACATCGGCCGTGTCTGGCGGGTCGCGGAAGCGCTGGAATTCGGCATCATCGGCGTCAACACCGGCTTGATCTCCACCGAGGTCGCGCCTTTCGGGGGGATGAAGGAATCGGGAATCGGACGGGAAGGATCGAAATATGGCCTGGAGGAGTTCCTGGAAGTAAAGTACCTGTGCATGGGGGGGATTTGATCCGGGCCGCACCCAGTAGGACTCCCACGAGCGTGTTCGATTGAGATCGGCAGCCGCGCACTGTTCTGCCCTGGCTCTGTTCGGCGTCCTCGCCGCGCTGTTCACCTGGCCTCTGCCGCAGCTCCTGACGGTGGCCGTGCTCGGCCGGGACGCCGGCGACAACCTCGCCGTGATCTGGAACTTCTGGTGGGTGCGCACCGCGCTCGCGGCCGGCCAATCGGTGTTCTGGACGCCAGATCTTTTCGCGCCGATCGGTACCAGCCTCGTCACCCACACGCTGACGCCGCTCCTGACAGTACCGGCAGCCATGCTGCCCTGGAAGATTGAGCTGGTCGTCCTCTACAACGCCGCGCTGATCGCGGCCGTCTTCTTGAACTTCGCCGTCACGTACGCCGCGGCATATTCCATCACACGCAGCCCTCTCTCGTCGGTATTCGCCGCGATCGCGTTCGGGGGCGCGCCGTTTCTCCTTGTCAGGCTGTACGGGCACCTGAACCTTCTGTCGGCCTGGTGTCTTCCCCTGGTGCTGCTGGCGACGCTTCGCTACGAGCGAAAGCCGGCGGTCGCGACTGCTGCCGCCCTCGCGGGCGCGATCGGTCTCGTGGCGTACATCGATTACTACTACCTGATTTTCGGGCTGCTGCTCGCGGCCCTGCATCTCTCGCTGTCGTATCGTGCGGTTCGGCTGGGCGCCCGCCCGTTGACGCCGCGCCGCCGCGGCGCGCTGGGGATCGTCGTGGCGCTGATCGCTATCGCCTGCGCCATCGTCGTGTGGATCCACACAACGGGAGGTGTGGATACGACAGTCGTGGGCATCCGCCTTCGCATGACGGATACGTTCAACCCGCGCGTCGTGCTCGGATTTCTCCTCCTGGGCGCCTTCCTCATCTGGAAGTCGCCGGTCCTCGCCTTCGCGGCGCCACCCGATCCGCTGGACGCCAGGGTCTGGCGGTTTCTGCCAGTGGCCGCGATTGCGACCGCGCTGCTGCTGAGCCCCGTGCTCGTCCTCGGCCTGCGGCTGTGGCTGGCAGGCGACTACGCGACGCAGACGTACTTCTGGCGCAGCGCCCCGCCGGGCATCGACGTCGCGACGCTGTTTTTCGGCAACCCGCTCGGTTTCATGTCCGGTCCCTGGACGGCCGCGCTCCTCGAAGAACTCGGGATCAACCCGATGGAGGAAATCGCGTGGCTCGGCCTGGCGCCACTGGCGCTGCTCGTCGTGGCGATCCGCCGCCTCAGGACGCAGCCGGACGCGCGGGTCTACCTCTGGATCGCCAGCGTCTTCTTCGTCTGGTCGCTCGGCCCGTATCTCCAGGTGCTCGGCGCCAATACGGCGTTCATGCTCCCGCAGACATTCCTCAGGTTCGTGCCGGGAGTCGCCAACGCGCGCATTCCCGGCCGCGCCATCGCCGTCGCTCAGCTGATGATCGCCATCCTGGGCGCGATGGCGCTCACCTCGATCAGGCGGTCGCCGCGCGGCACCGCGATCGGGTTCGCCGCCGTCCTGGCGGTCACGCTCGATTCCTGGCCGCGGCCGCATCCGTTCCTGCTGCTCGATCGGCCGGCGTTGTACGCATCGATGAACGCAAGGCCGCAGGGCATCGTGCTGGAGATTCCGCTCGGCATCGCCGACGGCATCACGGCGCGCGGCGCGATCGACTATCGCGTCCTGTTCCACCAGACGATGCACGAGCATCCCCAGACGGGCGGCGCCATTTCCCGCATGTCCCCGCGGACCGCGGCAGCCTTCGACGCGGACCCGATCCTCGGGCCGATCCTCGACTTGTCCGAGGGCCGGACGCCCGTCCGCGCGACTTCGCCGGGACCGCCCTGTCGAGCCAGCCTGGCGTGCGGTGTGCGATACGTCGTTGTGACGGAAAGCGCCGCATCCGAGGCGCTGAAGGCATTCGTCACGACATCGTTCTCGCTGCAGGCGCTGGCGCACGAGGACGGACGCGCGCTCTACCTTGTCGAGAACCTTCGTTCCTGCGAATGCGGCGCCACGAGCGGCGCTAGGCCGTAAACCGGCGGGCGTCGATGGTGTACTTGCGGACTTTGTAGTTCAGGACACGCTCCGTCGTGTCGAGCAGTCGCGCCGCCTTCGCGCGGTTGCCGCGCGTCGTCTTCAACGCATCCTGGATGAGGTCCTTCTCGAAGCCGGCGACCGCGTCGCTCAGCGACACGCGCGTGACGGTGCCGGACGCTTCGGCCGTCTGCAGCGAGGGCGGCAGGTGATGGCCGTGAACCACCTGGCTGTCGCACATGAGCACCGCGCGTTCCAGCGTGTTCTCGAGCTCCCGGACGTTGCCCGGCCAGTGGTAGCTCATGAGCATGTCGATGGCCGGCGTCGAGATCCGCTTGATGCTCTTCTTGTGCTCGTGTGAAAACTTCTCGAGGAAGTGATCGACGAGCAGTAGAAGGTCGGCTTTCCGCTCCCGGAGGGGCGGCACGAAAATCGCGAAGACGTTGAGCCGGTAGTACAGGTCCTCTCGGAACGTGCCTGCGGCGATCGCGCGTTCCATGTCCTTGTGCGTCGCGGCGATGAGGCGGACGTTGACCTTGACGGTTTCGGTGCTTCCCAGCCGTTCGAACTCACGCTCCTGCAGCACTCGCAGCAGCTTCACCTGGGTGGTGAGGTTGATGTCGCCGATCTCGTCGAGGAACAGCGTGCCGCCCTCGGCGAGCTCGAACCGCCCTTTCTTGCGCTGCTCGGCGCCGGTGAAGGCGCCCTTCTCGTAGCCGAACAGCTCCGACTCGATCAGGCTGTCGGGCAACGCGGCGCAGCTCACCTTGACGAACGGCTTGTTGGCGCGCGGCGAGTTGTAGTGGATGGCATGGGCGACCATCTCCTTGCCCGTCCCCGATTCACCTCTGATGAGCACCGTGGTGTTCGTGGCCGCCACCTGCGACATCTGCTCGTACATCTGGCGCACCGGGCCGCTGCTCCCGATGATGCTCGAGAAGTCGTACCGCTCCTTCAGCTCCTGCCGCAGTTGCGTGTTCTCGTCGACCAGCTTCTTCTTGTCTTCCTCGATCAACCGCTGGATCTTGACGGCTTGCGCGATCGCCGACGCCACGATGCCGTAGAACTGGACGCTGCGGTCGTAGTTGCGATCGGCCTTGAACTTGAGGTCGATGCCCAGCGCGCCGACGGCCCGGCGGCTGAGCAGGATCGGCACGCAGATGAAGCTGAGCTCTTCCTTCGGCAGTTCCGGGCGCTTCGCCGCACGGCTCAGAAAGGCCGGCTCGCGGCTCACGCGCGGGACGACGATGGGCTTGCTGCTTTGGACGACCTTGCCGATGATGCCTTCGCCGAGCCGGTAGCGGATCGCGTGCGGCGACTGGTCGAGGCCGTCGCTCGCCTCGACGTGCAGTTCCCCGTTGTCCTGCAGCAGGGTCACCATGCTGCGCACGGTGCCGTGGTGCTTGGCGAGCACCTCGAGCACGCGGTGCAGCGCCGAGCGCAGGTTCAGCGTGCCCGAAAGCGCCTGGCTGACGTCCAGCAGTGTGGAGAGCCGCCGTGACTCCCGCGCGTGCACGGCGGCCGCATCATCGGGTCGAATCTTAGCCATTCTTCCGCGCGCCGGCGCCGATCGCTTCCTCCTCGGGGATCGTGACCGGCTTGAGGAACGGCATCAGGGCCCTGAGCTCGGCACCGACCTTTTCGATCTGGTGCGCGCGTTCCTCACGGCGCTTGCCCTCGAACCACTGACGGCCCGACGCGTTCTCCGCGATCCATCCTTCAGCGTACTTGCCGCTCTTGATCTCCTCGAGCATCTTCTTCATTTCACGCTTGGTCTCGGCCGTCACGATACGCGGGCCCGCCAGTATAGTCGCCGTGTTCGGCCGTGTCGCTGACCGAATACCGCATGTACTTCAGCCCGCCCTGATACATCAGATCGACAATCAGCTTGAGCTCGTGCATGCACTCGAAGTAGGCGATCTCCGGCTGGTAGCCTGCCTCCACGAGCGTTTCGAATCCGGCCTTGACGAGCGCGCTGACGCCGCCGCAGAGCACGCTCTGTTCGCCGAACAGATCGGTCTCGGTTTCCTCGGCGAAGGTCGTCTCGATCACGCCCGCGCGGGTGACGCCGATGCCCTTGGCGTACGACAGCGCCAGCGCCCTCGCCTGGCCGGTCGCGTCCTGGTGGATCGCGATCAGCGCGGGTGTGCCGGCGCCTTCGACATACAGCTCGCGAACGCGGTGGCCGGGCGCTTTCGGCGCGACCATGGTGACGTCCACATCGGGACGGACGGTGATGGTGCCGAAACGAATATTGAACCCATGCGCGAACATCAGCATCTTGCCGGGCGCGAGGTTGGGCGCGATCGCGTCCTTGTAGAGCGTCGCCGCCGTCGTGTCGGGCACGAGGACCATGATCACGTCGGCCCAGTTCGAGACCGCCGCCACGTCGCCGACCTCGAGGCCCGCGGCCTGCGCCGTCGCGCGCGACCGGCTCGTCGGCGACAGGCCGACCTTGACGCTGACGCCGCTCCCCTTCAGGTTCAGCGCATGGGCGTGTCCCTGCGATCCGTAACCGATCACCGCGACCTTCTTGCCCTGAATGAGCGACAGGTCCGCGTCCTTGTCGTAGTACATCGTCGCCATGCTGGCTCTCTCCAATCGGTGATTACACTGTAGTTCACGGTTGACAGTTCACAGTTGACAGCAAGAAGCTGACAGCAAGAACGCTGGCAGCACGGAGTTCGCAGCAACAGCTGACAGTTGGAATCCGGCGTTCTCATCGCGTGGAGCGGCCGCGGCCATCACCGCCCGTCTACTGTTAACTGTGAACTGTCAACTGTCAACTGTCAGCGTCGGTTCCTACACCGACATGCCGCTCGCATCGGCGTCGTCGAGGCCGACGACCGAGCCCCGTGCCGCTGCGGCGCGCGGAGCGCCGCTGCCTCGCGCCATCTCGACCCGTCCGGTGCGCACCATTTCGGTGACCCCGTAGGGGCGAAGCACCTCGAGCAGGCTGTCGATCTTGTCCTCGGCGCCGGTTGTCTCGATCACCAGCGACTCGGGGCTGATGTCGACGATTCGCGCGCGGTACACGTCAACGAGTTGCATCACCTGCGTGCGGGCGTCGCCGATCGCCGCCACCTTGATCATCGCGAGATCGCGGGCGATGCTCGGCACCTGGCTGATGTTGTCCACGCGACGGACGGAAATCAGCTTGTAGAGATTCGCCTCGACCAGCCGGGCGCCGCGCTCGTCGGTATCGACGACGATCGTCATCCGTGAGATGCCCTGCTTCTCGGTGTGTCCGACCGTCAGCGATTCGATGTTGAAGGCGCGGCGGCGGAACAACGACGCGACCCGGTTCAGCACGCCAGGCTTGTTGTCGACGTAAACGGCAAATGTCTGCATATAGGACTCTGACTCTCGGCTCTACGAAGCTATCGGCTTTAGGACGTCGTGTTCTGGGCTGTCGGCTACAGCCCACAGTCGAAAGCCTCATGTCCAGCCTGGCTACTCAATCCGCCGCGGTCTCGACAATCGGCGACGGCCGGCGGATCATCTTGTGAAGGTCGGCGCCGGCCGGCACCATCGGATACACCGAATCTTCCTGCTCCACCTGGAAATCGATGAGCGCGCCGCGGTGACTGCGCGCCGCCGCCACCGCCCCGGCGACCTGGCCGCGCGTGGTCACGGTCGTGCCGAACACGCCAAAGGCCTCGGCCAGCTTCTTGAAGTCGGGCCCGGAGATCGGCGTCGCGGCGTACCGGCGCTGATAGAAGAACTCCTGCCACTGCCGGACCATGCCCAGGTACCCGTTGTTGATGATCGCGATCTTGACGTCGAGCTCTTCCTGCACCATCGTCGCGAGCTCGGGGCACGTCATCTGGAAGCCGCCGTCGCCGACGACCACCCAGACTTCGGCATCCGGCCGCCCGACCTTCGCCCCGATCGCCGCCGGGAGCGCGAAGCCCATCGTCCCGAGCCCGCCCGACGTGATGAGCGAGCGCGACGTTTCGTGCTTGTAGTACTGCGCCTCCCACATCTGATGCTGGCCCACGTCGGTGACGACGAGGGCGCGCCCTTCGGTGATGCGCCACAGATCGTTGATCACATGCGCCGCATAGAGATGCCCGTCGTCGGGCAGGTTCTGGATGTCGCGCACCGCCGAGTCGCCCTTGAGCTCGGTGATGTGCGTGAGCCACGCCGATCGATCGACGTCCGCAATGCGGGGCATCCAGTCGCGGAGGATCGTCCCGACCTCGCCCGGCACGGCGGCATCGACCGGCACGTTCTTGTTGAACTCGGCGGGGTCGATGTCGACGTGGATCTTCTTCGCGTTCAGCGCGTAGGTTTTCAGGTTGCCGGTGACGCGGTCGTCGAACCGCATGCCGAGCGCGATGAGCAGGTCGGCTTCCTGAATCGCGGTATTGACCCAGGCTTCGCCGTGCATGCCCATCATCCCGAGGTTCAGCGGATGCGAGGCCGGACACCCGCCGATGCCGAGCAGGGTCATCGCAATGGGAATGTTCGCCTTCTCGGCGAAGGCCAGAAGCGCTGCCTCCGCGCCGCCGAGAATGATGCCGTGGCCGGCGAAAATCAGCGGACGCTCGGCCGCGTTGATCAATGCGACCGGATCGACGCCCATCGAGTGCCCGGGCCGGGCCAGCGCCGCCAGATCCGGCGCGGCGGCGTCCCAGTCGAACTGGGTGTTGCCGAGCTGCGCGTCCTTCGTGATGTCGACCAGCACCGGCCCGGGACGGCCGCTGGCCGCCACCGCAAACGCCTCGCGAATCGCGGGCGCCACGTCGCTCGCGCGCGTCACGAGGTAGTTGTGCTTGGTGATCGGCAGCGTGATGCCGGTGATGTCGGTTTCCTGAAACGCGTCGGATCCGATCAGCGGGCTGCCGACCTGCCCGGTGATGCAGACGATCGGCGACGAGTCCATCATCGCGGTGGCGATGCCGGTCACCATGTTGGTGGCGCCGGGGCCCGACGTCGCCACAGCGACCCCGACCTTCCCCGTCGCGCGCGCATAGCCGTCCGCCATGTGCGTCGCACCTTGCTCGTGCCGCACGAGCACGTGCCGGATCGGATAGTCGAGCATGGCATCGTATGCCGGCAGGATCGCGCCCCCCGGATAGCCGAACACGACGTTGACTCCCTCGCGCACGAGGCAGTCCCAGAGGATCTTTGCGCCGGTCAAAGTTGGTTTGGTCTCGCTCATGGCCTCTCACTTTGAGAGGTTCTTAGCCAGAGGTTCTACGAGGATCTCGACGAACCTTGAAGGAACCTCTCGAACCTTCGAACCCTTCGTGTCTTCGTGAACCTTTAGAACCCCTTATCCCGTCACCGCTCCGATGGACGCCGACGACACCAGACGCGCGTACTTCGCCAGCACTCCGGTCTGATAGCGCGGCGGCGGCGGCGCCCACGCGGCGAGCCGCGCCTTGATCTCGCTGTCGCTCAGCTCGACGTCCAGCCGTCTGTTGACGACGTCGATCGGCGATCGTGTCGCCGTCGGCAATCGCCGCGAGCGGTCCGCCCCGCGACGCTTCCGGCGACACGTGCCCGACCGTGAAGCCGCGCGTCGCACCCGAGAAGCGCCCGTCCGTCAGCAGGGCCACGGTATCGCCGAGCCCGGCGCCGACGATGGCCGCGGTCACGGCGAGCATCTCGCGCATGCCGGGGCCGCCGTTCGGTCCCTCGTACCGGATCACGACGACGTCACCCGGTTTGATGCGCTGCTCCTGAACCGCCTCGAACGCGGCCTCCTCGCTGTCGAAGACGCGCGCAGGCCCGCGATGGTTCGCGCGCTCGGTGCCTGAGAGCTTCAGGACGCCGCCTTCGGGAGCGAGGTTACCGAAGAGAATCACCAGGCCGCCCGTCGGCTTCAGCGGGCGATCGATCGGGCGGACGACCTCCTGACCGGGTGTTTCAGTCGCGGTCGCCGCCTCTTCGGCCAGGGTCCGGCCGGTGACCGTCGGCGCGTCGCCGGCGACGGCGCCGCTCTCGACGAGCCGCTTCACCACCAGGGTGCTGCCGCCTGCCGCGTGAAGCTCGGTCGCGACGAACCGCCCCGACGGCTTGAGGTCGACGAGGAGCGGCGTCTTCGAGCTGATCCGATCGAAGTCGGGAAGCGCGAGCTCCACGCCCGCTTCCTTCGCGATCGCCATCAGGTGCAGCACCGCGTTGGTCGATCCGCCGGTGGCCGCCACGACCGCAATCGCGTTCTCGATCGCCCTGCGCGTGATGATCGAGCGCGGGCGGATGCCGCGGGCCGCCAGCGTCACGGCCATCTCTCCCGCCCGGCGCGCGACGCCCGCCTTCGCCGGATCGGTCGCCGGCACGCTCCCGCTGCCGAGCGCCGCGATGCCGAGACACTCGCAGACAATCGCCATCGTGTTCGCGGTGAACTGGCCGCCGCACGCGCCGGCACCGGGACACGCCGCGTCCTCGAGCGCGGTGAAATCGCGATCGGACATCCGGCCGGCGGCATGAGCGCCCACGGCCTCGAACACGTCCTGAATGGTGACGCTGCGGTTCTGGAACTGCCCGGCCGCAATCGAGCCGCCGTACAGAATGAGCCCGGAATGTTCAGCCGCGCGAGCGCCATGACACCGCCCGGAATGGTCTTGTCGCATCCGACGAGCACCACCAGCGCGTCGAACCCGTTGCCCCGCGCGACCAGCTCGATCGAGTCGGCGATGACCTCCCGGCTCACGAGCGACGCCCGCATCCCCTCGGTGCCCATGGTGATGCCGTCGGAGATCGAGACGGTGTTGAACTCCATCGGCGTGGCGCCGGCGGCGCGGATGCCCTCCTTCACGTCGGCGGCGAGCGTGCGGAGGTGGTAGTTGCAGGGACCGATCTCGATCCAGGTGTTCGCCACGCCGACGAGCGGCTTGCGCAGGTCGGCATCCGAGAAGCCGACGGCTTTGAGCATGGCGCGGGCGGGCGCGCGGCTCGGCCCTGTCGTGAGCGGGTTGGATCCGGTGGTCACACGCGCCTCTCGAGCGACTGAGCGACCGGTGCGTCGCTCGTGATGGATGTGCAGCTCGGATACGAGCCAAGCACGCGGAGCATCGGCGCGAACTCGGCCAGGTGCGCCAGCGCCCGCGCACACGGGAGATCGTCGCGCGCGGCCGTCAGGTCCGCGTAGAACAGATACTCCCACTTGCGGCCGGGAATCGGCCGCGATTCGAGCTTCGTCAGATCGATGCCGCGCAGCGCGAACACGCTGAGCGCCTTGAAGAGCGCGCCCGGCTCATTGGTGAGCGAGAAGACGAGCGTCGTCTTGTCGGGCGGCGCCGCGGACAGCGGCCGGTGGCCGATGACCAGGAACCGCGTGACGTTGTGCTCGTAATCCTGAATCGACGACCGGAGCGGCAGCAGGCCGAAGACTTCGGCGGCGCGCGCCGAGGCGATCGCCGCCGCATCGTCCATCTGCTCGTCGGCGATCAGCTTCGCGCTGCCCGCCGTGTCGTAGGTCGCGATCACCTCGACGCCGGCCAGCGTCCGGAGAAACCGATCGCACTGCGCCAGCGCCTGCGGGTGCGAATAGATCCGCCGCACCCGCTCCATCGTGCAGGCCGGCAGCGCGAGCAGATGGTGCTCGACACGCAGCTCCACCTCGCCCACGATCGGCAGATGATGCTCGAGCAGCAGGTCGAAGTTGCGGTGGATGCTGCCCCCGATCGAATTCTCAATCGGCAGCACGCCGTACGCCGCGGGGCCGGCCTTGACCGCGTCGAACACGTCCTCGAAGGCGCGGCAGGGCACGAGCTGCGCGTCGGCGCTGATCTGCCGCGCGGCCGCCTCGCTGAACGCCCCCGGTTCCCCCTGATACGCGATCTTCATAAACTGCAAGCTCGAATTTGGTGACGTTGGTGACTTCGTGAGTTCAATGCGTCAGCAACGCCAGCTCACGGATTCGCCAATTCACCGACTCTCGAATTCACCAACTCTCCCTAAACAAAAAAGGGCCATCATCTTTCTCGGATGATGGCCCCGGTCTGTCGCGTCTTACTTGGGTGCTGCCATCATCCCGTTTGGTTGTCGTCCCTAACGACGACGCCAATAAACCGGCCGACCACGCGGACGAGCCCCGTTCGCACGGCAACGGTGGGTTGCCCGGCGCGACGGTGTGCGCGGCGGATTGAAATCAGCAGCATTTCCACGCAATTACACAGGCTCGCGCCTGCGGAGTCAAATCAAATGTTTTTACCAGACCATAACAGAAAGTAATACTCTGCCGCCTTGTATAAGCGGCGGCTATAACACCCTCGCGAAGACCTGAAATCTGAAACCTGACTGAATCTGAAGTAAGTCATCAGGCTGGCATCTCGAGACTTCAGACTTCAGATTTCAGACTTCCTCCCGTCCATCACCGACTGCTCGTCGTCATCGCGGGAAGGTCCCAGTGCTCCCGGGCGCGCTCGACGACCTTTGACAGATCCTCGGCCAGGAGATACCGGCCTTCGACCAGCTTCTGCCCTGCCTCGCGGATACGGGCAAGATACGTTTCCATCGACGGATAGCGTTCTTCGATCGAGCGCCGCGGATCGCGAGCCGCCTCGCGCGCCGTCCGCGTTCGCGCAAACGGAATCGCCGATCCCAGCAGGTCCACGAGCTCGGTCGGGGCGCCGATCGCCGGGCTGCGGAAGTTCCAGCCGGTGTAGGTCGCCAGCGGTACCGCGACCACCGGGGCTCGGATGCCGGCGCGCTCGTTGCCGTCCTCGTCCACTTGCGGCACCAGCAGCGGCCACACGACTGAGCCGTCACGGCCGGCCGGGATCGTGCGGGGCGAGGCGACGCCCGGAATCGCTGGAAACGCGACGTGATCGCCAGCGACGAGCGATCCGTCGGCGAGGCGCGGATGCTGGCTGGCCGGCGGCGCCGTCCCTGGCGGACCCAGCGATCCATCCCGGTGAGCAGCGCGCGCAGTGTCCACGCGAACTCGACCGGGTTGTCGATCTGCTGCCCGCTGCTCACTCGCGGCGGGAACCGCGCGGGCGTGTGCTGCGTCCCGGCGAGGAAGTAGGTGCGCACATTGGCCGGCGGCGTCAGATCGGATTTTCCATCGAGCGTCGTGTGCACGAGCGCGGCCGCGCGGCCGCCGCCCCAGTACTCGACGCTGGTATTCGTGTAGAAAATCTTCGGCTGATTCTGGCGCGCGCGCTCGTTGTCGAGCAGCCCTTCGGTCCGCCCGCTGTTCGGATCGCGCTGCCGGGCGTCCGAGAAGGGAAACTTCGTCGCGTTGTACATCGACCGCGCGTTGGGCGTGGCGCCTCGCTCGTTGAGGCTCAGGCGCCCCGTTCCCGCTTTGTGAGCCATCACGCCGTCGAACACCTGCCGGCCCTGCTCGTCGCTGTTGAACCCGTAATAGAGGAACGTCGCGGAGGAAGCGGCCGCTTTGCGAAGACCCGAAGGTGTACACGTACTTCGCGCTCACCGTCGCGTCCGAGCGGTACTTGATCCACGACGCCGTGTCGCGGAACGCGGCCAGGCCCGCCGCGGCGACAGGCAGGTTCGCCGCGCGATACGCGACCTCATAGGTACGTCCCGGCTCGAACCCGCCGTCGATCGAGACGACGTTGTTGCCGCGGAGCCGCCACTGGCCGCGCGGGATCGTGGTCGTCGTCCCGAACGGACCATCGCGAACCGTGAGCGTCGCGTCGGCCGCAGCCGGATCGGACGGCGAATAACCGGCGAGATCGGCCAGTGCATACTCCAGCGCGCGATCGTTGGTCGTGAACTCGGCGCGCACGAGGCCGCTGACGGCTGGATACCGGTGCGTCGAGCTTCATCAGCCCGCCCTGCCGAGGCACGTCGAACTGCCACCCGACCCAGACGAGCGTGTAGCCCTGCTGCGTCAGGAACCCGTCGCCCAGATCGGCGTCCTTCGACGGATCGGACTCGGCGGGGCCACGGTTGAAAAAGTTCAACAGGCCCATGCGTCCGCGATTCGAGACTTCCACGAGCGCGACACCGTTCGACCGCGCCTGATCGCGCGGGCGAAGAATATAGAGGTCGGCGGAAAATTCAACGCGCCCGGCCGCGTTCTTCTTCGCGGCGTCGAGGTCGACGATGACGCTGTTGCGTGGATTGGCCGGATCGACGGCAAAGTGAATCGTGCCGACGATCTTTTCGTAGCCGGAGGCGCCGACCTCGGTCCGCTTCGCGATGTCGACGCGCGTGACTTCAGCGTTCACCGTACCGGCCACGCCGACGAGCGCCGTGAACAGAATCAGGCGAGTAAGGCTGTTGCGCATGCCGGCAGTATAACCCCTGCCCCCATCCTCCGCCGCCTTCCCGCCCTTCCTGCCCCTCCTGCCCCTTCCTGCCCTTCCGCCTGCCCCTCCTGCCCGTTCCTGCCCCTCCCGCCCCTCCTGCCCCTTCCCGCCCCTCCTGCCCTCTCCTGCCCCTCCTGCCCTTCCCGCCCCTCCTGCCCTTCCTGCCTTTCTGATAAGGTTCACCCGATGTACGAACTCGTCCTGACTGCACACTCGTGGCTTCGGTGGGTGGCGCTCATTGCCGGCGTGATGGCGATCGTCATGGCGGCCGCCGCTCCCAATCGCGCCGACCGCTGGGGGCTGATCCTCGTGATCGCGCTCGACCTTCAGTTCCTGCTTGGCTTCGCGCTGTACCTCGTGTTGAGCCCGACCACGAAGGCGATCTTCGCCAACTTCGGGGCCGCGATGCGGGATCCCGGAACGCGGTTCTGGGCGGTTGAACACGTCAGCCTGATGCTGTTTGCCGTCGTGATGGCGCACGTCGGCCGCGTGCTGGCAAGAAAAGCGAAGTCGCCGGCGGCGAAGCGCAAGCGTCTGCTCGTGTGCTTCGCGCTGTCGACCATCGCGATGATCGCGGCGACGCCGTGGCCGGGCATGGCCAGCGGCCGTCCGCTGTTCCGCGTATAATTTCGGCCTCCCGTGTTCACATTCGACGGCCCGGCGATCGCCTGGGTGACGCTGGCAATCGTTGCCGCCATCCTCGAGATCACGATCCCGCATTTCGGCGTCGTCTTCGTCGGCCCGGCCGCGCTCGCGGCGGCTCTGGCCGCGTCCTTCGATCTGCACCTTGCCGCGCAGCTCGCCGTCTTCGTCGTCGTGCTTGGGCTGTCGCTCGCGTTCTTGCGCCCACGCCTGATGGGATATCTCAGCGCGCCCGGGGTGCCATCACGCACCGAGGCGCTGATCGGCCACGAAGGCGTCGTGACGCACGATATCGAGACGACGATCGGCGCCGGGCGCGTGAACGTCCGCGGCCAGGACTGGGCAGCGCGCGCGCCGCAGCCGATTCCCGCCGGCACCCGCGTTCGCGTCGTCGGCGCGGACGGGATCATCCTGGAGGTACAGCCCGCATGACGGTCGTCTTGTTCGGCATCGCGGTGTTCCTGCTCATCGTCCTGGTCAAGGCGGTCAAGATCGTTCCCGCAGAAGCAGGTGAAGATCATCGAGCGGCTCGGCAAGTACCATCGCACCGCCGAGGCCGGCCTGAACACGATCTTCCCGTTCCTCGACTCGGTCCGCGAGACCATCGATCTGCGCGAGCAGATCACGAAGATCGAGCCGCAGCCCGTGATCACCCGCGACAACGTGACGATGGAAGTGGATGCGGTGATCTATTCGGTGATCGTGGATCCGGTGCGCGCCACCTACGAAGTCCAGAATCTCCGCTGGGGTCTCGAGCAGCTGACGCTGTCGGCGCTGCGCAACGTCATCGGCCAGCTCGACCTCGACCACACGCTCGCGTCGCGCGACACGACGAATTCCCAGCTTCGCGCCGCGCTCGACACCGCCACGCAGCAATGGGGCGTGAAGGTGATGCGCATCGAGCTGAAGAACATCACGCCGCCCGAGGAAATCCGCCTGACGATGGAGAAGCAGATGACGGCGGAGCGGACGCGCCGCGCCGTCGTCACGACCGCGGAGGGCGACAAGTCGTCGGCGATCCTGCGGGCGGAGGGTCAGAAGCAGTCGCAGATCGTCACGGCGGAGGGCTCGAAGCAGGCGGCCATCCTCGCCGCCGAAGGGCAGGCCGAAGCGCGGCTTCGCGTCGCGCAGGCCGAGGCGCAGGCCATTCAGATGATCGCGCAGGCGATCGGCGCCGCCGGCAACCCGGCCCAGTATCTGATCGCTCAGCGGTATCTGGAGTCGCTTACCATGGTGGCGGCGGACGCGGACAAGGTGGTGTTCATGCCCTACGAAGCGACAGCCGCACTCGCATCGCTCGGCGGTATCCGCGAGTTGTTGCAGTTCACCGGCCCGGCACCGAAGTAGCCCGTTTCCGACCGTCGGCAGTCGAAAGCTCACTAGTTTCAGCGGATCGGTCTCGACCGAGCTTCACTTGTGGCAGGAGTACGCATTGCACTCTGTTCGTACCTGGTTTTTCTTCTGTGACTGGCCCACTCGTGAACCGGCTTGAGCGAGCCTGCCCCGGCGCCCTGGTCGCCCTGCTCGTCATGTGTGTCAGCGCAGCAGGCTGTCGCCGGGCGGACCCCACTGTGATCGCCGATCCTGAAGCTGGAATCGCCCTGACCCTCGCCGCGCATCGCGCTCGAACGCTCGAGAACATCCGGTATCAGCTTTCGTTCGACATTCCGGCTGCAGCCGGGAAGCCAATCGACGAGCCGGCTCACCATGCGTTTCGTCGCAAGGGATGTCACGCAACCGCTCGTGCTCGACTTCGCGCCTGGCGCGGATCATCTCACGTCCGTGTCGATCGCTGGCAAGCCCTCCAACTTCCGAGCCGTCAACGGTCACATCGTCATTCCTGCGCACGAGGTCGCGACGGGAGAAAACACCGTCGACATCGTGTTTCGCGCCGGCGACCAGTCACTCAACCGGAACCCGGAGTTTCTGTACTCCCTGTTCGTGCCGGCCCGCGCGCATCTTGCGTTCCCCTGTTTCGACCAGCCCGATCTGAAGGCTCGGTATACGTTGGAGCTCGTGGTACCGGCCGGCTGGGTGGCAGTCGCGAATGGTGCAGAACTCTCGCGAGACACGTCAGGCGATCGCACGCGCATCCGGTACGGCGAGACGCAGCCGATTCCGACGTACCTGTTCGCATTCGCCGCCGGACATTTCCAGATCGAGACGGCGGAGCGCGACGGCCGGACGTACCGGATGTTCCATCGCGAGACCGACGCCAAGAAGGTCGGGCGCAATCGCGAAACCGTGTTCGACCTCCACGCGACCGCGCTTCAGTGGCTCGAGCGGTACACGGACATCGGTACCCGTTCGGCAAGTTCGATTTCGTGCTGGTGCCTTCCTTTCAATTCGGCGGCATGGAGCATCCGGGCGCCATCTTCTACAACGCCGCCTCGCTGCTCCTCGACGAATCGGCGACCGAGAATCAGGTCCTCGGCCGCGCGAGCCTGATTGCGCACGAGACGTCGCACATGTGGTTTGGCGATCTCGTCACGATGCGCTGGTTCAACGACGTGTGGATGAAGGAGGTGTTCGCCAGCTTCATGGCGGCGAAGATCGTCAATCCTTCGTTTCCGAAGATCAACCACGAGCTGCGCTTCCTGGTGGCGAACTATCCTGCCGCGTACTCGGTGGACCGCACGGCCGGCACCCACCCGATCCGCCAGGAGCTCGACAATCTGAACGAAGCCGGGAGCCTGTACGGCGCGATCATCTACTCGAAGGCCCCGATCGTGATGCGCCAGCTCGAACGTCTGCTGGGCGCCGACCAGTTGCAGGAGGGCCTGCGCGTGTACCTGAAGCAATTCGCGTTCGGGAACGCGAGCTGGCTCGATCTCGTGCGCGTGCTCGACGAGAGAACCGACCGCGACCTCGCGGCGTGGAGCCGTGTCTGGGTCGAGGAAGCGGGCCGGCCGTCGATCCGCACCGAGCTCGACGTCGACGAGAACGGACGTCGTCCGCCGCCTGGCATTCACCCAGAGTGATGCTGTCAAGGACCGGTCGTTGGTGTGGACCCAGCACATCGCCGTGCTGCTGGGGCTGCGGACCGACGTGCGTTCCGTGCCGCTTGAACTGAGCCGCGCGCGAACCGAGGTGCCCGATGCGGCCACGCTGTCGGGCCTGCGCTTCGTGCTTCCGACCGGCGGCGGACTTGCCTACGGCGGCGTGACGCTCGACGATCGGAGCCGTGCGTATCTGCTGCAGCATGTCGCCGAGCTCGAGGATCCGGTCGCCCGAGGCGCGGCGTGGGTGACGTTGTGGGAGGAGTTGCTCGACGGGCGCGTCCAGCCGCAGGCGTTTGTCGATGCCGGCCTGCGCGCCCTGCCGCGTGAGCCCATCGAGCAGAACGTTCAGCTCATGCTCGGTTATCTGGATCGGGCGTTCTGGACGTTCCTGCCGGCCGAGGCGCGCGCCGACGCTCGCGCCCGGGCTTGAACGCCTGTTGCGCGCGGGGATCGCGCGTGCGGAGTCGTCGAGCCTGAAGTCGGCGTACTTCTCGGCGTTTCGGTCGGTGGTGACGACCGCCGACGGCGTCAGCTTTCTCGAGCGGGTGTGGCGCCGGCAGGAAAAGATTCCCGGGCTCACGCTGGCCGAGCCGGACGAGGCGAGGATGGCGCTCGATCTCGCCGTCAGGTCGGTGCCCTCGACGGCGGCGATTCTCGAGGAGCAGCGCGGCCGGTTCACGAATCCCGATCGGAAGGCGCAGTTCGAGTTCGTGATGCCCGCGCTCTCGGATCGTCCCGAGACGCGAGACGCGTTCTTCCGGAGCCTTGCGGACGTGGAGAACCGGCGGCGCGAGCCGTGGGTCGTCGAAGGCGTCAGCTATCTGAATCATCCCCTGCGCGGTGCGCAGACGGAGAAGTATGTGCGGCCGGCACTCGAGCTGCTGCCGGAGATCCAGCGCACGGGCGATATTTTCTTTCCGAAGAATTGGATGGATGCCACGCCTCGGCCGTCACAACAGCCGTCAGGCCGCGGATACCGTGCGGACGTTTCTCGCCGGGCGGCCGGATGTGCCGGTTCGTCTTCGCCGCATCGTGCTCCAATCGGCGGACACCTTGTTCCGCGCATCCGGCATGTTTCCTGAGCCGTAGACGCAGGCATGGCCGCGATCGAGTCGGCTTGGCGGCGCGTGCGTGGTAGTATCGACGGTCCTACCCCGCTGTCCCCATCGTCCAGAGGCCCAGGACGTGGCCCTTTCAAGGCCAAAACACGGGTTCGAATCCCGTTGGGGACGCCACTTGATTTTCGAGCGTCGTCAGCGCACGTTAAGTAATTGAATGCGTGCGTGGTTACGGCGGTTCGAACAAATCGTTTTCCGTCGAAGGCAATCCCGTCCGGGAAGAACAGCTGCTGCAGCCGCTGCTTCTGATTCAGGGAGGCCTGCACCCACAGGTCCGACGCCCTCGGCAAAACGCGTTCTGCGAAGGCGAGGATGCCTTCTACGTCGAATTTATCGAGTTCGACGGAGTGTCGGTCGATCTGCGTGAGCGTGAGCTCCTGGCGCAGCCTGTCTCGTTGCCGCTCGTACGTGTCCACGTCGATCGCCTTCGCATAGATGAAGGCTTCGTCCAGGCGGTCGAGCTTCTGCTGAATCGTTTTCGCATTCCGCTCCGCGTCGGCAGCGTCGCGGCCGACCACGGCCTTACGCTCGTGCCACGCGCGCAGAATGAGATCCTTCACGAGTCGCATGTATCCCGGTGTCGGCTGCAGGCGTTCCAATTCGTCGGTGAACAGGCCTTCGAGCTTCGCCTTCGTCACGTTGACTGCCCGGCACTGGCGCCAGCAGTGGTAGTACGGGTAGCGTCCGCTCCTGCCCTTCGACCAGCTCGCGGTGAGCGGCCTGCCGCATTCGGCGCATCGTACGAGACCCTTCAGCGGGAAAGTCGGGCCGATTCCGCTCGTGCGGTCCAACGACCTGAATTCGTCCCTTGCAGAATCGCCTGCACGCGGTAGAACGTGTCGTCGGACACGAGCGGATCGAAATCTCCACGTCGCGACACGCCGAAATCGCGGCATATCGATGAAACCGGTGTACAGCCGATTCGTGAGCATGCGCCCGAAGCTTTGCGGGTTCATCGTCGAACCGATCCGCGTGCGTAGGCCGAGGCGAGTAACAGTGTCGAGCACTTCCTCTTTCGTGAATCGACCCGTCGCGAACTCCTCGAAGGCTCTCGTCACCAGCGCCGCACGATCCGGATCAGGCATCAGGCTCTTGCCCGTCCATTTCGGGGCGTTGAGATAGCCAACAGGAGGAATAAACGTCCAGCGGCCCTGTTCGAGCGCGGTTCGCATTCCCGCGCGCGTCCGCTCGGCTCGTACGTCATTGTCGAATTGCGCGAAAGCGGCGAGCACGCCTTCCATCAGCTTGCCAGTGGACGTGTCGTCGATCGGCTCTGTGGCTGACCGCAATGAAATCCCGAGGGACTTCAGAAATGCCCTGAGAGCGAAATGATCGTACTTCTCGCGTGCGAATCGCGTGAGGTTGTAGACGATCACGAAATGGACCTTGCCCTTGTGCGTGCGGCAGTACTTGAGCAGGTTCTGCAGCTCGGTGCGATCGGTGGTCTTGGCGCTCTCGCCTTCCTCCTTGAATCGCTCCACAACTTCGTAGCCTTCGCGCCGGCAGTACTCCTCGCACGCGCGAAGTTGCGTCGGCAGACTGAGGTTCTCCGTCTGCTCCTTCGTGCTCACGCGCACGTAGATCACTGCACCGACCATGAGTCGCAGCTTAGACCCATTCTCTGAGGCAGGCAAGGTGGTGTGTACGCGAGTCACGACCTGCTACTCCAATGTGGCGGTCTCTCCAGGAACATCTCGACGATGATGTGAGCCATCGCGTCGGCGTGGTGTCGAATCAGATCGACTTCGTGATCCGACAGACCGTCCGCCTCGTCGCCCAACAGCTCCCGACAGCGCGCGATCGAGATCAACTCGGATGCGATGTCTTCAGCGTGCGCGTGCTCCATGCCTCGCCCCGCATCTTCAGAACCGATTTCTTGTTTCTGGAGTTGCGCGCGCAGCACGCCGACCGTTGTGGCCGGCGTGCTGGGTCCGTCGCGCAGATGCGGGCGTGCCGCCGACATCGGACCGCAGGAGCCGTGCTCCGTGCGGCGGTGGTCAGGTATGACCTTGGACCACCTGCGGGTGACGAGTCTTTCAACCGTGTCGTGACCTATGGCCACGATTGTCGAAGACGCTGTGCGATCAGGGAACGCGAGTCACTGAGACGCGCGTCGCTGCGCACGGCCTGTGTGCTCGTTGAATGTCGGACCATTTACCATTTGGTCGAACATCGAACAGCACATCGTATGTGGGGAGCGTGCGATTGGGGCTCTGGGAGCGCCGACCGGAACGCGGTCTGCATGCACTGCGTGCGATGCGGAGGGGGTGCCTGTGGCACCGGCGAGATGCCCACAGAATAGCGCCGTGGTGAAGCTTTCGTCAACCTGAACTATCGGCCATCACGTAGCTGCTCCGTCAGGCGCTGCGCGCAGGCGCGGTCCAGGCCCAAAGCGCCGCGGAACGCGGCGGCGGAGCGCAGCGACGAGGCCTGGACGGCGCCGAGCACAGCGGCACGCTAAAGAACGTGATGGCCGGCGTGCACGTGCACGACCAGGACATCGTGCAGATCCCACGTGTGACGCGGCCCACAACCATGTTTGGACGCGAGCCAGATCGCACGACAGAACGCGAGCGTGAGCGGCGTGCAGATCGCCGTCACCGGCGGCGCACATCGCCCACGATCATGACGCCAACTGGTCGCGACAGCGACAGGCAAGCCGTGGCGTGAACGACCCCATCCGTTTCAGGCGCGGGGCCACCCCTCGCGCGCCGCACCGGGGTCGTTCACGCCACGGCTTGCTGATCAATCCAGACGCCGTGGCGCTTTCGACGGGCGGCACACCGCGCCGCCCGATCAAGACGATGCACTGACAAGTGCTTGCGCTGATTAGGAGTTGAGCCGCATCACGCGCGCTCACGTACACCGACATTCCGACCCGTTAGGCATCCTCGATGCTCGAAATCAAGGGGGACAACCTACGGGGTCTCTGGGTTGTCTCCCCGCCCAGCCTCCTTCTCAAGGCTTCAGGCGACGCCAACCAGGGGCGTGAGCTGCAGGTACTGGTGTGGGAGTTCCGCGAATTCGACGCGTCCCCATCCGCGTTGCAGATGGTCGTGAAGAATGCTGGTCTGGACGGCCCACAGGGCTTGTATGCCCCTTCGTTCCCACATCCGATGGAGCGCCCGGAAGCGCGCCGCGCCGAACTTCCGCGCGCCCGTGCCGAGGTCGAGATCCGGGTCCGGAGCGGGGTCGGTCGCCTGGCCCTGGCGCGCCCGAAAGATACCAGTCGAGCTCGATCGACGTCGGCGGGTGTCAGCGGCATCGTGAACGCGTCGCGCAGGGCATACCGATAGAGCGCCGCCGCCTTGCGAAATCGCCGGGGGACGAGAACGCGGATCGTCCACTCGTCGACCCACTTGAGGAGGTCGGCGTGCCGCAGGAGAAACAGGCGGAACTCGGCGGGCACTTCGCGGGTGACGAGGTAGAGAAATACGTGGCGCCGGCCGCCGTCGCGCGGCACGCCGATCGGAAGCTTCTCGGGAAAGTACCGTGTGGTTTTCTCCTTGCCCTCCCCGAACGTGAGATGGGGATACCACTCCCGCGGCAGGTCCTTCTGGAGGCGATCGCTGAAATACGCCACCTTGTCGCGCTCGGTGCCGAGCCAGCCGTGGTGCCGGTCCGCGAGTACAGCATCCAGAAGCATGAGCCGCTCGACAAATCGGCCGAGTGACGCGGGCTTCCGGTTTCGGTTATTTGGCTCGCCAATCGCCTCGTACAACGGCTTGTACTGCACGTGAAACAGTCGGCCGCGGTGCAGCGCGCCGGGCGTGATAGCGGTCGCGTAGCCGCGGCTGACGAGCTTGGCCAGAAAATCGTGCGTGTTCTGACCGTGGGCGATGCCAGCGAATGCGCGGTACTGGCGTTCGATGAAGACGCCGGAGTGGATGAGGACGTGCACGAGAAACCGCGCCTGACGCTCGGTGAAGCCGAAGGCGATAACGGCGTTGACGCGTTCCGGCCGGATGCTGTCGCACAATTCGCGTGGGGTCCAGAGATTCATAGGAAGTCCTCTGCCACGCGCGGATCGAAGGGCCGCCCGCCACTACGTCCACCGCTGCGATAACAGGTGAACCCCGCCCGCGCCCGACTGGCCGCGTGGGCACCTCGGTAGTGGTCCGTGACCACTTCGATGTCTTCGTGACGGTCACGTCCATCGAGCTCGTACTCGATGCGGAAATCGGGGAGGTGCACCGACTCGTCGAAGTACGGCAGGTCATGTTCCCGCGCCCACTCCTCGATCTCCCGCGCATCGCGATCGGGCCGCCCATCACTGTCTGGGCGGTCCCGGTTGTGCTCCTGCAGGAACTCCTGGTACTCACGCCGCAGGTCCCGTTCCAGGACGATGCGTTCGATCTCGCCGCCCTCCTCGCGCAGCCGCTTCTCGACTTTCAGGTAGGCCCGAAACAGCTGTGCGTCGTGCTGCAATTCACGCGCGCGACCAAGCCCCGAGTGGAACTCTTGGCCTCGGCCATCCTCACGGTCGTGGCGATGCGCGTCGAGCACGTGCCAGCCCCGGTCGGTGAGCACGGCTGCGCGCTCATCGCCGTTGATCTGGACGAAGCGGATCAAGCCCTCATCCCCCAGGTGGTGCAGGGTTGAGTCACGCGGATCTGCGGACGCATCGCGCACGTCATCGAGGTCGCGTTCTGCTACGACCCGAAACGCGCCAATGGTGGCGAGCATCCGGCTGTCTTCGCCGTTCAGCTCACACAGGCGCTCTCGCTCGTCCTGGACCAGCTCTCGTTCGAGGCCGTGCGGCAGGTCCAGCCGGTGCACGAAAGGGTCACGCGGATCGCGGTCGCGGGGATCCAACTCGCGCTCACGCTCGTCACGCTCGCGCGCATCCTCGCCCCAGCGCGAGTCGTAGATGCCCTCGCGATCGCAGTCGCGTTCATCGGCAGAGTCCCGAGGGTCGAAATCGAACATCGCCGTCCTCCCCGGCCGCCGTTCGGCCCGATGTTGTTTCGTAAATGGACTCAGGCGATGTTCGCGAGAGGCTCGAACCGCGACGGAACGCCAGGATCACCGGGACCGAAGCGTTCCGGGGCGTGGTCTTTGGTGGGAGCCTGCGCTCGTGGCCCATCAGGGCGCGTGAGCGAAGGTCCGCTCCGTCGTCAGGCGACGAGGAGGGGCAGCCGACCGAAAGCTGCTTGCGACTGTTATACCGCTGCAGGCGAAATACCGCAAGGCGAGGACCGCGAGGAACCTCCGGCGTCAACGCCCGCAGCGGTCAAGATCGCGTTGGCTGGATGGGTATGAGTGACGAATCCCAAACTGCGCGGAGACCAACTACGAGTGGGACCCGGCGCTGGGGCGACTCACGCTGACTCGACTGGCTGAAACACTTGCAGGCCAGAAATAAGGTGAGCGACTGTCAGGTGCTACGTTCTGGACACCTGCCGAGTTTTCAATCCCAACCAAAATCGATTCGGCTATCCGAAAGAATGGGGACCTGCGCTGTTGTTTCAGACGCTTTCACCTAAATCGTCTCAGCCGACCGAGGAAGGCGCGTCCCGCGATCTCGTTCCGGGTGGTCTGTGCGAACAGGCAGCGCCGGCATGGGGGCGTGTCGAAGTCGACGGCGCGCGATGGATCGGGGCCAAGCACCCCTCCCACTTTCTAAGAGCTCGCAGTTATCACTCGCGCAAGCCGGAATCGGACAGGTGTGGAACCGTCTTCTTAAGAGCGATCCTCAAATGCGAAGCTGGTACGCCGAGCTGAACCGGCAACTTGGAGCGCTACTGTCAATGGCAGATCGTTTCCGCTGACAGCCCGAGACGGTGTCAGTTTGGGGTGCGGCTGATTTTCTGAGGGATGCCGTATGTTCGGACTTGCGGGCTACCGAAGGAGCCGGCCAGAGATCGGCGCTACGTGCGGCTCATCTCGCTGCTGTGATTGAATCTACCTGGATCGTCTTGGTCTTGGAGTCCAGCGTGCCGACGACTGCTACTTTCTTTCCGGCAAACTCTCTTGATTTGTCCTGGTCGCTCAACCGATAGACTTCTTTGCCGTCAAACAAAACGAACCGGCCGCCGTGGTCGAGGACGCAAGCGATGGTGCAGGCAGCGTCGGTCGACCCCATCCGCATTCCGGAATGATCGGCTCCGGGGCACTCGTCATCGGTGATCGTGCCTGAGAAAGTCTGTCTGCTCTGAACTGCAAACATCGTGGCGGAGACAAGAAGAGCGGAGGCAAGAAGACATGTCAGTAGATATTTCATAAAGCTCGCGCAAAGCGAAGTCATTCGCAACCTGCGGGAAATCGGGGGAAGGTGTCACACACCTCCCCCTGATTCGTTGTCGAAAACCCCGAGGCCGAGAAACTCTCTGCCGGTTATCGGCCCGGCAACATGATGTGGGCTTCCGGCGTGCCCGCAAACATCAGCCAGGCGCCGCCCGAGTCGCGAACCTCCGGCAGTCCGACTTGCGTTCCCTTCAAGTTCGGCATGCCGATAAACGTGTGCCAGACGGCGGTTTCCTGGTTGTCGCCCCGGAGGTTATACCAGATGGACCCGACTTCGGACAGCACGCGCGTTCCGTCTTTCGCGGCGGCCAAAACCAGCTCCCTAATCCCTCCGGTGCCGCTGCTCGACAAGACAGGCTTGCCACCTGCCAGCGTTGGCGTGGCCTTGCTCCCCATCTCCGCGAACGCTCGATTCTGCGCGATGCGCGGCAGGTTGGCATCGCTGCTGGTGCACTCCACCGACCACGGCTCATCTCCGGGCCAGCCGCTCAGGTCGTAGCAGACCATACGGCCGGGGCCGCTCCTCAAAACTTCAAACGTAAAGTCGGCAGCCGTGACCTTTTCGCCCGCATGCGGATTCCGAATCCACTTAATGACCGTGGCGTCCTTGGCCATAGCGTCGTTCGGAGCGGCGAGCAACGGCTTTTGGATGGGGTCTGTCGTTATCTGTTTCCGGCGCGCCTCTATGACCTGCGCCTGCGCCGGCGCGCTCATCGCAACCGCCATTACGCCGAGTACAAACAGAGAAATCGGTTTCATGTGAGTCCTCCAATCGCTATGCCTCAAAATTTGGACGTAAAGCCAGTAGCAGCATACCACGACGGCGCGTACTCTGCTCTATCGAATTCTTCCGCCGACGGGCAGGCCGCTCGGTACGCGCTCGGGAATCGTCCGGTCGAACGAGCCATCGCTCAGAGCATATAAAAACTCGATCAGATCCACGTCTTCTTCGTCCACGTTCTTCAACTCGCGAAGCAGCGGATCGAGCTCCTCGTAGCTGACGTTCGGGTTCCGGGAGCTCCCCGGCGATGGTGGATTCATAGAACCCCACGACGGCGCTCAGCGTCCGGGACGTGCCATTGTGCTGGTATGGGAAGGTAAATTGGAGGTTTCGCAGCGACGCCGTGCGAAACGCATAGCTGTCGCACGCTGCTCGGGACGCTGCAGTACGCGGCTCCTGAGGAGATGCCGGGCAAGGAGGCTTCTGCGCGCCTCCGTCGGAGGCGGGCAGAGCGGGGTTGTCGGGCACGCCCATGACATGCAGTTTGTAATCGGAGAACATGGGCCCGTTGTGGCACCTGATGCACCCGATCTCCTCGAAGCGCTGCATTCCCCTGACCTGTTTCTCCGTCATGGCGCTGCGGTCGCCGCGCATGTAGCGGTCGAACGGCGAGTTGTTGGCCAGCAGCGTCCGCATGAACGCCGCTATCGCCCTGCCTAGGTTTTCCGCGTTGACCGGCTGTTCACTGCCGAAGGCCCCGGCGAACAGGCTCTGGTACTCGGCGTTGGCCTGGAGCTTCTTCACCACTCTCGCGACAGCCTCATTCTCCGGGTAGGTGTTTTCTCGCATTTCCTCAAGCGACTTGAGCGGTTCGAGCGCCTGCGATTCGAGGCTCCTGATGCGATTGTCCCAGAACGCCGGCGCAGTCGCCGGGTCGTAGCGGCCCGATTCATCGATGCCGTTGAAAGCAACGTTCAGAACCGTCGGACTATTGCGTTTGACGATCGGAATCGAACTGCCGGGCGCCAGCCGCCGGAAGCGGCCCAGGCCGATGCCCGTCACGCCGAGCGACAGGTCGCGGTCCTCCGCATAGCCGTTTTGGGGATGATGGCACGTCGCGCAGGCTACGTCTTGGGGTCCCGACAAAAGCGGGTCCCAGAACAGCAGCCTTCCCAGCTCAACTTTTGCTGGGGTCGTCGGGTTATATCCCGGCGCCTGCTGAGTCGACGGCAGCGCCGACACACTGTGTTTAACGGCACCAACTTCTTGTCCAACGGCACCAACTTCCATGAAAAGGAGTACGGCGACCGTAGCTGCTGCGACCAGCAGTCCGGTAAGGTGTTTCCCTTCGAACAAAAATTCACGGAATTGACTTTTCGTCAAAGTTGCCTCCTATCGCACGCGCTACTACGATTTCAGTACCAGCACCACCACCTCGGGGCGCTCGACCGCCTGAAGGGGCAGCCAGGGCCTCCCCCGCCGGGATTTCCGTTTTGGCCGCTAAAGCTCAGCAGCATGCTACACCCGCAGACGCCAGCTGCGACAACATTCTTCTCCCATCCCTCCGTGCGTCATAAAGGCTCGACAGCGGCTCGCTATGACATGAAATTCGGTGGGGAGAATGGCGCGTTTCCGGGCATTGTCTCGAACACCTCTCCGCTGTTGTGCCTTTCCTTCGCTGGATTCCCTCGGTCGGCCGTCGCCCGTCAGCCCGTCGGAACCGGCAGCGCCCAGATCCGCCGGAGCATCGCCCCGAACAGCCGCCGGGTTAAATGGCTCTCCGCCAGCAGGAGCCACTCTCCGCCAGCAGGAGCCAATCGTACCGGGCGTGCTTGATCAGGCGACCGCCGGTCTTCACCAATCGTTGTTGCAGGCTCGTCAGCGACCACGTGTCGATCCGCTTCGGCAGCACCAGCCGGCGCCACAGGTTCCCGAGGTTATAGGCCAGGACGCTCAACTGCAGTCGGACCTCGTTCGCTCGGAATCGGTGACACGACACCCAAGCGGCTCCAGCGCGGCGCGCAGCTGTGCCTGACCAAGCGTATCGGTGATGTGTTGCTCGGGTCGATTCATGTCGAGCGGTGAAGCGACTCGGTTCGTTAGCTCCTCTTAGCTCGTCGTCGGGCAAAGCGGTCAAAACGCCAGGTGGTCCTGGCCTCTTGCCCCAAAATAACAAACATCGCGATTATGCGGACGTTCACGACGCGCCTGAACAGGAAACCCTGGCAGCCACGCTCTTTCGAGGCGGTTTGATCGGTGAGCAGACATGGGACCAGGACGACATCGCTCAACCTCCGCCACCCGTTCGGGCGGAAGCCTTCGAATCTTCTGGATCAGGGTTTCTTCGGCCATGACGTCCTTGGGCGGTATTGTAGGGCCAGGGGACGTCTGGCCGTGTGCCGGTACACGGTCCGCAGGTCGCACGGGTTTCCGAGTGTCCGGCAGCGTTCACGCCGCCCGCCGAAGCCGGTCGATTTGGTCGAGCCAAGCCGCGATCTGGTTCCAACTGGCTGGCATTAGGGACGCCAACCCTTAACGCGCAGTTTTCCAGTAGTCGGCCGTAGTCCTGTCATGAGGATTGGTGAGGCCGGAAGAACCAACTGGTAGCCATACGGTCTTGGACTGATGCGATGCCAGCGAACAACTGTCCCATCGGTTGGGGCGGTGAAGTCATAGCCCTGCCGATCTGCCCTTGGCGTGAATACCAATCGTCCCCGAATGACGCGCTGGATCACCGTCCGCGCCTGCGTCGTGGATGAGCTAACATCCGACGCCACTCTGCGAGTCGGTTCTTCGATGACCGGGGAGCGAGCCGCGGGATCGGGTGCAGGCTCATGGACTCCTCCTCGATGGCGCGAAGGCGTGTCTCGAGTGCGTGGAACTTCGCCACGAGCGCGGCCGAGTGTCCGGCGGTTTCAATCGCCGCGACCAGCCTGGAGATGCGTTCTCCGTGTCTTTGCGCTCATGTTCGAGGGTGACCTGTCGATCCTGCACATCGTCCCGCTCTGAAAGTGGATTACTGCTCAACGGCGCGGGAGTGAGCACGTGTTCCTCGATGGCGACCGAGCACCGCCTCGTTCACGTCGGCGACAGCGATGCGCATGGCGTTCGGGCAGGAGCTGTTGGTGCGATGGCGGGAACAGATGTATTCCGGAATCCGTCCTCGTTTCCTCGGGCTGGTCTCCACGATCAGCCCACCACCGCAGAGCGTGCAGGTGGCGAGACCAGCTAGGAGATTCACCGTCGCAGTCTTCGGTGGTCGTCCCGACAGTCGGCCACCAGCGAACCGTGCGGACCGTTCTTCCGTGACGGCACGTCGGGACGCCACTCGTCGCCAGAGTGCTTCCGGCACGATGCGCAGATGTTCGACTGGAGTGCGCAACCATTGCGACTCTGGCCGGTCAGTGGGTGCCCACTTGCCCCAGTCGTTGCGTTTCTTCGTCTTGTTCCAGCAGCGAATCGCCATGGTAAATCTCGCGGGTGAGAATGGCTCGTACAGTAGACGGTGCCCATCCGAGGAACGGTCGGAGCCCCATCCTTGGCCTCAAATGGCTTCGGATGCGGCTGCATCTTCGATTGTGAGACGTTTCGCGATGGCCTTAAGCCCGAGTCCGCTGTCGTACAGCTTGAAAATCCGCAGGACAACCTCTGCCTCGTCTGGCTCCTTGATGAGTTCAACATGGCTGCGCTTGGGACGGCCATCTGCTCCGGTGTGACAACCGCTACGGGTTTCAGAAGAACGTCAGGTGGGAGCTGGAAACCATCTGCGAGACGATCGAGTTCCTTCGGCGTGGGGATTAGACGTGCAGCTTCGATGAGACTCAGGGTCGGCTGGGGGATATGAGCCAAGGTGGCCGCTTTGCCCTGCGACCAACCATGCGCGAGCCGTTCATATTTGAGACGAAGAATGGGGCGGAACACTTGGGCCTCCTGTAGCAAAAGAAAAGGCCCGGCACCAGATCGAACAATTCGATCCAGGGCCGAGCCTTGAAGAGCTCGTCGTGTTGGGCGCCGCCTTCAGCCTGTCGGAGGAGAGCTGCCGAATTAGAAGCCCAGGCGAGCGCCCACGAGGAACGGCATGGTCCAACGCGCGCTGTTGTCGTTGATCGACTCGAGACCGGTGCCCACGAGATTGTCGACCTCGGACATCCCGGTCACGTAACGAAGCCCGATCTGGGCGAACACGCCGATCCGTCGGGACACATTCCAGAGCACGCCCACATTGCCGCCGAGGGTGAACGCGGTCGTCTGATCGTAGAAATCGGTGGCGTCCCTCCTGAGATTGGCTTGGGGCGCCACCAGTTCGACATCGGTCTTGTCGACGAATCCGAGGCCGATCGAGCCTTCCGCGTACGGGCGGAGGTTGCTGCTCGAACCTCCCGTACCGTCTCAGACCGACGTCGAGCGCGAAGCTCTGATAGTCCGAGTACTGGCCGTAGAGAGGGCTGGCGCCGTAGTCCCCCAGCGTCGCGAGGTCGGCGTCGAGCGACTGGAAGGTGAACGTCACCCTGGCTTCGGTCGCTCGTTGAGCATGTACCCACCGCCGAATCGCAGGTTCAGACCGGTGCCGTACACGTCCTCGTACTTGTTCTTCAGGATGACGACGGTCTGATTGTTCAAGGCTGCCGATGGCGCTCGAGTTGATGTTGCCGCTGATGCTGTTGTCCCACCCGATGCCGAACTCGACGATCCAATTCGAGGTCGGACCCGTTTGCGCGTGAGCCAGCGACGCGACCGACAGCGCCGCCATGACGATGGCCGCCTTGAAGAACCCATTCCTGATCATTCAATCCTCCTCGCGGCGGTCGCTCTCGACCGCCGCATTACGCAAATCCAGAGTGCTCCCAGCGCTCGCATGGGAAATGATCCGTCTCCGACCGCTCTGTCGCCAGTCTTACTGGGCGGCGAACAGTGCTGCGGCCACCTTCTCGAGATCGACATACTGCTGCTTGCCGATACTGACCCCAGGGCGAGGATCGTACCGCCTTTGCACTCGCCAGGCGCCTTGCAGTCCTAGCTGACGTTGTCGCCGCTGTCGCGCCCGATGCAGAGGCCGTCACCGGACAACGTGAACTTGCCCGGCTGGGTTTTCATCGGCCCTTCCGCGACGACGTTCCCATTGACGTAGAGCCTGGTTGTGCCGACGGATTCACCGTGTTGGCCGGCGCTCTGCCCGGTGAGCTCCATGCCGAGCGTGTACTTGCCGGGTTTCAGCTCGGGCGACACAAATTTCTGCTCCGGCTTGAACATCACGCCCGAGCAGTTCGGATCCCTGATCTCCACGTCGGCTAGGATCTTATACGAAGGTCCCCGGACGTTGACGGCAACACCTTCGGGACCGGCGACGTTCCCGGATAGTAGTTCAATGGCCGCATCGCCGCCGCGTAGGCCGCCTGATAGCGGTCGGCGAGGTCGGCATTCCCCCTGCGCCGTATCTGCTCGACAATCGCGGCCCCCACCATCGTACTGCCGCGCATCGGCTTCCCATTGTCCGAGTGCAGCACGAGCCCCTTCGGGTCGATGCCACTCTCGGCGCAAATACGCTGAATCAGGGTCGCCGCATGGGTGGCGACCTCGTGCTCGTGCACGTCCCAGCCCACAATGCGACGGCTCCAGACGTCCAGGACGAGATACAGGCGGAGGAACCGACCGCGGATCGCCGTGGGCAGGTAGGTGATGTCCCAGCTCCAGAGCTGGTTCGACCCCGTGGCCCGGTGCACCGTCGCAGCTCGCGTCACATGCGTGCGCAGCACTGGCCGCCGGTGGGCGCCCAAGCCGACGCGCTTCTGCAAGCGGTACATCGTGGATTCCGAGGCGATGTACTTCCCCTCATCCGCGAGCCGAGGTACCAGCTGCTTGGGCGGCATGTGTCCGTACTGCACACTCGTCATGACGGCGAGGAGGTGCGCTTCTTCGGCCGCGGTGAGCGCATTGCGTGGCCGGCGCCGCGGCCCGCACCGTTGGTCGTCCCCGCCAGGCTGGCGTCTCCAACGCTCAATCGTTCGGGCGGAGATCCCGATGACCCCACACGCCCCGTGGAGCCGCGCGCCCGCCCGCTGCGCCTCGCCAAGCGACGCGAGGATCACCGCTCGTTCTCCTCGTCGGTACCGTCGTCCTCGCCTTCCCACAGCCGGTTCACTTTTTTTTTGAGCACCAGCAGCGCTGCGGCCTCGGCGAGCGCCTTCTCCTTCCGCGCGAGCTCACGCTCGAGCGCACGAATGCGCTTGGTCATCGCCAGCGAGGCACGCCCCTCTTCTGCTAAGGCGAGGCGCCACTGCTCGTATTCCGCCAGCAGCAGTCCCTCTCGCTCCAGGAGTTCGGTGAGCTCGGCTCCCGTGAGCTTGCCGGCCTTGGCCAGGATCCGGATCTTTTCGTCGATGGACCACTCTCTCGTCTGTCGCTTAGACGGCATCACCGAGAGGCTACACGCGTCCTGCAGCCACCGCGAGAGCGTTTGTTGGCGGAGACCGGTCTCCAGAGACAGCTGCCGCGCGCTGACGGCGTCCTTGCCGGTCAGCCGGTCGAGCATCTTCTGCTTGTACGCCAGTGAGAATGGCCTGGTCACGTCGTCGTCGCTTCCTCGCCCCGCTGGTCCAAAGTCCAAGGCAAGCGACAACTATCCTGACGCAGGGGGCCGGTTAACTGTGTTACCTATGTACCCGGTTCTTAACTGTGCAACCGCCTAACCAGCCGATGAAGCTGTCGGTCGCCTGCGGCGCCCGCAGCTTATCGGTGATGTTAGCCCGATCTGGAGTTCCGCTGTTGTTTGTTGGACAGGGAGAGTCATGGCTCGAAGCGCAAAGCTGCTATTGAGATACCATCACCGTCACAGGAGCTAAGCCATGAAATTCTCGCCGGCCGTCCTTGTAGGAATCCTGCTGTGCGGTGCCGTGGGCGCGGCTCAACAACGCCCTGCCGCGGACCCGACCCTCGACCCGAAAACGCTGGAAGCCGCGCTGGCGGCCAAATCCCAAGGCGCCGAGGCTGAACGTCTGGCCGATCGTATCCGGAGTGCCTTTGGAGGCCGGGACGCGATGCTGCGAGGCGCCTCGCCAAAGATAGACGAATTGAGCGTCGCCTGGGCGCTGGAGCTCGCCGAGCCGCTGCCACCCAACGCGGCCGCGCCCAGGGTCGCTCGCGACACCGGCAACGCCAGCTATCCGATGGTGCAGGTGGGAACCACCGGGGTCTATGCGCTCGTCAGAACGCTTTCGCATGGAACGGCTTACACATGGCACTACGAGGCCGGCAATCGCCGCTTCGGCGGATCGCAACTCGAAGTGTGGGAAACGCATCCCGACAGCCGCGAGCATCCCGGCGTGCCGAAGGGGATCGTCAAACAGATGCCGCCGTGGGAGAGCAGGATTTTCAACGGCACGAAGCGTGACTGGTGGATTTACGTGCCAGCGCAGTATCGCGCGGAGACTCCTGCGGCCGTCATGGTCTTTCAGGACGGCAACGGGCCGAGAACCTGGGCGCCGACCGTCTTCGACAATCTGATCGCGAAGAAAGACATGCCCGTTACCGTCGGCGTGTTCATCGAGCCGGGCGGAACGAAGGCGCCGAGAGACAATCGCAGTTTCGAGTACGACACGCTGTCGGATCAGTACGCGCGGTTCCTGCTGGAAGAAATTCTTCCCGAGGTGGAAAAAACGGTGAAGCTGCGCCACGACGCGGCAAGCCGGGCCATCGCCGGCCAGAGCAGCGGCGGCATTTGCGCGTTCACGGTCGCGTGGGAACGCCCGAACGAGTTCGGCAAAGTGATCTCGTGGACCGGCAGCTTCACGAACATCGCCGCAGGCGACAACCTCCGGAGCGGCGGGCATAACTACGAGGCGCTGGTTCGACGTGTGCCGAAGGAAACCGATTCGCGTGATCCTCCAGGATGGATCCAACGATCTCGACACGCGCTTCCAGGAAGCTGGTGGCTTGCGAACCAGACGCTCGCAAGATCGCTGGAGTATGCCGGCTACGACTACAGGTACGACTGGGGATCCGGCTTCCACAACTACCTACACGGCCGCGCGATTTTTCCGGATTCGCTGCGGTGGTTGTGGCGCGACTATCCGCGCGAATCGCGTTCTGAGTAGCTGCCAGCATCAATATTGCTGCTATCAGCACGAACCCCCTTAGCGTCTTGAGTGTGCACATACGCGGCGCCTGCGCGAAAGCGCTACAAGCTCGGCCGCGGTGGCATGGGAGCGGTGTTCCTCGCCTACGACACCCGGCTCCATCGCCAGGTGGCTGTCAAGGTGATCGACACGGACGCCGACGATGCCACATCGAGCGTCCGGCTTACTGCGCGAAGCGCGGAACGTCGCTGCGCTGAATCACCCGAACATCTGCAGCGTCTACGAGGTCGGCGAAGCCGGCGGGACGGCGTTCATCGCCATGGAGTACGTCGGCGGCCGCTCGCTGCAGCGAACGGATCGAAGCGGGTGCACTGGCTGTGCGCGAAGCCGTGCGCTTCGCCATCCAGGCCGCCGACGCTCTTTCTTACGCGCACGAGCATGGCGTGGTTCATCGCGACTTCAAGGCAGCCAATGTCATCGTCAGCGACAACGGCTGGCTGAAGGTCGTGGATTTCGGGCTGGCCCGGCGAGACGATGCGCGTCTGGCTGAGGCGACGACGCTGCCGTCGGTGGTGCATGCGGGCGCGATAGCGGGGACGCCGGTACTCGATGGCACCCGAACAGGTGCGAGGCCAGGCAGCCGATGCGCGGACCGATATCTGGGCCCTTGGCGTGCTGCTCCATGAGATGGTGACGGGCGCGAAGCCGTTCTCGGCTGCAACGGTCCCCGAACTGTTCTCCGCGATTCTCACCGGGCTGCCGGCGAAGTGTCCCTCGACTGTTCCCGCCACGGTCTGCGCCGTGATCGAGCGGTGTCTGGAGAAGGATCCCGAGCGTCGATATCAGCGCGCCAGCGAAGTCCGGTCTGCGCTCGAGACCGTCGCGGCGGGCACGTCAGCGCCGTGGGTCACCTGGGGCTATCACCTACGCCGGCGGCCCGATCCTCGCATCCGCCGTCGGCCATGGGGGTCGTCCTCGGCGTCCTGACGGGACTCAACGTCGGCGGTTTGCGTGACCGCCTCGCCGGAGTCCCGGCGGACGCGGCGCCCATCAGGCTCGCTGTGCTGCCGTTCCAGAATCTCACGGGCGATCCCGAACAGGAGTACTTCAGCGATGGCCTGACCGACGAGATGATCGCGCAGCTCGCCCGGCTGCACCCGGAACGATTGAGCGTGATCGCGCGGACCTCGTCGATGCGGTACAAGCGGCGCGACGTGCCATTGGATCAGATCGCACGCGAGCTCGGAGTGGACTATGTCATGGAGGGCAGCGCCAGGCGGGAGGGAAACCGTGTTCGGATCAGCGCCACGCTGATCAGCGCTCGCGATCAGACGCAGCGCTGGAGAAAGCGCTACAAGGCCGGGCTAACCAAGGGCTAACCAACGAATGGAGCCGACGCGCCAACGGCCGGGTTGATGCCGGCGTCGTTCCACGTGCCAGAGGTCGTGTTGAATCTGCTGGTTCATCCAGCTCTCAGCTGTTGTGCCGAAGGCGAGCGACAAGCGAACAGCCATCTCGGGACTGATCCCGGCGCGGCCGTTCAGAATGCCCGACAGGGTCTTGCGGCTGATGCCCAGCGCCCGAGCAGCCTCGGTGACGGTCAGCCCCAGCGGCTTCAGACAGAGTTCTCGGAGTACTTCGCCAGGGTGCGGAGGGTTGTGCATCTTCATCAGTCGACCTCAGTGATAGTCTTCGTAGTCGACGCGCTCGGCATCTTTGCCGGCGAATCCGAACGTCACGCGCCAATTGCCGCTGACTTTGACCGCCCACGTGCCCTTCCGAGCACCCTGCAGTTCATGGAGGCCCAAGCCGGGCAAGTTCATGTCCTGCGGGTTCGTCGCCGCGTTGAGGGTGCCCAAAATCAGGCGCAATCGATCGTCATGCTTGGCCTGAATGCCGCGCTTGGTGCCGGTGGCGAAGAACTGTTCGAGCCCTTTGTGCCGAAAGCTCTTGATCGCCACCGGAATCAGTGTAACGTATACGGTTAAGGCGCGCGGCTCATTCGGAGTCGTTGACTGACACAAAGGCATGCAATCTTTGGACCATGTTCACCTGGTGGCCTTCTCTCGTCATGGGCTGGCCGGCCGTTGGCGTTTCATTGATCATGTTCGTCGCCGGCTTGCTCAGTCGGCGTCCCGGGTTGGTCCTCGCCGCCAGCGTGATTAGCACGCCTTTTTGCCTGTACGTCAGCGCGTATCCAGCAATCCGCGCCTTTGGCCTTGCCGTTCTCGGTCTCAATTTCCTGTCGGCATGGGCTTCACGTCGCGGCCGACCGATACTGGCGGGCGCGCTCGTGCTTCCCTTCGTCGTGCTCGCGGGCGTGATAGCAAGAACGGTGCTCGAACAATGAACAGCCGGGAAAGCACGTTCGCCGGGAAAAGACATGTCACAGAACAAGACGACCGTCGAGAAATACCTGGACGGCTTCAGGAGAAGCGACCATCAGCAGATCTTGTCCTGTCTCACGGACGACGTTGAGTGGGACATCCCCGGGGCCTTTCACATCGTCGGCAAGCAAGCCTTCGACAAGGAAATCGAAAATGATGCGTTCACGGGCCGCCCCGACATCACTGTGACGCGCATGATTGAAGAAGGCGATGTCGTGGTAGCCGAGGGTACGGTCCGGACGCAGAAACGGCTCGGTGGGTTTCTGAACCTGGCGTTTTGCGATGTGTTCGTCCTGCAGGATGGCCAGATCAGGCGATTGATCTCATATTTAATGGAAGTCAAAGATGGGGGCCACGGACCCTCAGAGTCTTGAACGAGGAGGAATTTTCCATGGCCGGAGCAAAGATCGTCGTCCTCTATCCTGCGCCTCGAGACATCAGTGCGTTCGAACGCGCGTACCTGAATGATCACGCGCCAATGGTGACCCCTCAGAATTTCAAAGGGATGACGAGATTTGTCGCATCAAAGATTGTCGGCACCCCGGATGGAAGTGCGCCGCCCTTCCATCGGATCGCTGAACTTCATTTTCCATCGATGGCAGCGCTCCAAACGGCCGCTGGTTCTGCTTCGGCACAGCAGGCGGTTGCGCACGCGGTCTCTATTTCGAGCGGCGGCAAGCCTCTCTTCCTGGTCGCGGAGGAAGACACAGCAGATTTCTAGCTGTCGCCTGGCGACGCGTTCGCCGATACCAGCGCGTCATTCGTCAGTCATCTCGCCCTCTCGAGGTTCAATCGGCTATTATTCGTCCACCATGAGATACGCGCTGGCCCTTGTCGATGCGGCGGCTGTGCGCCGAAGGGTCCCCGCGTTCCTCCTGGCACTCACCGTTCTCCGTGGCGGCGCTGCAGTCGCGCAGACGCCGTCCGGGCAGCAGAGCCAGGAGCCGGCGGCGCCGCAGTTCGAGGAAGCGATCGAGGTCGTGGGGGCGACGCCGATCCCGGGTATCGGCGTCGAACGCGACAAGATTCCCGGGAATATTCAGGCGGCGACCGCGGCCGATCTCGCGCGGACCGGTATTCACGCCGGTGAACAGCTGACAGCCGGATTCGCCAGCGTATACGCGAACGAAGCACAGACGAATCCGTTTCAACCGGACATCCAGTTCCGGGGTTTTGCCGCGTCTCCATTGCTCGGGCTCCCGCAAGGCATTGCCGTCTATCAGGACGGCGTGCGCATGAACGAGCCGTTCGGCGACACGGTGAACTGGGAGTTGCTGCCGACCAACGCAATCGCCAGCGTGACGCTGATGCCCGGCTCCAATCCGCTGTTCGGCCTCAATGCCCTGGGCGGCGCCGTCTCGGTCCAGACGAAGACCGGCTTCTCGCATCCCGGCCATGGCGTGAGCGTGTTCGGCGGTTCGTTCGGCCGTCTCTGGGCCGATGTCCACACCGCCGGACACACCGATCGCCTCAGCTACTTCGTCACCGGCCGGATCCTGGCCGAAGACGGCTGGCGTGATTTCTCGCCGTCGCGCGTTCGTCAGATGTTCGGGAACGTCGAGTGGCGCGGGACGTCCACGACCCTCACGGCGACGGCTGCGGGAGGCGTCAACCGGCTGATTGGCAACGGACCAGCGCCCGTCCAACTGCTCGAGGAGGATCGCTCGGCGATCTTCACGCACCCGGACGAAACGAAGACCGACATGGGGTTGATCTCGCTCCGCGGCCGGCATGCGGCCGGCGGCAGCGTCACCTTCGATGGCGTCCTGTTCTATCGGCCGGCGAGGATTCGACACCTTCAACGGCGACGACACCGCCTACGACGAATGCGAAGACGAAGAGTTCGAGGAATTGCTGTGCACGGAGGACGGGGAAGGCGATCCGGTCGAGGACCAGTTCGGCCGCCTCGTGCCTGTAGACGACGACGACCCGTTCGACGGCACGAACAACACGTCCGCGACGCGGACCGACGGCTGGGGCGGCGGATTTCAGGCCACGGCGACGCGCCCGATTGGCAACCGCGAAAACCACTTCGTCGCCGGCGCGAGCTTCGATGGCGCGCGATCGCGATACGAGTCCGATACGGAGCTGGCGCGCCTGACCGACGACCGCGGCACGATCGGCGCGGGCATTTTCGATGCCGAGGCCGCCGTGCGCCTCCGGACCAGCGTGCGGCACAGCTGGCCTGTATGCGGCTGACTTTTTCACGGTGGCGCCCGGGCTGACGCTCATGGGCTCCGCCCGCTTCAACCATAGCGTCGTCGAGTTGCGGGACCAGATCGGCACCGAGCTGACCGGCGATCACAGCTTCTCCAGGCTGAACCCGGCGGCCGGTCTCACCTACGCGTTGCCTCGCAGCGTCACGGCCTACGGCAGCTTCAGCGTCGTCCTCGCGCGTGCCGGCCCCGTCGGAGCTGAGCTGCGCCGATCCCGACGATCCCTGCCGGCTCCCGAATGCCTTCGTCGCGGATCCGCCGCTGAACCAGGTCGTCGCCCGCACCCTGGAAGGGGGCGTGCGGGGGCGCAATCGCGAGGTCGGCTGGACCGCGTCGGCCTTCCGCACCGCGAATCGCGATGACATCACCTTCATCAGCAGCGGCGCGCTGACCAACGAAGGCCACTTCGCCAATGTCGGCGACACGCTCCGGCAGGGACTCGAGCTCAACGCGGTTGGCGTCGTCGCGAACCGGGTCCGATGGGGCGCGGCCTACACCTACCTGCGGGCCCGTTTCGACACGCCGCTCACGCTCAGCAGCCCAAACCACCCGGACGCCGTCGACGGCGAAATCACGATCCGGCCCGGCGACTCGATTCCCAGCGTTCCCAGGCACAACTTGAAGGGCGATCTCTCCGTCGCCGCCGGCCGGCTGTCGATCGGAGCAAGCGCAACGTATGCATCCAGCCAGTTCCTGCGGGGGGACGAAGCGAACCTGTTGCCTCCAATCGACGGGGCCACGTTGGTGAACCTGACAGGCGGGTACTCGTTCGGAAGTCGTGTGAGACTGTTCGGGCGCCTCACGAACCTGTTCAATAACGACTACGCGACGTTTGGATTGCTCGGCGAGGCCGATGACGTCCTGGGCGACGAGTTCGACGACCCACGGTTCGTCAGTCCCGGTGCACCGCGAGCGGCATGGGTCGGCCTCGAATTCTCGCTGCCGTAAATCGCGGAAAAGGCCGGGCCGGACGCGGCTGAACCTCTTGCAAAGGAGATTTCCGAGGCATACACTCACCCCGTAGTTCACCCCCCATACGTCGGCCTCGCGATCGGTTGCGAGGTTTCGGACACCCTCGCGTGGCCTCTCGTGACTTCCGTGTCGAAGGAGGAGCCATGATCTGCGTTTCCCGGCGCGCTCTCGTTCCCCTCGTCGGCGTCTTCGCCCTCGGCTCGATTCTCTCAGGCGTGTTCAAGCAGCGGCTCGGACGGTGCGGTCGGTACGTCCGGCGAGAGCGATGCGTTCGTCAGCGTGGACGTCTCGACGCCACCGTTCGTCACGATCGAGAATCGGACGGACCAACCGCTCATCGACGTCACTGTCGGCATCAAGAGCGGCATGCTCACCTACACCGACAGTGTCAGCCGGCTCGAAGCGAAAGAGAAGCGCCAGCTCCGGCACGCGGAGTTCTCGAGCCGCGACGGCACGTCGTTCAACCTGCGGATCGCGCGGCCGACCACGGTCTCGGTCACGGCCCGCGACACCACCGGAAAGAAATTCGAGACCGACGGTGCCCTGGTAGCACGAGCAGCCGCACGCCGGAGGCCGCGCGAGCGGCCTCCCGGCCAGCCGGCGACACGCCCAGCGCGTTGCCCCAGACGCTTCATTCCATCCTTTGACATTGCAGCGAAGCATTGGATACGATCCGCCGCTGCCATGACGCTGCTGGAAATCTGCGAGTTCATCGAAAACAGCCACATCGGAACCAGCATCCGGGAATCGAACTATTACTGGATGCTGAACGGGGTCCACGTTCTAGGTCTCGGTATCTCGGCGGGCGCCATCTTCTGGTTCGACCTGCGGGCCATGGGCCTCAACATGCGCCACATGCGCGTGTCCGAGGTCTACCGGCAGATCAACGCGTGGATGCTCGGCGGGTTCGCTGCTGATGGTCATCACCGGAGCTTTGCTCTTCTGGGCGCGCGCGGCGTCGTCGTACGCGAACGTCGTACTTCCGGATCAAGCTGATCGCGATCTGCTGCTGGCCGGCGCCAACGCGATGTATTTCAACTACCCGCACCAAGCGCGGCATCGCCGGGTGGGATACTGCGGTCAGGCCTCCGATCGAGCGTCCGGATGGCCGGCCTGACGTCGATCGTCCTCTGGGCCGCGGTGATTGCCGCAGGCCGCCTGATGGCGTATACCTTCTAGCGGAACGGACACCTGGCTGCCATGCTGCTATCGATATCTGAATGGGCCGAGGCGAGCTGGTGGGGGACGTTCGTCCGCGAGTCCACCAAGGGATTCGCGATCGCGTCGGTCTTCCTGCTGTTCGGCATCACGCTGCTGCTCGGCGGCGTCTTCCTCATGAGCCTGCGGCTGTTCGGCCTGATCATGCGGGACCAGCCTGTTTCACGGGTGGCCACGACCTCCGGCGGTGGACGCTCGTCGGCCTCGTCCTCGACGCTGCTGTGCCGGACCCAGCGATGTGGGCGGCAACGGCCATGCGTTACTACGACAGCCCGGCGTTCTGGCTCGAACAGCAGCTGCTGGCCGCGGCCATCGTCTTCCATTTCACGCTCTAGCGAGTGGGTTACGCGGCGGGACGACGCACCCGCCGTTTTGCGGGGTTTCACGGGAATTCTGGCGCTGGGCCTGTGGTTCGGCGTCGGCGTCGCCGGACGCGCCATCGGATTCTTCTGATGACATTCTTGACTTGTCCGATGCACCCCTAATAATTGTTAAGAGATTTCATCACATCGAATCAGGAGGTTGCAATGACACGAAAGCTGTTGGGCCTTGTCCTTGGCGTCGGCGTTCTGGTGTCCGCAGCTCCCGTCGTTGCGCACCACTCGGTTTCGGCGGAGTTCGACACGACCAAGACCATTACCTTCACCGGGAAGGTGAAGGAGGTCAACTGGGGGAACCCGCACATTTACACGAGCGTTGAAGCGCACCGATCCCGACACCGGGAAGGTCGCCGATTTTCGGGTGGAAGGCGGCGGCTCCGAACGCGCTGTTCCGCCAGGGCTGGCGCAAGGACACGTTGAAGATCGGCGAAACGGTCAAGGTCACGGGCAACCGGGCCAAGAATCCCGAATCGCCGAACATCGGCCAGGCGACGATTCTGACCGAAGCCGGCAAGCGGGTGTATAACGGGAACGCCGCCGCGAGCAGGCGCGACGCCCTAAACTGCCGGTTCAGCCGGAACTGACAAAGGGACAGCAATTCGCTGTCCCTTTTTTTGATTGGCTTTTTCTGACTTGGAGAGCGACACCGCTCCAATAATTCGCCTAAGAGATTCAAACCCAACGAATCAGGAGGCCGTAATGGCGCGAAGAATGTTGAGCCTGTTCCTTGGCGTCGGCGTTCTGGTGTCCGCGGTTCCCATCGTCGCACACCATTCGGTGTCAGCGGAATTCGACACGACCAAGACCATCAAGTTCACGGGCAAGGTCAAGGAGATCAACTGGGGAAATCCCGCACATCTACACGATGGTCGAAGCGCCCGATCCCGCCACCGGCAAGACGGTCGTGTTCAGGGTCGAGGGCGGACCGCCGAACTCGCTGTTCCGCGCCGGCTGGCGGAAGGACACGTTGAAGATCGGTGAGATGGTGACGGTCACCGGCAACCGCGCCAAGAATCCCGGCATCGCATGAACGTCGGACAGGCGACGATTCTGACCGACAGCGGGCGTGAAGGTCTACAGCGGCCAGAACCCGAGCGCGCCGGCCACTAGCCGTCGTCACCGCTTCACACGGACAAACAAAAAGGGCCAGCGAATTTCGCTGGCCCTTTTCTTTTCTGTCGCGCGAACCTGCTAAGGCCCGGTCCTACTTCAGATCGACCGCTCTAGTCGACGACCGGCTGCTTCCACAGCGTGATCGCGCCGTCGTAGACGCCGCCGTTGTTCTCCTCGCACGAGTATTCCATGATGACGTCCGGATAGTTCCTGATCCTCCACGTCCGCACGTTCATCCAGTCCTGGGTGTACGCCTTCGGATCGTGCACGGTGACGGTGTGCTCCATCGTGTCCGGAGTCCTTCCGCAGGAAGGTGTTGATGAACTTCACCTGCTTGCTGTGCGGATGGCCGGTCGTGTCGAGCTTCGTGTAGCCGTTGAACCCTGTCGTCTCGATGACCAGCGTGTCGCCTTCCCAGTGGCCGGTGGAGAGCCCGTTCCAGCTTTCGGGCAGGTCCGCGGGCCACTTGAAGCCGGGTTCGTCGGCACCCAGTGGAACCAGGTGTTCTGCTCGAACAGGAACGCGAGCGCGTCCGGGTTCTGAATGATCTGCAGGCCATGGGGCGAGTTGATGTTGCGCGACATGCCGAACGGCAGGCAGCTGCCGGCATAGTCGCCGTTCTTGACCGGGTCGTATTCCTTCCACTGCTTCAGTCCCCATTCGGTGTACGGCAGATCGAAGGTCCGGCCGCCGTCGCCGGTCGCATTCGCCGCCGCGTCCTTCAGCGCCTCGCCCAGCCGGGGAAAGGTGAGCGGTTGCCGCGTCTTCGGATCGAGCACCGTGCCCTTGTCGCCCATGTTCGGCGTGTACGGGTTCGCCCAGTGTCCGCTCAGATCGGGTTTGCCGTTGGACATGCGAGGCGCGGGTCCTGACGGCGGCTTCGGCCGCGCCGGCGCGCCGCCGCGGCCGCGGCCCTGCGCCGCGCCGGTGGCGCGCCCTGTCCGAGGACGAGCGCGGAAGCCGATGCGAGAACGGCGAGCACACCCGCCGCCTTGACGATCGAATTCGCGTGAATTCTCACGTGTGTTTTCTCCTTCTTCCGAGATGCGATGGCTCGACTCTTCTAGACTTTTCTAGAGTAGGCTAATCTTGGCCGGGGCGGGAGTCAAGGCGAAACGCGTGGTGCCGAAGTGCACGCGCGTCGATCCCGCCGAGTCCGTGCGCGACGGCGAGGTTGAGCCGCACGAATCGCCGCCGACAACCAGACGCCGCCGCCGACGCCCGCTCGAGTTTCTGGTCCGTCGAAGCGTGCGCCGTTGTCGTAGGTCGTCGCCAGCGTCGACGAACGCCGCTGACGCCAAGCTTGCCGACGCGAGCGGCGAGGTCAGCGGCACGCGCAGCTCGATCGAGCCGGCGACCAGCGTGTCGCCGACGGCGGTTCCCGCTTCGGAACCCGCGCAGGTTCGGCATGCCGCCGAGCATCGACTTCGAGGTACGGCGGCAGCGGGCCGATCGGCATCCTCGCGCAGCGCGCGCACGACCAGCACGCTCTGCCCGGGCAGACCGACGTATCCGCGCGCGTCGAGGTCGTCTGATTGACCGGCGCCGTCCGGGAATGTTCGAGCGCGATCCCACGCCGGCTCGCGCGTAGACCGCGTTGCGCGCCAGCATCGGGATCCAGCCGCGTGTCGAAGACGACGTCAGCGCCGGTCTGAAGAAACCGGCATTGCCTCAGGCCGATCGAGCAGGGCGACGTGCTGCCAGCCGGCCGTGGCGCTGACCCGCAGCGACCGGGTCAGATCGCGCTCGGCCGTGCAACCAGACCCGCTGCCGATCGTCGTCCTCGTCGTAGAACGGATGCCGCCGCCGCGACACGGACGCTCCCGCTTCGACCCGGTCACGGGCCCGCGCGCGAAGTTCTTGTCGAGCTCCACGGCGGCGCGCTTGTCGCCGCCCCACGTCAGCGGAAACGACAGCTGGCTGCGGCGGCCGAGCGGATCGGGACGGGCCACGCGCACGCCGTACGTGAAGCCATAACCGTCTTCGAAGTTCAGGATCGGCAGAAACATCAGCCGCGAACCCGCGGCGCCGGACGACGCGCGCGGGCTGTCCGGGGTCGCCGCCCCAGTCGATCTTGACCGGACCTTCGTCGACGATCACGACGAGGACGATCTGCGTCGGATCGGCAATCGACGCGAACCGCTTCAGCACTTCGACGCTCTTGAAGCGGTGGGTCGCGCGCAGCCGCGCGGCGACGTCGGCCAGCGTGTCGGACGCGACCGGCCATGCCGATCTCGAGTGCCCGCCAGCTGCCGCACCTCGTCGTCCGGCGTCAGGAGGTTGCCCTGGATGCGAATCTCGGCAAGGACTTCCTGGGGCGGCCTGCTGCGGGCCGGCGAGCAGGCCGAGCGGCGAGAAGCGATCGGCAGCCAGCATCGCTCACCGGACCTTGACGGTCGCGTCAGCCTGCCGGTAGTCGTGGTAGTCGAGCGCGTACCGGAAGTCGACCTGGCCGAGCGCGAGCGTCAGCGCGGCGTTCATCTCCAGGGCGCGCGGCAGCCAGACGTCCGGAAACGGCTGGCCCATCGTCATCGACGCGCGTGACGTCGTCCACGCGCACGAGCCACTGCGCCGGGCAGGAAGTCGAAGGCGACGTTGTCGTACGTGTACTTGACGATCTGATGCGACGCCGGCTCGATCCACAGCGTGACGAGCGCGACCTTGTTCATGAGCCGCTTGAACTGCGCGTCTTCGCCGCTCGCTCTCCCGCTCGTCCTGCTCCTCCTGCCCGTCCCGCCCTTCCCGCCCCTCCCGCCTTCTGCCGTCGGAAAACAGCTTCGTCGGGTAGTACTCGATGCGCAGGACTTCCGGTCCTCGAGCCGCTCGCGGCCGACGAGCGCGTACGTGCCGGCGTCGAACTTGAAGCGCAGGAAGTACGCCGACGAGATGAACTCGCGGCTGACGGGACTGGCGGATCAGGCCGGCGACGTCGCGTCGGCGCGTCGTCGACGGTGTCCGTGCGACGGTGTCGCGGACGATCGGCCGCCGCCCGCTGCCGCTGCGTCGCGCCTCTGCACCCGCCGCAGGTAGTCCGCCTCGTACTTCCGGCGGTCCGCCTCGCCGATCGTGACGCCGTTGAACTTCACCGGGCTGCGGACGAAGAAGCCGTCGCGGATGTACCACGTGTAGTCGCGCCGCTCGCCCCACAGCGGGATGCGCGCCGGCCCGCGCACCTCGATCTGCTCGCGCTCGTCGAGGATGTACTGCTGAAGCTTCTTCCAGTTGTCGTCCCGGCGCGCGAGCACCTGCTGCATGAACGCGTCGAGGTCGGTTTGCGCGGCGGCGATCGGCGCGGCGGATCCCGGACAGAGCGAGGACGCCGGCGAACAGCGCGGCCGCGACAACGACGGCGATTCACGCGAGCATTCATTTCTGCCGCCTTTCAGGTCGATCTTCGGGATGCCGAACTGTCCGCCCAGGCTGGACAGCTGATCCAGGTCGATCGGCCCGACGATGTTGACGATGGTGAGCTCTTTCGGCTCGGCCGCGATCACGACGAGGCCGGCGATCTTGTCCTTGTCCATCTTGAAGAACACATCCACGTCCCCGTCGTTCTTGCTGCGCACGGTCACCATCTTCGACCACTCCGGCGCGCGCAGCTGCGATCGCATCGATTCGACGTCGGCTTCCGAATACTCGCCGTCGTTCGCGAACTCGAAGCTCCTGACGTAGATGCCTTTCAGATTGCCGATCAGCTTCTTCACCTCCTTCTGTCGGGATCGGTCGACGACAGGAACTTGCCGGCCAGCTGCAGCAGGGCGCCGTCCACCGTGACGTTGACGGTCTCGACCGCTCGGCGGCCAGCTTCTCGACGTTGACGGGAATCGTCACGTCCTGCGCGGCCGGAGCCGTCTCGTCGCCGCGCCCAACAACATGAAAACGAAGGCTGCAGTTCTCACCAGTGACACTCCTTGATCCTATTGGTTATCCGGCTGCTGGTGCATCCGGGTGATCTTCGTCTGGACGAGCTGGAGCTTGCTGCCGGCGATCTGCAGCGCCAGCACGACCTGCGGCCGGCCGCTTCGCCCGCGGCACGTTCGGCGCGTGCCCGCTCTAGTTGCGCCGTGCGGTTATTCAATGCCGCTGCCGGCGGCCGCCGCGAACAACGGCGGCGGCCGCCACCCATCGGGCCGGACGAGGTCGCGCCGGACGTGGGATCGCCGCGGCGCTAGCGCTTCGTCAGGGCGGGTCCTTCGGACCGCCGGTGAAGCCGGGTCTCATAAGACGCGGCCACGTTCTGATCGCGTTCCGCTTCTTCACGCGGCGAAGCACCCGTTCGGCAAAGCCGTCGGCCGGCTCTTCGCGGCGCAGCGCGTTCTGAGCTCGTCGTCCAGATTCCTCATACCCTGACGTCTCCCATCACCCGCAGGATCTTCTCGCGCAGCATGGCGAGCGATCGTTGCAGGTGGCTCTTGACCGTCGCGATCGGCATCGCCAGCACCTCGGCGATCTCCGCCGGCGTCAGGTCCTCCTGATAGCGCAGGATGACGACCATGCGCGCCTTCTCGGCGGGAGACGCAGGCGACCAGCTGCCCCAGCCTGCGCGCAAGCATCGGATCGCGGACGGCGCGGTGACGCGGCAGCTCCGGCACCTCTTCGAGGCTCACCTGAGACCATTTGCGCCGGCGCGCGTAGTCGATGCAGCGATGGCTGGTCACCTTCCGCAGCCAGAACGTGACGTGGTCCGGCGACTTCAGCGAGTCCAGATGCTGGTGCAGCTGGAGGAAGACGTCCTGGGCCAGCTCCTCGGCCGCCGGGGTGCGTCTCGGCGGCCTGCCGGTCCCGCAGGAAATGCAGCGCCATGCTGAACACCATGGCCTGCTTCTGGCGCACGATGCCGGCGAAATCGCCCACCGGGTCCGCTGCGGGGTCGTCCAGAAGGGCCGGCTCTCCCATCATGTAACTGTTCTTCTCAGTTATCTATACGAGGGAAGGGCGGGCGGGGGATGCAAATCTGTCGGAAGGCTCAGGTCGGCGGGGCCTGAAGGACGGCACAGGCGGGTCCAAAAGGACCCGCCCTACGTTGCGCCGATGTAGGCCGGGTCCTTCGGACCCGGCTCTCCCATGTCACCGTGAGATCGATGACGTTCTTGCCTTCCGTGAACGTTTGCGCGCGAAGCTCGTTCGGGTTCTGCTTGCTGCGGGACCGCCTCGAACGTGAGCGTCTTTCCCGGCTGGACGTCCACCTCGTCCAGCCCCCGCGAATCCAGGCGGATCGGGGGACCGAGCACGACGTCCCAGGTCTTGCCGGCGACCTCAATCTTCGCGGTGGCCAGCTCGTCCCTGTCCCACTTGCTTTCCTTGATGACGCCGGTGAACGTCTGAGGCTTCGTGAGGTCGAATGCGGTCCATTCCCACTTCGCGGGCGCGGCACGATGCTCGGATCGTCGTTCGGCTGAGTCCACGGCGTCACCGCGCCGTCGAGCAGCGTGTTCATGTTGGTTTCCATGCAGGCGTACTCCATGAGCTCGACGTCCGGCGAGAGCACGAAGACTCGCTCGTTCTTGATCGGCCGGGTGTAGGTCTTCGGATCGTCGAGCACCCAGTTGAACGTCATGTGACCCATGTCCGGCCGCGTGAACCTCATGATGAGGTGCGCCTGCTCGCTCATCGGATGGCCCATCGTGCCGAGCTTCGCGTAGCCGTTCAAGTTGACGACGTCGATGACGAGCGTGTCGCCTTCCCAGCGGCCGCGCGAGTCGCCGAACCAGGTGGGCGGCCAGTCCTTTCGATGCGGCAGCCCCTCGGTGTTCACCAGCTGAAACATCGTGCTCTGCTCGAACAGGAAGGAGATGTATTCGTTGTTCTGAAGGATCTGCATCGGATGCGGCGAGAACGACCGGATCCAGCCGAACGGCATGCAGCTTCCGGCGTAGTCGCCGTTCTTCACCTGGTTGTAGTTGTCCCACTGCTTCTGTCCCCACGGCGTGAACGGCAGCGGATTGGTCTCGCCCTTGTTGCTCGAGCCGTCCGCGTTGGTGAACGTCCGCGTGATGTCCGGGACGAACGGCCGCGTCCAGTTGCCGCTGAAGTCCGGCTTGCCGTTGGGAAGGCGCGGCGCGGGCGCATTCATGTCGACCTTCGTCACCTTGGCGGACTGCGCTGACGACGGCAGCCGGCGACACGACGAGGCCGGCAGCGCGAGCGCGTCGCGATCAGACATGAGCGATCTCATGGGACGTTCCTCGAAAGAATGGCGGGGCCCAGCAGAGGAAGGGCGGGTCCACAGGGACCCGCCCTACATCCCGAGAGTAGGCCGGGTCCTTTCGGACCCGTCTGAATTCTCTACCGCGCGTCGATGACGTTCTTGCCCTTCGTGAACGTCTGACGCGCAGGCTCGTTCGGGTTCGTCTTGCTGACAACGGCCTCGAAGGTGAGCGTCTTGCCCGACTGCGACGTCTTCTTCGGCGAGGCCGCGGAAGTCGAGCCGGATCGGGAGGCCCAGCATGACGTCGTAGGTCTTCCCGGCGACGTCGATCGTCGCGGTCGCCAGCTTGTCGCGCTCCCATGTCGCTTGCTTGACGACGCCGGTGAACGTTCTGCGGCTTGGTCAGGTCGAACGACGTCCACTCCCACGCGCCGGCACGATGCTCGGCTCGTCGTTGGTCTCGACCCACGGCGTGATCGCGCCGTCGAGCAGCGCCACCATGTTGTTTTCCATGCACGCGTACTCCATGAGCTCGACTTCAGGCGAGTAGACGAAGACGCGCTCGTTCTTGATCGGCCGCGTGTAGGTCTTCGGATCCGTCGAGCGTCCAGTTGAACTTGAGGTGGCCGAAGTCCGGCCGCTTGAACGTCATGACGAGGTGCGCCTGCTCGCTCATCGGATGGCCGATGGTGCCGAGCTTCGCGTAGCCGTTCATGTTGACGACGTCGATGACCAGCGTGTCGCCTTCCCAGCGGCCGCGCGAGTCGCCGAACCAGGTGGGCGGCCAGTCCTTGCGGTGCGGCAGCCCCTCGGTGTTGACCAGCTGGAACATCGTGCTCTGCTCGAACAGGAACGAGATGTATTCGTTGTTCTGCAGCAGCTGCATCGGATGCGGCGTGAAGGACCGGATCCACCCGAACGGCATGCAGCTGCCGGCGTAGTCGCCGTTCTTCACCGGGTTGTAGTTGTCCCACTGCTTCTGTCCCCACGGCGTGAACGGCAGCGGGTTCGGCTCGCCCTTGTTGCTCGTGCCGTTCGCGTTCGTGAACGTCCGCGTGATGTCCATCGTCCCGGGCGCGTCCAGTTGCCGCTGAAGTCCGGCTTGCCGTTCGACAGCCGCGGCGCGGGCGCTTTCGGGTCGAACTTCTTCACCTTCTCGCTCTGCGCCGAGACGGAAGCCGGCGACAGTACGATTCGGACAAAACCAGCGCCACGCCGTCACCATCACAATCAGATCGAATCTTCTGCATCTTCATGGGTGTTTCCTCTTGGCTTTACGGGACAGTTAGGTGTGATTCCGGTGCAACGGTCCCTGTCAAAGCAAACGTGAATCGTTTGGCGCTCTCGACGGCGGCCCTCGGCCGCGGCGGCTCCCCCCGCGGGGGGCCAGGCCTGGTGCGTTACTCTACCCTTCATGGCCGACGAGCAGCATGGAACCGACGGCGCGGTCAAGGAACGCGTCAAACCCAAGAAACAGGACCCCACCCTCTATAAGGTGGTCCTGCTCAACGACGACTACACGACGATGGAGTTTGTCATCCATATCCTGGAGACCGTCTTCGAGCAGTCGCCGGCCGAGGCCTACCGGGTGATGATGCACGTCCACGTCAACGGCAAGGGGATCGCCGGGGTCTACCCCTGGGAAGTGGCCGAAACAAAGGTGGAAACCGTGATCTCGCTGGCGCGCGACGCGGGTTTTCCGCTGAGGGCGGCGCTCGAAGAGGCTTAGCGGGCTCAGGGCTTAGGGCTCCGGCCAGAGGCTCAGGGCTCGGACTGCGCTCAGGGCCGTGGGGTGTGGCGCCCTCGGTCGGCAGGCGGCTTGAACTCCTTGTGACACGACTCGCACGACTCGACCAGTTGACCGTTCGCGGTGACGAGCGCATCGAAGTTCTTGCTCTTGGCGGCATTCCGCGCGGCGACGCCGGCATCCGACATCCTCTGCGCGTAGGTGTGCCACGCCGGCGAGTTCACCCAGACCGCATCGCTCGGGCCGGTCCCTCCAACGGTGATCGCGGGTCCCGCCGCAGCAATCTGCACGGCGTGCTCCCACACGTTCTGCCAGTCTTCGTCTGTCTTCGGGGCCTTGCCTTCCTGCTCCACATCCCACAGGTTATGCCCTGCGTGATTGACGAGCGCGACCATCACCTCATTGATGCTGACTTCCGGTGTAGCCGTTGTGGTGCCGCCTGTTCGACGGCAGCGGAGGCGGGGCCGCCGCCTCGGGGCAGGAGCGCTGCATCCGCAGATGTAACAGCCCCCACTCCGAGCATGCCGAACTTGACTACGGTTGTCGTCATTCCTGTCTCCCTTGCGTACCGTCAATAGCCGCTCCCGCTTCGACCTGACGCGGTCGTTGTGGGGTGCCGGTGAACTCAGTCCGGCCACAAGCCCGATTGTTTGGGATCGAGCCTTCGGAATGCTGTGCAAAAGAGCACATCACAGGAAACGAAAGGACCCGGGTTTAGTCACGCCCAATAGCCCGAAGCCCAAAGCCTAAGTAACCGGCTGACCGTGAGGCGAAGCTTCCCGGGCAGCGCATACCGGCGTAGTAGGCGGTGACCGACAGCGTGGTGCCCGCGGCGAAGGAGCACCGGGTCTTGAAGATGTAAGGCGTCGGCCAATCGGTCGGAAGGTCTTTCGCGAACAGCAGGACCTCCGTGCCGCCGTCCGGCTGCTCTCGCCGACACCTCGATCGATTTCACGCCGCTGCCGAGACTCGGGCCGCAGCGCCAGGGCGTAGGTGTCGGCCGCGCAGGCGCGTCTCGGCGCGCAACCTGCTGCGCGCGCGCCGCGCGGCCGCGGCCCTTCGCTTCGAGCACCAGGTCCGACACCGACGCGGCGCTGGCTGCGTCGGCGAAGAACAATCCGAGCGTGCCGCGCTCGACGACCGGCTCGCTGCGCGCCTCGGTAGTGAATCTCGGCGACGATGTGCGATCCGGCCGGCAGATCGATAGGCCGCCCGGCGGGAAGCTTGACGAAGCCGTACCAGGGCGTCCAGCTTCCGATCCACTGCCCGGTTTCCTGAACCGTGAAGAACGCCGCGCGCACGACGCGGCGGTCGCCCGGCATGTATTCCAGCGCGCGAACGCGGCGCTCGGCGGTCAAGCCCGAGATCGATGACGGTGCGCGTGACGCCGTTCGCCTGCCGCGGGGTCGATCGTCGTCGCCGGCGAGCTGCCGCGTGAGATCCGGCTCGCCGAGCTGCCAGTGGCCGAAGTCGCACGTGCGCGCGCACGGCCGGCCGGCCGCGCGCGCCGCGTCGACGACGTTCGTGAACACCGTGCCGGCGTTTCGCGGCCCCAGGCCTTCGACCCACGACACGATGAACTGCGTTTCGCGCAGCGTCAGGCTGTTGTCGTTGACGAACTGGCCGTAGCCCGGAACGGCCGCCCACGGCGGCATGTGGCGGGCGATCACGTCGGCGCGGATCTTCCGGCCCTGCAGCCAGGTCTGCTCGTAGGTCTCGAGCGGAAACGACGGCCCGTTCTCGACGTGACACATCACGCAGTGCTTGTTCAGGATCCGGACGATCTCGCGATCGAACAGCACCGTGGTCGTGAGCGTTTCGTGCGAGAGCACGCGCGCGCGACCAGAGACCGACGCACGATGACGCAGCGACCGCAGAGCACGCAGAGACGACAGTTCTCTGACGCTCTCTGCGTGCATCTGCGGTGACGTGTCCTCACTCGCGGCTGCCGCCACCGCCGTCGAACGTGAACGCGAACGTGTAGACCTTGTCGTGGCGCCGGAACTGCGTCCAGGCGCGGTAGCGGCCGGGCTTCGGCATCAGGCCTTCGAACGTCACGTCCGGACCGCCGCGCAGCTTCTCCAGATCGGCGCCGGGCGGAATCAGGAACTGCGGCGGCCCGCCGTCGTCGTCCGGCTCGGCGAGGATGTCGAGCGGGTGCGAGTGGACGTAGTCCACCATGTCTTCGCTCATGATGAGCGTGTGGCCGAACGCGCCGAGATAGGTCTGCAGGTCGGTGATCGGACGGCCGGTGCGCCGTGTCGGTCAGGTGAAAATTGAGATGGCCGTACAGGCCCGACGACGAACGTCGGCGGATCGAGCGACAGCGTCGCGGTGATGTCGTCCACGGTCTTCGTCAGGACGGTGTCCGGGACGAGATGCGCGCTGTCGGCGGCGAGATCGCCGGCATACCCGGCGGTCACCAGCGGCCGCGCGATGAACTGCGACGCGCCGCCGCTCGGCAGGAAGTCGGAGAGCACCTTGTAGTAGCCGGCCTTCGGCAGCGTCACGTCGATCGATCCACGTGCCGTCGGCCTGCTCGCGCCGGATGGATGTGCTGGAAGTACTCCATGTCCTGGCTGATGACGAACAGGTGATACTGCCGCTCGTGCACGACTTCGAACTTCTTGATCGGCTCGCCGGTGCCGGGATGGAAGATCCTGAAGCGCAGCGTCGCCTTCTGCCCCGGCCTGACGACCGCGGCACGGTGCGGAAGTCGAGCCGGTAGTCGCGCACGTCGAACGGCGCGGCGCGGACCAGCGCCATGCCGCAGCGCGGACACTTCGCCTCGACGTCCTCGTGTAGTCCGGATGCATCGGGCACACCCAGGCGGTCTCTTCGGCGACGCGTCGGCGCGGCGCCTGCTGGGCGTGCGACCGACAGCGACGCGATCGACGAGCGCGACGACAGCGATCGCGGAGACACGAGCTCAGACGTCGATGCAGCCTCCAGGCCTGTCCCGTGCTATCGCGCCAGCTCGTAGTCGCACTAGCTCCTGTCTACGAGCCAGCCTCAGTCCCTACCGATGCGGGCTCGTCGCGTTTCCTTCGTACACTCCGGAACCCGGCCCGGGCAGCTCGTCGCTCCGCGGTCCCGTGTATCTTCGCGACGTGCAGTCCGGTGTCGTTGTCGACCCAGTAGATCAGGCCGTCCTTGAAGACCGGATACGTTCGCGCGATCCCTTGCGGAACCGGCATGCGCGTACCCGACCTCGCGCGGCGTCTGCGGGATCGAGATGTCGATCGCGCGCAGGCCGTGGCCGTACCAGGTGTTGAAGACGAGGTTCTTGAACACCGTCGGATTGTGATTCTGCTGGGCCACCTGCGCCGCCGCGGCTCGCCGTTCGGCTCGGTGATCGCCTGATCGAGGCACTCGTCGAGCTGATTGTCGGGAATGGCAAACGCGCCGATCATGATCGGCGTCGATCTCGGATTCCACCGACACCATCCGCGCGTAATTCAGCGGGCAGCCGCCGTTCTCGTCGGTCAGCCAGACGTAGGCCGGCCGGCCCTTGGTGTTGCCTTTCACCTGCGCCGGACGGTTGGGCACGAAGACGGCGCTGTGCGTGCCGGTCGGCGTCGCGTTGATCGGCGGATACACGTCGAACCGCGAGCGCGTCAGCAGCACCAGATACCGTTCCGCCTTGGCCTGCGCCGACGCGTTGGACGCCAGGAACGCCTTCAGTCCCGGATCGTTGTTCACGACCATGTGCATGCAGTCGTTGGCGAGCGCCGGAAGCTTCGACGGCATCGATCACGCCGTCGGCCGACACGATCGTCGAGCGCTGTTGCAGCCGGCCGTGCCGGCGGCCAGCTCGGCGTCCTTGTGATGCGCGATCGCCTCGGAGTCGAGCATGTAGAACCCGGCCGTCGTGCCCGCCACGTAGACGCGCTCGCCATCGTCGGTCACCGACATCGAATGCAGCCGGTTCTGCTCGCTGGTTCTGGAAATTCCCGGCCGTCCGATGCGGTTCTTGCAGATCGCTGAAATCCAGGAAGCGGCCGTCGGAGAACAGACCGGTCGCGTCGGGCTTCTCGTTGATCGGCGGGCCGCCGACTTCCTGCAGGCTGAAGCCCGCGAGCACCCGCGGCTTCTGGCAGCACTTCTCCGGTGTTCTCGTCGGTGACGGCCAGCACGATCAGGTCGGGGATCTTCAAGCCGGGATGCTCCGGGTCCGGCAGTCCGGCGGTCCAGATCGCCATGTAGACCAGCACGCGATTCGGATTCGCCGGATCGTGCCAGAGAAAGAATTCGTGCGACTGCGCATGGAAGTCGGTGATCTCGCTCTTCGAGATCGGCAGGCACGTGTTCAGGTCGATGCGGTACGTCTCCATCCGGCCGATCGTGTTCGTGCCGGCGTTGCGAACCAGGATGTAGCGGTCTTCGCCGCGCGACGTCTTGTAGACCAGCGAGCGGAGCTCGCGGTCGTCGAAGCCCTGATTGCCTTCGAACATGCGCCGGGATCTCGCCGACCTGCACCGGCGGCTGCGCTCCGGATTCGGCTGGATCTTGAAAATGTTGATCGCGTGCCTGCACGCCGGCGCCGTTCGCATGACCGACGAAGATGCAGTTGCCGGCGATGCCGAGGCCCGCGGCCGTCGCCCGCCCCGTCGAGGTCGCCGCCCTTCCACGCCCCGGTCGCCGCATCCTTGACCGACGGCACCGTGATCACCCAGTGCAGGTGCTCGAAGTTTCGGAACAGGTGGAGCTTCTTCTCGAGCGCGGCGGCGCCGGCTCGCGCGTCCTCCTCCGACGAGGTCGGATCGAGGTCGCCCTGCCGGTTGACGCGCACCGACGGCATCTGGCCGATCGGCGTATCGAACGTGCTCGGCTGGCAGCCGGCCGGATCCTTGGAGAGATCGACGCACTGCGCCGCTAGGGGACGGCTCAACGCACCGAAGGCCAGCATCATCGAGAATGCGCAAACCGTGATCGCGTGAGGGACGTTGTGTCCGGCTTTAGCCGGACCGTCTGAGGTCGTTGGCATTCCACCTCTCCTTGACGTGGCTAGTTTAGTCCTAGGGCGCCTCTGCGTCTCACGGAGTCTGCTCCGCGACCAGCGCCACTTCCGGCGCGTCGGCCTCGAGTGCGGTCTCGCTGTTCAGAGCGCGCGTCAAGTCCTGCGCGGTCAGCACGCCCTCCCATCGCGCGACCACGACCGCGGCGAGCGCGTTGCCAATGAGATTGGTGATCGCGCGGGCTTCGGACATGAAACGATCGATCCCGACGAGCAGCGCAGTCCGGCGACCGGAAGCGTCGGGAACGGCCGACAGCGTGGCGGCGAGCGTGACGAACCCGCTGCCCGGTGACGCCGGCGGCGCCCTTCGACGTCAGCAGCAGCACGGCGAGGAGCCGAGCTGCTGCCCGAGCGAGAGCGGCGTGTTCGTCGCCTGCGCGATGAAGATCGACGCCATCGCCATGTAGATCGAGGTGCCATCGAGGTTCATCGAGTATCCGGTCGGCACGACCAGCCCGACGACGCGCTTGCGCGCAGCCGAGCGTGTTCGAGCTTCACCATCAGGCGCGGCAGCACCGACTCGGACGACGAGGTGCCGAGCACGATGAGGATCTCTTCCTTGATGTACCTGAGGAACTTCCAGCAGGCTGAACCCGCAGACGCGGGCGATGATGCCCATGCCGACGAAGATGAACAGCAGGCACGCGAGATAGAACGCCGCCATCAGCTTGCCGAGCGACAGCAGCGTGCCGATGCCGTAGGTGCCGATCGTGAACGCCATCGCGCCGAACGCGCCGATCGGCGCGACGCGCATGATCATGCCGACGATCGCCGAAGAGCACCTGCGAAAACTGATCGATGAAGGCCGACCAGCGGCCGCCCTCGCTCGCCGAGATGCAGCAGCGCCAGGCCGAACAGCACCGACACGAGCAGCACCTGCAGGATCTCGCCCCGGGCGAACGCATCGACGAGCGTGGTCGGAATGATGTTGAGGAGGAACTGCGACGGTCGTCAGCTGCTGCGGCGCTGGACGCGTAGGCGGCGACCGCCTGGCATCGAGCGTGGCCGGGTCGGCGTTGATGCCGGCGCCGGCTGCAGCACGTTGACCACGACCAGCGCGATGACCAGCGCGAGCGGCGTGGTGATGACCTCGAAGTAGAGCAGCGTCTTGACGCCGATCCGCCCGAGATCCTTGATGTCGCCCATCGTCGCGATGCCGGCCACGACGGTGCAGAAGATGACCGGCGCGATGATCATCCGGATCAGCTTGATGAATCCGTCACCGAGCGGCTTCATCTCGGCGCCAAATTCCGGCCGCAACACGCCGACGAGCACGCCCAGGACGATGCCGGTCAACACCTGAAAGTACAGCCGCGAATAAAGGGGTTGGCGCACCGCACCAGAGTGTAGACCATCGACCGGATACGGGGTACGCTGTATCGATGTTCTCCGCCTCTCGTCGAAATCGTCCTCGCCATCGCGTATCGCGAGGCCGTCTCCCGCCGGCACGCGTACGTCACGCTCGAGCACCTGCTGTACGCGCTCGCGCTACGATCCCGACGGCGAGCGGATCCTGGTCGCGTGCGGCGCCGATCTGCAGCGGCTGCGGCGCGACCTGAACGCCTACCTCGACGAGTCGATCGAGCAGGTCGCGCGCGGCCAGGAGCGGCAGCCCGAACAGACGGCGGCCTTCAGCCGCGTGCTGCAGACCGCCGTGCTGCACGTGCAGAGCGCGCAGCGGCAGGAGGTGCAGGCCGGCGACATCTGCGCGGCCATTCTCCAGCAGCCGAAGACCGAGGCGGCGCGCCTGCTCGCCGAGCAGGGCATCACGCGGCTCGACGTGCTCGAATACATCTCGCACGGGATCACGAAGACGCCGGTCGGCGGCCGGCCGGCGACGGCGACGACGCCCGGACAGCCGCGCGCCGGCCGGCACCGGCGACGAGGGCCCGGCCACCGCGCGCGATCCGCTGTCGGCCTACTGCGTCAACCTGACCGATCGCGCGCGCACGCGGCCTGCTCGATCCGCTGATCGGCCGCGCCGACGAACTGCAGCGCACGATCGAAGTCCTGTGCCGGCGCCGCAAGAACAATCCGGTCTTCGTCGGCGACGCCGGCGTCGGCAAGACGGCGATGGCCGAAGGCCTCGCCTCGCGGCTGCTGGCCGACGATGTGCAGGGGCGCGCTGAAGGACGCCGAAGTCTTCTCGCTCGACACCGGCGCGCTGCTCGCCGGCACGCGCTTCCGCGGCGATTTCGAGGAGCGCTTCAAGGCGGTGATCAAGGCGCTCGCCGCCAGGCCGAAGGCGATCCTCTTCATCGACGAAATCCATTCGACGGTCGGCGCCGGCGCGGTCTCCGGCGGCACGATGGATCTCGCGACGCTCATCAAGCCGATTCTCACGGCGGGCGACCTGCGCGTCATCGGCTCGACGACGTTCGAGGAGTTCAAGCAGATCGAGAAGGATCGCGCGCTCGCGCGCCGGCTGCAGAAGATCGCGATCGACGAGCCGTCCATCGAGGAGACGGTGCGGATTCTCGCCGGCCTGCGCAGCCGGTACGAGAGCGCATCACCGCGTCACGTACACCGACGCGGCGCTCGAGGCGGCCGCCAAGCTCGCCGCCCGTCATCTTCGCGACTACCGCCTGCCCGACAGCGCGATCGATCTCATCGACGAAGCCGGCGTCGGTCATGCGGCTCAAGGCGCCGCCGGCGCAGCCGAGGCGTCGCCGCACGGACGCCGCGCCGGGCACGCTCCGGATGTCGATCGGCCGTCGATCACGCGGTCCCGTCGTCGTCGACGCCGCCGACATCGAGCGCGTCGTCGCGCGCACGGCGCGCATTCCCCCCAGCCAGGCGTCGTCGTCCGATCGCGAGCGGCTGCGGACGCTCGAGGAGTCGCTCGAGCGCGTGGTGTTCGGCCAGCGCGAGGCGGTGCATCTGGTGGCGCAGGCGATCAAGCGCTCGCGCGCCGGCCTCGGGCAACCCGATCGACCGGCCGGCTGCTTTCTGTTCACGGGACCGACCGGCGTCGGCAAGACCGAGCTGGCCAAGCAGCTGGCGATTCTGCTCGGCAACGAGTTCACGCGCTTCGACATGAGCGAGTACATGGAGAAGCACGCCGTCGCGCGGCTGATCGGCGCGCCGCCCGGATACGTCGGCTTCGAGCAGGGCGGACAGCTCGTCGACGCGGTCCGCACGCATCCCTACAGCGTCGTCCTGCTCGACGAAATCGAGAAGGCGCATCCGGACATCTACAACATCCTGCTGCAGGTGATGGATCACGCGACGCTGACGGACAACACCGGCCGGAAGGCCGATTTCCGGCACGTCGTGCTGGTGATGACGTCCAACGCCGGATCGCGCGAGATGAGCGCGAAATCGATCGGCTTCGCGGACGGCGGACGACGGCACCGTCGGCGAGCAAGTCGAAGGCGGCCATCGAGCGGGTCTTCAGCCCGGAGTTCCGCAACCGGCTCGACGCGATCGTGACCTTCCGGTCGCTGACGCCGGCGGTGATGGAAAGCATCGTCGAGAAGTTCGTGCTGCAGCTCGAAGGTCAGCTCGCCGAGCGGCACGTCGCGATCACGCTGACGCCCGAGGCGCGGGCCTGGCTGGCGGTCGAAGGGCTACGACCCCGTCTTCGGCGCGCGTCCGCTCGGGCGCGTGGTGCAGAAGGAAGTGCGCGACCCGCTGACCGACGAGATTCTGTTCGGACAGCTCGAGAACGGCGGCACGGTCACGATCGGCGTCGCCGAGGATCAGGCTGACGTTTTCCTACGAGGCACGCCAGGCCTGACAAATAGGTCGTCAATTCTGGCGGACGACACAGGCTAAGATACATAAATGAACTAACAAGCAAATAATCAACATAATTGTCAGTTTCAGCGCTCCACGGGCCCCACAACTCCTGCCCGCCATCTGGGCCTCCTGCCCAGGCGCACCGCGAACCGGCGTATAGCAACATTTTTGTCGACGTTAAACTTACATCTGACATATTTGTCACTACCAGCCAGCGGCCCGGAGATGCCCACGGCGACGCCTTCCCCGGACATTCCTAAGAAAATCCCGCTTTCCTCCATCGGAGTCCGACGAGCTTGGTGGCGTCGATCTTGAATCTCGGCATGGCGCCGCGTTGGTTGCCGGCATACTGCTGTTTACTGTGACGAGGAGTTCATGAATCAGGCTGACACTGCATGGATGTTGGTTTCCACCGCGCTGGTCCTGCTGATGACCCCGGCGCTCGCGTTCTTCTACGGCGGACTGGTCCGATCGAAGAACGCGCTGAATTGCATGATGATGAGTTTTGTTTCGATGGGCTTCGTGGGCGTGCTCTGGGCGACCGTGGGCTACTCGCTGGCCTTCGCGCCCGGCAATAACTGGATTGGCGACCTGTCGCGCCTCTTCTTGAATGGAGTCGGACTGGAGGCGCAGGGCACGATCCCGCACTACCTGTTCATGAGTTACCAGGGCACGTTCGCGATCATCACGGCGGCCCTGATCTCCGGCGCGATTGTCGAGCGGATGCGCTTCTCCGCGTATGTCGCCTTCATCTCGTTGTGGGCCCTCGTCGTGTACAGTCCGATCGCGCACTGGGTATGGGGCGGCGGCTGGCTGGCCGACATGGGCGCCCTGGACTTTGCCGGCGGCACGGTCGTTCACGTCAACGCCGGTGTGGCCGCGCTGGTCGCCGCGATCGTCGTCGGCCGCCGCCGCGACTTCAAGGCGGCGCCGCTGCGCCCGCACAATGTGCCGTTCACGCTGCTCGGCGCCGGTCTCCTCTGGTTCGGATGGTTCGGATTCAACGCCGGTAGTGCGCTGGGGGCGAGTCCCTCAGCGAGCCTCGCCTTCACGACCACGTTCCTCGCACCGATGGGAACGCTCGTCGTGTGGACGATCCTGGACTCGATGCGGTCGGGCAAGCCGACGGCCGTCGGTGCGGCGACCGCGATCGTCGTCGGACTCGTCGCCGTCACTCCGGCCGCCGGGTTCATCGGGCCGATGAGCGCGATCGCGCTCGGCGCCATTGCCGCCGTTCCCAGCTACTTCGGGCTGGTGTGGCGCGCCAATACGCAATTGGACGATTCCCTGGATGTGGTGGCGGCGCACGGCGTCGGCGGCACCGTTGGCGCGCTGCTGACGGGCGTCTTTGCGAACGAGAGCCTGAACGGGATTGCCGGTGCGAACGGGTTGCTGTTCGGCAAGCCGGAGCAACTCGGCATCCAGGCAATCGCCGTCGCTGCGGCGATCATTTACAGCGGGGTCATGAGCTTCGTGCTGCTGAAGGCCATCGGGCTCGTCATCCCGCTCCGCGCGTCCGACGCGGACGAGGTTTCGGGACTCGACGTCACCCTGCACGGCGAAGAAGCGTACGTCCATGGCGATGGCGGGATGTCGTCCCCTGCCATGCACATGAGCGCGGCGCCGTCTGCGGGCATGGCGACCAAGCCCCACGCGGCGATGGGATAGGAGAGCTGGCTGAATTTGGTCATCTGGTCATCTGGTTATCTGGTCATCTGGTCATTGATTGGCTGATTGAGGTGTTCAATCCACCAATCAATGACTAGATAACCAGATGACCAGATGACCAGATTTACGCGCGATCTATCGCGCGTGTCGCACGCCCGTGGGTCGCCCGAATCCATTCCCCGCTGGAACCACTCCATCCGCTGGGCGGACGTGCCGTGCGTAAATCGATCCGGTGCGACGCTGCCGGTTTGCATCCGCTGCAGCCGGTCGTCGCCGATGGCGGCCGCGGCCTGTAGCGCTTCATCGACATCGCCCGGTTCGAGCTCCACGCGTCCCACATCGAACCGCCCGTCCTTCGACGCCTGATGCCCCCACACCCCGGCGAAGCAATCGGCCTGTAGCTCGATGGCGACCGACGCGCTGTTGGGGCCCGGCCGCGTATGCCTGGCCGACGCCCAAGTCGAGCAGGTTCTGCACGTGATGGCCGATCTCGTGTGCGATGACGTACGCCTGCGCGAAATCGCCTGGCGCGCCGAAGCGCTGCGAGAGCTCGTCGAAGAACCCGAGATCGAGATACACCTGGCCGTCGCCCGGACAGTAGAACGGGCCGGTTGCAGAACTGGCGGAACCACAGGCGGACTGCACGGCATCCCGGAACAGCACCACCTGCGTTCGCTGGTAACGGCTGCCCAGCAGTTCGCTCCATGTTTCCTGCGCGTCGTTGGTCACGGCGTCCACGAAATCGACCATCCGCTCCTCGGCGGGCGTCGCAGCGGGGTCCCCGGAGGTCCCGACGGTCTCCGAGGACGGAACGCCCTGGGTAAAGAGAGACAGAAAATCGGTCCCCGTCACCCAACTGAGCAGCAGCAGGAGCACGAAGCCGCCGATGCCGAGCGGCATGGCGCGCCCCGACATCCCGCGCCTGTCCTGGATATTGCCTCGATTACCTGGTGTCCAGCGCATCTGTCAGTTCCTCCGCAGCGCTCGTTTGCAACCTGCGGACCAACATCGAGCACCGCTGACGCCCTAGTTTCGTGCCGCCGGTGCCGCACCCAGCTCGATCGTTGTCGCTGTCATCGTCTTGTCCGTCGTCTCGACAGCAGTAATGACCACGCGCGTCCCAACTTTGATCTGTTCCACCTTGATCAGTGGTTTCGCCCTCACCTTCGTGGCTTTCGTCACCTTGATCGTGACGTCCTTCCCGTCCCTGTCCTTGAGCGTCACGCGATCGACAGCGGCCATCGTCACTGTTCCCAGTACTTTGTGGTCGTGTCCCTCATGTGCCAGAAGCTGTGAGACCGGCGCGAGAAGCGCGAGCGCCAGGGATATCGATGCCAACCGTCTTGTCATGTTGTTCTCCACACTGAATGTTACTCGGAACGTGTCACTCCCGGCGTGCGTCCGGGGTCGGCGCTGATTCGCTCGGGTCGCCCTCCAGGAAACGTCGTATTTCGTCTTCTTCCTTCAACTGGGCCGGCGTCTTCGGAGTGAGCGCTTCCATCCGCTCGATATCCTCGGATGACAGGTTCGGCAGACGCCTGATGAAGTGCACCAGGCCCCAGCTGTCGCGCTCGCCATCGGGCGTTCCCGTTCCCCATCCCGGCATGCCGGTCAGACGGATGCCGTGCTCGATGATGGAGAAGAGCTCGCCATCAGATCGCGACTGCGTCTCGGCCGCGCGCATGTCAGGGGCTCTCGGGTAGAGCCCCCGGCCGATCTCCGTCACCCCGCTTCCGTCGTTGGCGTGGCACACCGCGCAGTGATCGGCATAGTGCTCCAGCGCTCGCTCGACCACGGCTTCTGTTGGTGGCACGGGGTTCCGTCGTGCCCGCGTCGCCTCAGGCGTCGCCAGCCGTCGCATCGTGCGAGCCAGCATCGCTTCGACGCGACTCGGCTCGTCGTGCGTAGCTGAGCCCCCGACGCACGATCGTGTAGGCGAGCACGCCGCCAATCACGCACACGCCGGCGATCAGCACCATGAGCGCGCGCAGAGTCGCCTTCGCCGCGCCGTCCTTACCTGAGGCTGATGGTTTCCTCGACGGCATCCCCTGACCGTGGCGACGTCGTGGTTGCTTCATCAACGATCCCTACCACAGCATACGGCGTGCGGAAAGTATCGGCGCAGCGAGTGTCAGTCGCGTCATGCGGTCCCTGGAGACGCCGCCAGATCGGTGTGCCGGGCCGCCGGCGCCACCGCCATCGCCACGCGCACCTGATGCCGGCGCCAGATCGCGTACGCGGCCGGCAGCACGAGCAGCGTCAGGAACATGCACGACCACAGGCCGCCGACGACCGGCGCGGCGGTGCGTGCCGAGACGTCCGCGCCGACGCCCGACTTCCCAGAGCAGCGGCAGCAGCCCCAGCACTGTCGTCGCGACGGTCATCACCAGCGGGCGGACGCGCGCCGCAGCACCTTCGACGACCGCGGCGTCCACGTCCTCCGGCGTCTGGATGCGGCCCTCACGCATGTAGCGCGCGAACGCCTCGTCGAGGTACACGACCATGACGATGCCGGTCTCGGCCGCGACGCCGGCGACCGCGATGAGCCCGACCCAGACCGCGGTCGACAGGTTGTAGTCCATGAACGCCAGCAGCCAGACGCTGCCGGCGACCGCAAACGGCAGGCTGGACAGCACGAGCAAGGTCTGCGGCCATCCGCGCATCGAGAGATAGAGCAGCGCGACGACGAGGACCAGCGTGAGCGGGATGACGTAGCGCAGCCGCGCCTCCATCTCCGCGAGGAACTCGTACTGGCCGGTCCACTGCAGGCGATAGCCCGCAGGCAGATGCGAGCTGCGACGCCACCAGCGCCTTCGCGTCGTCCACCCAGCCGCCGAGATCGCGTTGGGTCTGGATCGATGTCGGCGAACACGTACCCGACGAGCACGCCGTTCTCGTCCTTGATCATCGGCGGGCCGGTCGTGACCCGCGGACGTCGGCGAGCTCGCCGAGCGGCACGGCCGCGCCCGGCTGACGCCACTGCTCCATGAAATCCGGCGAGGCTGCGAAGCCACCCATCGGCGGCACCGCGCGACCCGCGATGCGGGCCGCCTGACGCCGACCTCCCGGGCTGCGCCTCCGCCCGCTCCGGCCATCGATCCCATTCCACCCCCGGCGCTGCCGCCACGCGGACGCAGCCCGGCCGCTGCTCGGGGCACTGGCGCCCGCGCCCGCGTTGCCTGCCGCCGTAGTCCGTCACGCTCGCCGTCGACGGCACCGGCACGAGAATGCGGCGCAGCGCCTGCGGGTCCGAGCGCTGGTCGGCCGCGTAGCGCAGTTGATCGAGAACCGCGCGCGTCCCGCGATCGCCGTCGAGACCGGCATGCCGCCGACCGCCGCTTCGACGACGTCCTGCACGTCGCGCACGGTCAGGCCGTAGCGCGCGATGGCGTCGCGGTTCGGCACGATGTCGACGTACTCGCGCCCGGTCTGGCGTTCGGCGAACGTGCTGCGCGTGCCCGGCACCTGCCGGAGCATGCCCTCGAGGGCGACGCTGATGCGCTCGATCTCGCTGAGGTCGTCGCCGAACACCTTGATGCCGACCGGCGTGCGGACGCCGGTCGTCAGCATGTCGATGCGCGTCCGGATCGGCGGCGCGATCGCCATCTGATAGCCGGGCATGCGCAGCGCGGCATCCAGGTCGCGCGACAGCTCGGCCAGCGTGCGCGCCTGCTGCTCGGGCCAGACGCGCCGCAGCGCCGCGCTTCGATCCAGTCGGGCGCCCGCGCGCTGTACCAGCGTGGCGTGTAGTCGCGTCGGCCACTCGCTCGCGCGGCCGCAGCGTGATGACCGACTCGATCATGTCGAGCTGCGCCGGATCGGTCGCCGTCTCCGCGCGGCCCGACTTTGCCGTGCACGGACGCGACCTCGGGGAACCGCATGATGATGCGGTCCTGCGCGTCGAGCGCCCGCCGCGCCTCTTCGATCGAGATGCCCGGGAACGTCGTCGGCATCACGAGCAGCGAGCCCTCGTCGAGCGGCGGCATGAACTCCGAGCCGAGCCGCTGAAAGACCGGCACCGTCGCGATCATGAGCAGCACCGCCGCCGCGACGACGAGCGATCCGGAAGCGCACGACGAGCACCGCAATCGGCCGGTAGACCGTGCTGAGCAGCCGGCTGACGGGATTGGTCGCCTCGGTGCGGAAGCGCCCGCGCAGCAGGAGCACCATCAGCGGCGGCGCCAGCGTGATCGACAGGATCGCGGCGGCGAACATCGCGAAGGTCTTCGTGTAGGCGAGCGGCGTGAACAGCCGGCCCGCCTGGCCGGCCAGCGTGAAGATCGGCAGGAAGCTGACGGTGATCAGCAGCAGCGAGAAGAAGATCGGCCGCCCGACCTCCTTGCACGCGTCGACGATGACCCGCTTGCGATCGCGTGCCCGGCGGCGCGGCCGCGAGCCGCACGTGCGCGTTCTCGATCAGCACGATCACCGCGTCGGCCAGCTCGCCGATCGCGATGGCGATGCCGCCGAGCGACATGATGTTGGACGACAGGCCCAGGTAGCGGATGCCGATGAACGACATCAGCACCGACAGCGGCAGCACGATCATCACGACCAGCGCCGACCGCGCGTGGAACAGGAAGACCAGGCAGATGATCGTGACGATGACCGCCTGCTGAATCAGCGTGTTCGTCAGCGTGTCGACCGAGCCGAGGATCAGCTCCGATCGGTCGTAGGTCGGGACGAGGCGGACGCCGTCGGGCAGGCGCAGCGTCGCGATCTGCGGCTTCGAGCGCCCGGATCACCTCCAGCGCGTTGGAGCCGATGCGCATCACGACGATGCCGCCGACGGTTTCGCCGGTGCCGTTCCAGTCGGCGGCGCCGCGGCGGATCTCCGGCCCGAACTGGACGCGCGCGACGTCGCCGAGCCGGATCGGCGTGCCGCCCGCGCCGACGGTCGACGACGCTCTGCTCGAGGTCGGCGAGCGTCCTTGACGTAGCCGCGGCCGCGCAGGACGTACTCGCGACCGGCGAGCTCGAGCACGCGCGCGCCGACTTCGGCGTTGGCGTCGCGCACCGATCGCGTGACGTCGCCGAGCGTGAGCCCGAAGCCGACCAGCCGATCGGGATCGATGACGATCTGGTACTGGCGCTCGAAGCCGCCGAGCGACGCGACCTCCGCCACGCCGGCCACCGCCTGCAGCGCGGGACGAACGGTGAAGTCCTGCAGCGCCCGCAGCTCGGCGAGATCCATCCGTCCGGTGCCGTCTTTCAGGACGTACTGGTAGACCCAGCCGACGCCGCTCGCGTCGGGTCCGAGCGTCGGCGACACGTCGGGCGGCAGCAGTTGCTGCACGCGTCCGAGCTGTTCGAGCACGCGCGTGCGCGCCCAGTAGATGTCGGTGCCCTCGCTCGAAGAGCGCGTAGGTGAAGCTCATGCCGAACATCGAGTAGCCGCGCACGGTCGCGACGCCCGGCGTGCTCTGCAGCGCGCGGACGAGCGGATAGGTGATCTGGTCCTCGACCAGATCGGGGCTGCGTCCCATCCACTCGGTGTAGACGATGACCTGCGGATCGGAGAGGTCGGGCAGCGCGTCGAGCGGCGTCTTGCGGACCGAGTCGACCGCCCAGAGCGCGAGCACCAGCACCGCGCCGAAGACGATCCACTTGTGGCGAACCGAGAGCTCGATGATGCGTTCGACCATGACCGTTACTCCCGATGCCCCGCGTGCGCGCCAGTGACCGGGTTCGGCGGTTCGTCCCGAGGCGCTGCCGGTTTCGCCTCAGGCGCGGCCGACGTCCCGTGGCCGGATGCGCCGCCCGCGCCTCCGGTCGCGCGCAGCCGGCTCTCGGAGTCGAGCAGGAACACGCCCGCGGCGACGATCCGTTCGCCCTCCTCGAGCCCGGCCCGCACCTCGACGCGATCGGCGAGCTGCACGCCGAGCGTGACGGGCCGCGGCTCGAAGCGATCGCCCGACGGCGACGAACACGTGCTGCTGCAGCCCGGTGTCGACGACCGCATCGCGCGGCACCGTGATCGCCTCGCTGCGCCCGTCGATTCGAAGGCGGCGGTGCCGTAGAGGCCCGGCCGCAGCCCGCCGTCGGGATTGGCCGACCGAGAAGCGAACGCGCAGCGTGCGCGTGCGCTCGGTCAGCGTCGGATAGAGGAAGTCGACGCGGGCCGCGAACGGCGGCCGGCCGGACGCCGGGAAATCGAGCTGCGCGGTCGTGCCCGACGCGGACGGCCGGGATGCTCGCCTCCGGCACCTCGGCGAGCACCCAGACGCGCGAGAGATCCGCGATGGTGAGCAGCGTCGTCGACGGATCCACCGACAGTGCCGACCGTGACGCCGCGGTTCACGACGACGCCGCTTCGCGGCGCGACGACGGTCACCAGGCGCCTCGGTTCGCCGGTCTGCTCGATCGCGTCGATCTCCGCCGGCGTCATCCCGAGCACCGTCGAGTCGCGTGCGGCCGCTGGCGACGACGGCGCTCGTGATGCCCGAGGCCGCCGTCGGCTTCGCGAGCGGCCAGGTACTCCGTCTGCGAGGACAGCAGCTCCTGCGAGAAGATGCGCGCGAGCGGCTGGCCCGCCCGCACCGTCTCGCCCGTCGTGTTGACGTCGAGCTGTTCGACCCATCCCGCGACGCGCGTGTGCACGTGCGAGATCCGCGACTCGTCCGGCACGACGGTCGCGACGGCCCGGACCGTCTGCGTCAGCGATTCGCGCCGGACCACTTCGAGGCGGATGCCGAGCGTCCTGCAGCGTGGACGGCGCGACCTCGACCGGCACGCGATCGGGGTGCGACGCCGGCGTCCCAGGTCGCCACGCGTGACCGGGGCGCCGATCGCGGCGGCCGCCCGTTCGCCTGGCCGCGAAGGGCCAGCCGCCGCGCGAAGTGCTGCACCCACAGGGCGCCGATCGAGCACAGCCGCGGTCGCCACGGCAGCGACATGCGGCGCGGCCGAATCGGCGAAGTCGCATGACAGGGTGTCATCGGATGATCGCCTCGTACGATCCGATGGCGCGCCCGAGGCGCGCCCACGCCAGACCGAGTTCGGTGTCGGCCGCGATCAGGTCCGACTGGACGAGCCAGAGCGCCTGCACGGCTTCGATCACGCTGACGAGCGGCAACTGACCCGAGGTGTAGCCCGCGACGGCCGGGTCGATCGCCATCCGCGCGCGCGGCAGCACGTCGCTGGTGAGCGCCGCCTGCCGATCGCGGGCGGCCTGGAGCTCGATGCACGGCGACGGCCGCGTCGCCTTCGATCATCCGGGTCATCGCCCGCAGGTCGGCTTCCGACATCGCGCGCATCGCCTCCGCCTCGGCGACGCCGGCGCGCAGCTTGTCGCGCCAGATCGGCAGGCTGATGCCGACCATCGCCATCCAGCCGCGGCCCTCGGCCATCGTGTAGGCCGGGCCCGGTGCGGATCGGTCGCCATCGGCCGGAACATGTCGCGCATCACCTGCACGTCGGCGTCGGCGCGCGCGATCTCGGCGCGTCCGGCCGCCAGCTCGGGACGCGAGGTCAGCGCGGTCTTGATGGCGGACCACGCGGGAAGCGGCTGCGGGAAGCGTCAGCGGCGCGAGCGGCGGCACCGGGCAGGTCGGCGTCGAGGGCGAGGCTGGTGTTGAGCATCGCCTCGGCGCCGCGCACGTCGCTCACGAGCGCCGCGCGAATGCTTCGAGCCGCGCCACTTCGACCTCGGCGCGCAGCACGTCCGACTGCGGCGCGGTTCCGCTCGCATAGCGCGCGTTCGCCGCGGTGACGACGTCGCGCGCAAAGGCGATCTGCTCGGTGACCAGCGCCGCCGTGCGCCGACGCTCCTGCAGCATCAGGAAGGCGTTGGCGGCCTGCACTGCCCACGTCGAGCGTCGTCCGGCTCGCGTCCGCGCGCAGCCGATCGACGTCCGCCAGCGCCGACGTCGCGACGGTGACCGCGGATGCCGGAGAGCGGAATCTGCTGCTCGATCGTGACGCTGACGTCGGCGCCGCCCAGCATGAACGGCAGGTGATCGAGCGAGGGCGAGATCATCGGGTCTTCGAGCGCGGAGACGATGATCGGCCGCGACTTCGCCGGCGCGCACGCGCGCGCGCGCCGCCTGTATCTCGTCTCTCCGCTCGCTGGCGATGCGCACCACGTCAGCGAGGCCGAGTGGCGACGGGAGGGCGATCGTCGCCTGGGCGGCTGACGTCAGGATCGGCCAGAGCGTCGCCGCCACGACGAGGAAAGCGGAACGAAGACTCGGAGAACGTTTCATGTCGATCACCGCGGGATACGGGTACACTCGCGCCATCGCGAGCGGTCGTCCTGGACCTGGACCGGCGTCTGAGAAATCTAGATTCGGAGAGCGGTTGAAAGAGGCCGGGGTTCGAGCCGCCACGCCGGCTCTGGCCCGCGGCGGGCGTCGGCGGCGCTCGTTGAACATGCAAGCAGATAGCGAGGGACCAGCAGGGCGTCATCCGTGTCCAGCGCGGACACGCGCCGCACGTCCTCACGGAAGAATGGCGCAGAGGCGAGCACGATGCCGTCGCAGGCGTCGTCGCCCGGCACGCTCGGAGAGCTGCCCGCGGCCTCGCGGTGGTGCCCGCTCGCAACCGGGGCCTCCTGGTCGCACCAGTTGCTGCACACGAGCGCCGCGCCTGGCCCAACTGCCAGCGCCAGCACAACCGAAAGCGCAATTGCTCGAAACACAGGATGCTCGCTACGGAAAGGTGGCAAGAAGGACACCAGACGACACGCGGCGAAAAGCTTCGAGATCTCGCAGCAGATTGATCGTTCCCGGGCGATTGCTGAGCCGCATCCTGCGGGATTTCCCCATTCGGTTGCCGAAAGTCCCCCCGCTCGGGGCTGCATTTCGTTCCATGAGCACCAATAGATTAGGCCGTTCGACCACCGCCGGCTGTCTCATTGGGCACACCTCTCGTGGGTGCGCTCAACGGAGGTACCGAGTGAAGGGGATGGGGATATGGTCGGGAGGAGAGGGGTCGGGACCCGACCCCTCTTTCAGTCTACCAGCGCGGTTCGCGACGCGGGCCTCGGCCGCCGCCGCCGCCCGGCCGGCCGCCGCGATCGCCGCCGCCGCCCGCGGGCTTGGGACGTGCTTCGTTGACGGCCAGCTTCCGGCCGTCGAGCTCGGTATCGTTCAGGCGCTGAATCGCATTCTGCGCATCTTCGTCCGACTGCATTTCCACGAACGCAAACCCGCGCGCGCGCCCGGTCATCTGATCGCGCACGATGTTGACGGTGTCGACGGGACCGACCGACAGAAACAACTCTTCGAGGCGACGCTCATCGGTGTTGAACGACAGATTGCCGACAAACAGCTTACGACCCATGACGACTCCTGCCCTTCGCGGGGCTCTTGACGAAACCGGGGTGAATGCGCTGGCAGGGTCGAGGGAGGGATCGAGGGATCTCGGTCGGCTCGCAACAACAGTGCAGCGAGGAATTACATGCGGCTCAGTATACCGCCTAGCCCAGCCGGTGCAACTCGTTTGCGTCATTTCCGCGAATCAAAAGAACAGCACGACCTGGCGATGAAACGCCAGCAAGGCGCCGGCCGCGCCGACAAACGCCATCAGGAAGAGGAATGCGATCGGCGGAACCTCGGCCTCGACAGGCTCGGGCGAGCCGTAATCTTCGGGAGGGCAAAAGGTCAGTTCCGGCGCTGAGACAGGCTCGTCGGCCTCGAACTCGAGCCCCGCGTCGAGGCCTTCGTGCACGGCAACGCGGCCGAGGAGCGTCGGCTTGGCAGACAGGTCGGCATCACTGGGCATGCCGACATCGAGGTCTTCCAACTGGTCCATCAACACCGCTCGCCGGGGGTTTGGCATACCTGACCAGTTCGAGCAATGGCAATGCCATCAGATGGCACTCTCAACTGACGGCAGCGGCAGCAGTTGTGAGCGGCCCCTTCCGGCGCCCATCTCGCGGTGTGCTGAAACAGCGCTCGCGGTGACGTTCCTGAACCCTCTGGAGGCGCCACTGGCGACGCCGGGATCTACACGGCGAGCTCGCCCGTGCGAATACGGAAGCTCTGCTCCACTGGCATCACGAAGACGCGGCCATCGCCAATCTCGCCGGTCCGCGCGGCCTGGATGATCGCCTTGATCGCGGCCTCCACGCTCGCATCGTCGACGACGACGTCGATCTCCATCTTCGGGAGGAGATTGACGGTGTATTCCTTCCCGCGGTAAATGGCTGTGTGCCCCTTCTGTTTGCCGTGGCCCCGTACTTCGGTGACCGTGAGGCCGGAGATCCCCAGGCCCTGGAGTGCGTCGCTGACCTCTTCGACCTTATTGGGACGGACAATCGCCTTAATCAACTTCATCTGATCCTCCAGATCGCCTGGTGAGGCGATAGGGTATCTTCGAACACCGGTAGCGGCAATGAAAAAGGGCCACAACTTGGAAGCCGTGGCCCTCCCCTTTTTCCGGGCATCCGTCGCCGGCAGCCATGACGAACGAGCGCCGCGTCAGTACGTCACGCCAAATCCGACCAACCCGACGAATTTGCTCGGGCTGGTCTCGCCGTCCACATCGACGTTGAACGAGTGTGTCGTCTCGCCGAGACCGAAGTAGTCGGCCCCGAAATGCAGGTTCCACGATCCGAAACGGCTCGAGACGCTAGAGAGCGGGACGGTGATGAGCGCACCGATGTCGACAAACCCGAAGGGGTTACTCTCACCGTCGACTGGAGACTCGTAGTAGTCGGAAAGGCTGAAGCCGAGCTTGAAGGGGACGGTCACCGTCGACCTCCCCCCGAGCGGCCAGCTGGGACCGACGCCCAGCTCCATATAAGTGCCGGCCTCTGAACCCGCATCGGCCTGCCCGACGCCAGGCTCGGTGTCGAACTCAAAGGCAATCAGCCCATACGGTGCGAACCTGCTGCCCTGTGAGACCTTGAACAGGACTTCCTTGACCGTCGTGAACCTCGCATTCGGACTCGTGTACGCGGTGTACTGCGTGGTGAAACTGGTCGCCCCGCCGAATCCGAGCGTGAACGACGCATAGAAGTCCTCTTCGTAGTGCATGCCGACCGCCGGATCGTCATTGCCGCTGCCCGAACTGCCCGTGTGCAGACTGTTCCAGAGGCCGAGGTTGATCGCCGCGCTCTTGAGGGTGCCGTCGCCAGACATCAGGTCAATCTTCAGATCGGCGGCCGGCCACATCGTGAAGCTAGGATCGGTCTCCTGCCTGATGCCTCGAAACATGTACAGAGTAGGCATGTCAAAGGCGCCAGTGAATGTCAGAGCCCCGGGATTGGGGTCGGTCGCCTGGGCCTGGGCCGTCCCTGCCGACAACATTACGGCCCCCAGCGCCGCGCTCACGACCAGGGTCACTCCTCGAGAACATATCGTCGTCGCACTCACGTAGTCACCTCCGAAGTCACCGAAAGATAAAGAAACGGCGCCGGCAGATGCCGGCCCCGACGTTGCGAACTAGATCACTTCCGCGCTCATCTCCTGACGCGACGGCATCATGCCGGCGTAGGCCTCCATGCCGTGCTCGCCGAGGTCGAGGCCTTCGGCCTCTTCCTCCGGGCTCACGCGGATGCCGACGGTCGCCTTGAGGAGGTACCACGCCGCCAGGCTCAGAGCGAACGTCACCGCACCGACCGCCGCGATGCCGGTCAGCTGCGTCATCGTCTTGGCGAAGCCGCCGCCCATGAACAGGCCGCCGTCGGTCGCGAAGAGCCCCACACAGAGCGTCCCGAACACGCCGTTCACCAGGTGGACGCTCAAGGCGCCGACCGGGTCGTCCAGCTTCACTCTGTCGAAGAACAGCACCGCGTAGACCACGATGACACCCGCGATCAACCCGATGATGACCGAGCTGCCAACCGTGACCACGCTGCAGCCGGCGGTGATCGCAACCAGCCCGGCGAGCGTCCCGTTGATGATCATGCTGAGGTCGGGCTTGCCGAGGAGCAGCCATGCCGCCACGGTGGCCGAGAGGCATCCGGCCGCCGCCGCCATGTTGGTGTTGAGCGCGATGGAGGCGATCGCCGCCGGGATCGACCGCCATCGTGCTGCCCGGATTGAACCCGAACCACCCGAGCCAGAGAATCAGGCAGCCGAGCGTCGCCGACGTCATGTTGTGTCCGGGAATCGGTTTGACCTTGCCGTTCGGCAGGTACTTGCCAAGGCGCGGCCCGAGCACGATGACACCCGCCAGCGCGGCCCACCCGCCGATGCTGTGGACGACGGTGGAGCCGGCGAAGTCGAGGAATCCCTGCGCCGCCAGCCAGCCGCCGCCCCACGCCCAGTGGCCGCCGACCGGATAGATGAGGCCGACCAGGATGAACGAGAACAGCACGAAGCTGCCGAACTTGATGCGCTCGGCCACGGCGCCGCTCACGATGGTGGCCGCCGTTCCGGCGAAGACCAGCTGAAAGAAGAACTTCGCGAACAGCGGCACGCCGGTCCAGTTGAGCGACGTGTAGACGCCCTGGTAGGCATCCGCCATGGCGGGGCTGTTGTCGGCGCCGCGCAGCAGCCAGCCGGTGAGCCCGATGAACGGGTTGCCGTCGCCGAACATCAGCCCGAAGCCAATCACCCAGAACGCGATCGACGACGCGGCGAAGACGATGAAGTTCTTGGCCAGGATGTTGACGGCGTTCTTCGCCTGACAGAGACCGCTTTCGACGAGCGCGAATCCCGCGTTCATCCAGAACACCAGGAACGCGGTCAGCAGGACCCAGAGGGTATCCAGGGCAACCTTGGTTTCAGGATCGATTGCGGCATCTGCGACGCCCGGCGTTGCCAGCGCGAGTGCGAGCAGTAGTGCGGTCGTAATCTTTCGTCTCATCGCCCCTCCTCCTGCGATAAGCGTGATGTGAACAAGCCGCGGCGACAACCCGCTCGACATGCGGCAGACGCTTACATCAGGCGAGGGTGCAAGGGAAACGCCAGCTCGAGCGCCTGGCGCATTTCGCGCGGAATGCCGCGGTTTGCTCAGTGAAACAGGAGAAAGTTGGCGCCAACGATGGAGGGGAGATACGCGCCAGTAGCCGACATATTTGTAGCAAGACGATATTATGTCGACTGTTTTGTCTGTATTCAGCAACGCGTCCCATCGAGCGGCCGCCCGCGCCTGCCCGACGCCCGGCGGGCTGGCGCACGGCGTGGCGCCGCCGGCCAGACAATAGACATTATTGTCGCCAGTATTGTTTCTTAGGACGTAATTGTCTGATAGGTCAGATGCCTTCGTCGCCCTGCAGCATCCGCTGAAGATCGCCGCTGAGCGTCTGCTGCGCCGCCTCCGCCAGCTTGGCCCCGGCCTGCGTGATGTGGAAGACGTCGATCGCCCGGTGCCCCTCGGTCGAAATCAGCACGAGGTCGACGTCGCAGCCGGCCCGCGAGATGCGTCCGGCTGATCCGGTACAACAGCCCGAGCGAGTCGTCGGTGTTGATCTCGAGCACGGTGTAGCGCGACGAAGACTGGTTGTCGAAATGGACAATCGGCTGGAATCGCGGCGTCCCGCGCCGGTGAAAGAGGCTCTGCTCCCGCCGGCGCAGCCGCTCGCTGACATCCCGCCGGCCCGCGACGACGTCCTCGAGCACGCGGCAGAACTTGTCCTTCCCGTCCTGATTCAGCGCGAGGAACTGCTCATCGTCGGTGAACTGCACGATGTCGAGCACCAGGCTGTTCGGGTTGGTCATCGCGTGGCCGCGCAGAATGTCCATCCCGAACGACGACAGGACGCCGCAGATATTCGAGAAGAGAAACGGCTTGTCGAGCGTGACGACGGTCAGCTCCCAGGCCGACTCCCGGCGATCGAGCGAGATGTGGACGGTCTTCCGGCGCGATGTCGCGCGAGAGCCGGACGTGTCCGTAGATCGCCTCGGGACGTGCAAGCTTCAGGTAGCGACGGGGAAAGCCTTCGAGGAACGTCGCGATCTCCGCTTCGGAGATATCGGACGGGCGGTGCGCCAGCAGCTCCGCGAGCTCGGCCTGGTGCCGGTCGATCAGCTCGTCGCCATAGCGGAGCGTCAACTGGTTGTAGGTGTCGACGTACAGCCGCCACAGCAGTTCCTCTTTCCACGGCGTCAGCGTCTCGGGACCAACCGCCTCGATGTCGACGAGCGGTCATCAGGCACAGCATCTTCAGCCGCTCTTCGAGACCGACCAGGGCGGCGAACTCCTTGACGATCTCGGGATCTTCCGTGTCGCGATGAAAGGCCGCGCGCGACATCCTGAGGTGATGCCGGATCAGGAAGTCCACGACCTCGGCGTCTTCGGCCGGGATCCGGAGGCGCTCCAGCATCTGGTGCGCCATGCGGACGCTTTCGATCGCGTGCTCCTCGTCGCGCCACTTGCCGACGTCGTGGAACAGCAGCGACAGGACGAGCAGCTCCGGCCTCTCCAGCTCCGCGAGAATGCCGCTGAAGCGATCTCGAGAGGTGCCAGAGGGCGTCGCCAGCCGCTCGAGGTTGCGAATCGTCAGGAGCGTGTGCTCGTCGACGGTGTACTTGTGGTAGAAGTCGCGGACGACGCGCCAGGAGATCGCCTGGAATTCCGGGAACATCTGGCCGAGCAGCCCGGCATCGTGCATCTCCGACAAGCCGGGCGTACAGCCCGGGCCGCGGCGTCAGGAAACGCAGCAGCTCGTCGCGCGCGGCCGGGGTGGGGAAGAAATCCTCGGGCGCGAGCTGCGGCGCCAGCTCTGCTGCATCACCGTCAGCGCGGAGTCGGTGACGGCGCACTGCTCGTCGATGGCGGCCTGAAACGCGCGCAGCCAGAGCTCGGGATGCTGCCTGGCCCGGGTCGGAGTCGATGAACCCGACGCCCCTGCGTCCATCGCCCGAGGTTCTGCCCGACCGGCTTCGGCGACGCCTTGCGTACCCACTGCAACGAGTGGCTGACCGCGCGGGCGTGACGGAAATAATCGCTCATCATCCGCTCGACGCGCTGGCGGGGCTCGGTCCCCGGGTAGCCCAGCGATTCCGCCGTCTTCTCCTGGAGCTCGTGCGTCAGCACGTTGCTGTTCCGCTTCGTTTCGAGGTGCAGCAGCAGGCGGATCCGCAGCAGGTAGTCGGTCGCTTCGTCGAGCCGCAGCGGATCGACCGGGCTGCGGCCGACGAGCGTCGGATCGGTCAGCGCCGCGATCGTCCGCGCGGCGGTGACGTCGCGCAGCGCGCCCGGGCGCGTCCTTGATGTCGGGCTCCAGCTGATAGAGCGTGCCGTTGAATTTCTGGTGGCGGTCCTCGATCAACGTCAGCAGCATCGCCAGAATCTGCGCGTGGACGTCCGGCTGGTGGAAGGCGGCCATGAACCGGTTGAACAGCCAGCGGTCGCCCGCCAGCGGGCGGGCGTCGAGGAGCGCGAGCAGGAATTCGGGGTTGTCGGCTTCGAGCCGGGAGAACTCCTCGAGGTCGCGCACTTGATGGCCGACCACGACGCCGAGATCCCAGAGCGGATTGAGGAAGCGGCCGACGAAGGCTTCGTCGGCGGTGCCGAGGGGCTTCTCGAAGAGCAGCAGCAGATCGATGTCGGAATGCAGGCACAGTTCCCGGCGCCCGTACCCGCCGAGCGCGATGACCGACACCGGTTGCGCCGCCGGGGCGACCGCGTCGAACAGCTGGCGGAGGAGCACGTCCACGCGCTCGGTATAACGGCCGAGGGTGGCACGGCCGCCGATGCCGCGCGCCGCGGCCACGCGCAACTCTTCGCGCGCCGCGTCCAGCATCGCGGCGGCCGCCATCAGACCTTGAAGCGGTGGTAGTCGATGGCGAGCTGCCGGACTTTGTAGTTGAGCACGCGCTCGGTCGTGTCGAGCAGCCGCGCCGCCTTGGCGCGGTTCCCTCTCGTCGTCTTCAGCGTGTCCTGAATCATATCCTTCTCGTACGCGGCGACGGCCTCGCGCAGCGAGACCCTGCGTGACGGTGCCCGACGATTCGGCCGTCTGCAGCGACGGCGGCAGGTGGTGCGCGTGAATCACCTGGCCGTCGCACACGAGCACCGCGCGCTCGAGCACGTTTTCGAGCTCGCGCACGTTGCCGGGCCAGTGGTAGCTCATCAGCATGTCGATCGCCGGCGTCGAGATGCGCTTGATGATCTTGTGGTGCTCGCGCGACAGCTTCTCGAGGAAATGGTCCGCCAGCAGGAGCAGATCGGCTTTCCGATCGCGCAGCGGCGGGACGAAGATCGTGAAGACGTTCAGCCGGTAGTACAGGTCCTCGCGGAACGTGCCCGTCGGTGATGGCCTTTTCCAGGTCCTTGTTGGTCGCGGCGAGCAGGCGGACGTTGGCCTTGATCGTCTCGGTGCCGCCGAGCCGCTCGAACTCGCGCTCCTGCAGCACGCGCAGCAGCTTGATCTGCGTGCCGAGGTTGATGTCGCCGATCTCGTCGAGGAACAGCGTCCCGCCCTCGGCCAGCTCGAACCGCCCTTTCTTGCGCGCCTCGGCGCCGGTGAAGGCGCCCTTCTCGTGGCCGAACAGCTCCGACTCGATCGAGCGTGTCGGGCAAGCGCCGCGCAGCTCACCTTGACGAACGGCTTCTTGGCGCGCAGCGAGTTGTAGTGAATCGCGTGCGCGATCAGCTCCTTGCCGGTGCCGGACTCGCCGCGGATCAGGACGGTGGTGTTCGTCCCGGCGACCTGCGCCACCTGCTCGTACATCTGCCGCACCGGTCCGCTGGTCCCGATGATGTTCGAGAAATCGTAGCGCTCGCGCAGCTCCTGCCGCAGGTGCGTGTTCTCGTCCTCGAGCCGGCGGCGATCTTCCTCGATCAGCCGCTGAATCTTGATCGCCTGCGCCAGCATCGACGCGACGACGCCGAGGAACTTGCCGGTGCGATCGTAGTCGCGGTCCGGCTTGAACTTGAGGTCGACCGACAGGGCGCCGATCGCCTTGCGGTTCAGGATGATCGGCACGCAGACGAAGCTCAGCTCCTGCTGCGGGCAGCTCCGGACGCTTCGACGCGCGGTGCAGCAGCAGCGGCTCGCTGCTGGCGCGCGGCACGACCACGGGGCGGCCGGTCTCGACGACCTTGCCGGTCACGCCCTCGCCGACGCGGTACTTCACCGGCGCGCCCGGCTTCTCGAGCCCGTCCGACGCTTCGACCCGCAGCTCGCCGCCCTCGTGCAGCAGCGTCACGATGCCGCGCACGGCGCCGTGATGGCGCGCGAGGATCTCGAGCACGTTGTGCATCGCCGATTTCAGGTTCAAGCGTCCCGGACAGCGCCTGACTGACTTCGAGGAGCGACGACAGGCGGCGTATTTCGGGCGCCTGGCTCTCGCCGGGCGCGGGCTTGCGCGTTTTCAGCAGAGTGCTCATCGAATCCAATCCTACAACGGTGTTCATCACGTTGATATTTATCGACATTATTGTCATGATCAAGATACACCAAGGGACACAGGCGTTCGGGCGTTTTTCGCGAAAACAGGCCTGAAAACATCCGGAATCCGGCGATCCGGCCGGAGCAGCCCTGGCCGACACGATCTTCCCTGCAAGCGCCGTGCGTGTTTGCCCGAGGGGCCATTCCTACGGTCCTGTCCCATCTGGGGCATCCGTGAGATTCTTCTGGAATGCACATGGACCCTATCGCGCCGCTGATTCTCTCGCTGGCGCTCATTCTCGTCGCCGCGAAGGTCGGCGGACACTGGCGGGCCGGCTCGGACAGCCGCCCGTGCTCGGCGAGCTGGTGGCCGGCGTCGCTGCTCGGCAACCTCACGCTGATCGGCTTCTACGGGCTCGACTACCTCAAGACCGACGCGGCGATCGACATGCTGTCGCGCCTCGGCGTGATCATCCTGCTCTTCCAGGTCGGCCTCGAATCGACCGTCGCGCAGATGATGAAGGTGGGCCTCGTCGTCGTTCGTGGTCGCGACGCTCGGCGTCGTCGGCCCGTTCGTCGCTCGGCTGGGGCGTCGGCGCCTGGCTGCTGCCGGAGGCGAGCGTCGTACGCGCACGTCTTCCTCGGCGCGACGCTCACCGCGACGAGCGTCGGGATCACCGCGCGGGTGCTCAAGGATCTCGGCAGGTCGCACACCGACGAAGCGCGCATCATCCTCGGCGCCGCGGTGATCGACGACGTCCTGGGCCTCGTGATCCTGGCGGTCGTGACCGGCATCATCGCCGCGGCGAATCAGGGCGACGCGCTGTCGTACGCGGCCATCGGCGGCGTGATCGCTCAAGGCGACGCGGCTTCCTCGTCGGCGCGCTCGTGCTCGGCGTCTACGCTCTCGCCGCGTCTCTTCTCGCTCGCCTCGAAGCTGGAGGCCAGCGGCGTCCTGCTCGCCGATCGGGCTGGCGTTCTGCTTCCTGCTCGCGTGGCTCGCCGCGCTGCATCGGCCTGGCGCCGATCGTCGGCGCCTTCGCGGCCGGCCTCATCCTCGAGGACGTGCACTACCGCGACTTCGCCGAGCCGCGGCGAACACTCGCTCGAGGAGCTGATCGAGCCGATCGCGTCGTTCCTCGTCCCGATCTTCTTCGTCGCTGATGGGCATGCGCACCGATCTCGTGGCGTTCACGCAGCCTGGCGTGCTCGGCCTCGCGGCCGCGCTGACCGTCGCAGCGATCGTCGGCAAGCAGATCTGCTCGCTGGGCGTGACTCGGCCGAGGGCTCGACCGCCTGTCGATCGGCATCGGCATGATTCCGCGCGGCGAGGTCGGATTGATCTTCGCCAACATCGGGCTGACGCTCATGGTCGCCGGCGAGCCGGTGGTCGACTCAGAACGTGTTTTCGGCGGTCGTGGTCATGGTGATGGCAACCACGGCGATCACGCCGCCCGCGCTCAAGTGGAGCTTCGAACGCTTCGCCAGACGAAAGCGGAATGCCGCGCCGCAAAGCTCATGAAACATTGCGACGGCGTTGTCGCGCCGCAACACCGTTCCCACACCTTTGTCTCTCAACGCGCGCAGTGCATCGCTGCGCAGCTGCTCGCATTCACGGCGAAAACCTTGAGAGAACAGATGAAAACGAGTGGATCCCTCCGTCCACGCTCGAAGGGTCCGCGTCTTGCTCTGCGAGCGTCATGTCTCACAAGCTGTGCGGATCGCCGACTGTTACAAGTGTGATCGCCGTGATCGCGGTGGTCGTATGCGCGACTCCATCCCAGGCCGGCTCACAAGACCTCTCGCCTACCCGTCACGTGCGTGCGCGCGATGCCAGGATCGCTGCGCTGATCGAGGATGGCGCGCGACGATCGCCCCTGTTCCGATCGCTCCTCGAGATCATCGAGCAATCGTCCGCGATCGTCTACGTCGAGTCGCGCATGCTGCCTGCGGCTCTCGCCGGACGGCTGACGCTCGCCGGCTCGGGAGGGCCATGGCGCTACGTGCGCATCGAGATCGAGTGCCGCCGGTCGCTCGACTCACAGATCGCAACGCTCGGACACGAACTGCAGCACGCCGTCGAGGTCGCCGAGGAGAGAGCGATCGTGGACCAGCATTCCCTCCAGGCACTGTACGGAAGAATCGGCTTCGCCATCGATCACCGCGGGCGACAGTTCGAAAGCCACGCGGCGCGCGAGGCCGGGGATCAAGTGCGCCGGGAGCTCTCGTCGCGTGTCACCGAGATCTCCAGTCGCTGATCGGCGTCGTGCTTCGCGCGAGTCGGAAGCCGAAGTCGTTGTAGCGGAAGGACGGATCGAGCTTGCTGCGCAGCGTGGCGCGGCAGATCGTGTGCGCGTGGCGCCACGCTCCGCCGCGTGCGGCACGTCGCACGCCCTGGTCGGGGCCAGCCGGATTCCGTTCCGGCGATCGGCTGTAATAATCCTTGTCGTGCCAATCGGCACACCACTCGTGCACGTTGGTCGCGATGCCGAGAAGGCCGAAGGCGGTCGGCTCGCCGAGCGTCACCGGCCATGGCGCCTGGAGCGGCCCGCGTCCGCCGTTCGGAATCCACGCCGGCATCGCGTCACCCCATGGGAAGAGCGCCTGCTGTCGGCCCGCGGGCGGCGAATTCCCACTCGGCTTCGGTCGGCAACCGGACGCGCGCCCCGTCCTGCCCGGATCGCCACGCGCAATACGCGACCGCGTCGAGCCCAGCTCACGCCGACGACGGGGAGATCGGCCTGCGCAAACAAGGGATGCGACCAGTCGCGCGGCAGCTCGGGCGCCGTGGCGTCGACGAAACACTCGTACTCCGCACGCGTGACGGGACAGACGGCCAGCTCGAATGCGTCCACGAAGACAGGATGCGGCGGCCGCTCGTCCTCGAAACCAACCTCGGTGCCCATGGTGAACCAGCCTCCAGCGATAGGGGCGAACGCCGGAGTGGCGAGTGACGCGCGCGAATCGGCCATTGCGCGATCATCGTGCGTGTGAGCACCCCGTGGTGTGTGGGGCGTTTCATTCCCGGCCGAGGAGCGTCAGCAGCCCGGTCGTCAGCCACGGCACGTAGGTGATGACGAGCACGCCGATGCCGAGAATCGCCATCATCGGCAGCGCCGCGCGGCAGACCTCGAGCACCGGCCGCTTGAAGCGGTACGACGCGAGGAAGATGTTGAGGCCGACGAGCGGCGTCAGGAACCCGAGCTCGAGGTTGGCGATGAAGATGATGCCGAGGTGCACCGGATGGATCCCGAACGCGGCGCCGAGCGGCACGATCAGCGGCACGACGACGACAATCGCCGCGCAGATTTCCATCAGCCAGCCGACCGCCAGCAGGAACACGTTGAGCAGCGAGCAGGAACATGAAGCGCGACGTGATGTGCGCGCGCGCCCAGTCGACGAGCATCGCCGGCACCTGCGCGTTGACCAGGTAGTTGGTCAGGCCGACGGCGACGCCGAGGATGATCAGCACGCCGCCCACCACGGTCACGCACTCGGTGACGACGCGCAGCAGATCGCGCCCGATCGACAGGTCGCGATGGATGAGCGTCTGCACGACGAGCGCGTAGATCGCGGTCAGCGCCGCGGCCTCGACGGCCGTCGCCAGGCCGCTGAACATCGCGACCAGCACGAGCGCCGGCATCGCCAGCTCCCACTTCGCCGCCCACATCGCCGCGAGCCGCTTCCGCCGCGCGGAACGGATGCCGGCCGCGCGCCGGACACGATGCCTTCGCGCACGCCCCACGCCGCCACCATCGACGTCAGCAGGATCCCGGGCAGGATGCCGCCGATGAAAATGTCCTCGATCGGAATCTGCGCGACCACGGCGTAGAGGATGAGCGGCAGCGCCGGCGGCAGCAGCAGCCCGAGCGATCCGGACGCGGTCAGCAGTCCCAGCGCGAACCGCTCGCGATAGCCGTCCTGTAGCAGCGCGGGAAACAGCACGCCGCCGAGCGCCAGAATCGTCACGCCCGATCCGCCGGTGAACACCGTGAAGAACGAGCACAGCACCGCGCAGACGACGGCGGTGCCGCCGGGAATCCAGCCGACCAGCGCGCGGAACACGCGGAGCAGCCGCTCTGACGCGTGCCCTTCGGCGAGCAGAAAGCCGGCGAGCGTGAACAGCGGGATCGCCGGCAGCGTCGGCGAGACGCTGAGCGAGTAGGTTTCGATGAGAATCGCCGCCGGCGTCACGCCGTCGTGCAGGAAGAGCCAGCGCGGCGGCGCCGCCGAGGATCGCGAACAGCGGCATGCCGAGCACCGCCGCGACGGCGATGACGACCAGCCCGGGCCACGCGGCGCGCCCCTCGACCAAGCCGACCGGGCAGCGCGCGATGCCGACAGCACGACGGCGAGCAGCGAGGCCGGCCGACGCGGCGAGCCGATCCCTCCACCCGGCGCCGGCCTTCCACACGAGACGCAGCGGCGATGAGCGGCGAACGCCACCGGCAGCACGACCTGCGCCACCCAGGTCGGAATGTCCGCGCCGATCGTCGTCTGCGCCTCGCGCTCGGCCGCGCACCATCTGCACGCCGCCCCACGCGAGGATGAGCGACACGCACGGCGGCCACCGCCGCGGCGACGATGTCCGCGAGCCGGCGCCAGGCGTGCCGTGCGGGATGAACGTGCCGGTGGCGAGCGCGAGCAGCTTGCCCGTCGCGCGCGGCGATCGCGGCGCCGAGGAAGCCGACCCAGAGCGTGAGGTGCTGAACGATGGGACCGGAGGCGGGGACGCCGACGCCGAACAGCCGGCGGACGGCGATCTCGAGGAGCGGGAGCACGACCATCGCCAGCATGCGCGAGCGTGGCGACGGCGTTCTCGAACGCCGCGAACAGAGGCCGATCTGCGACCTGGCGATCTACGACGTCATGATCTACTCGGCGAGATCAGCAGATCGCCGATCTCGAATCGTCGTGTCACCGCTTCTGCCGGAACTCGTCGCGCGCCTTGAGTCGCGAGATCGAAGATATCCGGCGGCACCATCTCGCCGCGCATCGTCTTCGCCAGCGCGTCGGCCTGCGGCGCGCCATTCGGCGCCGTCGGCCTTGGTCACCGTGACGCCGCGCTTCATCAGCGTCGGCGACCGCCGCCTGATCCTGCTTCGGCACGTCGGCCTGCAGGCGTTTCTCGACGCCGGCGGCAGACTCGAGCAGCTTCGGACGATCGGCGGCCGGGATGCCGTTCCACGCCTTCTTCGTGATGATGCTCGCGCCGACGACCGGCGCGAGGCCGATGTCGAGCATGTACGGCGTCTGCCGATACCACTGAAACAGCTGCGCGGCGAGCGGCGGGCGTCGGGAGCCCTTCGATCATGCCGGTGGTCAGGCCGGTCATGATGTCGGTCATCGCCATCGCGACGCGGCTCGAAGCCGTTGGCCTTGAACCACTGGACCATGCGGTCGTTCCCCGCCGACGTGTACAGCTTGATCGTCTTGAGATCCGCGAGCGTCCGCACCGGCCGCTTGGTGAACAGCTGCGTCCACCCGCCGTGACCCCAGTTGAGGAGCACGAACCCTTTCGCGTCGAGGCGCTTGGCGATGACGGGCGTCAGCTTCGCGGTGACGTAGTTCAGCTCGTCGTACGACTCGAAGAAGAACGGCACGTCGAACACGTTGAACGCCGCATCGATGCTGCCGAGGCCGACGGTGGTGAACGACGCCGGCCTGCAGCGCGTCGAGACGCATCTTGCGCAGGACCGTCGCCTCGTCGCCCTGCGAGCCGCCGCCGAAGACCGTGACCGTCACCCGCCCGCCGGTCGCCTGCTTCCACTCCTCGGCCATCTGCTTCAGGTTCCTGTCCCAGACGGAGCCTTCGGGGACGACAGTGGCGAGCTTGATGGCGCGAACGGCCTGGGCGTGAAGCCGGGCTTCGAAGAATGTGGCAGGGCGGGCCTTACCAGGCCCGCCGACCGAGCCGGAGACGATCAACAGAAGCGCCGCGCCGGCGGAAAAGAGAAGCCTCATTCCGACGATTGTACCGAACTATCGTCGGGCGACGAGTCTGCGATTGCCAAACGCCTCTTCCAGAACCTGGTCGCGAACCGCCGACCGGCCGCGCGCGAACGGCAGTCCGGCCGCGCCGAGCAGCCGGGCGATCACCAGGCGGGCCTCGACCGCGTCCACGGCGCCGGCCAGCCCCTCGATGCCTGCCAGGTTCCGATGGATTCGCTCCGCCAGTTCAGCCGTGGCGGCCTCGTGGTAGAGAACGGCCGAGCCCACGTACTGCGCGCCTCCCGCGACCCATCGCGCTGGCGGATGCCCGGCTGGCGCAACCGAGTAGCGTTCCAGGTACCGCAACGAGCCGCTCACGAGGAGGCGCAGTTCGTGGCGGAGCGATTCGAATCGCCACGCTTCACCGCGGCTGACGCGGCCGGACATGAGCGCGTCGCTCCAGAACAGGCGGCTGCTCGGTTCGAGGCGCAGCTCGAACCGCTGGACGAGCGTCGCACCGACAAACGGGATCACCGGATCCCACTGGCCATGCAGCTCGCCGTCCTCGGCGACGCGATAGTCGATGTTGAATGGTGGCCGGCGCCGGAGCGGCGGCTGGATGAACCTGCAGCGCGGACTGGGAGGCCAGCAGCACGCGCGCACCCCGCCCGACCGTCACGTCGTAGTGCAGGCAATCGCCCGCAAACACTCCGGGCCCGGCGCAGACGAGGATGACGTATGCGGCGCCGTCGACATCGAAGGTGCGTCCGATCCGCAGCGGCGGTTCCGCGTAGGCGTGAGCCAGCACCGTGCGTCCGCCGCGGCACTCGAACGCCAGCTCGAGCCGCGCGTGGCGGCCCACATCGGCGGGGGCGCGCGACGAATCGGGTAATCGAGTAATCGGGTAATCGGGTAATTGATTGGGGAATTGAATGCAATCAGCCATTCGATTACCCAATTACCCGATTATCCAATTACCCGATTCTCGTACAGCAGCTCGCGCTGAATCCACGCGACCACCTCCTCGAGGCCCGTGCCGCTCTTCAGGTTCGTGAAGCAGAACGGCCGATCGCCGCGCATCAGCTTCGAGTCGCGCGCCATGACGTCGAGGTCGGCGCCGACGTGCGGCGCCAGATCGATCTTGTTGATGACGAGCAGATCCGATCGGGTCACGCCCGGCCCGCCCTTGCGCGGAATCTTGTCGCCGCCCGAGACGTCGATGACGTAGATCGACGCGTCGACCAGCTCCGGGCTGAAGCTCGCCGCGAGGTTGTCGCCGCCGCTCTCGAGAAAGACGAGATCGAGATCCGGGATGGCGGCCGCCGAGCTCGTCGAGCGCGTCGAAGTTCATCGACGCGTCCTCGCGAATCGCCGTGTGCGGACAGCCGCCGGTCTGCACGCCGATGATGCGATCGGCGGGCAGCGCCTCGCTGCGCACGAGGAACTCCATGTCCTCGCGCGTGAAGATGTCGTTGGTGATGACGCCGAGCCGGTAGCGCTCGCGCATCGTCTTGCACAGCGCGTCGACCAGCGCCGTCTTGCCCGACCCGACCGGGCCGCCGATCCCGATCGCAGAGGTCTGCATGCGTCCATCACGAGGACGGCGAGACCAGTCTGACTCCGCGTCCTCGGATCCGTGATCGATCGGTCACGATCGAAACAGCCTCGAATGCAGGTACTGCTGCGTCATCGCGGCGATGTCCATCGCCGGCGCGAACGATTCGGCGCGCGCGTCTCGCGCCAGCATCGCGTCGACGACCGCCGGCACGCGCTCCAGCGTCGCGGCCAGCAGCGCGGTGCGCCTCGGTCTGACCGATCGGCATCAGCCGCATCGCCGCCGACACGGTCGCCGCCAGCCGCGTGTACGCGAACGCCTCGACCGACGTCGCGCCGGTCGACGCCCGGACGACGCGCACGCCGCCGCAAACGCGACCGGCAGCGCCGGGCCGATCGCGCCCGTCGCGCGCACGCGCCAGCAGCGTCGCCGAGCCGCGGCATCCGGGTAGCAGCGCCTGCCACGTCGTCAGCAGGCGCAGCCCCATCGCGCGGCTCGCCCGCCGCGCCGCCGACGACGGCCGCAGCGCCGTGATCTCCTCGTCGAGCGCCGCGAGCGCGTCCCAGTCGCTGCTCGCGGAACGCGCGACCAGGCCAGCGAGCACCGTCGGCCCATCCGAGCCGGCCGATCGTCTCGTCGAGACAGACGTCCAGCCAGCCGCCGAGCGCCGGCGGCGTCGGCGATCGCGCCGCGACGCGGTCGCCGCCTCGAGACCGTCGGAGTACGCGAAGCCGCCGATCGGAAACAGGGAGTCGCACAGGTGCAGCAGCGCGAGCAAGCGGCTCAGTCGGTCTGCAGGTCGCTCCGTCGAGTGCTGATGTCCGCGCGACCGGCCGTCGCCGGGCGTGAACGGCAGCATCGCGCGCGCGTATGCGGGATCGTGCTGCTGCTGCAGCAGCAGCTCGACGCCCGGCACGTCGGGACAGACGAGCGCGCGGTCGGTGATCATCAGCGGCTGATGGCGGTTGCCGATGTGGTACGCGAACAGCCCCCACTCCGGCGCAGTCCGCGGCTCGATGACGAACACCGGCTCCGGCCGTTCGACGACGTCGACCACGACGCCGCGCGGCGTCGAGCGACGAAGCAGTCGCCGGCGCGCAGGACGCGTGCCGCGCGGCAGCGCCGTCCCGAACTCGACGCCGCCGTCCGACCGCCGCCGGCCGTGGGCCTGCAGCCGATCCTCCCAGCCGAGCGTCGATCGTGTCGCGCGCGTACGCGCGAGCGCCGTCCGGCAGCTCCGGCTCGCGATAGCGTCGCTCGACGACGATCATCAGGCTTGCGCAGTCAGACGTGCCACGAAGCACGAGTCACGAAGCACGTCGAGACTTGTCTCGAGCTTCGTGCTCGTGAGCATCGGACTCTCAGAACAGGAAGTACCGCTGCGCCAGCGGCAGCACGTCGGCCGGCTCGCATCGTCAGCAGCTCGCCGTCGGCGCGCACCTCGTACGTCTCCGGGATCGACCTCGATCTTCGGCAGCGCGTCGTTCAGCACCAGATCCTGTCTTGCGCGAGCGTCCGGCAGCCGCGCACGGCCACCAGCGGCCGCGCGAGCCCCGCCAGCGCGCCCGCGTCGATGCCCGGCCTGGCTGACGAAGTGCACGCTGCACGGCGTGGAGCGCCGCGCCGTAGGCGCCGAACATCGGCCGCGCGACGACCGGCTGCGGCGTCGGAATCGACGCGTTGCCGTCGCCCATCATCGCGCCGGCGATGAAGCCGCCCTTGATGATCAGCTCCGGCTTGACGCCGAAGAACGCCGGCTTCCACAGCACGAGATCCGCCATCTTGCCGACCTCGATCGAGCCGACGTGCGCGCGCGATGCCGTGCGTGATCGCCGGATTGATCGTGTATTTCGCGATGTAGCGCCTGCACGCGCAGGTTGTCGCTGCCGGCCGCTTCGCCCGGCAGCGGGCCGCGCTGCCGCTTCATCTTGTCGGCGGTCTGCCAGGTGCGGCAGATCACCTCGCCGATGCGTCCCATCGCCTGCGAATCGGACGACATCATGCTGAACGCGCCGAGGTCGTGCAGGACGTCCTCGGCCGCGATCGTCTCGGGACGGATGCGCGAGTCGGCGAACGCGACGTCTTCGGGCACGCTCGGCGACAGGTGATGGCACACCATCAGCATGTCGAGGTGCTCGTCCAGCGTGTTCCGCGTGAACGGCATCGTCGGATTCGTGGACGAGGGGAGCACGTTCGGCTCGCCGCACAGCCGGATGATGTCGGGCGCGTGGCCGCCGCCGGCGCCCTCGGTGTGGTAGGTGTGGATCGTGCGGCCGGCGATCGCGCGCGATCGTGTCCTCGACGAAGCCGGTTTCGTTCAGCGTGTCGGTGTGAATCGCCACCTGCACGTCGAACTCGTCGGCGACCGAGAGGCACTGATCGATCGCGGCCGGCGTCGATGCCCCAGTCCTCGTGCAGCTTCAGGCCGAGCGCGCCGGCGCGAATCTGCTCGCGCAGCGCGCTCGGCGCCCGACGCGTTGCCCTTGCCGAGAAAGCCGAAGTTCAGCGGAAACGCTTCGACCGCTTCGTACATCCGCCGGATGTTCCACGCGCCCGGCGTGCAGGTCGTCGCCTTCGTGCCCGGTCGCCGGACCGGTGCCGCCGCCGATCAGCGTCGTGATGCCGGAGTAGAACGCGTCGGGAATCTGGTTCGGCGAGATGAAGTGGACGTGCGAGTCGATCGCGCCGGCGGTCAGGATGTGCCCCTCGCCGGCGAGGACTTCGGTCGAGGCGCCGATCTCGAGGCCCGGCGTGACGCCGTCCATCACGCCGGGATTGCCGGCCTTGCCGATCGCCGCGATGCGGCCGTCGCGGATGCCGACGTCGGCCTTGCGGATGCCGGTGCTGTCGACGATGACGACGTTGGTGATGACGAGGTCGGGCGAGCCGGTCGGCGCGGCTCGCCGTCGGCGACTGGCCCATGCCGTCGCGAATGACCTTGCCGCCGCCGAACTTCGCCTCGTCGCCGTAGACCGTCGCAGTCGTGCTCGATCTGGATGATGAGGTCGGTGTCGGCCAGGCGGATGCGATCGCCGGTCGTCGGGCCGTAGTGGTCGGCGTAGGTGCGGCGATCGATTTTCATGCGTGCCGGTCACGAGCGTCTTGCGCGAACGCGCTTCGACGCGCCGCTCGAGCGCCGGCCGTCGCGGACCGCCGCGTCGTCGAGCGCGCCCTTCGACGAGGCGGTTCAGGCCGAAGACCTCGCGCGTGCCGCCGAGCGCGACCAGTTCGACCTCGCGCGTGTCGCCCGGCTCGAAGCGGACGGCGGTGCCGGCCGCGATGTTCAGCCGCATGCCGTAGGCCGCCGCGCGATCGAACGCCAGGCAGCGATTCACCTCGAAGAAATGGCAGTGCGAGCCGACCTGCACCGGACGATCGCCGCGGTTGGTGACCTCGATGCGCGCGCGTCGGCCGCCCGGCGTTGAGCTCGATCGGCTCGTCGGCGAGGAAGATATTCGCCCGGGATCATGCGATCGAACGTCATCACCGGATCGGACTGATGGATGGTGACGAGCTTGGTGCCGTCGGGAAACGTGCCCTCGACCTGAATCTCGGGAATCATCTCCGGCACGCCCTCCATGACCGCGTCGGCCGGCAGAATCGTCGGCGCCGAGGCTCATGATCTCGGCCACCGACTTGCCGTCGCGAATCAGCTCGAGGATCTCCGAGGTGATGAGCGCGACCGCTTCCGGGTGATTCAGCTTCAGGCCGCGCGCGCGGCGTTTCGCGCCAGCTCGCCGGCGGAGAAAATCAGCAGCTTGTCGACTTCTCGCGGGGTCAGATGCATGACAATTGCTCCCGGAGTCCGGTGCCCGGGCTCTCGGCCCGCATGATAGTCGATCGTCACCGCCTGTTCACGTGGTCCACGCACCGGCCGCTCGACGCGACCACGGAAGACGCCTTCAACAGGATCGAGCGCGCACGGGTACGAATCAGGCAGAACACATTTTTGTCGGTCACAAAATCTAGCCATCTACAAAAAGGTCTGCCGCCAACGTCGGCCCTCCCGGGCGTTTGGCGCGATTTCCTCAGCAGATTGCCTCGCTCGCCGGGGCGCGGGTTGGCGTGACTCTTGTAGCAACCGCACGAAGGAGGGCATCGTCTCGCGGGTTCGAGATCACAACACGATGGCATCAACGAAGAAGACACCGAAAGCGGAGACAGCACCACGCGCCGCGGCACCGCCGCGGCGGGTTCGGAAAAAGCCCACGCCTCCGACGGAGCACGACATCGCCAGCCGCGCGTACCAGTTGTTCCTGCAGCGCGGCGGCGAGCACGGCCGCGACCTCGACGACTGGCTGCTGGCCAGGCGCGAGCTGCTGCCGCTCGACCTCGAAGGGGCTGAAGGATAAGTCGGCAACGACCAGGAGCGCACACCATGGAAGACGCGATCGTCAGAATGCAGACCGAGTGGACGGAGATGCCTCAGCTGAAGCTGACCCGCCGTCAGGCGCAGCGGCTCTGGAGCCTCTCGACCGACGTCTGCGATGCCGCGTTTGCGACGCTCGTCACCAGCGGCTTCCTGGGTCAGACACCTGAGGGCGTGTACGGGCGACACGCCTTCATCCGCACAGGCTCCAGCCGCGGACTGCGAACCGGCTGAAGCCCAATCCCACACAGATCGCTGCAGCAGCCGACGCCGTCAACCTCCGCAGGAAGCCCACCGACTCGGAGGACATTTCTGTTGGTATTTGTAGGTATCGACAAATTTGTGATCTTCGAGTCACGGGGTGCGTCGTGATCGGCGACCAGGCAAAAACCAGCCAGGAAGGATCGCTGCTGTGGACGCTCGAGGAGATCGGCCGGCTGATCTCCCAGAGCGGCAACCCCTCCGAGACGCTCGACCAACATCGTCCACCTGATTCAGGCGCGGTTCGAGACCGACGTCTGCTCGGTGTACCTGCTCGAGCCCGATCGCGCCAACCTGGTGCTCGCCGCGACGATCGGGCTTCGCCCGGAGAGCGTCGGCCGCGTCCGCATGCGGCTCACCGAGGGGCTGGCCGGGCTGGTGGCCGAGCAGCTGCGGCCGCAGGTCGTCGCCGACGCGACGCCGCATCCGCGCTTCAAGTATTTCCGCGAGGCCGGCGAGGACCCGTACCGCTCGTTTCTCGGCGTGCCGGTCGATCGATCGCGGCCTGCTGCAGGGCGTGCTCGTCGTGCAGACGATCGAGCCGCGCGTGTTCGGCGCCGACGACGTCCGGATGCTGGTCATGGCGGGCGCGCAGCTGGCGCCGATCGTCAGCGAGGCGCGCACGCTCGGGCAGTTCGTCGCGCCGGCGCACCAGCGGCTGTGCGCGCTGGCGCAGAACCTGTGGTGGAGCTGGGACGCCGAGACGACGAGCCTGTTCCGCGAGCTCGATCCGGTGCTGTGGCGCGAGCTCGATCACAATCCGGTCGCGCTGCTGCAGCAGATCCCGATCGACAAGCTCGAGGAGCGCGCGTCGCAGCTCGCGCTGCACAGCCGCATCAACTACGCCTACCGCCGGATGCAGGAGTACCTGCGACTCCAAGAAGACCTGGGGCGCGCGCCACGCCGGCGTGCTGTGGGCGCGGCCGGTCGCGTACTTCTCGGCCGAGTTCGGCCTGCACGAGTCGCTGCCGATCTACTCGGGCGGCCTCGGCATTCTGCCGGCGATCACATCAAGAGCGCGTCGGATCTCGGCATTCCGCTCGTCGGCGTCGGCCTGTACTACGACCAGGGCTATTTCCGGCAGCGGCTGGACCGCGACGGCTGGCAGCACGAGGACTACATCGACGTCGACAGCCGGCTGCTGCCGATCGCAGCCGGCCGACTCGGGCACGACGGCGAGCCGGTCACGGTGTCGATCGAGACGCGGACCGGGACGATCTGTCGCGCGCGTCTGGCAGCTGGCGGTCGGCCGCAACACGCTGCTGCTGCTCGACTCGAACGTCGAGGGCAACCGCCCGGAGGACCGCGAGCTGACGGCGCGGCTCTACGGCGGCGACGAGCGCGTGCGCATCCGGCAGGAGCTGCTGCTCGGCGTCGGCGGCGTCCGCGCGCTCGACGCGCTGGGCATCACGCCGGGCGTCCTGCACCTGAACGAAGGACACAGCGCGTTCGCCGCGCTGGAGCTCGTCCGGCAGCGCATGGCGACCGAAGGGATCGACGCCGACGAGGCGCTGCGCCGCGTCGCCGGCGCAGGTCGTCTTCACCACGCACACGCCGGTGCCGGCCGGCCACGATCGCTTCTCGCCCGACCTGATCGAGGAGCACCTCGGCCCGCTGCGCGAGTCGCTCGGCCTGCACGCCCGACGCAGCTGATGGCGCTCGGCCGCGTCGATCCGGACAACGCACGACGAGGACTTCTGCATGACGGTGCTGGCGCTCAAGACGTCGCGCCGCGCCAACGCCGTGTCGTCGCTGCACGGCGAGGTCTCGCGCGCGATGTGGACGCCGCTCTTCCCCGGCCGCAGCGAAGACGCACGTGCCGATCGGCCACATCACCAACGGCGTGCACGTGCACACCTGGCTCGCGCCGCAGATGCGCCAGGTCTACGACCGGCACCTCGGCCCCGACTGGCCGCGAGCGCGCCGGCGAACCGGGCTTCTGGGAAGCGCATCGACGACGTCGACGACGGGGAGCTGTGGGAGACGCACCAGACGCTGAAGGCGCAGCTGATCGACGTCGCGCGGCGCCGTGCCGCGCAGCACGCCGAGCGGCGCGGCGAGCACGCCGGAGCTCGTCGACGCAGCTCCGCCGCGCGCTGAGCCTCGACGCGCTGACGATCGGCTTCGCGCGCCGCTTCGCCACCTACAAGCGCGCCAACCTGATTCTGCAGGACCTCGAGGCGACTCGTCTCGCTCGTCAACGACCCGCAGATGCCCATCCAGTTCGTCTTCGCCGGCAAGTCGCATCCGCACGACCGGCCGGGCAAGGAGATGCTGCAGCAGATCGCGCGGCTGATGCGCGATCCGCGCTTCGCCGGCAAGCTGCTGTTCGTCGAGGACTACGACATCAACGTCGGCCGCCACCTGGTGCAGGGCGTCGACGTGTGGCTGAACAATCCGCGGCGGCCGCTCGAAGCGTGCGGCACCAGCGGCCAGAAGGTCGTGCTGAACGGCGGGCTGAACCTGTCGGTGCTCGACGGCTGGTGGGCCGAAGCCTACGACGGCCTGAACGGCTTCGCGATCGGCGCGGGCGAGACGCACACGTCGACCGAGCGTGCACGACGAGCGCGACGGCGAGGCGCTGCTCACGGTGCTTCGCGACGAGGTCATTCCGCTCTACTACGACCGCGATCGCGACGGGCTGCCGCGCGAGTGGATCGCGCGCATGAAGCGCGCGATCCGCACGCTCGGCTGGCGGTTCAGCGCCGATCGCATGGTGATGGACTACGTGCTGAAGTCCTACATCCCCGCCGCCGGCGGCACGAGCAGCGACGTGCGGCAGTGCTGACAATCGGATTACGTCGATCGCTTCAGCATTAGCGACACTCTCGTTCCTCCCAACATAAGAGGCGACACGCTTGTCGTTTCACGAAATCCGCTCACACCGCGTTTCCCGTCGATTTCAACGGGATCGCCCACCGCGCCGCTGGATCTTCGCTTGCAGCGGCCGAAACACACTCCGTTGTTTCTGCACCACGACACGGACTCATTCACTCGCGCGCCGCGCGCACTCGAAGGGACGACCATGCTCGATGAGGTTGTCATGTACTACGACCGTGCCAGTCACGGGCGGCGCGCTGATGCCCGCCGCGGTGCTGGCATCGTGTTTCCTGTTGCTCCTGTCGCCGCGCTGCGCGCGCAGGATCCCGCGCTGCCGCCGGTCACCATCGGCGCCGGCGTCCAGACCGCCTTCGTGCACAACGACCCCGAGGACGACCGACGGCGATTCGACCGACCGCTTCCTGCTCGACAGCGTCCGTCTCTACGTCAACGGCTCGGTCACCACGAAGATCAAGTTCATGTTCAACACCGAGTACGACGGCGCCAGCAACCACCGTCACGTGCTCGACGCGGTCGCGCGCTTCGAGTTGTCGCACAAGTTCAACATCTGGGCCGGCCGCTTTCTTCCGCCGAGCGACCGCGCGAATCTCTACGGCCCGTACTACGCGCACCACTGGGCCGTGTTCACCGACGGCGTCCAGGACGGCTATCCGTTCGTCGTCCAGGGCCGCGACAACGGCGTCGATGTACTGGGGCCAGTTCGGCAAGGTGAAGGTGTCGGGCGGCGGCGTTCGACGGCACGTCGCGCGACGGGCGACGACGACGGTCCTCGGCGCCGGCCGCGTCCAGGTCGATTTCTGGGATCCGGAAGCCGGCTACTACCTGAACGGCACCTACTACGGCGACAAGAACCTGCTCGCCATCGGCGTCGCGGGCCAGGTCCAGGGCGAGCGACAAGACCGCCTACAGCGTCGATTTCCTCCTCGAGAAGAAGGTCGGCAGCGGCGGCGCCTTCTCGATCGAGAGCCGAGTGGGCGAAGTACGACCAGCTCGGCGGCTACAACTCGCAGCTACGGCACCGACGAGGGCGGCTACGTGCTCGGCGAGCTATCTCTTCCCGAGCCGCGTGGGCATCGGGCAAGTTCGAGATCCTCGGCAAGTTCGCGCCAGGCGAACTTCACGCGACGGCCTCACGCCGTCGACGCCGACTACGACCAGAAGACGACGCGAGCTCAATCTCAACTACGTCATCAAGGAGTTCAACGCGCGCGTGATGATCTTCTACAAGGACACGCGCTTCGACGCCGTGCAGACCAACTTCAAGCAGTTCGGCGTCGGCCTGCAGCTGCAGATGTGACCGGGCATGACACGTGTCCACGATCGTTCCGTTTCACCGAGGAGTTGAACCATGAAACTGAAACACGTATTGCTCGCCGCGGCGCTGCTGGCGGCCGCCGGCTCGCGGCCTCGACCGTCGCTGTCCGCGCAGGCCACCATCAAGGTCGGCGTGCTGCATTCGCTGTCCGGCACGATGGCCATCAGCGAGACGACGCTGAAGGACACGGTCCTGATGCTGATCGACGAGCAGAACAAGAAAGGCGGGCTGCTCGGCAAGAAGCTCGAAGCGGTCGTCGTCGATCCGGCGTCGGACTGGCCGCTCTTCGCCGAGAAGGCGCGCGAGCTGCTCGAGAAGGACAAGGTCGCGGTCGTCTTCGGCTGCTGGACGTCGGTGTCCAGAAAGTCGGTGCTGCCGGTGTTCGAGAAGGACAACGGCCTGCTCTTCTATCCCGGTCCAGTACGAGGGCGAGGAGTCGTCGAAGAACGTCATCTACACCGGCGCGGCGCCGAACCAGCAGGCGATTCCGGCGGTGGACTATCTGATGAAGGAAGTCGGCGTGAAGCGCTGGGTGCTCGAAGGCACCGACTACGTGTATCCGCGCACGACGAACAAGATCCTCGAGGCGTACCTGCAAGCCAAGGGCGTCGCCGCCGCGGACATCTCGATCAACTACACGCCGTTCGGCCACTCCGACTGGCAGACGCGCGTCGCCGCCATCAAGCGGTTCGGCTCGGCCGGCAAGAAGACGGCGGTCGTCTCGACGATCAACGGCGACGCCAACGTGCCGTTCTACAAGGAGCTCGGCAACCAGAAGATCTCGGCGGAGGACATTCCGGTCGTCGCCTTCTCGGTCGGCGAAGAAGAGCTGTCGGGTCTCGACACCAAGCCGCTCGTCGGCCACCTCGCGGCGTGGAACTACTTCATGAGCGATCAAGCACGCCGGCCAACAAGGCGTTCATCGACCAGTGGCACACCTACATCAAGAACGCCGAAGCGCACGACCAACGATCCGATGGAAGCGCACTACATCGGCTTCAATCTCTGGGTGAAGGCGGTGCGAGAAGGCCAAGTCGACCGACGTCGACAAGGTGCTCGCCGCGCTGCCCGGCCTCGAAGACGCCGAACCTGACCGGCGGCATGGCGAAGATGCTGCCGAATCACCACATCACCAAGCCGGTCTACATCGGCGAGGTGCGGGCGGACGGCCAGTTCGACGTGGTCTGGAAGACGACCGGCACGGTGCCGGGCGACGCCTGGTCCGACTTCCTGCCGGGCAGCAAGGACATCGAGGCCGACTGGGTGACGCTGAAGTGCGGCAACTACAACACGAAGACGAAGACGTGCTCGGGACAGAACTACAAGTGACGTCGGCCGGCATCCTCGATCGGCGGCGGGCAGGCGAGCCTCCGTCGAGGAGCTGCTGCTCGCCGCAGTGGCGTCTGCTCGCGCTGCTGCTCGCCTGTCTCCGCACGCCGCGCGTCCGCCCAGTCGCCGGACGACGGCTTTCTCGCCGCGCTCGGCGGAGCTGCGCGAGGCCAGCTTCCCGGACAAGGAAGCGATCGTCGAGCGGCTGAGCGCGACCGGCCATCCGAGCGCGCGTGCCGGTGCTCACCGCGCTTCTCGAAGATCGCCTGTACTTCCGCAACGCCGACCAGAAGATCTTCATCGTCAAGTCGGCCGACGACGACGCTCGCCGTCGCTCGAGCTCATCGATCCGCTGTCGCTCGAAGGACGCCGGCTCCGCGCGCCCGGGACGAGCTGACCAAGATCGGCACGAACAACCGCCTGCGACGGGTGCTGAGGACGGCGGTCGCGCGCTTCGCGCTGTCGAGCCCGGACGCGGCGGTGCGGCTCGACGCGGTGAGGGAAATGCTGCGCTCGCTCGACGAGGCGAGCATCGCGCTGCTGCGCGAGCGCGTCGGCGTCGAGACCGACGCCGGCGTCAAGGCGGAGATCGAGACCGGCCTGGCGCTCGCCGCGCTCGACGGCGGCGACCCCGAGGCGCGTCTGGCCGCGATCGCCACGCTGTCGCAGCCGGCTCCGGCCGGAGGTGCGCAACCGGCTCGCCGCGCTGCTCGAGCAAGTCGCCGGACGGCACGCTTCGCCGAAAGCGACGACGAGGTCCGGCGCGCCGCGGCCGCCGCCGTGCGCAGCGATCGATCAGCGCGCGCACGTTCTACTCGGGCATCGAGACGCTGTTCTTCGGCCTGAGCCTCGGGTCGGTGCTCGTGCTGGTCGCCATCGGGCTGGCGATCACGTTCGGCGTCATGGGCGTCATCAACATGGCGCACGGCGAGCTGATGATGCTCGGCGCCTACACGACCTACGTCGTCCAGCTCGGCGATGCCGGACCACATCGGGGTCTCGATTCTGGTCGCGATTCCCGCGGCGTTCCTCGTCGCCGGCGCTGGCGGGCGTCGCTGATCGAGCGCACGATCATCCGCTTCCTCTACGGCCGGCCGCTCGAGACGCTGCTGGCGACCTTCGGCGTCAGCCTCGTCCTGCAGCAGCTCGTGCGCTCGGTCTTCTCGGCGAACAACCGCTCGGTCGAGACGCCGGCCTGGATGAGCGGCACGCTGCAGATCAACGAGGCGCTGGCGATCACCTACAACCGTCTCTACATCGTGATCTTCACGCTGATCGTCTTCGCGATCCTGCTGGTCGTGCTCAAGCGCACCCGGCTGGGCCTCGACATCCGGGCCGTCTCGCAGAACCGCGCGATGGCGCAGGCGATGGGCATCCGCAGCGAGTGGGTCGACGCGATGACCTTCGGCCTCGGCTCGGGCATCGCCGGCGTCGCCGGCGTCGCGCTCAGCCAGTTGACCAACGTCGGCCCGAATCTCGGCCAGTCCTACATCATCGATTCGTTCATGGTGGTCGTCTTCGGCGGCGTCGGCAATCTCTGGGGCACGTTCATCGGCGGCATGTCGATGGGCGTCGTCAACAAGCTGCTCGAGCCGTATGCCGGCGCCGTGCTGGCGAAGATTTTCGTGCTCGTCGCGCTGATTCTGTTCATCCAGCGGCGGCCGCGCGGACTGTTTCCGCAGACCGGCCGCGCGGCGGAGAGCGCGTCGTGAGCTCCGGTCGACGGCCGTGGACGCGCGTCGGCGGAGATCGCGGCGGCGCTGCGTTTCTGGCGCTGCTCGCGGCTGTGGCGATCGTCGTGCCGCTGCTCAACCTGGCGGTGCCCGCCTCGTCGCCGCTCCACCTCTCGACCTACGCGCTCACGCTCGATCGGCAAGTACCTGTGCTACGCGATGCTGGCGCTCGCCGTCGATCTGATCTGGGGATACTGCGGCATCCTGAGCCTCGGCCACGCGGCGTTCTTCTCGCTCGGCGGCTACGCCATGGGCATGTATCTGATGCGCCAGATCGGCCCGCGCGGCGTCTACGGCGATCCGGTCCTGCCCGACTTCATGGTCTTTCTGAACTGGAAGCAGCTGCCGTGGTTCTGGCTACGGCTTCAACCACTTCTGGTTCGCGCTCGCTGATGATGGCGCTGGTGCCGGCCGCGCTGGCGCTCGTGTTCGGCTGGCTCGCGTTTCGCTCGCGCGTCACCGGCGTGTATCTCTCGATCATGACGCAGGCGCTCAGCTACGCGCTGATGCTCGCGTTCTTCCGCAACGACATGGGCTTCGGCGGCAACAACGGCTTCACCGACTTCAAGGACATCCTGGGCTTCGATCTGCACGCACGACGGCACGCGCGTCGTGCTGCTGGTGATCACCGCGGTCGCGCTCGCGGCCAGCTATCTCGCCTGCCGCCTGATCGTCGCGTCGCGCGCCGGGCGCGTGATCCGCGCGATCCGCGATGCGGAGAGCCGGACGCGCTTTCTCGGCTATCCGCGTCGAGTCCTACAAGCTCTGGGTGTTCGTGTTCTCGGCCGTCATCGCCGGCGTCGCCGGCGCGCTCTACGTGCCGCAGGTCGGCATCATCAACCCGAGCGAGTTCGCGCCGATCAACTCGATCGAGGTGGTCATCTGGGTGGCGGTCGGAGGACGCGGCACGCTGTACGGCGCCGCCGCCGGCGCGGTGCTGGTGAACTACGCGAAGACCTATCTCACCGGCGCGCTTCCCGGAAGTCTGGCTCTACGCGCTCGGCGCGCTGTTCGTGCTGGTGACGCTGTTCCTGCCGCGCGGGCTGATGGGCTGCTGCCGGCTGCGGCAGGCGAAATGAGCGCCCGCCTGCCGGCGTGCCCAGACCGCCCGCCCAGTCGACCGCAGAATCCTCGACGTCGCGACGCGCGGCGCGGACGAGGCCGAGCTGCGCGACGGCAAGATTCTCTATCTCGAGAAGCTGACCGTCAGCTTCGACGGCTTCAAGGCGCTCAACGCGCTGACGCTGTACGTCGAGCCGGGAGAGCTGCGCTGCATCATCGGCCCGAACGGCGCCGGCAAGACCACCATGATGGACGTCATCACCGGCAAGACGCGCCCGGATCACGGGATCGGCCTGGTTCGGGCGACGCATCGATCTGCTGACGCTGACCGAGCCGGAGATCGCGCAGGCCGGCATCGGCCGGAAGTTCCAGAAGCCGACGCGTGTTCGAGCAGCTGACCGTGTTCGAGAATCTCGAGCTCGCGCTGGCCGGGCGACAAGTCGTTCTGGAAGACGCTGCTCGCCCGCCTGACGCCCGGCCAGCGCGACCGCATCGACGAGGTCCTCGAGCATCATCGGCCTCACCGGCGCAGCGCGGCGCGCTGGCGGGCACGCTGTCGCACGGCCAGAAGCAGTGGCTCGAGATCGGCATGCTGCTGATGCAGGAGCCGGAGCTGCTGCTGGTCGACGAGCCGGTCGCCGGCATGACGCCGCAGGAGACCGAGCGCACCGCGGAGCTGCTGCTGTCGCTCGCCGGCGAGCACTCGGTCATCGTCGTCGAGCACGACATGGACTTCGTGCGATCGATCGCCAAGCGGTCACCGTGCTGCACGAAGGGCGCGTGCTCGCCGAAGGCGACATGGACCAGGTGCAGAACGATCCGCGCGTGATCGAGGTGTATCTCGGCGCATGAGCGTGCTCGACCGTCAACGCCCTCAACCAGTTCTACGGCGGCAGCCACACGCTGTGGGACGTCGATCTGGCCGTGCCCGGCCGGCTCGCGCACCTGCCTGATGGGCCGCAACGGCATGGGCAAGACGACGCTGCTCAAGTGCATCATGGGGCTGCTGCCGGCGACCTCCGGCGAGATCGTCGTTCGACGGCGACCGATCTGCGCCAGGCTCCCGGCGGAGAGCCGCGCGCGGCTCGGCATCGGCTACGTGCCGCAGGGGCGCGAGATCTTTCCGCAGCTGACGGTCGAGGAGAATCTGCGCGTCGGCCTGCGGCGTGCGCAAGAACGGCGCGCGGACGATTCCGCCGCAGATCTTCGACCTGTTTCCCGGTGCTGAAGCAGATGCTGCACCGGCGCGGCGGCGATCTCTCCGGCGGGCAGCAGCAGCAGCTCGCGATCGGCCGCGCGCTCGTGCTCGAACCGACGCTGCTGATTCTGGACGAGCCGACCGAAGGGATTCAGCCGAACATCGTGCACGAAATCGGCGACATCATCCTGAGGCTCAACCAGGAAGCCGGGCGTCACGGTGCTTCTGGTCGAGCAGAAGCTGCCGTTCGCGCGCCGCGTGGCCAGCGAGTTCTGCATTCTCGAGAAGGGCCGCTCGGCGGCCGGCGGGCCATCGACGAGCTGACCGACGAGGTCGTCCGACGCGCATCTTCAAGTCTGAAGACAGGGAAAAGGGGTCAGGAGTCGATTCCGCAGTCATTGCACCGGAAAGACGTCCGTAGCGATACCGATTTGGGACTTGTCAGGGCTCTCTCGCTGCCGCGCTGCACCGGCCCGAAGGCGGGCGGCGGCGCGCGGTGCTGCGTCGCCGCTTCGTACGCGGTGCCGATCTTGATCAGCGTCGGCTCGTCGCCCTGGCCCGGCGAAGAACGTGATCGCGATCGGCATCGGATGCGGCAGCATCGACTGCGGCGTGCCCGGCGGCAGGACCGAGACGTAGTTGGTCTTGTCCGCGTTCAGCGCGTACTGCGGCTCGTAGACGACGTCGGTTGAAGCCGGCCGGCACGACGATCGCGCGGAATCTGGAAGAACGGGCGTGATGCCGTCGAGGCTGATCGTCGCCGACATTCGGGCCCTGAATCTTCGGCGTCGGCACCGTGTTCTCCGGATGCACGAACACGTCGATGTCGTTCTCGTACATCACCTTCAGCAGCGCCAGCCTGCCCGACGTGGCTCCGCGCGAGGCGATCGCTCTTGCCCTCGTCCGACGGTCGTCGCAGTGTCGACCCAGTTCTCCGCGCCGGCCCGCGACGCGTCGTCGTCGGAACTTCGCGTTGGCCACCCAGCGCGGCCCAGTTCGTGATCTTCGCGTCGCCCCGGTCGGCCAGGTAGCGGTCGATGTCGAACTTGAAGTCGCGCAGCGCGTGCGGCAGGCGCGCGCCGAACGTCGCGAAGTTCGTGATGTTCGAGGCCGCTCGTCAGCGGCGCCTCGCGCCTGCTCAGCTTCAGCAGGTAGTCGTACGAGGTCACGTCGTGGCCGGGCACGGCGAACACCAGCTCGCCCGGCTCGTTGCTCCGCGAGAAGATCTCCGGCATGAAGCGCGGCAGCATCTCCGAGAACGCGTCCGCGAACGTGTAGCTGCAGGTTCGGGAACGTCCGGGATCGTCCGGGTAGTCCGGCGTGATCGTCTCGACGAGCTCGGCGCCGAGCCGGTCGCGCAGCACGGTCTTGATCTCCTTGTCGATCTGATCGCTGATCGCCTCGTGGTTGCGGCGTGCGCTTCACCATGTGCTCGCGCAGGATGGCGATCCGCATGCCCTGCAGCGGCTTGCCGCTCTGCGCGCAGCGCATCGTCGCTCGATCGCGAAACTGGCGTAGGGCTGCGTCGGGGATCAGCGCCTTCGGCAGGGCCGTGAACGGATCGCGCGGGTCGAAGTAGCCCGTCACCGGGTCCTTGATCGCGTCGAGCACGCGCGCCGCGTCGCCGAGCGTGCGCGCATGAATTCCGGCGCGGTCGATGAACGCACTGGTTGCCGATGCCGCCGCTGTCCGGGCATCAGGCCCTTCGTGGTCAGGATGAGCGCGATGCCGTTCCTCGACGCGGGCCCCTGGCAGGACGCGCCCGTCTGTTCGCAGATGCCGACCGTGACCAGGTTGGCGGCGACCGCGACGCCGGATCCGCCGCTCGATCCGCGCGGCACGCGTTCGGTGTCGTACGGATTGCAGGCCTGGCCGCACCAGCCGCTGATCGCCTGTCCGCCGGCCACGAAGTTCGTCTTCGCCTTCGCCGGCCCGCCGGGATCGCCGGGACCGCCGTTGAACTCGTGCGGCGATCGACTTCGCGTAGATGATCGCGCCCTTCGCGCGCAGCCGCGCGGCGATGCGTCGAATCGAACGGCGGCACGTCCATCGCGAAGTCGACGTCGTTGTTCGACGTCGTCCGCATGTCCTTCGTGTCGTACGGATCCTTGAACGCGACGGTGACGCAGTACATCGGCAGCGCGGCCAGGTCGGGATTCGCGCCGTACTGCGCGTCGAGCTCCGCGGCGCGCTCGAGCGCGTCGGGCTGCTGGCGGAACGCCTCGCATCCGGGCGGCGCACCCGGCGGCAGCGGTCCGGTCGAGGGGTGCGCGTCGAACGCGCCCTTGCACGTGACCGAGCGCTCGCCGCGGATGTTCAGCGTCTCGAGCGCGTTCACCTGGCCCGCGTTCGGGATACCGACGCGCATGCCCATCTGCGTGCACGACGCTCGGATCGGACACGGTCGGCTCCATCCGGCCGTAGTCGAGCGGCAGACCCTTGTACCGATCGAGGTCCGGAAAGACCGTCGACGCCGCCACGGTCTTGGTCGGGAACACGAGCGGCGCACCCGCGCGCACGTAACCCGTCGCCGGCGGAAGGTCGGCGCCATCGCGCGTGACGAGGCTCGTGCAGACGCCGTTGTACGCCTTCGCCCGATCGATGTAGGCCTCGACGACGCCGCGGCACGTGGTCTGGCCGGACGTGATCGCCGTCGTGGATGCTCGCGATCGTGGCTTCCTCGACCTGGAACCCGGCTGGCCGCCGTGCTGGGACGGACGCATCCGGCGCGCGAGTGCCGTGCACAGCAAGGTGAGCAGCGAGCAACGTCTGTGAGCATGGTCATGGCTGACCTCTCATCACGGCTCGCGACTTGTACCAGTCGACGATCTCGCTCGCCGGTCGCCTTCCAGACGCCGGCGTGCGAGCTGATGTGCCCCAGGACCTCGTCCAGGTGCCGGATCCGCCACGGCTGTCCGATGACCCAGGGATGCAGGTTGAAGACCATCATGCGGCCCGTTCTTCGCGCCGTCGGCGTAGAGGCCATCGAACCAGTCGCGCCACATCAGGTTGACCTCGTTGATCGTCCGGCGGCCATCGAGGTGGATGTACTCGTCGTCCAGGTAGGCGTTCGGGCCGAGGGAATACAGCTCGCCCTGCTTCACGTTCATCTTGTACGGCTGCTCGTCGTTGCCCCAGTCGCAGATGTAGCGGATGCCCTCGGCCGCGACCAGGTTGGGGGTGCGCGTCGACTCCTGGAACGCCGGGCCGGACCAGCCCGATCGGCCGCTTGCCCGTCGCCTTGGTCAGCGCCGCGATGCCGAGTCGTGGATGTACGTGCCGCTCGTCGGCCTCCGACATGCCGACGTGAATGATGCGGCGCGGCGACACGCCGTGCGCGATGAACTCGGCGCCGCGCTTCTGGCGATTCCTTGATCAGGGTGGGATAGTTCTCGGCGACGGCCTTGTCCATGGCGACCGTCGGCTTGATGCCGTACTTGTCGAGGACGTCGAAGACGCGGAAGCACGCCGACGCGGTTGCCGTACTCGTGGTTGCCGTATCCGCCGATGTCCGGGAACCTGCCGCCGCCGAACCACAGGCCGTCCGCGCCGCTGCCGAGAGGCACCGGATAGTCCGCCGGCATCTGCCAGTCCCAGTGCTCCAGGTTGACGATGACCGCGAGGGCGACGCGCGCGTTGTCGGGCCATCTGAGGACCGGGCGGGTGCTGATCGGGGACCACTGGTAGTAGTCCTGGTCCATTCCGTACTTTCGTTCTGCGGGCATGGCATCGCCTCCTCCAGACGTGCAGCGCGCTTACGCCGAGCCCATCTTCCTCACTTCCGCCGCCTTGGCCACGAACTGGTCGTAGTAGTTGGCGATGTAGTACTTGGCGATGTCGTCGGCCGTGGTGTGCCACACGCCGTCGTGGCCCATGATGTAGTCGAGCGCCTGGTCGAGGTACTTGGCGGCGCTGGGCCGGCCGATGCTGTGCGGGTGCAGCGAGAGGCACATCACCCGGCCGCTCTCGCGCGCCCTCGCGATACAGCGTGTCGAACTGGTCCTTGATCATCTGGAGGAAGTAGTCGGCTTCGCGGTTGATGCTCGAGCATGCCGGCGTCGTTGGTCTGGCCGGTGTACGGGACGTAGATGAACTTCTGGCCGCCCTTCACCTTGATCGGGAACGGCTGGTCGTCGATGATCCAGGAGGTGTGATACAGACAGCCGGCCTCGGCCATCAGGTCGTCGGTGTTCACGGTGTAGCCGGCGCCGCCGCCGAGCCGTCCCAGCACCTGCTTGCCGGTGAGCGCTTTCGTGTGCTCGATGAAGTCCTTCCAGTACGCGCGCTCCTGCTCGATCGGTGTAGTCGTAGATCGGCCGTGTGTTGTAGAGCCCGTGCGCCATGTAGTCCCAGTTCTCCGCGACCATGGCGTCCTTGATCTCCGGGAAGTGATCGAGGAGCTCCAGGTTGAGGCAGCAGCAGGCGCGGATCCCGTGCTTCTCGAACACCTCCAGCATCCGCCAGAAGCCGACGCGGTTGCCGTAGTCGGTTCGGGCGTAGCTCGGGATGTCGGGCTGCGTCGGCCGCGACATGCGGCAGGTATTCGAAGAACTCCATGTTCGGCGCGACCCAGAAGGCCACGCGCGCGTTGTTCGGCCACTTGATGACCGGCCGGTCGTTGATCGGCAGGTAGTCGAAGCGGTTCGGCGTCGACATGGGCCGTGCGGCCGGGCCCTGGCGGCCTGCTGCGCCTGCGCGGTACCCGGTTCAACGGTCTCGAGCATGGCGGCCGCGGCCAGGTCCCAACCGCGGCCTTGCCGGTCCGATCCAGAAACGACCGCCGGCTCATGTCCGCTTCCCTGCGAGAATCCGACGCGTGCGTTCGTGTCATAACGGCTCCTCTCTACGGGACGAACTCTCAACGGAACAATTCGAACCGGGCCGAACGCCGGCGGGGGCCGCCGGTGCTTGGTCGCCCCTTCGTAGCTCGCCGCCACCCTCAGGACCATCGGCTCTCCCCGGGCCCGGCCCAGAACGAAATGCCGACCGGCAGCGGCGCCGCGACCGTCGACGGCCGATCTCGTTCGCCACCGACACGTAGTTGTCCTTGGCGGCGTTCAGCGCGAACTGCCGGCTCGTAGATCGATCGGTTGAAGCCGGCCGGCACCGTGATCTCCGGAATGCCGACGTTGGCGCTCGTCGGGAAGCGGCCGAGCGGGCGGCTGTTGACCACCGGCTGACTCGCATAGCCAATCCTCGCCGGCGGGACCGTCGTCGTCGGATTCACCAGCACGTCGAGGTGGTTCTGCTGCATCACCTTGAGGACGACCAGCCGCATCACCTCGCGCATCTTCACGTTCTGCGTGATGCCCTCCGACGCCAGGTCGATCTTGTTCTCCCAGTTCTTCATCGCGGCCACGCGCGACTCGCTGTAGTACTTCGCGTTGGCGTTCAGGGTCGCCCAGTCCTTGACGCGCGCGTCGCCGCGCCGCAGCAGATACTGCGCGAGGTCGAAGCCGAAGCTGGCCGACGGCGGCCCGTCGTTGATGCTGCGCAGATTCAGGCGCGTCCGACAACGGCGCCAGCCCTTCGGCGCCTTGACCATGTAGTCGCGCGTGGTGACGTCGAAGCCCGGCGACGGCGATACGGCAGCGTGCCGTCTGCGCGTCCGCCGCTGCAGGTACTCGGGCATGTGGAACGGCAGGATCTCGGCCAGCGCCTGCTGGAAGGTGTAGGTCATGTTCGGAATCGACGGGTCGTCCGGGTAGAGCGGATCGACCGACTCGACGATCTCGCGCCCAGCCGATCGCGCAGCACGCGCTTGATCTCCTCGTTGACCAGGTCGCTCATCGCCGCGTCGTTGGCGCTGTGCTTGACCATGTACTCGCGCACGATGCCGATGCGCACGCCGGCGAGCGGCTTGCCGCCGGCCTCGACGCTCGGCGGTGCGGAACGAGGCGTACGGCTCCTTGGAGACGAACGCCTTCGGCAGGGCGCTGTAGATGTCGCGCGGATCGAAGTAGCCGCGCTCCGGGTCCTTCATCGCGTCGAGCACGCAGCGCCGTGTCCTTGACCGTGCGGCAGTGGATGCCGGCGCGATCGAGATACGGGTCGGCGCCGATGGCGCCGCCGTACGGCATCAGGCCCTTCGTCGTGACCAGCGCGACGACGCCGTTGCGCCACGCGGGCTGGCGGCACGAGCCGCCGGTCTCCTCGCAGATCGAGCACGCGACGAGGTTGGCGCCGACCGAGGCCGCCGACCCCGAGCTCGATCCGCCGGTCTCGCGCGTCGTGTCGTAGGGATTGCAGGCCGTGCCGCCCCACGAGCTGCGCGCGCCGGCACCGAAGTCGCGCGCGGTCGGCTTGGCGGCGCCGCCGGGATTGCCGCTGCCGCCGTTGTACTCGGAGAGGTTCGCCTTGGCGTAGATGATGGCGCCCTTCGCGCGCAGCTGCGCCGACGATGGTCGAGTCCTGCGGGCGGCGCATCCATCGCGTAGTCGACGTCGGCGCCGCCGGTCGAGCGCATGTCCGTCGTGTCGTAGACGTCCTTGAACGACATCGCGACGCAGTACATCGGCAGCTTGCTTCGAGATCCGGGTGCCGGCCGTACTGCGCGTCGAGCTCCGCGGCACGCTCGAGCGCATCCGGCTGCTGCCGGAACGTCTCGCAGGCGGCGGGACAGCTCGCCGGCAGCGGTCCGGTCGACGGATGGCGCATCGCACGCGCCTTGCACGTGACCGATCGTTCGCCGCGGATGATTCAGCGTGCTGAGCGCATTGACCTGCCCGGCGTTCGGCGATGCCGACCACCATGCCGTACTGCTGCTGCACGTCGGGATCGGACCTGGTCGGCTCCATCCGTCCGTACTCGATCGGCAGCCCCGGTGACTGATCGAGAGCCCGGCAGGATGTCCGCGACCGCCAGCGTCTCGGCGGGAAACGACAGCGGCACGCCGGCCCGCACCGTGCCTGGCGCGGGGGCGATCGGGCGCGCCGTCGCTGGTGACCAGCTGCGTGCAGCTGCCGTTGTACGCGCGTGCGCGCTCGACGTAGGCGCGTACCACCGCGGCACAGGTCGTCCGCCCGTCCTGGATGGCGCGGTGCAGGTCGTCGATCGTCGCCTCTTCGACCTGAAAGCCGGCCGCGCCCGCCCCTCTCGCCGTCCCCTCCCTCGGCGCGGTCTGCGCCCCGGCGAGGACCAGCGCCGGCGCGAACCCGGCGCCGATACCAGCGACCACAACAGCAACCACAAACCGCTTGACCACGTTACGCCTCCGTGTGCATCGACTGCTTCGGCGTCCAGCAAAGCGTCGGCCAGAGATCACGACGTGAGAATCGGCGCATGACCGCCGTGATCGTTGGCATTTGCATGATGAAGCGTTCTTCCACGAACGCGACAAGTCTGTGTGTTCTTGAAAAATCACCGACAGTCGCGTCCGGTGAGTCCGATCGAGCCACCACGAATTCCGCGCGCGTGGATACCGGCCATCACAGCAGTGACGTGCCCGGTCTGTCGTGACACAACGATCTCTATATCCTCGACGCGCGCGCCTCCGCGCCAGCAGTGTCACGAATGCCACACGCCCACGTCGCAGTTTCGGAATCGACAATTGAGGCGCTTCCACTCGAACCACTCGACACTCTTGTTCGCATTCGCGCCGCATCGATGAGCTGCGTGCGGAAGCGAACGGCTGCTGTATCGGCAGTGAGAATCGTCAAATACATCTCGAACGCCTCCGTATTTCCTGATCTTTCCTCGCTGCCGGATCGCACGAGCGCGGTGTTGACGGCGCCCGCGGCATACCTGTTGCTGCTCGGCGACGCAGTTCCGTTTTTCTCACCAGCTCTCGTCACATCGCACCGACGTCATCGGGTGCGCGTCCGCAAGGAGCACTGACATGAAGACAAGGACTCGATCGATCCTCGGGGTGGCGGCGGGAGCCGTCTTCGTGCTCGGCGTCGCGCGTGCGCGGCCGCCGGTCTCGGCGCAGCAGGCCACCGAGCTGCATCGTTCGCAACGGCACCGTCGTGACCGCGACCGGCCGTACGGAAGGTGACGTCCGCATCCGCGGCGGCGTCATCGCGGAAATCGGCATCAACCTCCCCGACGCATCGGGCGCACGGGTGATCGATGCCAAGGGGATGCTGGTGCTGCCCGGCGGCGTCGACCCGCACGTCCACCTCGGCATGCGGCCGGGAATGCAGGGGTCCGACGACTACACGACCGGCTCGCGCGCCGCGCTGGCCGGCGGCGTGACGACCATCGCCAACTTCATCAACCAGGTGCCGAACGAAGCCACTGGCCGTGACGATGAGCAAGGCCGGCGAGGAGGTGAAGACGCAGGCGATCGCCGACGTGCTGCTGCACGCGACGGTCAGCGATCCGAACGACGGTCACGCCGCAGGACCTCGCGATGCTGGCGAAGAGCTACACCCTGAAGATCTTCACGTCGCGGCCGCAGTTCGACGCGCAGCTGTCGGCGTTCACGAAGCTGATCGAGGACGCCGGGAAGGCCGGCGTGCATGACGATGATGCACTGCGAGGACCGGACGATCAACGACCTGGCGACCGGGCGGCTCATCGCCAAGGGCCAGACGACGCATCAAGTACTACCCGGAGGCCAAGCCGGTCGTGTCCGAGGAGGTCGCGACCCAGCGGTGCGTCGCGATCAGCGAGGCCACCGGCGCGCCCATCTACATCGTCCACCTGTCGTCCGAGCGCGCGCTCCGCGTGGTCGAGGCGGCCCAGGCGCGTGGCGTGCCAGGTGTTCGTCGAGACGCGCATCCTCTACGTGCACCTGACGCGAGGAGCGGTTCGAGCGGCCCGACGCCAACATCTACACCGGCACGCCGCCGCTGCGGAAGAAGAGCGACAAGGATGCGCTCTGGAAGGGGATGGCGAAGGGCTCGATCCACGTGCTCGCCACCGATCACGTCGGGCTACACGCGGGCCGACAAGATGGACCCGGCCGTCAACATCATCAACAACCGGTCGGCGGGCAACTACCTGCAGGTGAACCTGCCGCTGCTCTACTCGGAGGGCGTGCGGAGCAAGCGGATCACGCTCGAGCAGATGGTGGCGCTGACCTCGACCAACCCGGCGAAGCTGTTCGGCCTCTATCCGAAGAAGGGCACCGATCGCGGTCGGCTCCGACGCCGACATCGCGATCTGGGATCCGAACCTGACGCAAGACCGTCACCGACGAGGACCAGCTGTCGAACGCGAAGTTCTCGATCTTCTCGGGCTGGGAGATCACCGGCTGGCCGATCGTGACGATCCGGCGCGGCGAGGTGGTCTACGAGGGCGGCAAGATCACGGCCGTCGCCGGCAGCGGCGAGCTGGCCCCTCGCGTTCATTGGCAGCGGCCCGGAGAGGCGGCAGCGCCAACGACGGCGAGCTTGCGGTAGTGAACACACATTTCCGTGGAGGTAGTGATGAGAAATAGACACGAATCCCGCCTCGCACCGGCGATCCTGGCACTGGCGGTGTTCTTCCCGGTGTCAGCGGCGGCTCAGGGAGAAACGGGGACGATCGCCGGCACGGTGAAGGATGCGACGGGCGGGGTGCTGCCGGGCATGACCGTGGAAGCCGCGAGTCCCGCGCTCATCGAGAAGGTCCGCACGGTCACGACCGACGGCGACGGCCGCTACCAGATCGTCAATCTGCGGCCCGGCACCTACACGGTGACGTTCGAGCTGCCCGGGTTCAACACGGTCCGGCGCGAAGGCATCGAGCTGTCGGCCGGCGTTCACCGCCACCGTCAACGCCGACCTGCGCGTCGGCGCGGTCGAGGAGACGATCACGGTGACCGGCGAGTCGCCGATCGTCGACGTCAAGAACGTGACGTTCAGCAGAAGACGATGTCGCGCGACGTCATCGACTCGCTGCCGACCGCCAAGACGTTCGGCAGCCTCGCCGCGCTCGATCCCGGGGGTGACGGTCAGCCGTCCCGACGTCGGCGGCTCCTCCGGCGATCTCAGCACGTCGCTGACGATCCACGGCAGCCGCACGAGCGACAGCCAGATCATGATGGACGGCATGTCGGTCGCCAACGGCCTGGGCGCGCGGCAGCTACGGTCACTTCTTCAACAACGGGATGGTGCAGGAGATCAGCGTCGAGACCGGCGGCATGTCGGCGGAGCACGACGCGGCCGGCGTGCGATCGAACCTGATTCCGCGGGAGGGCGGCAACATCTTCAAGGGCACGTTCGTCCGGCACCTATACCAACCGTCAGCTTCAACAGCAGCAACGTGTCCGACGAGCTGCTGGCGCAGGGGCTCCAGACCAACTCGGTCGATCGAGATCTACGATTTCAATCCGTCGCTCGGCGGCCGGCTCGTGCGCGGACAAGCTGTGGTTCTTTCTGTCGTTTCGCGAATGGGGCACGAGCACGACCCGTGCCGGCACGCGCGGCCGCCTATCCGAACGCCGACGCCGGCGGCCCGGTCTACACGCCGGACCTGACCCGCCGGGCGTTCGATCACACCTGGCATCGCGAGCGCGTCGAACCGCTTCACGTGGCAGGCGTCGCCGAGGAACAAGGTCGACGGCCATCTACGAGTACCAGGATCACGAGTACGAGTTCCCCACCGACTCGGTGGGCAACGCCCCCGAGGCACGGTCGTTCTACCGGGAAACGCCCCAGTACCTCGGCGCAGGCGACCTGGAGCTCGCCGGTCACCAACCGGTTCCTGCTCGAGGCGGGCGGCACACTGGCCGCGAACGACTTCGTCAGGCATCCCGCAGCCGGAGGTCGTGCCGGGCGTCTCTCCGATCACCGAGCTGTCGACGAACTTCTCCTATCGCGCGAGCCCGACGGCGCCCTACGGACACAATCGCAGCAACAACTACAACTACCGCGCGTCGGCGTCGTACGTGACCGGCTCGCATGCGTTCAAGACCGGGGTCTTCCTCCAGAACACCTGGTCCTGGACGCACGACCGAGCCGAACAGTCCCGTCAGCCTGTCGATGCGCAACGGCGTGCCGGTCTCGCTGCGTGCAGTGGGGGACGCCGATCAGCTACCACGAGAAGATCAAGTACAACATCGGCCTCTACGCGCAGGATCGGTGGACGGTGAATCGGGTGACGCTCAACCTCGGCGTCCGAAGCGACTTCTTCAACGCGTTCGTCGAGCCGCAGTCGCTGCCGGCCGGCCCGTTCGTGCCGGCGCGCGAGTTCCCCGGCGTCTATGACGTGCCGAACTGGAAGGACGTGTCGCCGCGGCTCGGGGTGTCCTACGACCTGTTCGGCGACGGCAGGACCGCCATCAAGGCGAATCTCGGCCGCTTCCCGCTGGCAGTCGGGCGTGCACGACGTTCACGCGCCTCGCCAATCCGATGACCAGCGACGGTCAACAGCGTCTCGCGGACCTGGACCGACCTCAACGGCAACTTCGCGCCGGATTGCGATCTGACGAGTCCGCTCGCGAACGGCGAGTGCGGGCAGATGCAGAACCTGAACTTCGGGAAGAGCGTGCCGACGACGCGCTATGCCGACCGACGTGTCGCGAAGGCTTCGGCGTGCGCACCTACAACTGGGAGGGGTCGGCGAGCATCCAGCACGAGTTGATGCCGCGGCCTGTCGGTGAACGCCTCCTACAACCGGCGATGGTACGGCAACTTCCACGATCGACGCAGAACCTGCTGGTGACCAACGCCGACTTCTCGCCCTACTGCGTCACCGGTGCCGCTCGATCCGCGGCTGCCGGGCGGCGGCGGCAACCAGGTGTGCGGCTTCTACGACGTCAACCCGACGAAGCTCGGGCGGAACGACAACGTGATCAGCCAGGCGTCGCATTTCGGCACGCAGGAGGAGGTGTACGACGGCTTCGACGTCGGCGGGCAGCGTGCGGCTGCCGCGCGGCGTCGTCGTTCTCGGGCGGCGTCACGCATCGGGCCGCTCGCGGACCAACACCTGCGACCTGACGTCGGATCTGTCCCTGTCGTATGCCGGTCGGCCACCGGCGTCACCGCGCCACGAACGACGCCGTTCTGCGACGTGCGGCCGCCGTTTCTAGCCGAACGTGAAGTTCCTCGGCGTGTATCCGCTGCCGTTCTGGGGCCTCCAGGCCAGCGCGACGCTGCAGAGCACGCCGGGACCGGAGATCACGGCCAGTTACTCGGCCACCAACGCCGCAGATTGCGACCATCGCTCGGCCGCGATCTGTCGGCCGGCGCGAACGCGACGGTGCTGGTGGATCTGGTTCCAAGCGGCACCCTGTACGGCGACGCGCATCAACCAGGTCGATCTCCGGCTGGACCAAGGTGCTCCGGATCGGCTCACGCCGCATGCAGGGGATGTTCGATCTCTACAACGCCTTCAACGCCACGCCGTTCCTGACGATGCAGAACCGCTACGGCCCGGCGTGGCAGACACCGACTCAGACGCTGATCGGCCGGCTGGCGAAGTTCGGCGTGCAGATCGACTTCTGACAACGGCTCAAGGGTTCAAAGGGTCAACGGGGAACCCTTTGAACCCTTGAACGTCGGCGTCAGAAGGTCCCCACTTCCCCCTCGACGATGAGCTCGGCGCCGGTCGCTTTGCGCACGGCGTCGAGCGTCGTGTCCGGATGCGATTTCCTTCAGCACCAGGCCGCGCGGCGTCACCTCGATCACCGCCAGTTCGGTGACGATGAGGTTCACGACTTTCAGGCCGGTCACGGGCAGCGTGCACCGTCTTCAGAATCTTGTGGCCGCCGTCGCGGGTCGTGTGCTCCATCGCGATGACGACCTTCTTTGCGCCGGCCACGAGATCCATGGCGCCGCCCATGCCCTTGACCATCTTGCCGGGGATCATCCAGTTCGCGAGATTGCCCTCTTCGTCCACCTGCAGCGCGCCGAGCACGGTCAGGTCGATGTGCCCGCCGCGGACCATGGCGAACGAGTCGGCGCTGCTGAAATACGAAGCGCCCGGCGTCTCGGTGATGGTTTCCTTGCCGGCGTTGATCAGATCGGGATCGATTTCGTCCTCGCGCGGATACGGACCGACGCCGAGCATCCCGTTCTCCGAGTGCAGCGTGATGTGGATGCCCGGCCGGCACATAGTTGGCCACCATCGTCGGCATCCCGATGCCGAGATTGACGTAATCGCCGTCCTTCAGCTCGCGCGCGACGCGCTTGACGATCCGTTCTCGAATGTCCATCATGCGGTCAATCGTCTTTCGTCATCGTTCGTTTCTCGATCCGCCGCTCGTACGTCTCGCCCTTCAGGATGTGCTGCACGAAGATCCCCGGCGTGACGACGTGGTCGGGATCGATTTCGCCCGGCTCGACGAGGTGCTCGACTTCGGCGATCGTCACGCGGCCGGCGGTGGCCATCATCGGGTTGAAGTTGCGCGCCGTCTTCCGGTAGACGAGATTGCCCGTCGCGGTCGCCTTTCCACGCGCGCACGAACGCGAAGTCGGCGCGCAGCGGCAACTCGAACACGTAGGTCTTGCCGTCGATCACGCGCGTTTCCTTGCCCTCGGCGACGAGCGTGCCGTACCCGGTCGGCGTGAAGAACCCGCCGATGCCGGCGCCGCCGGCGCGAATCCGCTCGGACAACGTGCCCTGCGGGACGAGCTCGACCTCGAGCTCGCCGCTCAGGAACTGCCGCTCGAATTCCTTGTTCTCGCCGACGTAGCTCGAGATCATCTTCCGCACCTGGCGGGCCGCCAGCAGCCGCCCGATGCCGAAGCCGTCGAGGCCGGCGTTGTTGCTGATGATGGTGAGGTCGCGCGTGCCACGGGCGTGCAGGGCGGCGATCAGGTTTTCCGGCATACCGCAGACGCCGAACCCGCCCATCATGATCGTGGCGCCGTCGGGCACCATGGCGACGGCCTCCGCGGCGGTCTTCAGGACTTTCGAACTCGACGCTGGCGGCGAGCAGCTCTACCGGGCCGTCGGCATCATCGAGGAGGCGGGCGAGGAGCTTGCTCCGGCGGCTCATCGAGGAGGGGCGCGAGTCTCGTGGCGACGACCTGAGGCCAGGGCAGGTCGTCCTGCCAGGCGCGGCGGTCGATGTAGACGTCGAAGACGTCGAGGGAGGTGGCGAGGGGGAAGCCGTTGCGGTCGAGGATGGCGCCGCGCGTCGGAGCGGACCTCGCGCTTATCGAGGTGCTCTTCCTGGGCTTCGAGCCAGTAGTGCTCGTGGTGGAGGATCTGGATGTAGACGAGCCGGCCGACGATGCCGGCGGTCGCCAGGACCAGGACGAGCCGCGAGGAGGCCGACCCGCCAGGTGAAGCGACTACCGTGCGCTGCCGCCAATCCTACTCCGCCTCGAGCCTGGCGCGGGCCCGGTTCTAGTTTATGGAACGAGGCAAGGCTCTTGAGGAGCGATTGCCACCAGGGCGCCAGCGTCGGCCGGTGCGGCGGCCGGGCTCGATGAGACGGGCCGCGGCAGCAGGGGCCCGCGGGCGCCTCGACGTGTCACGCTGACGTACTCGATGCTTGCGCGCCGGCACCATGCCGAGGCGCTCGCGCGCGGCGCGCTCGGTGCGGTCCAGCGAGGACAGGGCCGCGACCTCGGCCTCGAGCTCGTGGATCTGGGCGCGAGCGTCGCTGCTTCTGCTCTCGAGGCGCTGCATCTCTGGCCCGGTGTGGGCGAAGCTGCTGGACTGGACGACCTGGAGCAGCGCGATAGCCACCGCCGCGAAGAGGGCGACGGCTATCGCGCGGCGGGGCGTCCAGGCCGACGCTACGCGCGACGCGGCGGAGGAGCGAGGCGGTCGAGGGTCGCCAGGCGGTCCAGCGTCGCCACGGCGCGAGTCTCAGGCCGCCAGCCGCTCGGCGGCGCGCAGCTTGGCGCTGCGGCTGCGCGGGTTGGCGCGCGACTTCTTCGCGCGAGGGCGTGAGGGCGCCGCGCGTCACCGGCTTGCAGCGTCGCCTTGTGGCCGCAGGTGCAGACCGGCTGCGCCGGCGGGCAGATGCAGTCGCGCGATTCGCGCGCGATGAACTGCTTAACGATGCGGTCTTCGAGCGAGTGGTAACTGATTACCACAAGGCGAGACCCAAAGCCGAGCAGACCGTGAGCCCTAGGCAGCGCCTCAGCCAGGCTGGCTAGTTCCTGGTTGACGGCGATGCGGAGAGCCTGAAACGTCTTGGTGGCGGGGTGGGATTTGACTTCCAGGCCTCCGACCCACGGCCTGCTCGACGGCTTTGGCTAGATCGAGTGGTCGTCCGCAACGGACGGCCGTCGACGATGGCGCGGGCGATGCGGCGGCTCTGCCGCTCCTCGCCGAAGCGCCAGATGAGGTCTGCGAGCTCTTCTTCGCTCGCCTCGTTGACCCAGTCGGAGGCGGTCGTCTCCTGATCGGGGCCGAAGCGCATGTCCAGCGGCGACTCGATGCGGAAGCTGAAGCCCCGGTCGCGCTCGCCAGCTGGTGCGACGACAGCCCGAGGTCGAACAGGATGCCGTTCACGGGCGCGAAGCCGCGCTCGCGGCAGATCGCTGTCGACGTCGCGGAAGTTGCCCTGCACGATGGCGACGGCGCCGCCGAAGCGCGCCAGGCGGCGCTGCGTGCCATGCCGAGCGCGTCCGGGTCGGCGTCGATGCCGAGGAGGCGTGCCGCCGGGCGAGGCGGCTTCGAGGATGGCCTCGGCGTGACCGCCGCCGTCCGACCGTGCAGTCGACGTAGCGGCCGCCGGGCTGCACGTCGAGCGCCGCGAGCGACTTCGCGCAGCATCACCGGCTCGTGGCGGACCGGGCGGCTTCGCCATCAGCCATCATTCCGACCCCAGCGTCTGGCGGAACTCGGCCTCTTCGTCGGCGAGCGCGGCCGTCGAAGTCGGCGGCGTTCCAGATTTCGATGCCCTCGCCGGTGCCGACGACGACGACCTGGCCATCGAGGCCGGCGAACTGTCGCAGGACCGGCGGGATCAGCACGCGACCCTGCCGGTCCAGCTCGGCCTGGTAGGCGCCGCTGAAGAAGGCGCGGCGCATGACGCGGCCGTTGCGGGTCGTCACGGGCTCGCTCATGTAGAGCGGCGGCCTGCTCCTCGAAGCTCGTCGGTCGGGTAGGCGCGGACGCAGCGGTCGGGTGTGCCCTGGGTGAGGATGATGCCCTGCATCAGCGCCTCTCTGAAAGCGCGGCGGCATTGGTACGCGACCGCGCTCGTCCATCGAGTAATCGTGCTTGCCAAGAAAGAGCACTTTGGGCCCCATCTCCCCGGAGTGCCTAGCCAGCCATCCCCGCCACTATTTCCCACAAGTTCCCACATACTACCATCGGTCATACCACTGTCAACCCCGAATTGCAGAAACATTGCCCGGGCATGGATTTGTAAGCCTGCAGGCGGCGCGGAGGTTGACCCTGTCGGCGCCGACGCGAGGTCGCATCTCCTGGGGCAGCCCGGGAGAAACTGGGAGCGTTGGCCGGCGCCAATGGTCTAAGCGGCGGCCCCGAAAGCCTGCTCTCGGGTAAGCTTTCCGGTATGAAGCTGGTCAAGGCATCGCTGGAAGCACCGGCTGGGCTGGCAGCGTTCCTGCGCGAGCTCGGGAGAGGGCGAGCACGGCGGTCGACGAGCGACGAAGCGCTGTTGTGGCCGGGACGCTGGATCATAGACGGCCTGTACTTGCGCAGGACCTGGTGACATGGCGAACGGCGTCAACCTGCCCGAGGCCGGCCTGGAGTACCAATGACGACACTCGGCTGCGTCGAACGCCGAAGACGGCGTCGTCGGCACGAGCCGGCTGCGGCATGACCTGACGCGCAGTTCCTTCGTCGACAGAGGCGGCCACATCGGTTATCGTCAACGTCCAGGGCGCGGAGCGCGGCCGGAAAGGCTACGGCACGGCGATCCTGCGGCTCACGTTGCACGGCAGCGCGAGACGCTGGGCCTCGACGGACCACTGGTACAGCCTCCTCGGATCAACGTAGCCTCGCTGCGCGTCATCGAGAGCAACGGCGGCGTCCTCGATGACGAGCGCATCGACAGACTGGTAAGGCTTACCGGCGCATTGGATCGACTTGAAGGCTCCCGCCGCTTAGGAAGGATGCTCAGAGTGGACAGAATCCGAAGCCGTGACGTGAGTCGGCTTTGTCCGCTCATCGACGCCCTCGCTCGCGGCGACATGCCAAGCGATTGACGCGCTCATCTCCAATGACGAAGCGGTGCTGGTCGTGGGCTCCGACCCCATCGAGTGGTACCAAAGCCATGACGACGCCATCGACGGCCTGCGCGCTATATTCGATCAGGTGCGGCGGGGCTGCCTGTCGAGCCGAACGAACCGCAGGCTTATGCGTCCGGCGAACTGGGATGGGTAGTCGACCGTCCCAAGGTCAACATACCGGGCATGGACATCGACTTTCGCATGAGCATGGTCCTGCGCAGCGAAGGCGGCGACTGGAAGATCGTCCACTTGCACGCGTCACGCAGCATCCGCGCCGGCAGGTAGGTCAGTAGCTAACCAGATGCGCATCGACGTCCTGACGCTGTTTCCCGAGACCTTTCGACGGGCCGCTGCAGGCGAGCATCCTCGGGCGCGCCCTGCGCGAGCGGCATCGCGGAGGTGCAGCTGCACAACATCCGCGACTACGCGACCGACAAGCACCAGATCGTCGACGACTACGCCTACGGCGGCGGGCCGGGCATGGTGATGAAGCCGGAGCCGCTCGCCGCCGCGATCGAGGCGGTGCGGGCGATGGCGCGAGCCGCGCGGGCGCGGTCGTGCTGCTGACGCCGCAGGGCCGCCTGCTGAACCAGGCGGTCGTCGACGAGCTGGCGGCGGAGGCGCGCCTGATCCTGGTCTGCGGCCACTACGAGGGCGTCGACGAGCGCGTCCGCGAGCACCTCGTCGACGACGAGATCAGCATCGGCGACTACGTGCTCTCCGGCGGCGAGCTGGCGGCGATGGTCGTGATCGACGCCGTCGTGCGCCGCCTGCCGGGCACGCTGGGGTCGGCGGATTCGCTGCTGGAGGAGTCGCACTCGGACGGGCTGCTCGAGTACCCGCAGTACACGCGGCCGGCGGAGTTTCGCGGATGGCCGGTACCCGATATACTGCTCTCCGGCCATCACGGCGAGATCGCGCGCTGGCGCCGCCGCCAGAGCGTCATCCGCACGGCGCCGCCGCCGCCCCGACCTGCTCGAGAAGGCCTGTCTCACGACGAAGAGAGCAGCGCCTGCGCCGCGCGACGGTCGCATCGAGCCGAGCGCACCGACAGAAACGACGAGGTACTAAGACGATGGACGTCAACACCGTTTCCAACGCCAAGGAGAACCCGAACATCGCCGACTTCGGCCCGGGCGACCGCGTCGCGCGTCAGCGCCAAGGTCGTCGAGGGCGACCGCGAGCGCATCCAGGTCTTCGAGGGCGACGTGATCCGCGTGCGCAACGGCGGCCCGGCTTCGACCTTCACGGTGCGCAAGATCTCCAGCGGCATCGGCGTGGAGCGCACCTTCCATGCGCCACTCGCCCCGCGCTCGACAAGGTCGAAGTCGTGCGCCAGGGCAAGGTGCGCCGCGCCCGCCTGTACTACCTGCGCGAGCTGCGTGGCCGCGCCGCCCGTATCAAAGAGGCGCCGCGCGCCCGCCCGACGTCCTGAGCAAGTTCGTTAGTCATGAACAGAAGGCGACCAGAGTCAGGTCGCCTTCTGTATAAGGGTTCCCGCCTGGCACAAGAATCGCTAGTGGCTGGACGTGCGCGTCTTACCCTTACCCTCACCCTAACCCTCTCCCTCGAAGGGCGAGGGGATTCGTGTGCCTTCGTACGAACCGCCTTGCTTTGTGCAGGATCTCAGCCCTGCTGACACACTTCGTATCAGCCCTAGCCCTGGCGCTTCAGCCGGCCGGTCTTCTTCGCCCAGCGCTCGGCCGACGGCGAAGACGAGCGATGCCGCCGGGGATCGAGCACGACGCCGAAGACGACCAGCGCGAGCGAGCTCGCCGCCAGAGCTCGGTGATGCTCTCGCCGTCGATGATGGCGCCGCGGATGCCGTCGAGGATGTAGGTCGCCGGCGAGATGTACGGAGAACACCTGCAGCCACGCCGGCAGCACCTCGACGCTGTAGTAGACGCCGGAGACCAGCAGGACGAACGCCTGCACCATGAACGACATCTGCGTGCCGCGCTCCGGGTAGAGCAGCGGCAGGACGCCCGCGAGGATCGCCGAGCCCGGCGACGCTGAAGCTGCCGACGGCGAGCACCGCGGCCGCCGCGAGCCAGTTCGCCTGGCCGAGGTCGACCGTGAAGAACGGCATCGCGATCGGCGAAGATCAGCAGCGTCCGCACGACGGCGTGCATGACGCCGAAGAGCGACATGCCGATCAGGTGCAGCGACGCGCGGCACCGGCGCCATCAGCGTGTGCTCGATCGTGCCTTCCCAGCGCTCCCACGTGATCACGAGGCTGATGTCGTCGAGCACCGCCGAGAGGTACGCCCAGACGAGCGTGCCGATGAGCAGGAACAGCACGAGGCTGTTGACGTCTCGCGGTCGGCGACGCCGGCCTGCGCCGACCTGCTCGGCGATGAAGGTGATGGCGAGCGTGTTGACGACGCCGTAGACCAGCCAGACGAGCTCCCACGCCCAGTAGCGCTTCCAGAGGTTGGTCTGCCGTTCGACGAACGCCCAGGCCAGGTTCAGCCTGCCCGCGCGCTCGGCGAGCTGCTATTCGGTGTCGCTATGCTAGCCATCTAGGTCATCACCTCCTCCGGCTCTTCGTCTTCGTCGATGCTGCGGCCGGTCAGCTCCATGAAGACCGTCTCCATGTTGATCTCATCCAGCGGCCGGCCGTTCGCGACCGTCTGCCGCAGCTCCAGCGGCGTGCCTTCGGCGACGATCCGGCCGCCGGCGATGAAGGCGATGCGGTCGCAGAGCAGCTCCGCCTCCTCCATGTCGTGCGTCGTCAGCAGGATCGTCGCGTCGTGCTCCGCGCTGCACCTCGCGGATGAAGGCCTGCACGTCGCGCTTGCTGCGCGGGTCGAGGCCGGTCGTCGGCTCGTCGAGCAGCATCAGCACCGGCGAGGTCAGGAACGACCGCGCGACCGCGACCTTCTGCTGCTGGCCGCGCGAGAGGTGGCTCATCGGCTCGCGCGCCTTCGCCCACTCGAAGCCGAGCCGCGCCGAGGATCACGGGCGCCTTCCGCTTGATCTCGCCGCGGCGTCAGGCCGTAGACGCGGCCGAAGAACAGCAGGTTCTCCATCGCCGACATGTTCCGGAAGAACGACGGGTCGGCCGACACGCGGTTGATCAGCGCCCGCACCTTCATCGAGTCCTGCGACGACGTCGAGGCCGAAGATGCTGCACGTCGCCGTCGTCCGGCAGCAGCAGCGTGCTGATGATGCGGATCAGCGTCGACTTGCCGGAGCCGTTGGCGCCGATGACGCCGAAGATCTCGCCGCGCTGGATCTCGAACGAGACGTCGTCGACGACGCTTGACGGGCGCCTTCGGGCCGCCTTGTGCCGAGGCGCGATACCAGGTCACGGCCGCCGCCGAAGGACTTGCTGAGGTTTGTGACTACAAGGGGTAAGGATTCCATTTCTACTCCTGCCGAAATGAAGAGGCCCACCGGACTTCGCGTCGTGGTGGGCCTCGAGGACTCTGCCTTCGCTGCGACCTAGGTTGGATGCCTCCCTATGGCCTCGGTCCCACGCGCCCAGCCACGCAACGCTCCCGGAGCGCTGAGCTCCGCGATTCGCGGGATAAACGTGACTCTACTGCTCATGCCTGGCCGCCGGCCTCCGAAAAGGATGCCTGCATGGTAGGAGGCTCGGGGCGAGGCTGTCAATTCCAGGAGGCGGCAATGCCTTTCCACGACGGACCCTCGTCGTCGTTGCGCGTACCTGGCCCGGAAGCAATCTTGGTGACGGCCCCGTCAGCTAGAAACGGCCCGTTTGTCCGAGATTGCTTCGTCCTTCTCCGAAGGACTCGCAACGACGCTACTCCTGCTGCCGCCGCCTCGGTGCCGCGATAGTCGCAACGACAGAAGACGCCCGTTCCAACTCGCATGGTCTGCACCTATCATTAGCCGCGTCATTTGCGCATGGGCGCGCTTCGGCAGGATGGAAGGACAGGGATGACGCAGCAGTACACCGGCGATGTCGACTGGTTCCGGTTGCGGGGCAGTAACTCCAGCGCCGCGTTCTTCATGCCGCACATCAAGCCGGGGATCGCTCTGCTCGACTGCGGCTGCGGGCCGGGCAGCATCACGCTCGACTTCGCCGCGGCGTTGGCGCCGGGCGAGGTCACGGGCATCGATATCGATCCGTGGACGATCGAGCAGGCGCGCGCGGCCGCCGGGGAGCGTGGCGCGGCGAACGTCCGCTTCGAAGTCGGGGACATCTACAAGCTGCCCTTCGCAGATGACAGCTTCGACGCGGTTTGGACCGCCTCCGTCATGCAATACATGGAGGACCCGGTGGCGGCGGCGAAGGAGATGCTGCGTGTCCGCAAGCCGGGCGGCGTCCTGGGCGAGCGTGATCGCAGCGACGAGGGCGACATCATCGGCAACGCGAACCCGAGGATCCGCCAGGCCTTCAAGCTCTACCACCGATGGCAGAATTCGCTGGGCCATTACCTGAACTACGGCGCCTCCTCCCGGACAACCCTGGTCAGCGCGGGCTTCAAAGACGTGGTCAGTAGCGCCACCTACGAGAGCCAGACGGGCCAGTGGACGATGAGCGGTACTCCCAACTCTTCCGCAGGGGAATCCCGGAGATGGGCATGTCGGAGCGCGTTGATGCAGACGCCATCGTCGCCGCCCTGGGCAAGTGGTCGCAGGACCCGCGGTCGTACTTCCTGCATGGCGCGCTGCGAGGCGGTGGGCTGGAAGGCGACGTAGGGTTACTTTCCCGCGCTAAGCTAGCTGCGACATGACCCAACCCCAGTACACCAGCGACTTCGATTGGTACCGCAGCCGCACCCTCGCCGCCGCCGCCGGCTTCTTCCTCCGCCACATCAAGCCCGGCATCAGCCTCCTGGACTGCGGCTGCGGCCCGGGCAGTATCACCGTCGGTTTCGCCGAGGCGATCGCGCCCGGTCAGGTCACGGCGATCGACATCGACCCCTACATGGTCGAGCAGGCGTGCGCCGCCGCCGCCCAGGGCGGAACGGCCAACGTCCACTTCGAGGTCGCCGACATGCACAAGCTGCCCTTCCCCGACAACAGCTTCGACGCCGTCTGGACATCGTCCGTGATGCAGTACATCGAAGACCCGGTTGCCGTCGCGAAAGAGATGCTCCGCGTCCTCAAGCCCGGCGGCGTCCTCGGTGAGCGCGACCGCAACTTCGAGGGCGACATCATCGGTAACCCCAACCTGAAGGTGCGCCGCGCCTTTAAGCTTTACTACCGCTGGACCCCCCACCTCAAATACGGCGGCTATTCCCGCACCACCCTGATCGACGCCGGGTTCGAGAAAGTCGCCAGCAGCGCCAGCTATGAGACTCAGACGGCGCAGTGGACCTACCAGCGCTGGTCACCGTACCTCGAAGAGCGCATCGCCGAGATGGGCTGGCCCGAACAGCCTTCCGCTCAGGCCCTCATCCCGGCCCTGGCCAAGTGGTCCGAAGACCCCCGCTCCTACCTCTGCATGGCCCGCGGCGAAGTCGTGGCCTGGAAGCCGTCTTAGCTCCAACCAACCCGCTATCATTAGAACAAATGGCCTTTGTCGAAGTTGCCGTGAACTCCGGGCTGCCGCACCGGCAGGCCTTCAGCTACGCGGTGCCGGAGGGCATGACGCTGGAGGCCGGCGACGGCGTCTTCGTGCCGTTCGGGCGGCGGTTGCTGCAGGGCATCGTCATGGACGACGGTCGAGGTGCCGTCGTTCGCCGACCCGAAGCCGGTCGACGCGCGGCATCGGCGACCGGCCGGTGATCTCGCCGGAGCGGGTGCGAGCTGGCGCGCTGGATCGCCGACTACTACCTGGCGCCGCTGTTCGCCGCCGTCGCGCTGATGCTGCCGCCGGGCTTCGAGCGCAAGCCCCTGACCTTCTACGAGTCGCTGCTCAGCGCCGACGAGCTCGACGCGCTGCACGCCTGCCGCCGCGCCAGCGCGCCGTGCTCGAGTACCTCATCGAGCAGCGGCCGCGTCGAGGCGCAAGGAGATCGAGACGCGAGCGTCGAAGCTGAACGGGCGTCGCGACGGCGCTGTCGCAGCTCGTCGCAGCGCGGGCTGCGTCGCAGCGCAGCTACGGCCTGGCGCGGCCCAGCGTGCGGGCGAAGACGATGCGTTATGTCCACTTGACGGCGCCGCCGATGCAGCGTCGAGGCGGCGATCGAGCGATGCTGAGGCGGCAGCGCAAGGGCACGGCTCGCGACGGCGCTGCGGCTGCTGCTCGACGACGGGCGGCTCGCTGCCGGCCTCGGAGCTGCGGCTGCGCGCCGGGCGTCAGCCTGCCGGCTGCTGCGTCCGCTGGCCGAGGCAGGGCCTGATCGAGGTGCGCGACGAGGCGGTCGAGCGCGACCCGCTGGCCGGCCGCATCTACGAGCCGCGCGCGGCGCCGCCGCTGACGCCGGAGCAGGCAGCGCGCCTTCGACGCCGATCGCCGCCGCGCTGGACGCGCGGCCAGGGCGCAGACGTTCCTGCTGCACGGCGTCACCGGCAGCGGCAAGACGGAGGTCTACCTGCGCGCGCTCGAGCAGACGGTGCGCGCTGGGCAAGCGCGGCATCGTCCTCGTGCCGGAGATCGCGCTGACGCCGCAGACGGTGCGCCGCTTCGCCGAGCGCTTCCCGGGCCAGGTGGCGGTGCTGCACAGCGGCCTCTCGCAGGGCGAGCTGTTCGACCAGTGGCACGGCATCCGCGACGGCCGCTACGCCGTCGTCATCGGCAGCCGGTCGGCCGTCTTCGCGCCGCAGCCCGACCTCGGCCTCATCGTCATCGACGAGGAGCACGAGTGGACCTACAAGCAGCACGACCCGGCGCCGCGCTACCACGCCCGCGACGCGGCCGCTGAAGCTGGCCGCGCTGACGGGCGCCGTCGCTGGTCCTCGGCAGCGCGACGCCGGACGTCGTGAGCTACCAGCGGGCGCTGTGGGGCCGCTACCAGCTGCTCGAGCTGCGCGAGCGCGTGCGGCCCGATGCGTCGCCGGCCGGCGACATCGTCGGCGTCACGAGCTCGACGGCGCTGCCGCCGGTCGACGTCGTCGACATGCGCGAGGAGCTGAAGGCCGGCAACCGCAGCATCTTCAGCCGGCCGCTGCAGCTCGGCCTCTACCAGGCGCTCGAGCAAGGGCGAGCAGGCGATCCTCTTCCTCAACCGCCGCGGCACGCGCCGGCTTCGTGCAGTGCCGCGACTGCGGCTTCGTGCCGCAGTGCTCCGCCTGCGCCATCGCCCTGAGCTACCACAAGCACCTCGACCGCGACGGCGTCGAGGTCGAGCGCCTGCTCTGCCACCAGTGCAACCGCGGCCGCGCGCCTGCTTCGAGCGCTGCCCGATGTGCGGCGGCGCCGCGCCTGCGGCCGATGGGCCTCGGCGTCGAGCGGGTCGAGGAGGCGGTGCACGAGCCGTTCCCGCAGGCGCGCACGCTGCGCTGGGACCGCGACGTCACGCACGGCCGCCACGCGCACGAGCAGATCCTCGCGCAGCTTCCTCAAGGGCGAGGCGGACGTGCTCATCGGCACGCAGATGGTCGCGAAGGGCCTCGACCTGCCGGCGGTGACGCTCGTCGGCGTGATCAGCGCCGACATCGGCCTGCACATCCCCGACTTCCGCGTCGGCCGAGCGCACGTTCCAGCTGCTGACCCAGGTCGCGGGCCGCGCCGGACGCGCCGCGCGCGACGACGGCGGGCCGCCGCCGGGCAGCGTCGTCATCCAGACCTACACGCCGGACAACTACGCCATCGTCGCGGCGGCGCAGCACGACTACGACGCCTTCTTCGCGACCGAGATCGAGCTGCGGCGCGAGGAGGCCTACCCGCCGTTCGTGCGCCTGGCGCGCCTCGTCTACTCGCCACACGAACCCGGAGTACGGCGCAGCGCGCAGGCCGAGCGCGTGGCGCAGCAGCTGCGCGCGCGACGTCTCGAAGCGGGGCCTGCCGGGCGTCGAGGTGCTGGGCCCGGCGCCGCCGCACGTCCCGAAGTGGCACGGCCGCTACCGCTGGCAGGTAACGCGTGCGCTCGCCCGACCCGGCCGAGCTGCTGCGCGACCTCAAGCTGGCCGAGGGCTGGACGCTGGACATCGACCCGGCGTCGTTGGCGTAGGGAGCTCAGTGGTACCTACTCAGCGCTGCCAGGGCGTTTGATCCTCCTCAGCGACCTACGGCGATGATTGCCGCGTTATGGACAAGGTCCGCGCCGGGTGAGGACGCGGCGCCGGCCTCACGAATGCCGGCCTGGCAACGCAGTCCCTTTGTCGGCCGGGATTCCGTAGAGCTGGCGGCGCTGAGCGAGCGCCTCGAGCTGCTGGACGAGGCGAGGGCGGCGTCGTCCTCATCAGCGGCGAGCCGGGCATGGGCAAATCGCGCCTTCTCGGCGAGTTTGTGGAACGGGCGCGGGCCGCCGGCTGGCTGGTGCTCTCAGGACGGGCCTACGACACCGAGGGCATGCCGCCTTACCTGCCGTTCGCCGAGGCACTCCGGGAGTATGTGCGGGAGACCGACGACGAGTCTCTGAAGGTCCGACTGGCCAGCGCCGGCGAGATTGCTCTGCTCATTCCGGAGATTGAGTAGCGAGTAGCGGTCACGGCCAGCCCTTCCATCGGCCCTGAGGGGGACCGTTACCGCCTCTTCGAGAGCGTCACTAGCCTTCTTCTGGGGGTCGCTCAGTCCAGCGAAGCCCGAGGCCTTCTGCTCTGCCTGGACGACTTGCACTGGGCAGACCATTCCAGCTTGCTGCTCTTTCAGCACCTGGCCCGAAAGGTCAGCACGGCCCGCGTCTTGATTGCCGCGACGCATCGCTCCGGCCAGATTGAGCCGGGGACGTCGTTATTCGAGGTTCTGTCGGAGCTGAGCCAGAGGCATCTCGCAGCGAGTTGTGCTGGCACCGCTCTCGCGGGCGGAGTCGACATACCTCATCCAGCGAGTGGAGCGCGGCACCGCCGCACCGGAGGTCGAGCAAGCGCTATTCACCCGCGCTGGCGGTCTGCCCTTCTTTCTCATCGAGGTTGTGCGGCACCTTGAGGCCGAGGGATTCGATTTGGCTGACCGCGCAACGGCTACTGCTGACTGGGGCATCCCTGAAGGCGTGCGCCAGGTCATCGGCCGACGCCTTTCGCGCTTGCAAGCAGCGACGAAGAGCCTGCTGCAGTCAGGATCCGTGCTTGGCGACGTTTTCAGTGCTGGCCTAGCAAGCACGTAACTCAACGAGTAGAGGGCAT
>CAVUXJ010000016.1:0-43740 GCA_963745495.1 uncultured Acidobacteriota bacterium
ATCGTGGAACACGTTGATCCGATCTTCTCTGGCGACCCGAAGGTCGCGGCCATGAACGCCATGGGTGGCGTCCACCACTGCTCGAAGTCTCGTGGCATGTGATTACGATCCCGCTCAAGTCGTTCGATCGCTCACGGTATGCCGTGAGACGTTCAACTTGCCGTGGTGCCCACGTGTCGTCGAAAGAGTCCGACGGGCGGTATTCGCCGGGGCGCATCGTCGGCATACCGCTTGCACTCGAGCCGTTGACCCGAAAGATCGACGGCTGGAGACGACGTCGCATGGAAAACGGCGGGCCGACCAGCGCCCCCTGCCCGGTTCGCGTCACGCGCCGCCGGCGGTCCGAGCGTCGATCGCCCGCCGCCTCCATGGCTGTAGATTCTGTTTGGCGCTCGCGATGGTTCACGGGCGCGGAAGGAGTAGGTTGTGCAGAGCACCATCAGTCGACGTGCATTCGTGACGGGGTTGGGGATGCTGAGCGTCCCGCTGATCGCCCTCGCGCAGGACAGTCGCGAAGAGAAGAAGAAAGAAGCGGAGAACAAAGCGAAGGAGAAAAAGGACGAGGTGACGGACAAGGACAAGGAGGAGGCGAAGGACAAGGCTGAGGATGCGAAGGACAAGGCTGAGGATGCGGTCGACGACAGAGACAAGGCCGTCGATGCCCCCGGAACCGATAACAGCCAGGACCGGCGGCAGGATCGGCGGCGCGACGCAGCCAAGTGATGCATCGTTCTGGCGCTTGCTCGCCTGACGACACCACCGGTGACGACATGTCGGGTCATAGAACACACCGTACGGCGGGTCGTCGTCATCGCTGACGGCTGCGCCGTCCAGCAGCCGCGCGACGTCGAGGCAGACGTCGCGTCCCCGCACAGCAACCCGGTGTCGCCCCAGAATCAGCAGATCTGTCGAGCCCCGATGATGCTTTTGTCAGCAACTTCCTAGCATTCCTCTGTCGTTCGGAGCGGCCCGTTTCCTCAAATCTGGGGAGCATGGTGAGGAGCCGCCGGTACAGCCCGAGCGACTATCCCATTACCTTTTTGCAAGAAGCCATTCCTGACGAAGAGACGTCTAACCCTGATGTGACAAAAAACTCAGGCGGCCCGGGCGAGTTTCTCTAACTGACCCGCCACCGGCCATTCAGGAGAACAGGATGAAGCGAATCATCGTGGCCGTGCTGCTTCTCACGTTGTTTCCAACGCATTACGGCGGGCAACAGCCCCCAGCTCCTACGGTTCTACATCACGTTACTGTCATCAATGCGGATTCGCCACCGATGAGCGATATGACGATCCTCATCACCGGCGGCCGCATTGCGGCCATGGACCGCGCCGACGCCATCACGATTCCAGCCGGAGCCCAGATCATCGACGGCCGCGGAAAGTTTGTCATTCCGGGCCTGATGGACATGCACCATCACCTGCTAAGCGGCAGCTTCCCCCCTCGGCCGAACCTGCAACCCAATCTCGGGCGCCTGCTCGCGGTTGGCGTCACCACGGTTTTCGATCCTTCCATCGGAAGGCAAGACTTCGCGCGCTTGAAGGCCGCAGCCGCGTCCGATTCATCCGCCTACGCCCGCTTCTTCGGCACTGGCCCGATGTTCACCGTGAAAGGCGACACGTTCGCCGACGCCGACGCGCCCATGCCGGAAACGCCGGCGCAGGCGGAGGCAGCGGTGAAGGATCTGAAGGCTCTGGGCGTCGACGCCATCAAGATCCAGCGCGACGACTTGAGCTGGGCTGTCAAGGGTTCCGGAACTGTGATGCCGCTGGAAGTGCTCGCGGCCGCTGTCAAGGAAGCGCACACACAGGGCTTGAAAGTCTACGTGCACGCGCCGTTGCTGAAGCTGGCGAAAGAAGCGCTCAGCGTCGGCGTCGATGGGATGATGCACGGCATCCTGGACGAGCCGGTCGACGCCGAGTTTCTGAGTCTCATGAAGAAAAACGGCGCCGTGTATGTGCCGACGCTGGCGCTCTTCGAGGACGTCGCCGATGTGGCCGCATTTGCACGGCGCCAGGCCGTGAACTGGGACCGGGCGAAATTCCAGCCGCCGGCGATCTACGCGCCTTTTACGGACGCCGCCGGCGCGCGGCAGATTGAGTCGTTCCTCAACAACACCGCGTTCACGAAAGAGCGCCTCAAAGTGGCGAGAGCAAACGTGAAGCGTGTGTTCGACGCCGGTGTGCCGGTGGTGCTCGGTACCGACACCGGGATTCTTCGGCGTGTTCCTGGGCGTGGCCACGCAGATCGAGCTTGAACTGCTCGTGGAGGCTGGCCTGACGCCAGCCGAGGCGCTTCGAGCCGCAACGATTAACGCGGCGCGGATGATTGGTAAAGAACGCGACCTCGGCACTGTCGAAGCCGGCAAGTTTGCCGATCTCGTCATCCTCGACGCGAATCCGCTCGACGATATCCGCAACGTAACGCGGATTTATAAGGTCATAAAGGGAGGAGTCCAGTACGAGCCGGTGGATCCTGCGACCCCGAGATAGCCCCTGACGAAAAACGGAAACATCCGGGCGCTGTGGCCTTAGCGGGCCGGCGTGATCAGGCGACGCAGTTCGGTGCGCCAGTTCGGAATCACCACCAGCGTCGCCCCTGCGGTCTGCGATTCGAACACGAGGAATCGCGAGCCGTCGGGCGCGACATCGAATGGTTCCGGAAACGGCCCCTTCACGACGATCTCGCGTGAGGTCACCCGGAGAGCGGTCTCGCGCGCCAGCGTCGCCGCGATGATCTGGCCCTCGTGCCGGTAGTAGAGCATCTTGCCGTCACGCGACCAGACGGGCCATGTGCCCACGGCGCTGGAGACCTGCGTTCGGCCACCGGCCTCAGAAAACGAGCGCACATGGATCTCGGGACGACCGGATTCATCTGACTGATAGGCGACCAGCGTTCCGTCCGGAGAGACGCGCGGCCGTGCCTCCGTCGCCCGCGGCGAGGCCGCCACATCGCGCGCGACGTGGGGCTCCATCAGCGAGTACGATTCCAAGTTGAACGTGCCGTTGTCGTAGATGGCGTTGTACACCGCGGTCACGCCGTCGGGCGCGAGGTCCATGTTCCAGGCGTTGTGAGGCGGCACGCCCGACAGTGTGGGCGCACCGGAGCCGTCAGCCGGCTGCGACCAGATCGCGGCGCGCCCCCCCTGCGTCGAGACATAAAAAATCCGCCCCCCGTCCGGCGACCACACGGGATTACGCGCTCCGACCGGGCCCGTCATCGGCGTCAGCGTCCCGTTGCCGACGTCGTAGATCCAGATGCTCGCGCTGCTTTGATCGTCGCCGATTGACGTGGCCACCTGACACGCTCGTCTCCTCTTCCTGTTGCTGACCTACAGGAAAAGGAGTATCTTCCTGTAGGTTTCCAAATGAAAAAGAAGCTCGATAGCGACAAGGCCGACGTCCTCCAGGGCACGCTGATCCTCCTCGTCCTGCGCACGCTCGACGTGCTCGGGCCGATGCACGGCTACGGCCTCGCCCGGCGGATCGAGCAGATCAGCGGCGAGCTGCTGCAGCTCAATCAGGGCACGCTCTATCCGGCGCTCCTGCGCATGGAGCAGGAGAAGTGGATTTCGTCGAAATGGGGCGCCTCGGAGAAGAACCGGAAGGCGAAGTTCTACGCGATCACTCCGGCCGGGCGACGACAGCTCGCCAAGGACCACCGACGACTGGCAGCGCATGTCCACCACCATCGAGCGCTTCCTCGGCTCGATCGCGGATCTCGCGCCGGAGGAAGGCTCGTGAGCTGGCGGAGCGTCGCCGGATCGCGGCTGCGCGCGCTGTTCAGGCGCGATCGCCTCGAGCGCGAGCTGGACGACGAGGTCCGGTTCCATTTGGAGATGCAGGCCGACGACAACGTGCGCGCCGGGATGGATGCGGACGAGGCCCGCCGCGCGGCCATGCGCAGCTTCGGCGGGAGGGACGCGATGAAGGAGACCTATCGGGCCCGGCGGACGATTCATTTCGTGGAGACGATGACGCAGGACGTCCGGTACGCGGTGCGCACCATGTGGAAGTCCCCAGGCTTCACGGCGATCGCCGTCGTCTCGCTGGGGCTCGGGATCGGGGCCAACGCCGCCGTCTTCAGCTTGGCCGATCTCCTTCTGCTCAAGCCGCTGCCGGTCCCTCGTCCCGCCGGACTGCTGACGGTCGGTGTCGCGGCCCGCGTCGAGGGTCCGAGCAGCCTCGTCGCGTCGTATCGCGAGTTCGTGGACGTTCGCGACCGCACGACCGCATTCGAGGGACTGTCGGCGACGACCCTCGTGCCCGCAGGATTTGCGCCCGACGCCGACGCGCAGCCGGCGCTGAAATACGGGCTCCTGGTGAGCGGCAACTTCTTCGAGGTCATGGGTCTGCCGCCGCGGCTCGGACGCGCGTTTCGCCCCGAGGAAGACCAGGTGCCGTCGCGCGATGCGGTGGTCGATCCTCGATCACGACCTCTGGGAGCAACAGCTCGGCGGCGATCCGGCGGCGATCGGACGCACCGTGCGGCTCAACGGCGTGGCGTTCACGGTCGTGGGCGTCGCGCCGCCGTCGTTCAAGGGGTTCAACAGCTTCTACCGGACCGATTTCTACGCGCCGATCATGATGTGGCCGGCGCTCACCACCGACGATCGCGTGCGCCCGCTCGAGTCGCGCGAGCTCCGCGATGTCGTGATCAAGGGGCGGTTGAAGCCGGGCGTGACGATCGAGCGGGCGCAGTCCGAGCTGTCGGTCGTCGGCGTGGATCTCGAGCGCGCGTATCCGGACACGAACCGCGACCGGGCCCTGGTGGTTCGCACCGAGCTGCAGAACCGGATGGCGTCCCAGCGGCCAAACGTGATCATGCTCCTGCTGCTGCTCACGCTCAGCACGAGCGTCCTCGTCGTGGCGTGCGCCAACGTCGCAGGGCTGTTGACGAGCCGCGCGCCGGTACGCGCCCGCGAATTCGCCCTGCGGCTCGCCCTCGGCGCCGGGCGCCTCCGGCTCGTGCGACAGCTCGTCACCGAGAGCGTGTTCCTGGCCGGTGCGGGAGGCATGCTCGGGCTCGCCGTCGGGTACGGAGCCGTGCGGCTGTTCAGACTGTTGAAGCTGGCGGCCGATCCCCCGGTCCCGGCTCCGTTCGAATTCGACGGACGTGTCGCGATGGTCGGTGTCGTGGCCGCGCTCGTCAGCGCCGTGCTGTTCGGCCTCCTGCCGGCGGTGCACGCCACGCGCGCCGATCTCACGGCGGCGATGAAGGTGGCCGACGCCGGCGCATTCGGCCGGCGGCGGCAGTGGGGTCGAACGTTGCTCGTCGGCGGACAGGTCGCGGTGTCGGTCGTCCTGCTCGTGGTCGCGCTGTTCGTGTATCGGGGATTCGAGCAGCGGTTCGCCGGCGGTCCCGGCTACCGGTTGGATCATCTGCTCACCATGGCGTTCGACACCCGGTTCGTGCGCTACACGGAAGCGCAGGCGCGACGATTCTTCGAAGACGTCGCCGACCGGGCGCGGCTGACGCCGGGCGTGAAGTCGGCCACGCTCTCGTCGGTCCTGCCGATGGAGGGCGCGGCGGCCTTGACGATCGTCCCGGAAGGCTTTCGGTTTCCAGCCGGGATCGACACCGCCAGCGTCCTCAGCGCAGACGTGGACGAGCGGTACTTCGAGACGCTGGGGCTGACGATTCTCGACGGGCGCGGCTTCCGTGCGACCGACGCCGCCGGCACGCCGATCGTCGCGGTGGTCAACGAGCAGGTCGCCGGACACTACTGGCCCGGACAGGATCCGCTCGGCAAGCGCTTCCGTCTCGACGGGGCGAATGGACCCTGGGCGCAGGTCGTCGGCGTCGTCAAGACCAGCAGGTACCTCTTCATCATGGAGCCGCCCAGGGAGTTCGTGTATCTCGCATTCCGCCAGCGCCCGGTGCGGCAGGTCTACCTCGATCGCCGAATCCGCCGGCGATCCGGCGGCGCTGGCGGCTCCGCTCAGGGAGATGGTTCGCCGCCTCGACGCCGGGCAGCCGATCTTCAACGTCCGCACGATGGAAGCCTTCTACGATCTCCGCATCACGAATCAGCTCACGATGATTGCCGGCTTGATCATCGCGATGGGCACGATGGCGCTGGCCTTGTCCGTCGTGGGGCTGTACGGACTTGTCGCGCACGCCGTCGGCCGGCGCACACGTGAAATCGGCATTCGCATGGCCATCGGCGCCGCGCGCTTCGAAGTCCTGCGCATGGTGCTTCGCCAGGGGATGGCGCTCGCGGTGGCAGGCCTGGGGATCGGTCTGCTGGCGAGCGTTGGCGTCGGTCAGCTGCTGGGAGCCGTCTTCCCGGACGGCGGCGGGCCCGGCGGCGATGGCCGCATCGATCTCCTGGCGTTCCCGATCGTCGCGGCGGCCGTCCTGGCCGTCACCTTCGTCGCGTCTGTACGTGCCGGCGCGACGCGCATCGCGTGTGAACCCCACGGAGGCGCTGCGTCATGAGTAAGCGGAGCGTTCTCGCCTCGCGGTTGCGTGCGCTGTTCACGCGCGGACGCCCTCGAGCTCGCCGCGACTGGACTGATGCCGCATTGCTTTGACACTTCATCTGTGTCGAGGGCACGATCGGTTATGCCCGAACTGCTGCTGCCCGGCATCTCGACCCGCCTGATGGCCGAACTGCGCTGACGCTGCTGCCAGTCGCGATCGGTGTTCTGGCGCTTGGTCACACGGCGTTTGCCATCATGACGAGCGTTCGCCCTCGCCGCCCTGCTGGCGGCGGCTGCCGCGTCGGCGCAGTCCCAGACGGCACCGTCGCCCGCGACATCGGAAGCCACGTTCGAGGTCGCGTCGGTCAAACCGAGCAACCCCGATCCCAACAATCCGCTCAGCGGAGTGGCGCTGCCGCTGCCGCTGCCCGGTGGCAGGTTCACCGCCACCAATACGCCGCTGCGGATGCTGATCATGATGGCCTACGAGCTGCAGCAGGAGGCGCAACTCGTCGGCGGGTCGCCGGCGCTGCTGGCGGCGAAGTACGACATCACGGCCAAGGCCGTCGGCGCGACGCTCGGGCAGAAGGAATCTGCCACCGCTCCTGCGGACGTTGCTGGCCGACCGGTTCAAGCTGAAGGCGCACACCGAGTCTCGCGAGCTGCCGCTCTACGACCTGGTGCTCGCCCGCAGGGACGGACGCCTCGGCCCCGACCTCAGACCCTCGAAGTCCGACTGCGCCAGGGCCGACGAGCTCGTCGCCGAGCAGAGCGCGGCACTCGCACGGGGCGACCTGTCCAGAGCAGTGGGCAAGCCCGGCCCCTGCACAGTCGCGACGGATATGTCGGGTGGGCCGATGAACCTGGTGATGCGCGGCGACGGGCAGGAGATGAAGCAGATCGTCGAGGTGCTGTCGCAGCTGACCGGCTGTACGGTGCGCGACAAGACGGGGCTCACCGGCCGCTACGACTTCGACATGAGGATGGATCTGCAGGCGGTGCTGGCCATGGCCCAGCGGATGGGCGCCAACATTCCGGCGGCCGCCGCGAACATCCCGCCGTCCGACGGGTCGTCGCTGACGACGACGCTCAACGAACAGCTCGGGCTCAAACTCGAATCAACACGCGGCGCCGTCACGGTCGTCGTCATCGACAGCGTCGAAGCGCCAACCCCTGATTGACGCTCCGACCCGGCGTGCCCAGGGATCGATCTCAGCGTCAATCGTGTGGCACCTGGCTCCGAGCGACGCCCACGAGGAACCGCCACACGCGGGCGGGCGTCAATTCGTCCTGATGGGCAAACTCGACCGAGAACCCCCGCCCGCGATGGGCCTGCACCACAATGCCCTGGATGATCGTCGTCAGGCCTTCGAGCCTTACCGTGAATTGGGTATGCTCGCCGACCGCGGGGATCTCCGACGCATCGACAAAGCAGCCGCCGAGACTCATGTCCGTGATCCGGGAACCGGGGCGCCACGAGCAATCCAATGTCACAGGATAGCGCTCGTGCCGGCGTCTGGGATGCGTCATACGGGGCTCGAGAGATCGAGCATGGATCGTACCGACCCGCGATCACACGTATGCGAACCCTTCAAGTAGTACCCATCAACTCAACGGTAGGACTAAGGGATCCTCCCAATTGATCGAGATCCAACGGCCAGGGCGGGCGAGTAGCGCGCCTAGGTCTCGCCTCCCGTCAACATCCGACAATAGGGACGGAAAGATTGCAGTGAACGATCGCTGAAGAATGTCGATTGCTTTCACGTGAGTGGCCTCAAGGAGCCGCACAGCACGACGATTTGGCTCGTCACCGGCGACTCGCAGTCGGCCCACATCGCCTTCCTCACGTCCCGCGACGACACCGGCCTCAGGGCTCTCTTTGAGGGGACCTGTCCAGCGCGCAGATCTGTGAACGCAGCCAGGAACCAGGGCCGCGTCCTTCGCCCCAGCTCGACGGCCTGTCGCGTGTATGAATAGGCACCCGCCGGACGCTCGCAAGAACACGCGCAAGGGCCCTCGCAGGGACGGCGAGGGACTCTGGGACTGGAACCTCAAGTCCAACCGGATTCATTTTGCCCCTGGATGGATGTCGCTCCTGGGCTGTCAGGACCACGAGGTCGGCAACGCACCGGAGGATTGGTTCCAACGTGTCCATCCCGAGGATAGCGACCAGCTCTGGCGTGACATTGAGGCGGCTCGAACGGAGGGCCGGGACGATTTCGAGCTCCGTTACCGCATGCGCCACAAGGACGGCACCTATCGCTGGATGCTGTCGCGAGGGCTCGTCGTACGCAATGACGTCGGAGATGCGATCCGCCTGACGGGATCACAGTCCGATGTCACGGTGGAGACCGTCACCGATCCGCTCTCGGGTCTGCCCAACCGTCTGTTGCTCCTCGATCGTCTGACGCAGTCCATCGAGCGCGCCCAGCGATACTCGGCCTTCCATTTTGCGTTGCTTCTCATCGACCTCGGTCGGCCGTCGGGCCCCGTGCGCACATCGGGATCGTCGACGGGGATCCGCTCCTGAATGCGGCGGCGCGTCGACTGGAAACGTGCCTGCGCAATCCGGATTTGCAGACGGGGTTCGGTCAACATGATCTCGTCGCGCGAGTGAAGGGTGACCTGTTCGCCGTCTTGCTCGATGGCGTGACGGATCTGAATGACTCGAAGGTTGTGGCTGACCACATCCTCGCGGAGATGCTCCAGCCGTTTACCCTGAGCGGTCGCGAGGCCCGCCTGTCGGTGACGATCGGCTTGGCCCTCAGCGCCACAGGCTATGCGCACGCCAACGACGCATTGCGCGACGCTGAGACCGCATTGCATCGGGCGCAGGTGCTCGGCGGCTCCCACTGCGAAGTATTCGACACGGACGTATTGAAATCGGCACAAGCGGACCTGCAGTTGGAAGGTGACCTCGAATCGGCGCTGCAACGACGCGAGTTCGAGCTGCTGTACCAACCGATTGTCTCGATCGCGTCGAATCAGGTCGTCGGATTCGAGGCGTTGGTGCGATGGACACACCCGGTGCTCGGCGTGATACCGCCGCACGACTTCATTCCGATTGCGGAAAAGACCGGCTTCATCGTGTCCCTGGGCGGCTGGATTCTGGAGGAGGCCTGCCTTCGGCTCAGTGCGTGGCAGACCAGCCTCCCGCTCGCCAGGGACCTGTGGGTCTCCGTGAATCTGTCCGCTGTGCAGTTGCGCGACCCGGATCTCGTGGATCGAGTCGACGGGGTATTGCGCGAGTCCGCCCTCCAGGGACCGAGTCTGGTGCTCGAACTGACCGAAGGCATCGCGATGGACAATCCCGCCGCGGTCACAACCTTGTTGATGCGACTTCGGGCCATCGGCGTCCGCATCAGCATCGACGACTTCGGGACCGGCTATTCGTCACTGGCGTACCTTCGTCAATTCCCGGTGGACTCGCTGAAGATCGACCGGTCGTTTGTGCGCGGCATGGACATCGACCAGGACACGGCAGCAATCGTCGCGAGCATAACTGCCATGGCCCAGCAGCTGGGTCTTCAGGTGGTGGCGGAAGGCGTGGAGAACGAAGACCAGCTCGCGGCGTTGCGCACACTGCGCTGCGAGTCGGCACAAGGGTATCTCTTTGCCGGACCGCTGGACGCCGACAGCGCGGCCGACCTGCTGAAGGCAGGCCTACCGCCACCTGAGGCCCCACGTCGCGAGGCGGTGTCTCCGAGACGTGAACCGATGAACCAGCCGTGGCGCCGACGGGACCTGCCCGCGACGGGCAGAGGGCTCGTCATCGGAGCCTGCGTGCTGACGGTGTTGGCGTCCGTGGGTGTGTACGTGATGGTCAACGGGCGCCACCGTACCGGCACCTCCTCTGCACGTCCGTCCGACGCGGCCCCTCCGACACCAGCCGCCGGAACGATCGCGCTGCGCGAGATCGAAAGCGGTCCCCACCCGCCCGGGCCTCAACCCGCGCCACCGGCGCGCATGTCGTTCGACGTCGTGCATCTACATCGAGTGGGGAGCTGCCGCGGGCATCTGCTCATATCCGGAGATGGTGTGACCTTCGTGCCCGAGGAGAAGACGCGTAAGGACCGCTTCTCGTTGAAGCACACCGAGTTCGTGCAGACGTTTGCCGGGCGCACGCTGACGATCAGGTCTGCCACCCGGACCTATCGCTTCGCCGCTGCAGGCTCCGCAAAGAATAGCGACGAACCGCTACGCGCTGTCGTCGAGAGCATCGTGCGTTCTCGCGCCGAGTGAGCTCGTCTGCTGCGCCATCCAGGTGCGGGACGTCAGTCGACGCCGGCCGTTACACTCCCGACGGGAGATCACCGGCGGCCGTGATTTCGCCGCGGTATTTCGTAGTTCCCCGCAGCGTCTCGCGGCCGCCGACAGTCAGACTCACGCCTCGCCGCCCCTCGCCAGGTGTTCCAAGTCGAAGCGTACAGGCCATTCTTCAGTCCTCGATTCGCGACCTCAACTCGATGGCGCTCCCATTGCCTACGGAAGCTTGGTGTCGACGCGACCGGAAACGGTAGTGCCGACGTGCGACCTTGGCTTCCGGTGCCTCGTGCGGCCGGCGAACAGGCGGGGTTGACGTGGAAGAGATGTTCATCCGCGGGGCTGAGGTCGCCGCCCGCCTGGTCGAGGCTGCCGCCGTTCTCGTGGTCGCGTTCGGAGCCGCCGAGGCCTTCGTCAGGCTTGTGCCGCTCGTCCTGAAGCCGGCGGCGGCTCATGGCGCTCGAAAAGCAATCTGGAGACGGTTCGGCATGTGGCTGCTGCTCGGGCTCGAGTTCGCACTGGCGGCGGACATCATCGCCAGCGTCGTGTCGCCAACGTGGGAGGACATCGGCCGACTCGGCGCGATCGCCGTGATCCGAACGTTTCTCAACTATTTCCTGGAGCACGACCTCGAGCAGGCCGGGCGCGAGGCGGAGGCGTGATGGCGAGCGACGCGTCCATCAGCACGAAGCTGGCGGTCGACCGCACCAGGCTGGCATACGAACGCACGCTGATGGCGTGGGTACGCACGGCGACGTCGCTCATCTCGTTCGGCTTCACCATCTACAAGTTCTTCCAGTTCCTGCGCGACGGTCAGGCGACGCACCCGGAAGGGATGATCGGACTGCGAGCCTTCGCGATCCTGATGATCGCCATCGGGCTGACGGCGCTCCTGCTGGCCACGCTCGAACACCGGCGGGATCGGCTGAGGCTTCGGGCGGAATATGGCCCGGTTCCCTACTCGCTGGCAGCCGTAGTCGCGGCTCTGGTTGCCGTGCTCGGCGTACTGGGATTCCTGAGCGTACTGCTGCGGTTCTGACGATTGTACGAGGTCACGCCGGCCCGCCCGTGCGAATCATCGCCGTCATGGACATGAACCAACTCATCGTCCTCGGCCTTCAGGTCAGCATCGTCTGCACCGTCTTCGGATACGGGTTGAAGACGACGACCTCCGAACTGCTCTATGTCGTGCGGCGGCCGGCGCTGCTGGCGCGATCACTGATCTCTGTGTTCGTGGTCATGCCGGTCGTGGCATTCGCGGTCGCGCGCTTCTTCTCCGTCAGGGAGGTCGTGGAAGTATCCCTGGTGGCTCTGGCGATTTCACCCGTCCCGCCGCTCCTGCCCATGAAGGAAATGAAGGCCGGAGGGCGAACCTCCTACAGCCTGGGACTGCTGGCGCTGCTGGCCTTGCTATCGATTGTCACCATCCCGCTCGCGATCGAAGTGCTGGAGCGACTCTCCGGCCGAACTCTCGAGGTCGGCACGACCGGCATCGCACGCCTGGCCCTGATGACTGTGGTCGTGCCGCTCTTCGGCGGCATGCTCGTTCGCGCGCGTGCGAGCGCGATCGCCGAGCGGATCGCCTCCGTCCTGAATCGCGGGGCCAAGCTGGTACTGCTGCTGGCCGCCGCCGTGCTTCTGGCAGGCAGCTGGCGGTCAGTCTGGGCGGCCACCGGGCAGGACGCCATTGTGGCGATCGTTGTCTTCGTGTTCGTCGGCTTCGCAGTCGGACATCTGCTGGGAGGTCCTGAACGGGAGACCTCCGTGGTGCTGGGGTTGTCGAGCGCGTGCCGGCATCCGGCGATTGCCTTCTCGATTGCCTCGGCGAACTATCCAGACCAGCGCCTGGGCGGGGTCATCCTTCTGTACCTGCTCGTGAGTCTCCTGCTCGGTATCCCGTATGTCCGTTGGAACAGGGCACGCGCCGCGAGGTGAACGCGGCTGGAAATGGATGGCACCTACCCCGTTGGTTGATGTAACTGAATCAGGTTGCCACAGGTGTCGGCGAAGACGGCAAGCGTCACAGGTCCGGCCTGTGTGGGTTGCCGTATGAAAGCGACGCCTTTCGCCGTCAACCGTGCGAACTCGTCCGCGATGTTGGTCACTTCGAAGGCAGCGATTGGAATCCCTTGTGAAAACATCGCCTCCTGAAACGCCCTGCCGGCGGGATTGGCATTCGGTTCGAGGGCGAGTTCCAGGTCGTCAGGTGCTTCCGGCGAGGTGACGGTAATCCATCGGTCTCGCCAACCGGGATGTCGTGCTTCTTCCTGAAGCCCAGGACCTCCGTGTAGAACCTGAGCGCTCTGTCCTGGTCGTCAACCATGATGCTCGTGAGCTTGATGCGCATGTGTCCTCCGCAAATCGAACACACCAAGTGTGCCGGAACCGCGTGTCCCTAGGCTTCTCGAAAATTGCGGGCCGAGCGGGCAAACGCCGCGGGTGGCAGGTGGCACATGAGCGTCAGACATCCCGGCGTCAGGTCGAGCGGAACGGTACCGGGCACCTGTACCACGGTGCGAATGCGTCGCCTGTACGCAGACGGTGATTCCCCCAGCCTTCGCGTGAACAGAGTGCTGAAGCTTCCAAGACTCGAAAAGCCCACTTCCAGACACACATCGGTGACCGAATAGCGCCCGGTGGAGAGGAGGTGTCTGGCGGCGTCCAGACGAGTTTGAATCCGGAACTGGTGTGGCGTGACGCCGAAGACGGCCTCGAACTGGCGGATGAAGTGGAATGGCGAGATCCGCACTTCGCGCGCGAGGTCCGCTATGGAAGGGGTGGGCTCGCGCTGTTCCCGTAACAGGTCGCGCGCCAGGCACAGGCGTCGGAACCCTTCATGTCTCAGCAGCATCGCTGAACCTCGCGGCTAGGGCTTGGCCCACTCCTCGATCTTGATGCGTCCCACGACACGCGCGCCGCCCTTGCCGTCGGGCCCAAACACGAGCGCCTCGCCTTCCACGATGCCGGGGAACTCGGGAAACGCGGCCGTCATGTTGGGCACGTGCGTGACGAGCACGGTGTTCGTGCCGCGCGGGAGCTCCTTCACTCTCCTCTGCAGCCACTCGGTCTGCGCGCTTCGACACCGCCTGCATGCTTCCGGTGCCTTCTCCCAGCTCGGCGACGGGACGGGGATTCGGCAGACGCACCAGTCGCGCCGTCTCACGTGCGCGATAGGTCGGGCTCGTCAGCACCTCGCCGATCGGGATCTTCAGCCGCTGCAGCGCCTCACCCATGGCGGTCGCCGTCGCGCGGCCCTTTTCGTCGAGCTGCCGCTCCGGCGGCACGTTGTCAGGATTCGGCACGGGCGGGACCTCGCGCGGCGAGCTCGCATGGCGCATGACGATGACGTGCCCGCCGGGCTGGAGAGACTTGACGAGCGGCGGGCCGGTCAGCAGTTGTGCGCCGGCGACCGCGGCGGAGCATGCGACCAGCCACACGAGACACACGAGTTTGCACATTGGTTCTTAGTCCTTGGTGCTTGGTTCTTAGTCCTTAGTCCCTGATCCTTGGGGTTGTGCCAGGTGTAAGGCAAGCCTTGATTTCCCTCGAGGTCACCAGGTCCAGGGACCGGGACCAAGGACCAACCAAGGTCCAAGGACCCTAGAACGACACCTGAAGCTCGAGACGAGCCGATCGCGGAAGCGCCGGATGCGTGTGGATGTCGTCGACGCCCTCCGCCGGCTCGCCCGGCAGCCGCGACGTGTAGAAGTAGTCGATGTCCGCGACCTCGCGCGTCGAACAGGTTGAACACCTCGAGCACGAGGCGCGCCTTGCGCGAGAACCGGTAGCCGACCTCGCCGTTCCAGAGCGTCGTGGCCTCGATTGCACGCTGGCGTCCTCGATGAGCGGCCGCGGGCCGAAGTGCCGCACGCGCAGGCTGCCGAAGAGCGGCCGCTGCGGCTCGACGGTGATACCCGCCGGAGATGACGCGATCGAGCGCGCCGGGAATGCGGTCGCCGCACGGGATCGTCGTCGGTGAACCGCGCGCGCGAGAACGAGACGTCGGCGTCAGCGGTCAGCCACGGCGTCAGCCGCGCGTAGTTGCGTCCACTCGACGCCGACGCGACGGCTCGGCCGGCCCGCTTCGGTCGTGCCCGCGTCGCCGACGAACAGCAGCTCGGAGTCGATGCCGAGATACCACAGCGACACCGTGGACTGCAGGCCGCGGACGCGGACGGTGCGGACGCCGACCTCCGCGCCCCTGGCGCGCACGAGCGGCGTGACGCGATCGGCCGGTTCGCCGGTCAGCGGATCGACGGAGATGACGGCGCCGCGCGCGTCGTTGCTGTGAAAGCCCATGCCGGCGTTCGCGTAGAACTCGGTGCCGGCCCACGGGCCGAACACCGCGCCGAACTTCGGGCTGACGAGGCCGTCGGCGCCCGTCGCCCGAGTTGAGCGGGTTGTTCGACGTGACGGCGAACTGATAGACGTCGGCGCGCAGCGCCGAACGTCGTCCGGAACGCGCGCGTCCATTCGATCTCGCTCTGCGCGTACGACGCCGATCATCGTCTGACCGACCTCGGTCCTCGCGCGTCGTCGAGAGCCGCTGCCGCGCCGGCCGTGTGATAGAGACCGACGGGATCGAGCCAGTCGCGCCGCAGCTGCACGCCGACGCGCGCTCTCGGTGTGGCGATCGAAGACGTGACCGAGCCGGCGGTAGGTGACGCGGCCGCCGGCCGCGATCCGCCGCTCGGCCTGCTCGAACTGGTCGCCGTTCGTCCGGATCGTCGAGGAAGTAGGTGAAGTTCGAGAACAGGTTCAGGCTGTTGCGCAGCACGAAGCCGGTGGCGCGGAGCGATGACGGACCCGATCGAGCGCTGGAACTCCGCGGCCAGGCTCTGGCGGTTCGCGCTGCCCGGTCGGTCGGATCGAGGAGGCCGAAGCGCGAGATGAGTCCGCCGGCGATCGCGCGCTGCGGCCACCTGGTCGGTCGAGTCCCAGTCGGCCCAGTAGCCCATGCCGGTGATCGAGAAGCCGTTCCGGTTGTCGCCGCGGCTGTAGCGCAGCACGCCGTTGACCTTCTGGTAGTCGTCCGGGCCGCACCCACGGGCCGTCGTTGTGATTCAGCTCGAGCGCGCCGAGCAGATGGCCCGCTGCCGACACGCGGCGACGCCGCGCCGAACACGCGTCCCCATCCGTCGTCGCCGGCGCTCAGCCTGCAGCAGCGGCCGGTCGAGGTGATTGACGTAGTTGATGTTGGCCGCGCCGGCGGCGGAGAAGTCGCCTTCGTCGGCGAAGTACGGGCCCTTCTTGAACTGCACGCCGCTCACGAGCTCGGGGATCAGGAAGCCGATGTCCGCGTAGCCGTGCGCGTGCGCGCCGGTCGGCGTGTTGACCGGCACGCCGGCCACCGTCGTCGAGAAGTCGGTGCCGTGATCGAGGTTGAAGCCGCGCAGGTAGGTACTGGTTGGCCTTGCCCTCGCCGCTGTGCTGGCTGACGATCAGGCCCGGCACGGTCTCGAGCACTTCGCCGGCGCGCATGATCGGCCGCGCCTCGAGCTGCGCCGCGGTGATGGCGCCCTGGCTTGCCGGCCGACGCGATGCCGACCAGGTTCTCGGCCGGGTTCTCGACGTCGGCGATGTTTCGGAACGTGGCCGTGCCGGTCACGACGACGTCGGCGTTGAGCGACAGCGTCAGCACGGCGTCGGCCGTGACCGCGGCCGCCGGCGACACGTGACGGTGCGGCGGCAGGACGCTGAAGTTGAGGAGCCGATACGTGAGCTCGGCGGGCCCGGCGGGCACTGCCTCGAAGCGATACTGCCCCGTCTCGTCCGTCGTGCCGGTCAGCTCCCGCGCGCCGGTCACGAGATCGATGGCGACGCCGGGCAGCGCAGCCCCTGTCTGATCGAGCACCCGCCCTGCGACGCGGCCCACGTCCTGCCCATGCGCTGGATGCGACAGCATCAGCATCACCGCGCACAGAATCGTGGTCCGCCCGAGCCGCGCGAGCCGGTATGCCATGAAGGGCCGAGAGCGCGAGTCTAGCCGGAGCCCGCCGCGTCGCGTGCGGCATGTTGTCGCACGTCTTTCGCTTTCCGCGCCGGTTGCCGGCCTGCGCACCCAGTCGGCGTCGCTCGTCGCGCATCTCGATGGGTCTTACGCGCCACCGCTCCGCTTGGATTGACTGCGGCAATCTGTCGCACCCGCCCGCCTCATGGATTGACAGCTCAAGAAGCATTTTGTAGATCTCTTTCAGACTTCATCAGGTCCCAGCCGCCACGTTCCCGGAGCGTCCGGCGCGGCGGGCCTGGCGCCCGACGGCTCCGAGGTGTGACCGACGTGACGTCGCGGTGGCGGGCACTCCTGACGGCTGCGGGCGCCAAGGAGGATTCATGCGACCAGGGCACGTACTCATCGTCGGAGCGCTCCTGTTCATCGAGCCTCGACTCACCGCGCAGAGCGCAACGCCAACAACGCAGCCCCCGGGATCCAGGACCAGCGCGGCCACACCCGGGTCACTCGCCGGGACGTGGAGATTGGGCGGCCGAAAGGGAGACGAAGCTCACCGGCTCGTTCGAGGAATCGGTCTGGGGCCTGCAATGCCGTCGCCGTGCGCACGGTGGAGTTGACCGTTCAGCCCTCCGGACAGGCCACGCTGCAGGTGAACAGGAAGGTTGTCGATGCCAAGGGGCGCACGGTGGCCGGATTGGCGTCCATCGAAGAAGCGGAGATTCGGGTGATCCGCGCGCCCAGGCGCGTCCGGCCAGCCGGATCGATCACGAGGTGAAGGTCGTGAAGGCCGAGCGGCGCTATCCCGACGATCCGAAGACGCGGTGGGCGCTGGACGGGCTGGCTGGTGAAGGTCGTCACGTTCGAGGATGGCGACGGCAGCACAATGGAGATCCGGTTCGACACGCCGGAGGGTCGCGGTTCGTTCTGGGAGACGCTGCGTCGGGCTGGCAAGAGCGCTCCACGCCGCACGTCAGGTTAGCCGCGTTGAACGCACGCTGGAACGCCGACGCCAGCGCGTCACCTGATGCGGACGGGGCTCGCCGTCGCCTGCGTGCGCCCGGGCCCGGTATGCGCCTCGTCGCATCTCCGGCCTTGCCGCGGTACGTGTCCTCAAGTTCTAGAATGAGTGGTTCGTTGCGCGGCCCGGCCGGGCACCCTCACACGCGCACGACTTCAGCGTTCGACGCTGGGCCGCTAGCTCAATTGGCAGAGCAGCAGACTCTTAATCTGCGGGTTCTCGGTTCGATTCCGAGGCGGCTCACCAACCTTCGCTCACGCTTGACAACGTCGGCGAGCTACGGTTGGCAAGCCACGCGAAGGTTGTCCGCCGTAGCCTTGGCGGAGGCGGACCTCGCCGCTCACCATCTTCCTCAAAGTCAACACGTTACGTCCGTCCGCTGCTGCGGGGCTTCACCCCTGTGAGCAGCAGACATGGACATCGCACTTGCGGCTGACGACTTCATCCGACATGGGCAATACCTGCGGAACTGGAGCCCTCGCACCGTCACGACGTATCGCACCGGCATCAACGCCCTTCGCCGCGCAGTCGGCGGCGACAGCGAGCCGACCAAGGCTGACCTACTGAAGCGTCGATCGCTGCAATCGCATCCTGGACAGCACCACAAACGAGAGGAGCGCCGCAGTGATCAACCAGTCGCGGGACGTCACTGCTTGTTCGCCGCTTTCCGCAAGGTAGTTATGCCTTTTGCCAAACTACGCTACCGCTCCGCTAGCTGGCAATCAGCGGGACCGTCGGACTCGACTGGTACAGGAATCCCTTCTGTCAGAGAAGATGCCGTACTCGACACGTGTCGCGGTCGTCCTTGACCGAGAAGATGTAGCCGTCTCCGTCTATGTAGAGCCGTACGACGAATCGCTCTGGGGCGACAGGCAAGTTACCAAGCTGCGACAGCGGTTGATAGCGTTGCGTCCTCTTCATGGCCTGTCCCTGCGCGGCGTTGATCGCACGCGCTAGCGAGAGCGCCTGCTCACGTCGAGCGCGATTCGTTTGCGTCTCATCCTCATCGTGCAAACACCGGCAAAGCCCCCCTGGCCACGAGCCAAAATCGATGCGACGACCAACCCAGACACGAACAGCACCACGGCTACGACCGCGATAGTGATTTTCCGCATCTTGTCTCTCCTTGTCGGCGCAGTTACCGCTTCTTCGCCGCCTTTCGCTTCGTCCAGTCGCGCCTCGGATTCGCCGATCTCAGCGCGGCGCTGTCGGTACCGACTCGTGTGGCCACCGCGAGAGCGCCTCTTTCGTCGCCGCATCCGCGAGAGCCCGACACAGCTTCGCGATCGCCTCCGGATTCATGTATTGAGCGGCCAGCACGGCGCCGCTCAGCGCCGAGGTGTAGCACCCGTGCCAGATCGCTTTCTCGCTGTAGTCGGTCATCGTCCTTCGCTCCATTCCAAGGGAATCTCGTGGAGCCCCCCCTTAGTGACCCGGCGAACGTCACGCGCTCCGCCGCTCAGCATACGTCGTCAATGTGACGAGCGCGGCGAGGAGGAGCACCAGCTCCCCCTCGCTTTCAATGGGCGGGGTACAGTAGCCGTTCCCGCCCTCATTCCGCCTTTGGTAAACTGCTGGCGGTGGTCTGGTCGGTTGATGTCGGATGCGGTGAAAGGTGGAGCCGTATGTGGAGGATTGCTGTGGCAGGCACGTTCTTGTGTCTTGCCGCACCGGGGCTCGCCGAGCCGTGCAGCGGTCCGGGCCATTTCTCAGAAGCACGAGCTGGATGCTGTCGAACAGAAGATCGACAGGCAGCCGCCGGTCCAGGTGGAGGCACGCGTCGTCAGCGTCGTTCGCGGCAGGGCCCCTGGCGGGAGCAGCTGCGACGATATCGGCGTCATCGTGATCGAGCTCGTGCGCCCCGTTGATGACGATCGCACACCGCGCGAGAAGCTCGGTTACCGCATCACCCATGTTGAGGGCACGCTCCTCGACGCGTGAATGTTGCGGAGCGGCGTCGTCTTTCGCAAGGTCCCTGTGCCGGGGAAGCCGCTCCAGTTCACGCTGCCGTGGATCGACGGCGCGACCGACAACCAGGAGCCCATCGACTTCACGCTCGCCGTGACAGCAGTCGATTTGGCGGGTAACGAGAGCGTGCCGTCATCGCCTATTCGGGTCAGTCATCCCGGCGGGAAACCCGCCCGCTGACGGGTAGTCGGCGCCGTCTCGCCAGCTTCGGGATTGTTGAGCAGTTCGTTAAAATGACCGGCTGTGGAACCAGTCATGCGGGCTGCTCGGAGAGACGACCAGCCCTCGTTGTTCCTTCTCACGAGCCAGTTTCCCACCAACATACCCTGTTCGCACGACGTGTTCTGTGGGCTCCTTGACGCCAAGCTTCAGGATCCAACGGCGTGTGTCATGGTCGCCGAACACAATCAACGATTGGTTGGCTATGTCTCTGGATCTGCTCGAACCGCTTTTTTTGTTGGCGGAATGACCGCTTGGGTCGATGAAATCCTTGTTCTGCCAGACTGTCGCCGTCAGGGAGTCGGCGGCAAGCTGATGGAAGCCTTTGAGAAGTGGGCCAGTCGTTACGGATGCCGGTCGGTGGCGCTTGCCACGCGCGTGGCCGCACCGTTTTACGAACGCCTCGGCTACTCTGCCTCGGCTGTCTACCTGAAGAAGTATCTCGACCAGCCGAAGGCGACCTAAAAACGAAACCGACCGATTAGCAAGAACTTCTGGGGCAGCGTCTTAGACCGCTTGACCATGGGGGCCGTGGCAGGTGGAGCCAAGCCAATACACGGCGTTGACTCCTACGGATTGACATGCGACATGTGTCGCGTCTAAGATGCGACGCATGTCGCATAGGCCGAAGCCAGCCACGGAACGGCTGACACGACGCGAGCGGGAAATCGTGGGATGACGAGGACCTCGACGCGCTGAAAGCAGAGATCGAACGGGCACGCAAGGGAAGGAAGCAGCCATGAGCGCCTGGTTTGCAGAGATCGCGATTGGAATCGGAGCATCGTTTGCTGCGACGCTGCTCGTGAAGGCGACGCTGACGCTCGCGGTGGCGCTCGCCGTGACGGGACTGGCACGCCGGAGCCGCGCGGCGGCTCGACACGTGCTGCTCGTGGCCGCCTTTGCGGTGCTCCTGGCGCTGCCGGCTGCCTCGTTCGTGATGCCGTCTCGGGGCGTAACGCTGCCCGCCCCGCCAGCCGCATCGTCTGCGCCAGTGACGGCCGTCGTCCCGGTCATGACGAGTCCGTCTCCGACACGTGTCGACGCACACGAATCAGTCGATACGTTTCGGATTGAGTCCAGGCATGACCGCGTCCGCGCTTCTGTGGACAATCTGGGGCGCCGGCGCGTTGCTCTGTCTGCTGCCAGTGCTCGCCGGGACGTGGCACTTGCGCGCGCTGCGTCGATCCGGCTCGTCGTGCGCCCGCGGCGACGCGTTGTTGCGCAGGCTGTCGCCCGAGGCGGGACTGCATCGGTCTATTGCCGTGCGGGTGCACGAATCGATTCCTGGTCCGATGACATACGGCATGCTTCGGCCGGTGATCCTGTTGCCGCTCGACGCCGAGACCTGGAGCGACGATGAGTTGTGCCGCGCGATGATTCACGAACTCGAGCACGTGCGGCGCGGCGACTGGTTGAGTCAGTACATGGCACGTATCGTTAGTGCGCTGTACTGGTTCCATCCGCTGGTGTGGATGGCCTGGAGGCGTTTGAGTCTCGAGGCAGAGCGGGCATGCGACGACGCAGTGCTCCGGCGGAGTGAAGCAACGGCGTACGCCAATCAACTGGTCCTGCTGGCGGAGCGTCTTGCCAGCACTGCCACACCGCCGCTACTGGCCATGGCGGCCTGCCGCGATCTGAGCACTCGCGTCCGCGCGGTTCTGGACGGGGCACAGGCGCGCGGTCGCGCGGGAGCACTACCCGTGGCCACGGCTATCGTCGCGGCTGCACTGTTCATTGCCGCCGTGGCGCCGCTGCGTGCCGTGCGTCAGGTACAGGCGCCTTCGGACGGCGCGCAGCAACCGCCGCTGGCCTTCGAGACCGCATCGGTGAAACCCAACAAGTCCGGCGCGGAGGAGCGGTACATACGGATGGACCCTCGTGGAGGCAGTCTCACGGTGGTGAACATGCAGCTGCGAGAACTGATCACATTCGCCTATCAGATCCAGAGTTTCCAGCTCGAGGGAGGGCCCGACTGGATCGCTTCCGATCGCTTCGACATCCTCGCCAAGCCCGAGCGTGAGGTGCCGTCGACGGGGGCGGGCAGGATCCGCTCAGGATGATGCTGCGGACACTGCTGGCGGACCGCTTCAAGCTGGTGATGCATAAAGAGACGAAGGAGCTGCCGATCTTCGAGCTCGTGCTCGCCAGGCAGGATGGCAGGCTGGGTCCGCAGCTTCGCCCCGCCGCGGTGGACTGCGCGGCGCGGGCAGCCGCTGCCAGGGCAGGGACGCCGCCGCCGGCGTCGTCCGGCCCGCCGGGGCCCGGCTCCTGTGGTACCACCATGAACCCTGTCAGCGTCAGGGGCGGCGGGGCGACTCTGGCGATGCTGGCCAGCCTTCTCGAGGGGCCTGCGCAGCGCCTGGTGATCGATCGCACCGGACTGACGGGCAACTGGGACCTCGAGGTGAACTACACACCCGATCGGTCGCAGGTGCCCCCGGGCGTCGAGCTGCCGTCGTCGATCGATCCCAACGGCCCGTCGCTGTTCACCGCGATCGAGGAACAGCTCGGGCTGAAGCTCCGTCCCGCGCGCGGGCCGGTCGAAGTGCTCGTCATCGACTCGGTTCAGCAGCCCACGCCGAACTGAACTGAGATGTCGGGAAGCACAATCTCGCCGCCATGAAACATTCGTTCGACGGCTGCGGTATCAGTTCTGCGTTTCTAGCGCTCCACGCGTCTTCCGACCATCTGCCGGCCCTGCTGCGTCAGGACGGCTCCGGTCACCATGCCGCTCGCGTCGGTGGTGAAGCGGATCTGTGCGTCCATCGCCTTCCAGAAAAACGCCAGCGGCGCTTCGGGCAGGATCTGCAGCCTGGGCGCGCCTGGCCGCGCCTTCGCGATGCGACTGCGCGTACAGGTACCCGCCATCGCGCGTGATCGTGACCACGAAGCCGGCACCGAAGTCGTAGCGGCCGGTGACCTTGTCGAGCTCCGCCACCGGCAAGGAGATGGCCGTACGCGGCACGAATGGCGGCGGCGCCGGCGGAACAGCCGGCGTCGGCTGCGACCCGCTGTCCCCCAACGATATTGAAGGCGAGGTCCTCCGGGCCCGGCTCGGCTGCGGAATTGACGAGAGCCACCACGGCCCGGCCCTTCGCCGGTTCCAGTATCAGGATGGACGAGAAGCCGTACGATTGGCCGTTGTGCATGAGCAGTTCGCGACCTGGGAGGGGCGGACCACCCAGCCCAGCGCCTGCTCGAATCTGTTCTCCCCGGGTGTGCGAACAGAAAGCGCCGTCTTCAGGGCGGGGGCGACCGGCGAGGTGGGATTGAGCAGCGCCCTGGCGAAGATCAGCATGTCGGCCACCGTCGAGCGTATGGCGCCCGCGCCCGCTAGGGCCGCCATGTCAATCGGTTTCACCGGCCGCATGTAGGCGTCGAACGGCGCCGCCAGCCGCGCGGCATGGCTGGGCGGCAGGGTGATCATCGTGTCGTTCATGCCGAGGGGGCCCGTGATGCGCGTGCGCACCAGCGTCTCGTAATCGGAGCGGGCCGCGCGCGTGAGCAGATAGCCCACCAGGCCCATGCCAAGGTTCGAATATTCAAATTGGGCGCCCGGCTCGCGGGTCAGTTGGTGGCGATCGAGGAACGCCAGCAGCCGCTCTTCGGTGTAGTCCGCGAACTGGCCGTCGGGATGGCTGACCGCCCACATATCGTCGGCCATCCGCGGCAATCCCGACCGGTGGGTGGCCAGATCGGTCAGGGTGATCGGGCGGCCGCCCCGCTCCGGCATCCTGTGGCCCGCCGGCAGGTACTTCGCCGCCGGATCGTCCAGGGAGACCTCCCCCTTGTTGGCCATGTCGGCAAGCAGAAGCGCGGTGAAAACCTTGGTGATCGAACCAATCTCGAACAGGGTGGTGGAGTCGAAACCCGCACCGGCGCCCGTGCCGCCCGCGACGATCCGCTCGCCCTCTGGTCCGAGGATGCCGATGACGATCCCCTGTCCCGGGCGCGGCGCGTTGCGCGCGGCGATCAGCCCGCGAATCTCATCGTCCGAGGGCAGGCGCCAGTCGTTGCCAGCCTGCTGGGCCGCCGCGGGGACTGTGATCGCCACGACCGCAAGGGCGGCGGCCAGGCGCAGGGCCTCACGCTTTGAGATGTGCGTCATTGTCGGACGGTTCTGGGCTTGCCGCGTCATGGTGGCCTCCGGTGAAGCGATGCGGTTTCGGTCTTCTAGAGGGGCGAGAAGAGGAGGTTCTGCAGGAACATCTGGGCCGCGAAATAGCCGACGAACAACCAGCGCGCTGCAACGCGCTTGCGCCGGGCGAGGAGGAGCCACAGCGTGATGCCTGAAACCACGTACAGGCCGATCCCTGCGACGAGCTCGACGATCCAGCTGTCATCGAGGTTCGGAAACGGCGTCAGATCGGGCCGGTCGCCTGCGCGCGCGCGAACCCGATGGCGATCTTGATGACCTCCGCGAGCACTATGGCTACGGTCAGAAGGACGAACATGCCGAGGAGCGCCAGCACGGCCCGAAAAGGCGTCGAGACCAGCCAGGACAGCACCAGCACCAGGACGCAGCACGTCAGGATCAGCAGGAAGAACACGAACGCCTCCTCCAGCGGAGCGGCCTTCACCATCATGTAGATGAAGTTGCCCGCGATCATGGGCGCGACGATCACGCAGAATATGGTCACCATCTTCGAAGCCACGAGTTCGAGCGGGGTGATCGGCCGGATCAGCCAGTCGTGGCGCGTGTCGGATGCCACGTTGGTCTGCGCAAGAAGAATCACGAACAAGGTGAGGGCGACCGGCGGGCCGATCCCGAACACGGCGAACAGGTAAAAGTCGAGACCCAATCCCGAGACGCCAATACTGGCCATGAGCGCGGAGAAGTCCTTGTCCGTGTGGAACAGAGCGGACATGGCGAACATCCAGATCGCGCCGGCCAGGGCGTAGGGGCCGAGGAGATGCATGTCCTTGCGGATGATGCTGGCGACGGCCTGCCATCGCATCAGCGGTTCTGGCCGTTTCAAAGGCGCGCGATTGAGCGGTCATCGGGCTGCTTCCTTGCGATAGGCGCGGATCAGCGCCTTGGATGTGTCGCGCAGCGACATGGGTTCGGTGCTGAGATGGGCGAGCGGGCCGACCAGCGAGGCGAGCATCCGGGAGAGTTCCTCATCGCCGGTGTAGGCGGTCGTGGTGAAGCGCAGCGTGCGGCCGCTCCATTCCGGCGTCAGCCACTTCTCGGGCAGTCGCGCAGAAACTTTCGGATCGCCGGCAAAGCCCGCCGTCACCTCGCGGAAGCGGGCGGCGACATCCTCCAGGCTGTCCTGGACGACCAGCCGGCCCTTGTCCATGAAGGCGACATGCGTGGCGCAGCTCTCGATCTCTGCGAGTTCATGCGAGGAGATCAGCACGGTCGTCTCGTCCGAATGCGCGAGCAGACCGCCCATCACCTCGTCGCGGACGAGGACGTCAAGGCCGCTCAGCGGCTCATCGAGCACAAGCAGGGCGGGCCGGTGAGGCAGGGCCGCAGCCAGGCACACCTTCATCTGCATGCCATGCGATAGGTGGCCGAGCTTCTGACCGGGCTGCAGCTCGAACCTGCGGCGCATGTCGTCTTCGACGGTGCGATCCCAGGTGGAATAGAGCGGCCGCAGATAGGCGAAGAACTGTTCCGTGGTGAGGCTGGGGGGCAGCTTCTGGTTTTCCGACACATAGCCGATGCGGGAATATTCGCGCGCAGTGAGGCGCCGGCTGTCGACGCCCAGCACCCGCGCCTCGCCGGCGTCGGCCTCCAGCAGGTTCATCAGCATGCGCAGCGTCGTGGTCTTGCCCGCGCCATTGGCGCCGATCAGCGCGACCGTTGCGCCTTCCGGCACGCTGAGCGAGATGCCACTGACCGCGTCGTGCTTGCCGAACTTCTTCGTCAGGTTCTGGGTTTCGATGATCATGCCGCGTCCGTCTTCCCCGCCTCGTCGAGGCGCCTCCAGTGCGACGCCAGGGCGTCAGTCACGTTTTCAAGGCTAAGGCCGAGGCGCTTGGCCTCGACCACCAGGTGTTCGATCTCGTCTTCGAGAAGATGCCTGCGCTCGCCGGCCCGGGGCCGTGGCGCGCGGGCGACGACAGTGCCCTTGCCGGGAGCGGCCTCCAGCCAGCCCTCGCCGATCAGGTGCTGCACGACTTTGGCTGCGGTGTTCGGATTGATCTTCAGCTCGGCCGCCAGTCCCCGCACGGACGGGAAGGGATCGCCCGGCTGAAGCTTGCCGGAAACGAACGCCTTGGTCGCGGCAAACACGACCTGCTCGAAAATCGGCTGGCCGGGCGCGAGCGTGAATCGGAACATCGCCATGATGTGTACTATGAACTATAGTACACAGTACAGTCAACAGGCCGCCCGCGCGAGGAGAGACCTAGATGTTTTGGGATAACGAGAAAGATTCGGACTGGACGCAACGCTGGAAGAATGGCGTCTTTCTGAAGTGGTGGGTCAAGAACGAGACGCGGGATGCGGTCCTGCCGTGGGTTGTGCTGGTCGCGCTAATCCTGCTCTGCCTCATACTGCTTGCCAAGTTGTTCGGAGGCATTCGATGACCCCGCGAGCGCCGCGATTCCGAGGCTCACCAACCTTCGCTCACGCTTGACACGTCGGCGTGAGCTACGGTTGGCAAGCCACGCGAAGTGTTCTACTACTTCTGTTCCGACGTGATGTCCGTCAGCGCAATCAGCTCGTTGCCGTAGTTCGTCAACTGGATTCGGCCGTCCTTGCTGGTGATCCCCGCCTGCGCCAGCAACTTGCCCTCGCCTTTGTCGCCAGCCGGTTGCATCCGCATCTCGATGAACGTATAAGGAAACTCGGTTGAGTAGGCGGAGCTCAGGATTGCCGCGCTGGTGGTGGGCTTGTCGGTCGCGAGCACGATCTGGGTCGACCCGTCCGGTTGGGCGAATTTGTAGGCATAGCGCAGATCCCATCCCGGGCTGTTGGGCAGGCGAATGTATCCCGTCCGCGGTTCGACCCGTTCCAGCGCGCGCAGCAGGTTCTTCTGGCCGTCCTTGCTGGCTGACAGCCCCACGAGCTCGAGGAGCGACTTGCGCTCGGCGGCTGTGCTCCACCGTTCAATCGCGATCTGCATGACGCCCTGGGCGGTCGGACTCGAACCCTGTGTCCGGAGTTGCGCCCTGAACCGCAGCGGTTCCTGCTTGGTCGGCTCGGCAAGACCGGTTTTCTGGCCCGCGACAGAGGCGACCAGGGCCAACGCCATGACGACTCCGGTAAACAGACGAACTCGCATCAGCATAGTAAGTCCCTCGAAAGGAGGCGCATTGAGCCGCGCCCGAGATCGGAAGAGCAATCTGGCAGCCAGATCGAGCCCGGTGATCGCGGGCGCCAGCACCGTCACGCATGGCAGCTGGCGTGAGCAAAAGCCAGCGGGATGTGTCGCCCCCGCCTCCTCGAACCGGATCCGCACGGCATGCTGGGAGCGCGCTCACGGCATGCCGTCAGCAGGTCCCACGCCGGCGGCCTCGCATGCCGTAACGCCGGTGACCTCGCTTCGACGTCGTTATGACTTCAGTTTGAGTTTTTCTGAGATCGCAGGCGAATGGTAGAGGCTACGAGCAAGACAACGCCCGCGAGCATCGCACCGATGGATATCAGAGAGAATTGCATCGGGATCATCACATCCCATGATGAAGCGGGAAGGCCGTCCAAGTGAGCTTGGAGGGATGGTCGCATCGCGACGACCGACGATGCCAGCAGGATGGCACCAAGAACGAAGGCTGGTGATTTCAGGTACCGCATCAGCTCGGTCCTCACTTCAGCAGCAGGCTTACGATCTCTTCTATGCTCGAGACGCAGCGAACGGCCTCGCTCTCCTGAGCGTCCACCGGAAGCCGTAGGCGAATCCAGCGACGGCGGCCACGACAGACAGTGGCGATGGTATCGCCATAGCAGCACCGGGACTGCCGCCGATGCCGCCGTTCACGGCCACGCTGAACGCATACTTCACCGCGAACTCACAAACGGTGAAGACGACCTGGGCCATCACCGCCATCGCAAAACCAACAGTCATCGCTTTTGTGTAAGTCATTACGTAGGCCATGCTTGTCTCCTGGGCGACTCTGTCTCGCTGCCTTCGCCGACCTGGGCGCGGCTCTGAATTCTGTCACGAAATCGCGCACGCACAGAGACGGCTGATCGACTCCGGCGGGCCGCCGTGAACATTTTCAATGCGCCAGACGTCTTCTCCCTGTGTGAATCTACAAGAAGCGCGGGCGGCCTGTCCCGCCGTAGCTTCAGCGGAGGCGGATGAGCGACCAGACTGACGTCCTGCAGGGCACGCTCGATCTTCTGATCCTGCGCACGATCGCCCTCGAGCCGGCGCACGGGTGGGCGATCGCCCAGCGGATCCAGCAGATTTCCAATGAATTGCTGCGGGTCCAGCAGGGGTCGCTCTATCCGGCGCTCCACCGCCTCGAGCATCAGGGCTGGATTACCGCCGACTGGGGCGTGTCGGAGAACAACCGGCGGGCTCGCTTCTATGCGCTCACCAGGGCCGGCCGCAAGCAGGTCGAGACCGAGGTTGCGAAATGGGAACGCCTGTCGGCCGGCGTCAACCTCGTCTTGAAGGGGACTTGACCGTGCGCGTCTGGCACATCGTCCGAAGCCGGCTCCGATCGCTCGTCTTCCGCGGCGGCCGCGAATCCGATCTCCGCGAGGAGCTGCAACTGCATCTCGAACGCGAGACCGAGCGTCTGCAGGCGGGCGGCCTGTCGCGGGAAGACGCGCGCCTCCAGGCGCTGCGCCTGTTCGGCGGCGTCGAGCAGATCAAGGAAGCCAGCCGCGACGCGCGTGGGACAGCGGCTTTCGAGGCGCTCGTGCGCGACACGCGTCACGGCCTCCGCCGTCTGATACGCGATTGGCGTTTCACCGCGGCGGCGGTGCTCATCCTCGGCCTCGCGATCGGCGCCAACACGGCGATCTTCAGCGTCGTGAACGCCGCGCTGTTCCGTGACAAGGGATTCGCCGACCCCAATCGCCTGGTCGACATCTACCAGAACGATTCGGCCGGCAAGCCGCTCATCGTCGTCTCGTACGACATCTACAAGTCGATGGCGGCGTACACCGACATCTTTGCGGCAGCGATGGCCGCCACGCTCCCGCAGCCCAGCCGCTATCTCCACGACGGCGGCATTCGCAGCGGAACCACCGAGTTCGCGACGGCGACCTATCTCGACGTCCTGGGATTGCGGCCGTCACTCGGCCGCTGGTTCGACGCGACGGAGGAGCGGGCAGGGGCGCCGCTCGTCGCCGTCCTTGGACATCAAGTGTGGACCCGGGTGTTCCGCGCCGACCCGTCCGTCATCGGACGTGTCGTCCGGATCGAAGGCATGCCGGTGACGATCATCGGTGTCGGGCCCGCCACTCACCGCGGGACCGTGGACGTCGGTCTCGTCACCGACTTCTGGCTGCCGATTACCGCGTTGCATCAGATGAACCCCGCGCCAGCGGGGCTCGAATCCCCCGCGATCTTCGCCCCCTTGTTCGTCAAGGCGCGCCTGCACAAGGGCGCCACCGTGGCGCAGGCCAGGGCAGCGATGGATGTATTCGGACCGGGGCTCAAGGATCAGTATCCGGATTTGTTTCGCAATCAGAGCGAGTTCGCCCTGGGCACCGGCATCACGGTCGTTCCGACGACGGACGTGCGGATTCACCCGCAGGCGGACATGCCGTTCATGGCGATCGCGTCGGTGTTACTGGTCCTCGTCAGCCTGGTGCTCGCGATCGCGTGCAGCAATCTGGCCACCCTGCTGCTGGTGCGCGGTGCCGCGCGCGCGAAGGAAGTCTCGGTGCGGCTGGCCATTGGCGCCAAACGATCACAGCTCGTGCGGCATTTGCTGATCGAGAGCCTGCTACTCGCGCTGGGCGGCGGCATCGCCGGCTGCATCCTGGCGTGGTGGACGATGCGGGCGCTGCTAGGCGTCGAGCTTCCGATCACCGTTGATCTGACGCTCGACTACCGCGTGCTCGTCTTTGCGATCGCGCTGTCGCTGGTCACGGGCGTGGTGTTCGGCCTGGCGCCGGCGCTCAAGGCGACGAAGGTCGACCTGCTGTCGACGCTTCGGGACGAGGGGTTGCAACCGATCGATTATCGGCGGCTCACGCTGAAGAACACGCTGATCGTCGTTCAGGTGGCGATTTCCGTGCTGCTGCTCGGCTTCACGAGCATCTTCCTGCAGCAGGCGGCGGCGACCGGAGCGCTGCGCGTCGGCTATGCCGTAGACGGCGTGGCGATGCTCGAGACGGACGTCCGCTTCGCCGGTTACTCGCCGGACGCGGCCCGCAACGTGTACGACGAGTTGCTACAGCGAATCGCGGCCCTGCCGGGCGTGCAATCCGCGGCGCTGTCGTACGGCTTCCCGATGCAGCCCTCGGGCACGCCAGTCGTCGTCGAGGGTGCGGCCACCGACGCGCGACCACCCGGCCGGCCGGCGATGCTCTGGGCCGGACCGGGCTTCTTCGAGACGCTGCGCATTCCGCTCGTGCACGGGCGCGTCTTCGACGCACGCGATCGCAAGGGCACTCCGGACGTCGCGGTGATTACCGAGAAGATGTCGCGGCGGTACTTCGGCGCGGTCAACGCCGTCGGACGTCGCTTCCGGAGCGGGAACGATCCAGACTGGATGGAGGTCATCGGCGTCGTGCGCGACACCGCCGCGGCAAGTGCCTCCGCCGATGGCGTCCTCGACCGGGAGTCGTACCACTTCTACCGTTCGTACGCGCAGCAGGGCCACGAGCCAACGACCGTCGTCGCGCGGACGTCTGGTGATGCCGCCGCCCTGCTCGCGGCGATGCAACGAGAGTTGCGCGCGGTGGACGTCACGCTGCCAGTGATCGCGGCGCGGACGATGGCGCAGGAACTGGCGCTCTCGCAGGTCGCGCCGACGGCGCTCGCCACGTTCCTCGGCGCCCTCGGCGGCCTTGGTCTGGTGCTGGCCAGCATCGGTCTCTATGCGGTCGTCGCGTTTGCGGTCGCGAGGCGGTCGCGCGAGATCGGTATCCGTATGGCGCTCGGCGCCCGTAGTCAGCAGGTGGTCTGGAGCATTGCGCGAGGAGTGGCGGGGCTGATCGGGGTTGGCACGGGCATCGGTCTCGTCCTCTCGGTGCTGGTGATGCTCGCGCTGCGCGCGTCATCGTCCGGAGAGGCGAACATCGGGATCGGCAACATCGACGTGTATCGCCCGACCATCGATCCGGTGGCGCTGCTGGCCATCGCCGCCGTGACCGCAGTCGTCGGCATTGCCGCCGCCTTCGTGCCCGGCCGCCGGGCCGCCCGAATGGATCCGCTGGTCGCTCTGCGCCACGAGTGACGATCCGCGGCTCCTGAAGAACCAGCGTTCGACGGGGCCTCACCGGCAATGGTTCAGCGTGAGGGCGGTTTGCGCTTCGGCAGTCGGCCACGGTCTGCCGCCTGAGCGACCGGGTCGCTCGACGACGACTTCGGTTGAGGCAGAGGTTCAGCCCATCCCTCGGCCACAAGCAGAGCCGCATCGCGAGGACTCAGGTGAAGCACGTCACCAACCTGATAACTGCTCAGATCGATGCCATCGAGCTGGTCCGCCAACTTCCGTTTGAGCAACAAACGCTGCGGGTCGCTGCTCCTTCTGAGTTGCCGAAGGGGTAACTTCACCGAGAATCCTAGGTCCAAACGTCGTGCAGCAAGCAAAGTGCCATCAAAACGTGCACGGTTCGGCATCGGACTGGCTACTGATACGCGCATGGAACCCAAGGTCAAATGTCCGCACTGCAGCTCAGCGTCGGTTCAGGAGGCTTTCCCGGGTCCGACATCGAGCCTGTTCCGCTGCCTGTCGTGCTGGAGGATCTTTCGTGCCAGGCCGGGAACAGGTGGGAACGACGATCCCACGCCGTCAAGTTGACCGTCCGCGAGGCTGCCGAGCTACGATCTGCGTTAGCTTGGCGGCCAGGCGTAACCAGCGGCCCGCCGGCCCCGGTGACCAACGCGAACTCGCGCTTCTGACCGCGGAGAGCGCCATCGATGCCCAACCATAGGTCGCGCCGACGCTTCCTGGCCCAGAGCGGTCGAACCGCTTTGGGGCTGTCGCTCCTTCCGCTGGCGGCCTGTTCCCGGCCCCCAGCGGCGACGAGCGAGCCTGACGAAGAGGCGCCGACCGCTCTGATCGACGACCTGAAGGCGCGGATTCCTTCCCTGCTGGCAGCCGCTCGTGTGCCGGGGCTGTCGATCGCGGTCATTCGCAATGCCCGCGTGGCGTGGAGTCAGGGCTTTGGCGTGAAGCGCAGCGGCTCGACGGCGGCCGTGGATGCGGACACCCTGTTCGAATCCGGGTCGGTCAGCAAGACAGTCTTCGCGTACGCCGTGATGAAGCTGTGCGAGAAAGGCGTCCTCAATCTCGATACGCCTCTCACGAAGTACGTGCCCGAGCGGTGGATCAGTGACGACCCTCGATTCAACCAGATCACCACGCGCCATGTACTGTCGCACACGAGCGGACTGCAGAATTGGCGTTCAACCGGGGAACCCCTCCGCATCCACTTCGCGCCCGGCTCGAAGTGGCTGTATTCCGGCGAAGGGTACAGTTACCTGCAGCTGGTCGTCGCGCATCTGACCGGTCATGTCAGCGCACAATCCTGCGAAAAGCTGTTCGATGGCCTCACGGTCTGCGCCACGGAGATCGATGCCTACCTCAAGACCAATCTCCTCAGACCCTTTGGGATGTCATCGAGTGGGTACGTGTGGGAAACGCCAACGGAGCATACGGCTGCCGCTCACGACAAGGACGGAAAGCCGACCAACAGGCCCGGAGCGACCCCGATCACTGCGGCGCGATATGGAGCCGCCGGCGGTCTCTCGACCACCGCGACCGAGTATGCCAAGTTCCTGATTGAGGTCCTCGATCCAAAGCCGACTGATACCTTCCGGCTGACGCGAGCCAGCCCTCGACGAGATGGTCCGTCCGCAGGTGAAAGTGGATGAAACCTCATCGTGGGCGCTCGGCTGGCAGATCCTGCATGAGAAGCGAGGGAACCTTCTCGCGCACGGGGGGGATAACCCCGGATTCAAAGCGTTCGTCTTCGCGTCGGCGGAACGCAAGTCGGGCTGCGTGCTCCTCACCAATGGCGACAACGGCGACGAGGTCCTTGGCAAGCTGATGAAGGGAGACACACCGCTCAGGCTGTTCGTCACTGGTTGAGCGATTCGCCGGTCCGGTTCCGGCGATCATCCTCTGTCAGTCCAGCCTGGCCGCTCGCGCGCCGCTCGGCAGGAATATCAGTGCGGTGACGCGACCGTTCGCGTCCACCTCGAATCTGAGCTGCGCGTTGATGGCCTTCACGAAGAACTCGAGCTCGGACGAGGCAAAGATCTCCTGTGCGCCCTGCCCCGTCGGCTGCGCGAACATGCGCCCATCCTGACGCGTGATGGTCATCACCGTACCAGGCGCGAGCTGGTACCGTCCGACGTAGCGGTCGAGCACCGCCGTGTCGAGCGTGACCACCTTCGGCATCACCGGCTCGCCTTCGATACGCGGCGCGCGCGGGGACGCGCCGTTCTGGTGCAGCACGACGGCCACCGCCTTGTTCTGCGCGTCGGTTTCGAACGTGAGCTGCGCGTCCACCGCCTTCAGGAAGTAGTCCTTCTCGCTCTCCGCGTAGATCTCGAACGGCGGTTGCCCGGTGAGCTGAACGAGGAAGCGGCTGCCCTCGCGCGTGACGGTCAGAATGGCGGCAGGCGCCAGCTGATATCGCCCGACGAGCCGGTCGAACACCGATGGGTCGACCTTCGTTTCGGTGCGCGTCCTGGGCGGCGCTGGAAAGGTCTGCAGCAGGGGCGAGGCCGGGGCAAGGAGATGCCTGCCGATGTCATCGGGGCCAGCCGCCGTGCCCGCATTGGTCAGGACGACCACGCCCGTGCGCGACGACGGGTCGAACCCCGCCCACGTCCGGTATCCTCCGGTGCCGCCGTTGTGCCACACGATCTGCCGGTCCTGAGCTTTAGCGATCAGCCAGCCAAGCCCCATCTCCATCGTCTCCGCCGACCCGGGGCGCCGGGTGGTTGTCATCGCCGTAAACGCTGGACCGAGTGGCGAGGCGGTGTACCCCATCGCGGCGCCAAGGAACGTCAACATGTCGTTGGTGGTCGACCGCAAAGCGCCTGCACCGGCGAACGTCGGCAAGTCCCAGTTGGGGACCGGCTCCAGCGCCGGGCCGTGACCCGGCGCCAGGGCGGCCTTCATCTCCTCGGACAGTGCGATTCCCGTTCGCCGCATCCCCAGCGGCCCTGTAATGCGTGCGCGCACGAGCGCCTCGTAGTCCATGCCCAGACGTCTGGTCAGCGCGTGGCCGAGCAGCGCCGCCCCGAAGTTCGAGTACTCGAACGTGGCGCCGATGTCGCGCGTGAGCTGGTAAGAGGAGAGGAACTGGTACATCTGCTCGACCGAATAGTCGGCATACGGGTTGGCCGCGTCCTTCGGCATGAAGTTGTCGGGCATCCGGGGCAGACCGGAGGTGTGCGTCGACAGATCATGAAGCGTGATCGCGCGACCGCCCCGCTCGGGCACCTTGACGTTCGCCGGCAGAAACCTGGCAACCGGATCCGTCAACGCGACCTCGCCGCGCTGCACCGCATCGGCAAGCAGCAGAGACGTGAACACCTTGGTGATCGACCCGATCTCGAAGACCGTGTCGCCGTCAAGAGGCCGGCCGTCACCCTTGGCGCGGCTGCCGTATGCGACGATCCGTCGACCCGTCGGCTCGATGACGCCGACGACGATTCCGACGCTCTGCCTGTGGACGTCCACGCGCTCGACCAGAATCTTGCGGATGTCCGCATCCGACGGCACGCGGGACGCCGTCGTGGACTGCGCCGCCACGGCCGCGACTGCCGACACGGCAAGAATCGACGACACGATCATCCGATTCACGATTCCTGATTTCCGTTCAGCGGTCATCGCCCGGTCCCTCCATCCTGATGTCACAACGCACCGCCATCGAGCGCGTCGACCTGCTGCAGCTGCTGCTCGAGTGTCCGTGCCGCCCAGAGGTTGAGGGCCCACACCAGCGCGAAGATGCCCGCGACGACCGGAAGCCCGAGCAGAACCGCTCCGGGTTTCGAATCCCACCGGCTGGCGGCCACGACGAGAATGCCGGGCGCGAAGGGCAGCAGATACCACAGCGGCACTGCGCGCAGGATGTCGCGCTGTCGGACGATCTCACGACGATGGAAGTCGAGAACTACCCTGGCATCCGACTGCGGGACCGGTCGCGAGCCCGCACGGAAGTGGATGTAGCACATGATGAAGAGCACGCCGAAGACGAGAAAGAGGTGTCCCGTGCGCATCATCAGGCTGTCGGCGCGCCAGGCGTCGGCGGCGTTGACGCTCACGACGAACACGCAGGCGAGCGATTCGCGAGCGTTGCGCCACCGGATGGTCTTCTGAAACAGGTGCGCGTGCTGCGAAAGTGTCGCTGCCGACAGCGGCGGCCTCGTGGCGCGTCTGAGAACCGGCAGCGCGAGGACGAGAGAGATCGCGAAAACGATCGCCAGCCCGATCGCCACTCGCGCGACCGGGACATCCAGCAGCACCGCCGAACCAAGCGCCGCGACGATGGTCGCGGCGAAGAGCTTCGTATTCCAGCATGTCGGCTTGTCGCGTGGCCCGTATGCCGCGGCGAGCGCGCACCCGGCCACCCATATCGCCCATGGCGCGGCAAGCCGAGCCGAGGCCCACGGCTCGGTGAAGAACGGCGCCTGCCCGGACGCCTGTGCGGCACTCAAGACGACGGCGGTCAGGACGGCGTTGAACACCACGCCACCGACCGTGGCGCGCCGACGGATCTGGCTCCAGATCATCCTCGGCACGATTGACGTCAGGTTGGCCAGGTAACGACTGGTGCTGCCGGAGCATTCCGCCAGGTCTCCGAGCGCGGACTCCTGGGCGGCCGGCGGCACGACTGTGCCGGCCAGGGATTCCAGCCAGCGAGGAGGGCGATACGTCATCGGGGCCCTGCAGTCTGCGCAGGGGTCAAGGCGCGCGATCCCCAGACGTGCTCCACCGAGTCGCACACACGCTTCGACGTCACGACAGACTCATGGAGCGCGCGTTCGCCAGCGGCCTCGAGCCGGTAGTGGCGCTTCGATCGCCCTCCCCGCTCGGGCGTGGGATCCGACAGCCATGACGCGATGAGCTTCTTGTCTTCGAGCCGGTCGAGCGTGGCGTACACGGCGCCGAGCGACACGCGCTTCGGCGCCGACAGGTCGCTGACGGCCGAGTGAATGGTGACGCCGTAGGCCTTCTCGCCGAGCGTCAGGATCGCAGCGAGCACGAGCTGCTCGAACTGCCCTAATGCGGCCTGCAAAGACATTTGTCTTACATGGTAGATTTAATGAGCGGACGAGTCAACCGTCCGGCTAAAGCCGGACACTACGGGAAACCGTTCGTAGTGTCCGCCTTCCGCCTTCGCGTGAAGCTACGGCGGACCGCCGGAGCCTTGGCGGAGGCTGGTCAGGCGGACCTGAGGTAGTCCGTGTCGACCCGCGACTCGAGAGGCGCCTGTCAGAAGTGCAACCTGCGCGACATCAACATCTGGACGATCTCCGACCGTCGAAAGAATCCGGCCCATCCGAGCGCATCGCTCTCGTGCTTGCTGTCGCGTATCCCCGGGTCCGCCCCGCCGTCCAGCAGCACCCGCACAATCTCCGTGTGACCGCCCAGAATCGCCAGGTGCAGTGGCGTGACGTCCGCGTCCCAATGGCTCCACAGGGCGTTGGGATCGGCGCCGTTGTCGAGCAGCCATTTCACCGCCGCCCGGTCGTTTCGTTTCGCCATCAGGTGTAACACCCCAGCGGGTGGATCGAGCAGCCGGGGAACTCGTGCACGAGCCGGGCGGCCGTCTGCCAGTCACCCAGAGCCACGGCGGCGACGACATCCATCGCACCGAGGCGTGGCTGACGGTTTCCTCGCTCGGCGCTGAGCAGCTCTGCAGAGGTCATCGCCCGGATGGCCTCCATCACCCCTCGATCGATGTCGGGCGTCGTCGCAGACGCCGCAACCGCGTAGCCCGAACCATCCACCGCCAGCGGATCGGCACCGAGGTCCAGCAGCACCGACACCATCTGCGGCCGATTCCTGAGCACGGCGAAGTGCAGCGGCGTCCGGTTGTCCTCGTTGCGACTCATCCGGCTGCCCAGCGTCGCACGGTCGGCCGCGACGATTCGACGAACCTCGTCGCCGAGATTCATCGCAATCGCGGAAAAAATATGGTGCCGGGCGCCCCGGCTGACGAGAAACCCGCGCAACGGCCTCGTGGCACTGATCGAAACAGGTCGCCCAACCGATCACCTCCAGCGCATGGTCGTCGCCGCTGCCGACGACGTCACCGCCTGCATCGGCCAGACGACGGACGACTTCCAGATGCCCGCCACCCGCGGCCCAGTGCATCGCGCAGCTGTTGTCTCCCTTCTCGCGGACGTCCACGTCCAGGCCGCGCGCCAGCAACAGATCCACGGCCGAAAGATGCCCGGCGCTTGCCGCGGTGTGTAACAGCGACCACTCGTACGGCTTCGCGCGAGCGTGCAGCTTCTCCAGGATGGGCGTCGAGCAGGGCGCCCAGGGCCACCGCGTCCCCCTTCCGCGCCGCATCGAACAGCTGCCCGTCCAGCGTCAGCGAATCGATGTGGGCCTTGAGCGCACGCCAGCTGGGGAACCCGTACCGCCTGGCGATCTCGAACTGCGCGTCGGCCAGTCGCGCCGCCGGGTCAGCCTGGCGCAACTCGTCGAGCCGGCGCTTGGCCTGCTTGCGAAGCCAGTTGAGGTCGGGAGCATCCGGAGAGTGACATAACCTTCTCTTTCCTTTGAAAGGGGCAAGCCCTTTCATGCCGCCCGTCGTCCGCAACGTGGGCGAGGAACAGAAGGTTATGGAAGAACGGCGGGGGGTGGGTTGAACCCTTTACGCGGACCGTCGGCCGCCCTCACGGCACTCGGCGTGGATGGTAACTCTTGATGGCACTTGCGACAAGAGCACCCGTCCGACAAGGGCTGCCCGTCGCCGCGGGTGCTGCTCGTTGAGGGTGGCTGCTCAAACGATGGGCGGACCGACGTTCCGGTCCGCCCATGTGTCGTCGTCTACCTAGTCTGGTCCGGCTTGTTGCCCGGATTCTGGCGGCCCTGATCGCCACGCTGCCCCTGCGGCAACTCCTCTTCCAAGGGATCGCCCTGCCCGCGCCCCGGATCGTCCATCGGCCGTTCCCTGCCGCGCGTCTGATCGGGATCGTGTGGCCTCGGATTCTGGCCACCCTGCTGCTGATCTCTCTGGCGATCGCCCTGCCCCTGCGTCGGATTCTGATTGTCAGCCATTGTCTCTCCTGGCATCTTGGCCCGTTAGCGTCTTGGCCACCACCAGGCACTGCAAGCCGAGTGCCTCAGGTTCAAGCTCGACACCCCGCCACAGAGGCTCATCTGAATTCCAGCGGCTCGCGAGGGCTCGTCACCGAGCTCTACTGAGTCTGAACGCCGCCATCTCCTCCCCGTTGCGAACGAGGAGGATGTCGTGGACCACAACCGGATGATTCCAGGTCTTGCCCTCGATCGCTTCGAAGCGCGCGAGCTCTTTGAACCCGTCGGGCGTCGCGCTCACCAGCACGACCTCGCCTTCATCCGACAGCACGAGCAACGCATCCTGATCGGCCAGCAACACGAGCTGGCCGTTGCCGTACCGGCCGCCCTTCCACTTTCGCGCGCCGTCTGCCAGATCGATGCACGACAGAATGTTGCCGTCGAAACCGTAGGCGTGGCCGTTGTGAACGACAAAGTCATTGAAATACGGCTTCAGTCCGGTGGATGTCCATCGCTCGTCGACAGTCCAGCCGCTGGACGTACGCGCAATCGCAAGGCGGCGCATGCCTTGTCCCCCGGTGAAGCTGATGCTGTTGATCAGTACGTTGCCGTCAGCGGTGATGGCCGGCTGCACGATGGCGCCGCCAGAGGATTCATGGCGCCAGAGCACGGCGCCAGTGGCCGGTGCAAGACTCGTGGCGCCTGTGCCCCGCAGCTGCACGATTTGCGGAATGCCATCGATCGTCATCAGATGCGGCGAGCTGTAGCTGAAGCCTTCAGCCGGACCGGACCACCGCGGCTGTCCGGTCGCGATGTCGTACGCCGCAAGTTTCCCTTCCGCGGCAACGACGACGATGTCGTCGACCACGAGCGGCGAGCTTGAAAAACCCCACGTCGGAACTTCCACGTTGCTGTCGGCCGACACGTTCCGCGACCAGATGACCGCGCCGGTGCGGGCATCGAGCGCATTCAGGATTCCCGTGCCTCCAAAGGCGTACACGCGGCCGTCGCTGACGGTCGGCGTGCCGCGCGGACCGGCGCCGCCATTCGATTCGTAAAAACGCACGGCGTCGCGGTGTTTCCAGACCGGCTGGCCCGTGCTCAACCGGTAACTCGCAACGATCTCGTCGTCACCCCGCTGCTCCTGCGTGTAGACCAGATCTCCGTCTACGGCAAAGGATGACCAGCCAGGCCCGATCGGCCGGCGCCACAGTTCCACGGGCGGAGATTTCGACCAATCGGTGTCGATCCGCACGTCATGAACGATGCCGTCGCGATGTGGTCCGCGAAATCCAGGCCAGGCCGCAGGCTTTCCCGGCGCCTCAGGAGGCGGCGGAACACCGACGCTATCCGTGTTCGCCTTGGACGCAGGCGGCTCGGTCGGAACGTCCGTTGCCGGCGTCGCCGGAATCGGCACGAGATCCTCCTGCGTCTGCGCAAGCAGCCGCTCTTCCGGAGTCGGTGTCCATCGCCAGTGAAACTCGAAAGAGCCTCCACGGAGTCCGGCGGTCTTCACGAGCGTACAGAGTCCGCACGCGAGCAACATGGCCGCAACCAGCGACACGCGGCGGATTCCTTCCGAACGGGCTCGCGAGAGCGATGCCCAGGCGACCAGCGCGACGGCCAGAACCGTGAAGGCCATCACCGGCAGGCCTCCCATCGCGCCGCCGATGATCGACCTGTCGAGAAACGGCCGCATCGCGAACCACGCGACGATCATCAGAGCGATCACGCTCCAGCGCTCGAGCCGCCGCGCCCGGCTGAAGAACAGCCACCACACGAAGACGGCCAGCGTCCCAACCAGGGCGCCGGCTATCCCGACCCCGGCGACGTTCGGCATCGTGAGATTGAGAAGAATCCCGATCGCGAGTCCGATCACGATCACGACGCCGGCCACGATGCCGGGCCATACGCGGAGCTGCGCGTCTTTCATATCCGAGCCTCAGACTTCATTGATGACGCAGTGCGCTGAGCGGATCCTTCCGTGCCGCGCGCCAGGCCGGCACAATGGTCGCGACGACGGCGCTCCCCAGCACGATCGCCAGCGCCTGCGCGAAGGAGATCGGGTCGGAAGCGCTGACGCCGAACAGCATGCTCCCGAGAAGCCTGCCGACGGCGAGTGCCGCGACGATCCCGAGCGCGGCGCCCGCCGCGCCCAGACGCAGGCCTCGTCCGGCAAATCCGCGAACGACCGCGAGGCGGGGAGCGCCGAGTGCCATCCGGATGCCGATTTCGCGTGTGCTCTCTTTCACCGTGTACGACACGAGCCCGTAAATGCCCATCGCCGCCAGCGCCAGGCCGGCAACGCCGAAAATCCCCAGGCCCGCGGCCATGAATCGGAAGAACACAAGGGCCCAGCCCGTCTGATAGGCCAGCGACGTCGCGTACACAATCGGGGGATCGGCATCGATCGCCGCAATCATTCCGCGCGCCCGCTCCACCAGCGCGTCCACCGGTGCCTGGCCACGGGTGTGCAGGATCATGCTCGGCCGGTACGACTGCAGCACCGGCAGATAGACGTACGGGCGCGGTCGTTCATCAACCCGCAGATACTTCACATCCCCGGCCACGCCGATGACGGTTCGCCAGTCGCCATCGCCGACTCGGACCTGCTTGCCGATCGCGTTCGAGGCGCCCCCCCAGAATCGTTGCGCCAGCGTCTTGTTGACGACCGCCACCGGTGCCGCCGTCTCGTCGTCCCGGTCTTCGAACCCTCGCCCGGCCAGAACGGGGATCCGAAGCGTGCGAAAGTAATCGGAGCCGACGGCGTTCGTCAGAAAGGCCAGATCTTCGTCTCGACGCGGGTGATACCCGTCGATCGCGATGCGTGCGGTTCCCGCTTCGAAAATGATCATCGGGTTGAGCTCGGCCAGCGTGGCCGACTCGATCCCCGGTTCGGCGCGCGCCGCTTCCAGGAGCCGACGATAGAAGATGCGACCGCGCGGCTCGTCGTACCCGTTCCGCGTGAGGTCGACCGCAACCGAGGTCACGTGACTCTCATCGAAGCCTCGATCCGCCTGCTCCGCCGCCGCGAGGCTGCGGCCCAGCAACCCGGCGCCAACCAGGAGCAGAAACGAGACGGCCACCTGCGCCACCACCAGACCCGGCCGCAGGCGTCCCCGCGCCCCGCCGCGCGACGACAGGTCTTCGTTGATGACCGACACCAGATCGACCCGCGAGCTGCGGAGCGCCGGAACGAATCCGAAGACGAGCGCGCTCCCGCAGGCGACGAGGACTGCGAAACCGATGATGAGGCCGTCGACCTCGAGATTGAGGAAGACGCGCAGCGGCGCGACGGCGCCCTCGAGATAGGCGAATGACATCGGGATCGCGCGCCACGCGAACAGGAGCCCCAGGGCGGCGCCGGGCACGGCGAGAACGAGGCTCTCCACCATCAGCAGGCGGACGATCCGGGTCCGCGACGCGCCAAGGGCCATGCGCAGCGCGATTTCGCCGCGTCGCGAGACACCGCGCGCCAGGACCAGCCCGGCGATGTTCGCGCACGCAATCGTCAGCACCAGCAGCCCGGTCGCGCTCAGCACGACGAGCATCGGCGTGGCGTATCTCTGTGCACCCAACGGTGATTGCCAGAGCGGCACGACCCTGAGCCGCTGAACGCTATCTGTCAGCGGCCGATCGCGCGAGAGCGCGGCCCAGGCCGCGTCGATCTCGTGTGACGCCTCCGCGATCGTCATGCCAGACCGAGGGTAGCCGTGCAGGAAAAGGAGCGGAGCGAGGCGATCCGAGAAGACATTCGACGACACACTGGCCGGCCCCCAGGGTCCGGCGCCGAGCTCGGCCGCCATCATCACCGGGACGAACACTTCGACGTCGAAGCTGACGACCATGCCGTGGAATCCGGGATCGGTCACGCCGACGACGGTCAGCACGCGGTTGTTGATGTCGAGCGTCTTGCCGACGATCTCCGGATCGGCGCCGAAATCCCGCCGCCACAGTGCGTCGCTGATCACGACGACGGGATGGCGGCCGGGAGCGACCTCGTCCGACGGCAGGAGCGTGCGGCCGCGCTGCGCACGCACGCCGAGGACCTGAAAGTAGTTCCCGGTGACGAGCTCGCCCATGATGTCCCGGGCGTCTCGGCCTCGGCCCAGGTTGACCGTGATCATGCTCGTGCCGAAGAGTCCCGCGAAGGCGCGATTGTGATCGCGGAACTGCTGATAGTCCGGATAGGAGACGCGGGAGACACGTCCCCCGCTCGTTTCGGCGAAGATGACGCCGAGCCCCGCCGCTCCGTCGACGCCCGCGAGCGGCGAGAGCGCGACGCTCTTGAGCAGCGTGAAGACGGCGATGTTCAGCGTGATGCCGAGCGTGAGGACGCCGACGACTGTGAACGAGAACGCCGGGTTCTTTGCAAGAGCACGAAACGCGTACCGCAGGTCCTTCGCGTAGTCGCGAGCAGCTTCGAGCCACGACGGCATCCAGACTCGCCGGGCCGCCTCGGTCGTCAACGTGACGTTGCCGAAGTCCTTCAGCGCCGCACGGTGCGCGGTCTGTCGATCGGCGCCGTCGGCCGCGCGCTCGTCTGCGGCGATCGCCAGGTGGGCACGGATCTCGTCCTGGAAGTCCTCGGCATCAAGATCCAGGCGGCGCCGCTTCAGCCAGGACAGGATCGACATGCGCTACTCCTCGGTTCCGGGCGCCGCCGCCGGCTTCATCACGCGGCCGATCGCGTTCACCAGCTCGGTCCAGCGCGACTGCTCGCGAAGGAGCTGCTTCTTGCCTTCCGGCGTGAGCCGATAGAACTTGGCGCGCTGGTTGGCTTCGGTCTGGCCCCATTTCGCCGTGACCCAGCTCTTCTTCGCGAGCCGCTGCAGGGCCGGATACAGGGAGCCGGCCTCCACCTGGAGCACGTCCGACGACTGGGCACGGATCGTCTGCCCGATCGCGTAGCCGTGCTGCGGGCCCCACTGGAGGGTCCGGAGGATCAGCATGTCGAGGGTGCCGTGAAGGAGGTCGGGGCGGGCGTCGGGGCGTGAAGAGCGAAGGGTCATGGCCTATAGAGAGTCTATAGCCTGAGACGTAGAGAGTCTATAGCCTGTTCCATGGAGGAGCGGCGTGGTGTTTCCAGGCGACTGGTGGGACCTGACGAGCGGGCTGCGCGGCAGCTGCTCGCCGCGCGCTCAGGCCGGCTTCGCCTTGAGCAGCCCGATCTGAATCAGCATTCCGGAGAAATCGTAGATGGGGCGGGAATGGACGATCTGGCCTGCGTGGAGACGACACAGCCAGAGCATCGGCAGGCGGAAGGGCTTCCCCGTCGCGGGCACGCCCAGAAACCCGCCGGTGTCGGTACCGGACAGGGTGAACCGTTGGGCGAATCGATCGCCGTCGATCAGCACCTCCTCGGCCGTGGCCACGAGATCGGGAAAGCCACTGAACCACGCGGTATAGACCGCGGAAATCGCCGGGCGTCCCGTGAGGGCTCCGCCTGCGGTCGGGCTGTCCATCACGCACGCGTCGGCGTGCTCGGCGGCCAGCGCAACCGCGTCTCGACGATCGAGCGCCTGCTGGCAGCGCGCGATGAGCGATATCACCTCGTCGCGAGTCATGAGCGTCTCCTG